>NZ_JBEOVB010000012.1:0-261367 GCF_040295245.1 Streptomyces sp. NPDC002884 | reverse complement strand
CCGGGCCTGCTGCTGATGACCATCGGCTCCACCACGATCGGCACCGCGGTCTCCGTCTCCATGGACATGACCGAGGGCATCATCGCCCGCTTCCGGACGATGGCGATCCACCGCGGATCCGTGCTCTTCGGACATGTCGTCGGCGGCGTGATCCAGTGCGTGATGAGCGTGGCCCTCGTCGGTGTCGTCGCCGTGGCCATCGGCTTCCGGTCCACCGATGCCACGGTCCTCGAATGGATCGCCGCGTTCGGGCTGCTCACCCTGTTCGCGCTGGCGCTCACCTGGATCGCCGTCGGCATGGGCCTGTCCAGCCCGAACCCCGAGGCGGCCAGCAACAACGCCATGCCGTTGATCTTCCTGCCGCTCATCTCCAGCGCGTTCGTCCCGGTCGACGCGATGCCGGGCTGGTTCCAGCCCATCGCCGAGTACCAGCCCTTCACCCCGGCCATCGAGACCCTGCGCGGACTCCTCCTCGGCAGCGAGATCGGCCACAACGGATGGATCGCCGTCGCCTGGTGCCTGGGCCTCGCCGTACTCGGCTGCTTCTGGTCGGCCGCGAAGTTCAACAGCGACCCGAAGTAGCCGCCGTGCCAGCGCGGGCCGCCTCCCGCACCGTGTTCCGCCCGAGGGCGGCGTACCCCGACAACACGTCGGCGCACGCCGCCCTTTCGCGCCGTCGAGCACCTTCCGGGCCGCCCGTCGAACGATGTCCGGCCGCCGGACGCGCAGGCCCCTGGCACTCGGGTCTCGGTGGTCCGGGACCCATGTCGCAGGCCCGGATCCGGGCCCGGTGCCTGCTGCTGACGGACGTACCCGAGCGGGTCAGTCCAGCAGGGCGGCCCTGAACATCTCACGGTGCGTCACCAGCCACTCCTGGACGCGGTCCCAACGGTGCCAGCCACCGCGCTCGGACAGGGCCTGGACGAAGACGGGATCACCGTCGGCCACGCGGTCGGCGACGAAGGTCCGGCAGACGGCGGTGGCCTGCTCGACGACTTCGGGCAGTTCGGCACGCTCCTGCGGGGAGAGGCCGTAGCTGTCGGCGAGGGCCCGCAGGCGCGTCAGGACATCCAGCCCGACGGGGTGGAGGGCTGCCGCGGAGGCGGGATCGAGCATCGGGACCCAGTAGCGGGCGGTCATCGCGACGTCCCACACCGGTCGGCCCGGGGCCGCCAGGTCGAAATCGATCAGAGCCGCGGCACGGCCGTCGCGGAAGACGACGTTCTCCGGACACACGTCGTTGTGGCACAGCATCGTTCCTCCCTCCGGGTCACCCAGGGCCCGCGGCCACTGCGCGTCGGCGTCGACGGCGATGGCCGCGCCGGCATCGTGCAGACGCCGCAGCAGACTTCCCACCGACCTGAGCGCGGTCTCCGTCATCACCCAGTGCGGGAACGGCGGGAGGGCGACATCGCCGGGGATGTAGGTCAGCTGCTCGCGGCCGTCCGCAGTGAGACGGAGCGGGGTCGGAGCGGCGTCGAAACCGTGTTCCGCGAGCGCGACGAGATGGGCATGGAGGGCGCGCGCGGTGCGCGGTGCCGGGCGATCCACCAGGGCACCGTGACGGAAGACCGCGCCCGCGTTCATCGTGCCGCCGACCAGTGCTTCGCCGTCCGTCGCCTGGCCGTCTGTCGCCCCACCCTCAGCGGTCATGTCGATCACGCTACCGTCAGGCCTCGTTCCGACCGGCCGGGCCTCGTGGATCGACGCCCCGGCCGTGTCTGCCGCATCGGGCGCCCGTGTTCCCGTCGGACGGACGCGAGGAACGGTCTTCAGATGCCGGTGTGCACGTAGGCGGCCCACTTCGTCGGGAGCCTCGGGGTCGCGTCCCGCATCGTGCGTGTCGTGCGGTGCAGGGCCAGGGCGGGCGCGTCGGCCAGGTGGGTGTAGAACGCGGCCGCCACCTCGGCCGCCCGGTGGTCGCCGACCGGCCAACGGGTCGCGACGACGTGCTGGAAACCCGCCACCATCAGCGAGGAGGCGATGTCCATCGTCTCGTTGTGTGCCGCGGAGCCGGACGCGGCCGTCGAGCAGGCCGAGAGGTAGGCGAGTTCGGCGTGCTCCAGGCGCATCCGGAAGATGTCGGAGACCAGGAGCGGCCGGTCGTGCAGGAGCAGGTGGCTGGTGGACGGGTTGCGGGGGTCGGCGGTGCCGTGGCAGGCGAAATGCGCCCAGTGGACGTCGGGCAGTTTCCGGGTGACGGCTTCGAAGGTGGCCCCCGCGCCGGACAACAGGTCCGTCGAGCGCACCCGACGGGCGAAGTGGGCGCGTTCCTCGCGCGTCCGGGTCAGCCTTCCGTAGCCGGGCGCCTCCGAGACCTCCACCACCAGGCCGCGCCTTCGGGCAGGGGGTACGGAGGGTCTGGTGCGGGCGTGGCGGAGGGCACGGATGCTCGGGACGTACGAGGAGACAGCCCGGTCCAGGACGCTCACCGCCCGCTCGTGATCGCCCGCCGCGTGCACGGGGAGCGTGGCCAGCGGTCCGGTGAGGGCCCACCACACGCGGGGCCACGCGGCGTCGTCCGCGTCGTCGGACGGCGGGGCCGTGTGGCCGAGGCAGTCCAGAACGGGGGCGGCCAGGACGTCCCAGAGCCAGCCGAGCGTGTCGCGCACCCCTGCCTGCGCGGTGAAGCGTTCGGCGGGTGAGCCGGTCTCCGCCGCGACGACGTCGATGGGGAACTTCTCGGTCCGGGCGGCCAGTTCGTGGCCGGTGAGGCCGGGGAGTCGCAGGGTCAGTACGCCACCCGGAGTGAGGATCAGGGCGTCCGAGCGTCGCGGGGAGACGTTGACCGAGATGATCGGTCCCTGTTCGGCCACCGGGAGCAGATCCCGCGCTCCGGTCCCGTAGAGGAAACCCTCGAAGCCGGGGAGCGCCCTGATGCGGCGCAGCATGGCATCCCGGTGGGCGTCCGCGGACCGGCGCCGCGCGGGATCGGGATCGGGATCCGGGTCCGGATCGTCCAGCAGGGAGGTCAGCCGTTGCAGTTCACCGTCCGGTCCGGGGCGGTCGGCACGTGGTCCCGCCCGTTCCTCCGGGTGGCTCAGCCGGTGGGCCGCGAGCAGGCCGCGTCCGCGCTCCAGGATCAGCAGGGCATCGCCGGGACGGCCCGCCTCCAGCGTCGCCGCCACCGCCGACTCCACCAAGTCACCCTGTCCGCGGAGTACTTGCCGTTGATCGGCGAGCGGGCGGTGCGGAGAGAGGAGCCGGGGGAGCAGATCGACGGCACGCCCGTAGGCCGCTGCCGCCTGGCCCCAGTACCCCGCGGCCTCGGCCGTCTCGGCCAGGAATCGCACCGTCCTGAGCTCCTCGGCCCCGGACGACGATACGTCCGCCGCATCGGTGAGCACCGCCACGGCCTCGTCCAACGCGGCGCTGTCACCGAACAGTTCGTGCCTGCTGCGCAGACAGCGGGCCAGGCCGACGGAGAGCCCGGCCCGGAGTGCGGGGGTGCCCGTGCGCAGCTCCAGTGCGGTGCGCCAGGCCTCCTCCGCCTCCTCCAGCGCCCCGCGGTCGTGCCCGTCGTGCGCCACCGTGCGCAGGGTGTCGCCCAGCAGACGCAGGAGGCCGATGCGGTAGGTGACCGTGTCATCGGGGCAGGTCAGGACGGAGCGCAGGATCCGGACGGCCTCGTCCCGCGCTTCCGGCAGCCCGACCGCCCGGTGATGGATCATCAGGAGACGGGCCAGGTTGGCCGACCTCTCGCGGCGCACCGACGCGCCCTCCGCCAGGTGGAGGGCGCGGCGCTGGACGTCGACCGACTCCGCGAGATCGTCGGCGCGCAACTCCCGGTCGTAGCGCAGCGACAGCGACAGGGCGAGTGCCTGGAGGCAGGAGGAGAGTTCGCCGGGTGCGGCGGCCGCATCGACCGCCCTGCGGTGCAGGTCCAGCGCCTCGGCGGCCGGGCCGCACTCCCCGGTGAGGGTGTGCTGCACCTGGAGCGCGCCGGCGAGTGCAACGGTGCGCTCCGACCACTGCGCGCCGCCCTCGGGAACCCTGGCCCGGCACAGCCGGGCCAGCAGCACCGCGGCTTCCGCGGCCGCGACATCCCCGACTCCCTCGGCCCGCAGCTTCAGGGCGGGGACCAGACACCTCTGCGCGGCGTCGATGAGGTGGCCGAAGCCTTCGGGCAGGGTCTTCGCGTGGTCCATGGCACGGGTGAGTGCCGCGATCGCGTCGTCCAGCTCGGCCATGTCTCCCGACCGTTCGTAACACCAGGTCAGATAGGTGCCCACCAGCTGGAAATGTCCGTGATCGCTCTCGGTCAGCAGCGCCATGACCTCCGCGGAGAGGCCCGCGACGGAGCTGTCCGCCATGCGCCTGGCCACGGACTCCCGCAGCAGGCTCACCGCACGCCGGACCTCGGCCACGTCCTCGGCAGCCACCGCCTCCAAAATGCGCAGCCGGCCGGCCCCGACGATGATCTCCAGGCCCCGCGGATGCGCGTCGGGCAGCTCGGCCAGCAGTGCCTCGAAGCGCTCGCGGAACGGGCGCAGACCGCCGAGGTTCCCGTCCAGCGACGGCAGCGCGTCCCCCAGCCGTGCGACCTCCTCCCCGAAAGCGGTCATGGTCCGCCGCGCGGCCCGCTCCCTGCGGGCGAACTCCTCGCGCAGCCGGGCCGGAACGGCGCGGGGTTTCACCCGGTGGACCGCCCCGAACGCGGTCTCGGCCAAGCGAAGGAGACGTTGGTTCTCCTCGGGGGAGCCGGTGCCGATCCGGTACTGGTACCAACTGCACCGACCCAGCACCTCCCACCCACGAAGCGTCAGCGCGTACACCGTGTCGGCCTCCCCCGGAGGGACCGGGCCGCCGGGCGGCGCGTGCAGGGCCTCCAGCAGGTTCCAGGACTCGTGGGCCGCCTGCGCACACAACAGCACCGTCGGGTTCCGGGTCAGCCGGTAGCGCCTGACGCGCCTGTCCAGCGCGGTGATCAGCTGCTCCTGGACCACAACTCATCCTTTCGGCTGCCCCGTTCGGGACTCCACGTCACCGTGTTCGCACTGTGCGTAATTATCATGACGGCAGACGACACCTCGACCACTGCCGGGAGGCCTCGCCCCGTGCTGTCCCGAACCGACCCTCACCTCGCCGACTTCTGTGCCGGGCTGCCCCGGCTGCGCAGAGCGATGGGCCAGGAACCGGGCCCGGCCGCCGAGTTGGACGCCGTGCTCGCAGCCGTACGGGAAGGGCAGCCGGTCGGCCCGCTGCTCTCCGGGCTCGGGATCTCGCCGGACGACGGTGAACATCGCGGCCCCGGGGCCGGCGTCGCGGGCCTTCGGGGCGGCCGCGGCTGCACGGAGAGGTACGTCTGTCCGGCGGGCCTGTGCGCCCGGACGGAGGAGCGCGCGCCGGGCGGCCGCATCCCCCGTTGCGCGGTGCACGACCGGCCTCTCGAACCGGACGACCTGCCGTGAACGGACTCCTGGGCGAGCTGGGCAAACGCCTGCTCGACAGCTGGATGTCGAGGCTGGCACTGCCCGGTCTGCTGTACATCGCCACGGCGGCCGTCGCGGTTCTGGCGGGGCAGGCCGACGCGTTGGACGCCCGGGTGGTGCTGGCCGGCCTCCAGCGGTGGGCGGCCGTGCTCGGGGCCGCGCCGGTCGTCTCCCAGATCGGTGCCGCGGTGGGTGTGGCCCTCGCCTCGCTCGCCGCCGGGTTGGCGGTGCGCGCCGCCGCCCCGCCGGTGGAGGCCTGCTGGACCGGTCGCTGGCCCGGCTGGGCACGTCCGCTGGAGCGCCGCCGCACCGCCGCCAGGGAGGCCGACTGGGAGCGGGCGCACCGGGAGTTCGTCGCGCTGCGGAACATCGGGGAGGACGGCCGGACCCCTGAGGAGGAACGCGAGTTGGCCCGGTGGGCCGCCACGCGCAACGGCATCGCACTCGCCAGGCCGTCCCGCCCGACCCACATGGGCGACCGGGTCGCCGCGGTCGAGACCCGGGTGCGGCACGAGTACGGCGTCGATCTGGTATCGGCGTGGCCCCGGCTGTGGCTGGTGCTGACGGATGCGGAGCGCGGTGAAGTCGCGGCAGCCCGGGGCCTGTTCGACACCAGGGTGATCCAGGCCGCCTGGGCGGGCGGCTATCTGCTGCTGGCGCCCGTGTGGTGGCCCGCCGCCGCGGTGGGCCTCGTGGTGGGGGCGTCGGCGTGGTGGGACGGGCGGACCGCGATCACCGAGTACGCCGATCTCGTGGAGTCCGTCGTGGACCTGCGCCGCCGGGAGCTGGCGGTGGCGGCGGGGGTGCTGGCGGAGGGGGCGACCTGGGAGGACGGCACCGGGCGTGCGCTCGGCCGACTGTTCCGGAAGGGGGCGTAACCCCGCTCCGGCACGGGCCCGGTGCCGTCGGTGTGACGCGGCGCGGACGGGCCCTGTCCGATCCTCCGCCGCGTGCGCGCGTGCGCGCGTGCGTGCGTGTGCGTGGGGGCAGGTCAGCAGTCCTCGGGCGGCTCGAAGCCGTCGAGCATCCTCGTCAGCATCGCGGAGAAGGGTTGCGAGGACGCCAACGTCAGTTCCGTCGGACCACCGGCGCCCGGCGAGACGTCGAGCGTGATCTCCTCCGCCCTGTCGTCGTGCCACCAGTACAGGGTCTCGTCGAGCGAGTCGCTCGTCGCGCCGCTCTGGCGCAGCATGGCCGGGATGCGCTCCCGCATCGTCTCCATGACCACCACGGCGTCGGCGTCCCGGACGACGTGGAAACACAGCACGTTCGGCAGCGGGATCATCACCACCGCGCCGAAGCGCAGGGGGTCCTCGGCCACTTCGGGCAGGCGCAGAAGCTGCGCCGACACATCCGTGCCTCCGGTCAGCACCGTGATGGGCTGCTCACCGCGCATCCGGTACCGGCACCCCCGCAGGTTGTGCAGCCCCATGGCCCACAACTCCGTCGTGTCCACGGAGAGACGGGCGAGGTCGGCCACCTTGATCCGTGGCCAGTCCAGCTCCGCGCGTCCCTCCTCGTCCCGTACGACCATGGCGAGTTGTGCGACGAGGCCGGCGCCGAGATGCCGTTCCACCATCTGGTCCTTCTTCGCCGTGGCCGTGCGCCGCCCGACCCTGGGAGCCAGGCGGCGGCGGAGCCCGGCCGTTCCCTCTCCGAGGAGTTTTTGCCGGATCTGTTCGGCCTCTGCTTCCCGCCGGTCGCAGAAGTCGGTGAGTCCGGCCACCAACAGCTCGTCCGCGAACAGCTTGGGCCAGCTGAACTCCGGCTTGTTCCGGGCCAGTTCGGCCAACGGACGGAGGTCCACCCGGGCGGGTCCGAGTGCTCTCGCCACGTTCTCGTCGACGACCAGCCACGCGATGCCCGCCGCCTCGTCGAACTCCTGTGGGCTGTGGTGCCGGGCAAGTGCCTCCCTGATGCATTTCCTGAACCGACCCCACTGCCGGGACGTCATCCACGCGCACCATGCGGGTGGCGCCGAGCTACGGCCGAACATCCTCACGTTCCCTCCCCGATCCGGAGTGCCACCTTGCGCAGCAAGCTCGCCGCCGGGTGGGCGCTTCGCGCCGATTTCCCCCGTACGGAGCTGATCCGCGCCCCAGGGGCGGGTGTGGCCCGAGGGCGCGGAAGGCGGGGGGATCGCGGCGTTCGGGCATCAGGGCAGCAGCACGAGCGCGCCGCGGGAGTGGTGCAGGCCCGCCCGATCGCCGTCCTGGCAAGATGACGGCATGGAACGTGTGGTGGGAATCGGTGGGTACTTCATGCGGGCTGCCGATCCGTCGGCCCTGAACGCCTGGTATCGCGACTGCCTGGGCCTGGACGCCGATGAGCACGGCCTGTGGCGTCAGGGAGCCGGGCCGACGGTGTTCGCGACGTTCGAGTCCGAGACCGACTACTTCGGGTCCCGCGCCCAGCGAACCATGCTCAACTTCCGGGTCCGCGACCTGGACGCGATGCTCGCGCAACTGCGCGCCAAGGGAGCGGACGTGGCCGAAGAGACGCAGGACATGGAGGGTGTCGGTCGGTTCGGCTGGGTCACCGACCCCGAGGGCAATCGGGTCGAGCTGTGGCAACCCGCCTGACCGCCTCCTGACCGGACCGCCGAGCAGGTCGCCTGCCACGCCGACGCGGTGCCCGATTCCGGGTGGCGCGCGCGTCGACGTGCAGCTGCTCTTCGTCGCGGGATTTCCGGTTGCCGGAGATCGATCCCTGCTCCTACGGTCGGCTCCATGGCGGACGACGAGACCACACGCGCGGCACGACTGCTGGACGCCCAGGCGAAGGCCGAACGGCTCTTCACGGAGATCGGGAAGCGCGGACTGGTGACACCCGGCCAGGGGGAGCGGGCGGTCAGCGACCGCGTCCGCGACCTGGCGAACGAACTCTTCGGCACCACCCGGCACTGGCACAAGCGGATCGTGCGCTCCGGACCGAACACGCTGGCGCCGTACAAGGAGAACCCTCCGGACCGCGTGATCGGCGCGGACGACATCGTCTTCGCCGACTTCGGGCCGATCTTCGAGGAGTACGAGGCCGACTTCGGCCGCACCTTCGTCCTGGGGGACGATCCGGTGAAGCGACGGCTGCGGGACGACCTGCCGAAGGTCTTCGCCGCGGGCAAGCGGTTCTTCGAGAGCGACCCGGACATCACCGGGAAGGCGCTGTACGCCGAGGTCGAGCGGCTGGCCGCCGGTCACGGGTGGGAGCTGGGCGGCTGGCACGCCGGGCACCTGGTGGGGGAGTTCCCGCACGAGTGGATCGACGGCGCGGACACGGAGTCGTACATCACCCCGGCCAACGACACCCCTCTGCGGCGCACCGACAAGGCCGGCCGTCACTGTCACTGGATCCTCGAGATCCACCTCGTCGACCGCGAACACGGCTTCGGCGGCTTCTACGAGGAACTGCTCACCCTCTGACCCGGTGAGCCGGTCGTGGACCGACGGGGGCGGCGCCACGGTCACGCCGCGAAGTGAGGGGCCGGGGGCGGGTGTCATCGCGGGCCCTCCTCGGGTTTCCACCCCCAGACGGTGAGCATGCCGGCCGACAGCGCGGCGCATTCGTCGGAGTCCAGGTACCGGACCGCCTCGTCGACGGCCGCGTCGTCGACCAGGCCGGTGGCGAGCATCGCCGCGCGGCTCCGCTGCCATGTGTCCGCCCAGAAGCGGCTGATGGGACTGTCCGGCAGCAGCGGCGGCACATGGATCTCGGCGGCGACGGAGTCGAGCCCCGCCCCACGCAACAGCTGCGGGTACGACGGCACCCAGGAGACGTCGGTGCCGATGGTGGCCCGCAGCCCTTTCCACATCGCCCGCATCACCGCGCTGTACGGCGTGTCGGGCGCCCGGTCGCTCGTGAGGTCGATCGCGTCGCTGAGCACCAGCACACCGCCGGGCGCGACGAGTCCGGCCAGCTCGGTGATCAGGCGGTCGTGCTCGGCCAGGTGCATCAGCACGAAGCGGGCGTGGACGAGCGGGAACCGGCCGGGGACGGCGTCCGGCGCGCTGATGTCGGCCTCCAGCACGTCGAGCCCCGGCACGGGCCGCGCGCCGAGGAAACGTACGTCGCGGTCCACCGCGAGCACGCTCGCCACCCCGGCCTCCTCCAGGAGCCTGCGGGAGACCGTGCCCGTGCCGGCACCCACGTCGACGCAGTGCCATCCCGGGCCGACCCCGAGAGCCCGCAGCCGCGTCATGGTGATGTCGTCGTAGGCGAGGGCGCCGAAGTCGATGCGCTCGCCCTCGCCGGCCTGCTCGGGACGGAAGACGGCCTCGCCGTAGCGGCCGTCACCCGGCACGTCCCCGCGCGCGGCGGCGCTCATGTCGTGGTCGGCGTGGTGTCGAGAGCGTCGCCCTCGATGAGTTCCCGTGCCCGGTCGGCAAGGGCCTGGAGCAGCGGATCGTCGAACGGTTTCATGACCGGACCTCTTCACACGGTGGGGCGGTGCCGGGCGGCCCGTCCCGAGGCCGCCACCCACCGATCCTCCACCGACGGCCTCCCGCACGGCCGAGGCGCGCCGGGCCTGAGCCGATCGGCCCTCGGAGCGCGGCACGAGGCCTCGACCCGGGCGGACGCCGAGCCGCGAACGTGCCGCGCTCCGAGGGCCGATCCGGTGCCGCACGGTTTCCCCGTCCTCCACCCTCGCGGGCCCCCGGCGCCGAGGGTGCGGGCGCCGGGCGCCGGGCGCCGGATGCCGCAGGCCGGTCCGCCGGTTCTCGTCTCTCCTCCCGCTCCGCAGGTCGTCGACAGAGCGGGCGCATAGGATCGGCCGCATGGCGCTCCGACCTGTTCAGGTGAACATCAAGGCTCTCGACGCCTCGGCGGTCGGCCGGTTCTGGGCGGAGGCCCTCGGCTGGAGTGCCTACAGCCCCGGCGTGACCACCTACGTCGGACCCGCCGGTGGCCTCGTCTGGCCGGACCCCGTCGCCGTCTGCGTCGACGTCGTTCCCGTCCCGGAACCCAAGACAACGACGAAGAACCGTATCCACCTCGATCTCGCCACCACCTCGGCGGCCCACCAGGCGGAGTTGGTCGCGCGCCTCCAGGCCGTCGGTGCGACGCCCGCCCACGTGGGCCAGGGAGAAGTGCCGTGGACCGTCCTCGCCGACCCGGAGGGCAACGAGTTCTGTGTGCTGGAGCCTCGGGAGGTCTACCGGGACACCGGGCCGATCGCCGCGGTGGTGGTCGACTGCGAGGATCCGCGGGCCATGGCCCGGTTCTGGGGTGAGGCGATGGACTGGACCCTGCACGAGGTGACCGACGATCATGCGGTCCTGCGTTCCGCCAGGGGTGTCGGCCCGTATCTCGAGCTCCTCCGCACGCCCGGCGCGAAGACCGTGCCGGACCGCGTCCATCTCGACCTGCTGCCGTACCCCGGTGACGACAGGTCGGCGGAGGTGGACCGGCTGCGGGCCCTCGGCGCCACCGACCTCGACCTCGGCCAGGGCGACGTCCCGTGGACGTGCCTGACCGACCCGGAGGGCCACGAGTTCTGCGTTCTCGCCCTGTCCTGACGCGGAGCCCGGGCGACACCCCGGCAGGTGAGCCCTGCCCGCTCCCGCGCCGTGACCCCGAGCGGGTTCCGCTGTGCCGGCTCGGTCGAGTCGAGGCGGCGAGAGCGGGCGACCTTCGCAAAGATCGGTGACGGCATGTGACCGGAAGGTTACGATGATTCATCGGCTGGGCGAGGGCGGGGGCGTGATGACGACAGCCATCCACGAGCGGTACACGAAAGAGATCTACGACGGGCTCGGCTATTTCGCCGTCTGGATGCCCAACAGCCCGGTGGCGCTAGGAGACGTCGGAGTACTGCGCGGACGGCGGTTCCACCGGACGACCTCGCTCGCGGAGCTCGGCGTCGCCTTCGAGACGGTCGGTCCGGGGGCTCCCATCGCCCACAGCTACTCCTCCGCCGGGGATGTCGACGTCGCCGTCAGCGGCGAGGTGGGCACCCCCGAAGTCCTCGGACTCGCACCGCAGTTGACGGTCACCGTGACCTTCCGCGACGCGCACGCCACGTATCTGCGTGCGGTCGGCTGCACGGAGGAGGTGGTCGGCGACCACCTGGCACTGCAGCGAGGCATCGCCGACCTGCACAAGGCCGGCGTCTGGCGCCGTGATCACGTCGTCGTGACGAAGCTGGTCAGGACCGGCCCCGCGGTGATCCTGGTGTCCAGCAGCGGGGGTACGCGCGTCGAGTTCCAGGCGTCCGTCGACCTGGCCCCGATGTCGCTGCCCGTCGCGTCCGTCGGCGCCGGCATCGGCACGTCGGCCGGTTCCGCCCTCGCCGCCGAAGCGGTCGCCCTCGACGGCGGGCTCACCCCGCTCTTCGAACTCAGCGCGCTGCGCAGAGGACTGAACACCCGGCCCCGGCTGAGGATCCGCGGCCCGGGCGCCGGCACGGGCAAGGCAGCCACGGGCACCACAGCCGCGGGCACCACAGCCACGGGCAAGGCAGCCACGGCCAACGCCGCCACAGGCACATGGCAGTTGGCTCCGCTGTCCTGGGAGGAGTTCGCCGAGGACAGCGTCTCCCCGGTCTGAACGGTCCGCCGCGCCTCCCCGATCCTCATCCTTCCTGCACCGGCGAGGAGCCATGGCGGAGCCATCTCTTGACGAACTTCTGGACGAGAACGCCCGTCGCCTGCTGACGGTGATCGACAGCATGCCGGTGCGGCTGCCGGAACGGGAACGGGTGGTGGCCGCCCTGGACATGGTGGCCACCACGGAGTGGACCCGGGTGCGGATCGCCCTGCCGCAACAGCGCATCGACTCCCTGCTCCGGTCACGGCCGGACACCTCCGCCGAGTTGGCCGACGTCTTCGCCGTCGCCCGCACCGCGGCCCGCCTCTACGGCTTCGAGCACGTCGGCGTGGGCCTGATCGCCGTAGCACTCGTGATCACCTCGCGGGAGGGCTCGCAGCCCACGGACATCGACGTCGTCAGCGAGGCTTTCGGACTCGGCCGTCTGGAGAACTCGTCGGAGGTCCTCAACCAGTACCTCCTGGCGAAGGAAGGCGGCCATCCGGCCACCGGCGCTCTCCTGCAGCCGACGGAAGGCCTCGCCTGGGGACCCACTCCGAAGGGCAGACGGCGTCAACGCATGGCCGTGGCCGCCTTGTACACGGCACGCGGCGCCGCTGTCGTCGCCCTGCTCGTCCTCGCCGTCACCCGGGACGGTGGATGGCTCGCCTGGCTGGTCGCCTTCGCGGCCGTCCCGTCCTCCGTGGACGTGCGCCGAAAGCCGCTGGACCTGGCCGACGACCTGCCCGTGGGCGAACTGCCCCTGCGCTGGCCGTGGCACGGGTGTCTCGCCGTGGTGGCCGCCGCCGCGGGTCTGGTCGACGCCGCCGCGGTGCTCACCGTCCTCCATCTGGCCCTGCCGTCGATCGCCCACTGGGGCGAGGCGGGCGAGGCGCGCCACCTCTGCATGGAGGGCCGGGAGGTACGGGGAACGGGGCGGCGGACGGCCACCGGCCAGGCGGTCGCCGAAAGCTTCGCGGTGCGACGCCGGTACCAGCAGCACACACTCGCTCTGGCACTCGCCGCGGCTCCCGCGGCTCTCCTCGCCGTCCGGGCCGACGAGCCGTGGCCGCTCTACGCACTGACGGCGGTCTTCGCCGCCCGCGGACTCAGCGGACTCGCGGCCGTGGTCGCGGCGGTCACCCTCATCACCGGAGCCGTCTCCTGGGTTCTGCCGGCGGCCGTCGGCCTGGGGCTGACCGCCCGTGCGGCCGAAGCCTGGAGCGGGCGTCCGCCACTGACCCGGGTCCCCCTCGACCGCCCGCCGGTCTCCCGGGCGCTCAGCTCCGAGGGCCGCGCGGCCCGCCGAGCGCATCGGCTCCTTCGCCTGGGGCGTCCGGTGGCCGCGCTGCGCAGGCTCGAGGCCGCCGCGCAAGGCCGTCACCGCCCCGAGACCGCCCTCCTGAGGGGCTGGGCGTTGCTGGAGCACGGGCATCCGGGCGACGCCAAGAGCGCCGTAGCCGTGCCGGGCCGGGAACCGACCGGGCCGGCCGCTCTGATCACCTGCCTCGCCGAACTGGATCTCGGGAACGCCGACGCGGCCGAAGCCGCCCTCCGGGGGCTCGACCCCGCGCGGGACGACTGGGCCCGGCACAGGCGACAGGACATCCGCATCGCCGGATTCCGGATCGCGCTGCTGCGCGGCCCCGCAGAAGGACACACCGAAGGTCACACCGAAGGGCTCATCGAGACCATCGCCCGGGAGGTGCCCGAGCGCGTCACCCGCCGCAACCTGACGACGGCCGTCGCCCTGCTGCGCCTGACCGCCGAGTCGGCGCTGCCGACCCGTCCCGCGCTCGCCTTCTACCTGGCCGGCGCCGGGCTCGTCGTCGCGCGCGCGGTCCAACCGGACTCCCTGGACAAGGACTTCGGTCTGGCCGGTCGAGGCAGGACGGTGGCACTCGAGATGATCCGCTGCAGCGCGCTCACGAGTCTGGCGGACCTTCGGACCTCGCCGGTGGTCGACAGCGACTCCGTTTCCGCCCTGAGCGCGAGCGACGGAGCGGCCGGCTTCCTGATGCGACTCGACCGGCCGATCGAAGCCGCGACACATCTGAACGCCCTGGCCGACCGGCTGGCCACGGAACCGACGCACCGGCTCGCCGCACTGCAGAGCCGTATCGAGGCGCTGGCCGTGCTCAACGCCACCCGGCACGAGCTGCGCAGCACGGAAGAACGCCGGCAGTGGTGGGGGGTCTTCGGCAGGACCGTCGAGCGGGCCATGCACCAGGCGGCGGCCGGCGCGGACTGGCAGACCCTCGCCGAGCTCATCGAGTCGGCCCGCCTCCAGCTCGGACCGGACAAGGACGGCAGCGCCTTCGAGGCGTCCCGGACCGTCGCCCCCTTCATCCGGGTGCGGGGCGCCTCCCGTCTGGAACTGGCTCACTGGTACCGGACCGAGCAGCCACCCCGCGTCTTCGCCCTGGAGGACATGGCCGAGATCGCGCTGGGAACCGGCACCTGGTGGTGGAGCACCTGGGTCCACGAGCACACCGTCTTCTGGTCCCTCGTGCCGCCGAGCGGTCCCGTGACGGGCGGCACGCTCTCGCTGGCCGACGGGACACAGCCGGCCCAGGCCCTGTCCGACCTGCGGGACGCACTGCCCGGCATGTACCCGGGCGAGGACGCTCCCGCCTGGGAGGACCGGGTGCTGAACAGCCCGCTCCTGGTGGGCCCGGCGCACGCCGAGTCCTCTCTCGGACGTCGTCTGGGCGCCCTGCTTCCGCCCCCGCTGTCCCGGGCGCTCCTGGAAGGACGCGGAGGGCTGCGGCTCGCCATCGCGCCCGCGGCCCAGTTCGGCCATGTGCCGTGGCCGGCCGTCGGCATCCCGGGCGGCGAACGGGACGTACGGCTCGTCGAGAGGTGCACCGCCGTACTCGTGCCGCCGGCCGGACTTCTCGCCCAGCTCGCCGACCGGCCGCGGCTGGACGACGCTCCGCCGCTCGGCCTCGTCGTGGTGGAGCCGGGAGGCGATCTGCCCTGGGCGGACGAAGCGGAGCAGCTGCCGACGGCCCGGCAGCTCCTCGGTCTGGTCCCGGAAGGGGTCGAGACCGTCACTCCGACCGCCGATCTGTCCCTGCCGGAATTCGCCGCCCGGTTGCGCGGCGTCGGCTCCGAGACGAGCGCCGTGTTCGTCTGCCATGTGGCCGAGGACGGCGCGTCGGGGCGCCGGGGCGTCCAGCTCAGGCCCGGGAGCGCCGAGGACCCGTCCGCCGTGCCCCCGCGTGTCCTCACCTCGCACATGCTCATCGACGCGCCGGACCAGTACCCGATGCCTCGTCAGGTCCTGATGCTCGCCTGTGACAGCGGTGACGTGGGGAACGTCTCGGCCGGCGAGTGGCTGGTCCTGGGACCCGCCCTGCTGTGGGCCGGCGCCGACCGCCTCGTCGTCACCAGCTTCCCCGTCATCGACTCGGTGTCGGAGACCGAGACCGAGACCGAGAGCGAGTTCGAGTTCGAGAGTGAGTCCGAGACCGCGAGCGAGTCCCACGCCGCGGCCGCGGGCGGAGCGGGCGACGTGATCGACCGGCGTCTGCTGTCGGCTCTCGTCCGACGGCAGCCCGTGCTCGACGCGCTGCACGCCGTACAGCGCGAGCAGTTGGCCCGCTGGCGTGCGACCGGCCGGGACGGCGCCCCGATCCACTGGGGCGGGCATCTGGCGATGGGCGCCTACGGGGAACTGGGCGTCCCCCGTTCCCTGCCACCGCTGCGGCGGCGCTATGTGCACGAGGGCGTGCTGCGGCTCCTCGACGACGCCGCCGACAACGCGGCCCGGGCAGGACGGCGCACCCTCACCCGCTGGGACCTGCTGGTCCAGTTGGGTCTGTACGGGTTCGAGACGCCCCACGCCCTGCGCCGGTGGGCAGGGCTGACGCCCGTCTACCTCTACGTGCTCGCCGCGGAGGGGCGCCGTGCGCTCCTCAGGCGCCGTCCCGCCACGGCCGACGTGCTGCCCGACGAACAGGTCATGGACCTGTTGCGGGCGGCCGAGGCCATCGCCCAGGCAGCCAGGCACCGGATCGTGGACGTGGAGCACGTCTTCGCGGCCTTCCTCGGCTCTGCGGGTCCTCCCGGGTCCGCCGGACGGAAGATCTTCGGCTGGGACGGCCGTCAGCCCGAAGTCGTGAAGGAGATCATCGGCGACACCCAGGACGGCTACCAGTTCACCGGGCTCCCCGAACTCGCCCACCTCGCCGCGGCGGCGGTCCCGCCGGTCTACGCGGCGCTGAAGGCCGAGGTCCCCGGCCCCGAGGACGCCGAGCGCTGGCATGTGACCGACCGGCCGTGACGCGACACCCGCGCCGGGCCGTCGTACGGGGACATCGAGTGCTCCGCCCCGCGGGCCGACGGCATGCGCCGCGTGGTCGTGCGGTGGGGGTGCAGGTGGGGAACGGTGACGCGCCCGACTGTCACATCCCCATGGCGGCCTTGTCACAGGGCCCCGCCGATGTCCCACCCGCGTGGCCGTCGCCCGTCCCGGCCGTGGCAGGATGCCCTTTTTGGCATCACCGTCCAGGGGGGACAACCATGCGCACCCGCGCAACCATCGCCACCGCGGCCCTGCTCCTCGCCGCGCTCACCGCCTGCTCCTCGTCCGACGACGCCCCGGCCGCGAGCGACAGCGGGACACCGGCCGCCGAACCCACCGTCAGCGTTCCCGCCGACCACGTAGGCGACGACCTCGAGGCCGCCGTCGCCGTCTACACCGCCGCCTACTTCGCCGCCGACACCGACACCGCGTACGCCATGTTGTCCGCGCGCTGCGCGAAGGAGATCACCAAGGACGCGTACAGCGGCGTCGTGCAGCAGGCGAAGACGGACTACGGGCCCGACCACTCGGCGACCGACGTGCAGGCCGACGTGTCGGGCGACCTCGGCCGTGCCACCTACAAGGTGGAGGGCCTGCCCAAGTTCGACCGGTCGAAGCAGCCGTGGACGCTGGAGGGCGACGCCTGGAAGTACGACGCCTGCTGACATGTCCACGTGAGCGCCGTCGTCGTCGTGCTCGCGTTCGCACGGGCGAGCAGGGCCGTCGCGGCCAGTTCGCGTGCGAGGACGAGGCCGTCGATGTGCGTCACCGTGACGCACATCGCTGCCCCGGGCGAGGCGAGGGCGAGGCGATCAGGCTTCGGCCGGCCACCGGTCCTTGGAAGCGGAGGCTGCGTCCGCCGCAGGCGACGGTGCCGCGCCCGCCGGGCCGGCGTGGACTCCGCGCCACGCGTCGTCCGACTCCGCTGCCCAGGTCGGGATTTCGGCGGACGGCGGCTTGGTGGCGCGGACGATCGCGGAGTGCATTCCGTCGCAGACGGAGTGGGTCGGGGTGATCTCGACATCGGTGAACCCGGCTGCCTCCAGGCCGACGCGGTACTCGGTGAAGGACAGCGCACCCGCGACGCATCCGACGTGGTCACCGCGCTCCGCCCGCTGGTCGGGGGTGAGGGCGTCGTCGGAGACGACATCGGAGACGCCGATCCGGCCACCGGGCTTGAGCACGCGGAACGTCTCGGCGAACACGGCCGGCTTGTCGACGGACAGGTTGATCACACAGTTCGAGATCACCACGTCGACGGTGTTCGCCGGGAGCGGGACGGCCTCGATGGTGCCCTTGAGGAACTCCACGTTCGTCGCACCCGCCTTGTGCGCGTTGGCCAGGGCCAGGGCGAGCATCTCCTCGGTCATGTCCAGCCCGTAGGCCCTGCCGGTCGGCCCGACGCGGCGGGCGGAGAGCAGGACGTCGATGCCGCCGCCGGAACCGAGGTCGAGGACGCGCTCGCCCTCGCGCAGCTCGGCGACGGCGGTGGGGTTGCCGCAGCCGAGCGACGCGGCCACGGCCTCGGCCGGGAGGGCGTCGCGCTCGTCGGCGGCGTACAGCGTGGAGCCGAAGTTCGCGTCGACCTCGATCGGCTGGGGGCCGCAGCAGGAGGTGCCGCCCTCGGTGACGCTCACGGCAGCCGCGGCGTACCGTCGGCGGACGGTTTCGCGCAGCTCTGTGGTCTCTTCGCTCATGACGCACTCCTGGGTGTCGGGGCACGGCGGCGCCTCGGAACGGCCTGTATCGACGTTCGTGGATGCAACTCCACCTTGCGCCTTGAATCGAAAAACGTCAACATAGAGGAATGTCGAAACAAGAGCTCGAGGTGATCGGCCGGGACACCGCCTGCTGCCAGGGTCTCGCCGCCGCCCCTCTCGACGAGGAGCGCGCCGGGGAGCTGGCCAAGGTGTTCAAGGCGCTGGGGGACCCGGTACGGCTGAGGCTGCTGTCGATGATCGCCTCGCGCGGCGACGGCGGCGAGGTCTGCGTCTGCGAGCTGACCCCGGCTTTCGAGCTGTCCCAGCCCACGATCTCCCACCACCTCAAGCTGCTGCGCCAGGCCGGACTCATCGACTGCCAACGGCGCGGCACATGGGTGTACTACTGGGTGCTGCCCGGAGTCCTGGACCGGCTCGCCGCGTTCCTGACCACGCCCCAGACCCACCAGGTACCCGCGTGAGCACGCCGCTCGGCCGCCGTGCCGCCGCGGAAGCCATCGGGACGGGCATGCTGGTGGCGGTCGTGGTCGGCTCGGGCATCCAGGCCACCGAGCTGTCGCACGACGTCGGCGTGCAACTGCTCGCCAACTCGCTCGCCACCGTGTTCGGCCTGGCCGTGCTGATCACCCTGTTCGGGCCGGTCTCCGGCGCGCACTTCAACCCCGCCGTCACCCTCGCCGCGTACTTCACCGGACGCCGCACCCGCACCGGTCCCGGCCTGCGGGAGGTCGCGGCGTACGTCCCCGCGCAGGTCGTCGGGGCGATCGGCGGCGCGGTCCTGGCCGACGCCATGTTCGCCGAGCCGCTGGTCCGGTTCTCCACCCATGACCGGTCGTCCGGGCACCTGTGGCTGGGCGAGGTCGTCGCCACCGCCGGGCTGATCCTGCTAGTCCTCGGCCTGGAGCGCATCGGCCGTACCGTCCTGGCCCCGGCCGCCGTGGCCTCCTACATCGGGGCCGCCTACTGGTTCACCTCCTCGACCTCTTTCGCGAACCCCGCGGTGACCGTCGGCCGCGCCTTCACCGACACCTTCGCCGGGATCGCCCCCGCCTCCCTCGCCCCGTTCATCGCGGCCCAGCTGATCGGCGCCGCGCTCGGCCTGGGCGCGGTGGCGGTCGTGTACGGACGTCCCGCACGCGCGGCGGACCTCGTCGTCCCGCACGGCGAACCCGAGCTCGCCCCCTCCTGACCACCGCTTCCACCCGCAAGGACTCACGTCATGAGCACTGCCGTTCCGCGTCCCTCCGTGCTGTTCGTCTGCGTGCACAACGCCGGTCGTTCCCAGATGGCCGCCGCCTTCCTCGCCCACCTCGGCGGCGACCGGGTCGAGGTCCGCTCCGCCGGCTCCGCACCCGCCGACACCGTCAACGCCGCCGTGGTCGAGGCCATGAAGGAGGTCGGCATCGACATCTCCGCCCGGACGCCGAAGATCCTCACCACCGAGGCCGTGCAGTCCTCGGACGTGGTGATCACGATGGGCTGCGGTGACACCTGCCCCGTCTTCCCCGGCAAGCGGTACCTGGACTGGCAGCTCGACGACCCCGCCGGCCAGGGCGTCGAGGCGGTCCGTCCGATCCGCGACGAGATCGAACAGCGGGTACGCGGCCTGCTGACCGAACTCGGGACCTCGACGAACACCGTGCTGCCGTAGGGACGCAGCCCGGACGCCACGGCCGACTGGGCGCCCGGCGACGCCTGTTCACGCGCTCCGCCGCCCGCCGCTCGAAACCGTCAGAGTGCCTCAGGACAGCGCGCCGTACGTCTGCCAGCCGGAGGCGAGGGTGTAGGTGGCGCTGAAAGTGCCGTCGCCCCAGCCCTTGTTCCGCAGCAGTCTGCCGTCGGTGGTCCGGGAGACGAGGTCCGGGAAGCCGTCGCCGGTCACATCGCCGACCGCGATGATCGCGTCGCGGCCGGCGCCCCAGTCCCGGAACACCAGCGTCCGCGGTCTGAAGCCGCCCGTGCCGTTGCCGTCGTAGCGCCACAGCTCGCCGCCCGCGTCCCGTGCGATGAGGTCGCCGATGCCGTCGCCGGTCACGTCGGCGGCGCCGACGACGGTGTAGCCCTTCCATCCGGTCCCGACGCGCACACCCGGGTCCAGGGCGCCGCGGTCGTTGGACTTGTACAGGTAGAGGTAGCCGGTCGTGGTCTGGCGGGCCAGCAGGTCGGGGCGGTGGTCACCGGTGAAGTCGTCGGCGGCGACGACGGTGTCGAAGCCGTTCCAGCCGGAACCGACCAGCGTGCGCTCGGCGTCGGGCAGGAAGATGCCGGTGCAGCCGCCGGAGTGCCGGTACAGCTTGCCGTCGGTGGTCCTGCTGAGCATGTCGGAGCAGCCGTCGCCGGTCATGTCGCCGACGGGGACGAAGCGCGTGCCCGGGCTCCAGCCCGACCAGCCGCGGGAGTCGGTCAGCCTGCCGTCGGCGAACCGGTGGGCTTCGAGCAGGCCGCCGCTCGTCATCGAGTAGAGCTCGCCGTAACCGTCGGTGTCGGCGTCGTGGAAGGCGGACCGGCCACCGGAGAGCCAGAAGCTCCCGGTCGGGAGGGTGCGGACGGCGCCGCCGTCGCCCGGGTCCACCGTCATGGTCCAGTGGTAGCGGCCGCTCACCGCCTTCGCGCCCGCGTCGTCCTTGCCGTCCCAGGAGGCGCGGACGGCGGCGCCCTCGTGGGAGCTGCCGGTGAGGGTGCGGACGGTGGTGCCGTACGCGTCCTTGAGGGTGAGCTTCCAGGACGCGGGCGGTCGGGTGAACCGCCAGGTGCTCTCCCACAGCCGGTCACTCGCCGCGCGCAGGTCCACCGTGGGGTCGGCGCGCCAGTCGAACAGGCTGATCCGTGACCGCGGCACCGTCACCGGCCGGATGTGGATCATCTGCTCGTCGTCGACGTAGGCCACATGGCCGCCGTACCGGTCGACGGTCAGCATGCCGACCCAGGCCCCCTCGGGGGCCGTGAGGAAGGGAGTGGTGGCGGCCGGGTGGCCCGCGCCGAGGTGGAAGTCGGTGAGCGTCACCGTCCGCCCGTCCTCGGACTGCTGGACCAGATAGCCGTCGCCGACCTTGGCGGGCAGCGCGCCGGGGACGGGGATGTTCCTGCCGGTGCTGTTGTCCCACACCCCGGCCTTGTCGGACGCGGAGCAGCGCCAGTACAGCCAACGCCCCACCGCCTGGAGGTCGTCGGGGACGCAGCCGGAGCCGAGCGCCAGGTTCGCCGTGCTCGCCTTGGTGACGAGGTCGTACGAGTTGACCGTGCCGACAGCGCTGCCCGGCTTCCAGATCTTGGTGCCCCAGAGGGACACCGCGGTGACCGAGCGGGTGTGGACCTGCCCCGGGTAGGGCACGCCGGGGGCGAAGGAGCCGATGCGCTGCACGCCCTCGTCGTTGACCGCGACATACGAACCGCCGGCCGCCACCACATGGTCCGGTGACTCCCAGTCGAACGTGCCGAGCCCGACCTCGCTCCGGGGAGCCCCGCCGCCCAGGGCTTCCTGGCCCCCGAACGGCGTCATGAAGCCGACCCGGCCGTCGCCGAGCGCCCACAGCTCGGAGTAGAACCCGCTGCACGTGTACTCCGCCGGGTCGACGCCCTCGCACGGGTAGTTCGTCCAGACCTGGGGTACCGCGAGCTGCCGGGGCCCCGGCTGGGGCGTGCCGACGGCCGGGAGGTCGAACTCCCACAGCCCGCGTGCGGTCTCGGGGTCCGCCGTCCCCAGCACGCTGAGCTTCCCGCCGCCCAGCGCGAGGGTCTCGACATAGGCCTTGAGATCGCCCCTGGTGCCGAACGGGATCACTGTCTCGTCGTCGGCCGCACGCGGCGCGCCCGGCAGGGCCGCGGCGGGCGCCGGGGCGAGACCGAGACCGCCGACCGCCAACGCGACGGCGGTCCCGATCGTGAGCGAGGTGTGTCTGATCCTGCGCGTGGTCATGCCGGCCCCCTGGTTGACGAGGCATCACGTCGTCGTATCGGAAGCTATGACACCCAGGACATCCTTCGGGTTGTACGGAGCTGACTGGAGGTCAGGACCCGTCCGGCCCTTGGGGGTGCGGGGGTGCGGGGGTGCGGGGGTGATACGAGGTGCGCGCGAAACCGGACCGAGAAGCCGTCCGGGGCGAACTCGCATGCCCCGTACCCGGCGCTCTCCGCCTCGGGCACCGGCTGTGAGCACGTGAATCCACCGGGGCCGTACACCGGCGCCTTGGCCACCAGCACGTCATCGGGGATCCCGGCCGTGCATGGCCAAGGCCCGGGAGCGTGGGCGCCAAGCCCGGAGGAGGCATCGCGGTCCATGGGGATTCCCGCATCCCGCCATCGAACATGCGATCGAACCAGTCGGCGTTCCGGGAGCCGTGTACCCCTGGCAGAACCGGCTGCGGCGGTGCGGGTCGCCGGTACCGCGTACGGCGCCGTGGGCCGGCGCGGCGCCGGGTGACCGGCGGCCCCGCCGCCATGTCCGGATTCGGCGGCCATCGCGGACACTGGACAGCGGGAGAGTGGAGGCCGACCGTGCTGACCGTAGTCCGTGAACAGATGGGCCGGGCCCTGTTCCGCCGCGTCGCCGGGCCCGACGGACCGGCGGCGCGCGCCCGCATTCACGACACCCCCGGCCCGCGCTGGTTCGAGCCGGACCGTCCGATCCGCACCGTCCACGGTGACGCCTCGATGTTCATCGGTGGGCTGCGCGCGCTGCTGTTGCAGTCCCTTCATCCGCTGGCGATGGCGGCGGTGGCCGGGCATTCCGGATATCGCGGCGACCCGTGGGGCCGGCTGCAGCGCACCAGCACCTTCCTGGCTGTGACGACCTACGGCACGGCCGCGGACGCGGGGCGGGCGGTCGACATCGTCCGTGGCATCCATGAACGGATCCGTGGGACGACGGCCGAGGGGGTGCCGTACCACGCGGCCGATCCGCACCTCCTCGGCTGGGTGCACGCGGCCGAGACGGACAGTTTCCTGCGCGCCCACGAACGCTTCGGAGCCCACCCGCTGGACGCCGCCGGCTACGACGGCTACGTCGCCGACGCCGGGCGGGTCGCCGAGGCGCTGGGGGTGAGCGATCCACCCCGCGACCGCCGCGAGCTGTCCGAACGTCTGACCGCCTACCGGCACGAACTCAGGGCCACGTCCGAGGCCCGCGCAGCCGCCCGCTTCCTGCTGTTCCGGCCGCCGCTGCCCCTTGCGCTACGACCCTTCTACGGCGGCCTTGCCGCGAACGCGGTCGTGCTGCTCCCGCCCTGGGCCCGTGGCATGTTGTGGCTGCCCCGGGTGCCGGTCGTCGAGGAGCTCGCCGTACGTCCCACCGGGCAGGCCCTGACCCGGACCATCCGCTGGGTCATGACCCCGCAGCGACAGTCCCGCCCGACGTGATCACGGGCCGGGCCGGGCGGTACACCTGTGGGAGGCCCTGCCGGTACCTGTAACGGCAGACCCTTCCTCACCTCCTTGAGCTCGGGTTTCCTGGGTGTCGGCACCCGGCGGACACCACAGACCAGCAGAGCTGGATCGTGACCCTCCCGGCACCGTCCCTGCTTCCCCCGACAAGGATTCCCGTCATGGAACACATCACCGAGACCCCCACCCTCAAGGCCCCGGCCGAGCGCTTCACCGGTGACGTCTACCTCAACATGATCTCGACCCCCGCCGAGCCGGCCCGTCTGGCCGCCGCTCTGGTGCGCTTCACTCCCGGCGCCCGCACCAACTGGCATGCGCACGCTCTGGGCCAGGTCCTGCACATCACCGACGGCGTCGGCCTGGTGGGCACCCGTGACGGCAAGGTCGTCCGCGTCAGCGCCGGTGAGACCGTCCAGTGTGCGGCGGCCGAGGAGCACTGGCACGGCGCCACCGACACCACCCTCATGGCCCACCTCGCCCTGGTGGTCGGTGACGCCACCGGCGACGGCACCACCTGGCTGGAGCCGGTCACCGACGACCAGTACACCGCCGCCCTCGACACCGTCCCGCGTGACAGCCGCTGACGCGAGCTCCACCAGGCAGGGACGGCCGATCCATGGACAAGCCCTCCTCTCCCGCCTCCGCGCCGGCGCTCCTACGGTCGGGGCAGCGGGCGCTCACCGGCCCGCGGCCAGCGAAGGAGACAGAATTCCATGAAGATGACCGGCAACACGATCCTGATCACCGGCGGCACCTCGGGCATCGGGCTCGGCCTGGCCCTGCGTCTGCACGCGGCCGGCAACAAGGTGATCGTCGCCGGGCGGCGCAAGGAGCTGCTCGACGAGATCACAGCCGAGCACCCGGGCATCGACGCACTCACCCTCGACGTCGCTGACCCCGCGTCGATCGCCGGGGCCGCCGCGAGCGTGGCGGAGAGCTACCCCGAGCTGAACATCCTGGTCAACAACGCCGGCATCATGCTGCGGGAGAACCTGCTCGACCCGGCCGAACTCCCGATCGCGGAGGACCACGTCACGGTCAACCTGCTCGGCACGATCCGGATGACGTACGCCTTCCTGCCGCTCCTGGTGGGCAAGGAGGACGCGGTCGTCATGAACGTCACCTCCGCGCTGGCGTTCGTGCCGCTGCCGATCACCCCGACCTACAACGCGACCAAGGCCGCGCTGCACTCCTTCTCCGAGAGCCTGCGCGTGCAGCTCGTGGGCGCCCGTGCGGGTGTCCAGGTGATCGAGGTGGCCCCGCCGGGGGTGCGCACGACGCTGCTGGGCCAGCAGGACGACGAGTCGTCGATGCCGCTGGACGACTTCCTGACCGAGACCCTCGACCTGCTGCGCGAGAGGCCCGATGCGAAGGAGCTCGTCGTGGAGCGCGCCCGGTTCGTGCGCGACGCGGAGGCCAACGGCTCCTACGGTGACGTCCTCGCCCTGCTCAGCGGTCACTGAGGACATCGGTGGTGCTCGGGTGCGTCCGGAACCGCCCGGGTGCACCCGCTTCTCGGGCGCTCAGCCATGGATCGGCGGTCTCTGGATAGCCGGGGCGGATGCGGCGAGGATGTCGGGTGTGGAAAAGAAAGAACTGGCGGAGTTCCTGCGTCACCGGCGTGAGGCGTTGCGCCCCCGCGACGTGGGGCTGGTCGAGGGGCCACGCAGGCGTACCCAGGGGCTGCGCCGCGAGGAGGTCGCTCAGCTCGCCGGGATGTCCACCGACTACTACGCCCGTCTGGAACAGCAGCGAGCCCCGCAGCCCTCCGTCCAGATCACCACCGCCCTCGCCCGGGCGCTGCGGCTGACCCTGGACGAGCGCGACCATCTCTTCGTCCTCATCGGCCACAACGCCCCGGCCCGTTTCCACCGCTCCGAGCACGTCGGCCCGACGCTGATGCGGGTGCTGGACCGTTTGGACGACTCCCCGGCCCTTGTGCTGACCGATTTGGCCGACACCCTCGTGATGAACCCGCTGGCTGTCGCGCTGCTCGGGGACCAGACCCGGCACACCGGACTGGCCCGCAGCGCGTACTACCGCTGGTTCATGGATCCCGCCGAGCGACTGGTGTATCCCGAGAAGGACCACGAACGCCACGGTCGTGCCCAGGCCGCCCGTCTGCGGGTTGCGATGTCCGCCGGCAGCGACGTCTTGCGCGCGGCCCGGATCGTCACCGAACTTCACGAGCACAGCCCCGAGTTCGTCCGCCTGTGGGAGCTCCGGGAGGTCGCCCAGCGCTACGACGAGGGCAAGACCATCGTCCATCCCGAACTCGGCCGCATCGACGTCGACGGCCAGGTCCTGTTCACCGACAACCGCGCCCAGACCCTGGTGGTGCTGACCACCCGCCCCGGAACGGAGAGCCACAGCAAACTGGAACTGCTCGCGGCCATAGGGCACCAGCAGCTCACCCCGTGACGTCCGGCCGTCTCACCACCGTGCGACGAGGTGGAGGCCGTGGGTCTCCCGCTTCGGTCTCCGCACGACACCACCCCCGCTCGATGTGCAGACAAGTGACAGGAACTCCCCGATGGAAGCACGGGACGCCACCGCGACCGAGCGGGCCGACGCCGTCCGCAACCGTGTCCGGCTGCTGGAGGCGGCAGCCCGGCTGGTGGCCGAGCGAGGGGCTGGACATGTGACGATGCGCGAGGTGGCGGAGGTCGCCGGGGTCGGCAAGGGCACGCTGTTCCGCCGGTTCGGCGACCGGGACGGGCTCCTGCTCGCCCTGCTTCGCGAGGCCGAGGGGGAGTTCGAGCGGGCTTACACGGAAGGGCCCCCTCCGTTGGGACCGGGCGCACCCGCGAAGGTCCGGCTGGAGGCGTTCGGCGGTGCGCTGATCGAGCGCATCGCCGTCGGCGAGGACCTGGGCGCCGCGCTGGGCCGCCAGGTGCTCCACGAACGCCGCATCACTTCCGACACCGGCCGCGCGTTCCACCGTCACGTCTCGACTCTCCTGCGAGAGACCGGAGTCGACGGGGATCACGACATGCTCGCGCACGCCCTGCTCGCTTTCGTGGACTTCGAGACGACGGACCACCTGCACGTCGCCTGCGGCATCCCCGTCACCCGCCTCCAGGCCACATGGAGGGACCTGGTGCGGCGGACGATCCGGGCCGACGGCGATGGCGCCGCCGTCTGATGTCAGCGGCGGTCGGACGTCTCGCGGCCGACCCGGTACAGCTCCTGCGAGGTGACGATCAGTTCCCGGCGCTCCTTTTTCGATCCCACCATCGGCTGCGAGCCGTGCAGGGACACCTGGGCGCTCTCGGGCAGGAAGCGGACCGTGAACAGTCCGATGGCGCCGGCGGCCATGAGGTAGAACGCGGGCACCATGTCGTTTCCGGTGATGCTCACCAGCGCCTCCGTGACCAGGGGGGTGGTACCGCCGAACGCGGCCACCGCGAAGTTGAAGCCGATGCCCATGGCCGCGTAGCGGACGGCCGTCGGGAACAGCGCGGGCAGCGTCGCGGCGCTCGGCGCGGCGAAGCACGCCAGCAGGGTGGACAGGATGAGGACACCGAAGACCGGCGGCCAGGTTCCGTCCATCTTGATCAACAGGAAGGAGGGGACGGCGAGCACGATCATGCCCGCCGCCGCGTAGCCGTAGAGGGGGCGTCGGCCGACGTGGTCGCTGAGCCTGCCGAGGAAGGTGATCAGCAGCACGATCCACACCATGCCCACGAGCACGAGGACGTCCGCGGAACTGCTGGAGCGGCCGAGGGTCTCCGTCTGATAGGTGGGCAGGAATCCGGTGACCATGTAGTTGGTGACGTTGTAGAGCAGTACCAGTCCCATGCAGATGAGCAGGGCCTGCCAGTGGTCCTTGACGATGGTCCTGAACTCGGTGCCCGCCGATTCCTTGGCGAGGCTCTCCTCGTGTTCGTCGAGCTGCTGCTGGAACGCGGGCGACTCCTCGAGCTTGAGACGCATGTAGAGGCCGATCACCCCGAGCGGGCCCGCGATCAGGAACGGGATCCGCCAGCCCCACGAGAGCATCTGTGCGTCGCTCAGGGCGAGATTCAGGGTGGTGACCAGGGCGGAGCCCAGCGCGTAGCCGACGAAGGTGCCGAAGTCGAGCCAGCTGGAGAGGAAGCCGCGACGACGGTCGGGCGAGTACTCGGCGACGAAGGTCGTGGCGCCCCCGTACTCGCCGCCGGTGGAGAAGCCCTGCACCATGCGGGAGAGCAGCAGCAGGATCGGGGCGGCGATCCCGATCGTGGCGTAACTGGGGATGAGGCCGATGGCGAACGTGCCGGCCGCCATCATGATCATGGTGGTGGCGAGGACCTTCTGCCGGCCGAGACGGTCGCCGAGCGGACCGAAGACGAGGCCGCCGAGCGGGCGTACGACGAACGCGGCCGCGAAGGTGGCGAAGGACGAGATCACCTGGGCGGCGGGTGACGCTCCGGGGAAGAAGACCTTGCCGATGGTGGCGGCGAGGTAGCTGTAGACGCCGAAGTCGAACCACTCCATGCAGTTGCCGAGTGCCGAGGCACTCACCGCGCGCCGCAGCAACGGTGGTTCGACGACCTGGACGTCCTCGTCGCTGAAGGGACGCTTGTTCCGCCTCAGCCTGCTCGTCAGGTCCTGACGGACCTGTACGGGCAGGCCGGCGAGGTCGGTCGGCCCGGACCGCGCTGGGTCGGGCTGCCCGTCGGTCAGTAGGTCAGCCACTGAGGTTCCTTACTCGTCTTGCGTGAGATGACCTGTGTGCGGGGTGAGGCACCAGGTGTTTGCAGTGCTGACAGTGGCGTATGCCCTGTTTCGCACGGCTCACGCAAAGACCACGGAACACGCAGACCTCCCACGTGCGGCAGGGGGGAGGGGGCGGCGCAGACCTCCCCAGGCAGAGCCGCCCCCGGCATCACATCTGCCACAGCCCCTCTGCCCGCGACACTGCCCTGCACACCTGCGTCATGAGTGGCCTGGAGCACACCTGAAGGTGCGACGAGGTCGTGAAGGCGGCGGCTCGTGCGTCAGGAGCCGCCCACGGCCAGTCCCGAGCCGGTGAGCCGCACGCGGATGCCGTCCTTCTCCACGTGGACGTACCGCAGCCGCACGTCCCCGAGCTTTGGCTCCGGCAGCTCGAAGGCCAGGGAAAGCCGGTCGGCGAGGGCCGGGCGGGTGAGCCGGGACAGGGCGTTGAGGAGGTCGGGGTCGAGCCCCAGGCCGCGGAGCACCTCGGGGTTGTCCAGGGCCAGGTCGATGAGGTTGAGGGTCTGGGCCTGGCGGGCGAAGCGCGAGGAGCCGGTCAGTTCGGCGAGCTTGCCGTCGTCGCTCAGGGCCGCGCGCACGGCCGCCTCGGGCATTCCCAGCCGCTGCACGATCGCCGGGACCGACAGCAGCGCCTTCGCCTTACGGGTCTCCCGGGCGAGGTCGGCGGACGCCTTCGGGGTGAGGTGCAGGCCGTCCGAGGCGCGCGTGCCGGGGCGGTAGGTGGCCAGGTCCCCGATGTCCAGGCGTATGCCGCCGATCCGCGTGCCGACGCCCCGCTCGCCCTGCCGCCGGATCGTGGCCTCGGCGCGCAGTCGCAGGTCGTGCCCGGCGACCGGCAGGATGCCGCGGGCCCGGACCCGGTCACGGCCGTCACCGGTGAACTTCACCTGGGACGCGCCGAGTTCACGGTTGAGGTCGGCGAAGGACAGCAGGACGTCGCCGTCGAGCCGGGGGACACGGGCACCACGTACGGAGGTGAGCCCGTCGGCGTCCAGCCGGACGTCATGGGCCGTGGCCGACACCTTCGCCAGCGACACCCGCTCGGCCGACACGTCGGGCACCGTCACCCGCACCGAGTCCAGCCGCTTGTCGGCGAGTTGGGTGAGAAAGGGGAAGCCGCCGATCTCCACCTCCGGCGCCGCCGCCAGGCCCAACTGGTTCTTGAGGGTGTCCGCGGTCCTGTGCTCGGCGTACAGCAGCGCCCAGCGGTCGGCGAGGGTGACGAAGGCGGCGAGGACGCTCAGACCCACCACCGCCTTCACGGCGAGCGGCAGACCGGCGAAACGGCCCCGCCGACGTCGGCGCCGGCCGCCGCGGCGGTGACCGGGCGGGGTCCACTCCGGTTCCCGCTCAGGTGCCTGTTCGGATCCCTGTTCCTGTTCGGGTTCCTGTTCCGGCTTCAGGTCGGCCCACTGCTCGGCGGCGCCCTCGCCGAGGAACTCCTCCGGAGGGCCGTCGTCGAGGGCGCCGAGTTCCTCGTAGGGATCGCGGGGTGCGGCGGAGCGGTCGTAGGGACGGTGACGCGGATCCATGCGGTGGGGGGTGCGCATCGACTCATCCGAACATACGCACCACCCCTGCCCGCAACCCGAACCCCGGGTGTGCGACCTGGTTCACGATCCTGATCCCGCATCGCCGAGGGCTCCGCGCAGGTCATACAGTCCTCGCAGTGTCCGGACGACGAGTGCGACGAAGAGTGAAGAAGGGCCGATGCAGCACACGACAACGCCTGACGGGGTCCGAATCGCCTACCAGGTCCGGGGCGAGGGAGCGCCGCTCGTCCTGCTGGCGGGTCAGGCGAACAACCACCACTGGTGGGACGGGGTACGCGACGACTTCCACGCCGACCGCAGCACCCTCACGATCGACTACCGCGGCACGGGGGACAGCGACAAGCCCGACAGCCCCTACAGCACCGAGATCTTCGCGCAGGACGTGATCGCGGTGCTCGACGAGCTCGGAGTCGACCGGGCCGACGTCTACGGCACGTCCATGGGGGGACGCGTGGGCCAGCAGCTCGCGGCCCGCCATCCGCACCGCGTACGCGCCCTGGTGCTCGGCTGCACGTCACCCGGAGGCCCGCACGCCGTCGAACGCGACAACGACGTGCGCAGGTCGCTGGTGCAACCTCAGCCCGGCGCGGCGCGACAGGCCCTGCTCGAGCTGATGTACACCCCGGACTGGCTGGCGACACACCCCGGCCCCCACCGGACACTCGGCGACCCGGCCATGCCCGCGTACGCCCAACGCCGGCACCTGGTGGCCAGCAACCAGCACGACGCGTGGCACCTCCTGCCCGGCATCGGCGCACCCACCCTGGTCGTGCACGGCAGCGACGACCTGCTCAACCCCGCCGCCAACGCCCCTCTGCTCGCGCACCGCATTCCCGGCGCCCGGCTTCACATGATCCCCGGAGCGCGGCACGCCTATTTCGAGGAGTTCCGCGCCGTCGCAGGCCCGCTCGTCCTGGACTTCCTCACTACGGCGCCGCCACGGTGACAGGAGACGGACAGCCGCACGGGTGACCGTGCCGGGGTGGCGGACCTGGACGCGGCGCACCGACAGCGGCAACCCCACCGGACCCGTTCCGCCCCGGGCCCGGCCGCTGGAACGGGCCGCGCGGCTCGAAGCGGAGCCGGCGTTCGTACCACGAGCACATATCGACGAAGCTCCCCCGCCCGATCCGCTGATCGGGCGGCTCCGGGGTCGGGGCGACCGCCCGGCGTCCGGCCGATGGGGCTGTGTGCGCGAACACTGGTGGCTTCGGACGAGGGAGGAAAGACCGTGGGCGACCTCGATGCTCCACAGGCCCGGACGTCTCCGCCGGTCCGCCCGGGCGTCCATGGCGACCCGGGCCAGGCAGGGGTCATCGGCATCGGGCTTGCCGCCGTCCTCACGTTCGCACTCGCGCAGGGCTCCTGGGAGTGGTTCGCGGCATACATCGGAGTGACACTTCTGGCGGTGATCGTCTCCTTCTACCGCCTGCCTTGCTGGGCGTCCGGCCTGCGCCGCGCGTATGTGCAGTCCCTGGTCGCGTACTCGCTGGTGGTGGGCCTGTGCATCGCGATCGCGCTGGCCCCGGTGTTGCAGCGCTCGACGTGGCTCTTCCCGATGCCGGGCACGCGCGGCGACTGCCGCGAGCTGGGCAGGTACGAGAGCCTTCGGACGGAGGCCGCGCTGGGAGACCTCGCCGGTCGGGACCGTGCGGCCCTGACGCAGGCGCAGGACATCCAGAGGCATGAGGCCGTTGCCGACTGCCTGGCATCCACCACGACCCGGTGGTTGCCGCTGTACGGGCTCGGGGCGGCCGTGCTGGTGGGGTTGGGCGCATGGTCCTTCGACCGCTCCCGGACCGACCGCTCCCGGACCGACCGCGCCCGGGCCCGGGCGCGCAGGGAAGCGGATCCCGGCACCCCGAGCCCTCCCCGGCGGGGCTGAGCAGATCGACGTGCCCGCAGGTGGACGACACCGCAGGGCGCATTGCCCGGCACAAGCGTGGATGATCGGCGCGTACGAGCTGCCTCTGCGCTACGCCACGCAGAGGCAGCAGTTCGGGCGTCCGCTCGCGGGCTTCCAGCTGGTGCAGGACCTCTTGGTGAAGAGCCTGGGCAACATCACCTCGTGCTGGGGCATGCTGCATCGGCTGGCCGCTCTGCAGGACGCCGGGGTGTTCCGGGACGAGCACTCGTCCCTGGCCAAGGCCCATGTCACCGCCCGCATGCGGGAGGTCGTGGCCTGGGCCCGGGAGATCTTCGGGGGCAACGGCATCGTCCTGGAGTACGAGGTGGCACGCTTCTTCGCGGATGCGGAGGCCATCTACTCGTTCGAGGGCACCCGGGAGATGAACACGCTGATCGTCGGCAAGGCGATCACGGGGCAGAGCGCCTTCGTGTGATCGACCGTGCCTGACGGCGCGGAGCGCGAGCGGCACCGGAGGAGGGCAGCGACCGGACCGGGGATCGATGAAGGCGGCGGTCGGGGGTACTCGGTTCCTCCCCAGGTCCCCTCGTACGAAAGGGAAGCCCGTTCCCATGGCCGACATGCCTGACACCCGAGACGTCGTTGCACTCATTCTCCAGGACCACCGGACGATGGAGGACCTCTTCCGTCTGATGCGCAGCGTCGAAGCCGACCGGGCGGCCGCCCTTCAGGAGTTCGCCGATCTGCTGATCGCGCACGCGCTCGCGGAAGAGGCGAAGGTGTACCCCGCCCTCAAGCGCTTCAAGAAGATCGAGGACGAAGAGGTGGAGCACGGCGAGGAGGAGCACGAGGAGGGCAACAAGGCACTCCTCGAACTCCTGGAGGTCGACGAGGTCGGCTCCGAGGAGTGGGACGAGAAACTGGAAGCGCTCGTGGAGTCCGTCGCCCACCACACCGACGAGGAGGAGCGCACGATCCTCAACGGTGCCCGCGAGAACGTCGCCATGGAGCGACGGGAAGAGCTGGGCGAGGCGTTCATGGAAGAGAGGGAGCGTCAGCTGAAGGCCGGTTGCGGCACCGTGGACAACCTGCGCCGTATCGTCCGTTCCTGACCGGTCCTCGCCCTCACTTCGGGCCGTCCGCGTCACCTCGCAGCGCCTGGTGGACGGACCACACCACGGCGACCAGGGGTACGGCGACCACGGCGCCGATCACCCCCGCCGCGACCGCTCCGCCGACGACCGCCAGCGCGACCACCACCGGGTGCAACCGGACGGCCCAGCTCATCACGATCGGGTGCAGGAGGTGGCCCTCGATCTGGCCGATGACCACGATCAGGGCCACGACCAGCAGGGCGACGAGGGGGCCTTTCGTGGCGAGTGCGACGACGGCCGCGATCGCCAGGGCGATCGGCGACCCGATCAGGGGAATGAACGCGGCCAGGAACTCCAGCAGTGCCAACGGCACCGCCAGTGGCACCCCCAGCGCGAACAGCGCGATGCCGACGAGGACCGCGTTGGTCGCGGCCACCAGCAGGATGCCGTGCGTGTAACCGGTGAACGTCCGCCAGGCCGCCCGGCCCGCGACCGTGACCCGCCGCCGTGCCCCGTCGTGGAGCTGGTCGCACACCCACTGCCATTGCCGGTCGCCGGAGTACGTGAAGAAGACCGCGCAGAACACGGCCAGGGCGAGCACGGTCAGCACTTCGAGCAGCCGGCTCGCGCCGCTGAGCGCCGTACTGATGAGGGTGGAACGGTGGCTCGACAGGAGCTTGCCGATCCGGGACTGGAGATCGTCGAACGCGTCCGGGGGAACGTGGAAGGGGGATTCCTCCAGCTGGCGTTCGATCCGGTCGATTCCCGCAACGAACTCCTTCTCCAGCCCGCTTCGCTGGCCCGCCGCGGTCTCGCCCACCAGGGCCAGCGCGCCGAGGACGAGGACGGCGCCGCCGATGAGCGCGGCGGCGACCGCGAGCGGCCGGGGCATGAAGCGCGCGAGGAGGCCCGCCACGGGGCGGAGCACGGCGGTGATGACAAGCCCCAGGAAGACGGCGACGGCGACCCGGTGGAACTGCCCGAGCACGGAGAAGGCGACGCGGACGACGACCCCGACGGCGATGATCCGCCATGCGTAGGCGGCCGCGGTCCGCAGCAGACCCGGCACATGCGGCTCCTCGCCGCTCGGACGTCCGGGCGGCGAGGCGGGGCGATCGGGGGGTGTGGACACCCCATGCCCGTACCACTGGCCGACGGCCGGCGAGCGGCGGAGGGCCAAAGTTCCCCCGAAGGCCGGTAGGTACGTTCACCTCCGCCCGGCGGCCGGGTCGCGGGACTGCGCCGCCGAGAGCAACGCCGACGGCTCCCACCCCGAGCACGGGTGGGAGCCGTCGGCGTTGCCCGGCCGTCTACGACGTCGGCGGTTCACGCGTGGCGGTGCGAGTGCCGGTTGCCGGTGACGAGGCGGTAGAGCGCGAGCAGGATGAAGGAGCCCACGATCGCGGCGATCCAGGTGGAGAGGTCGAAGAACCCGTCGATGGAGTCGACGCCGAAGAGCACCTTGCCGAGCCAGCCGCCGAGCAGACCGCCGGCGATGCCGATGAGCATGGTGATGATGATGCCGCCGGGGTCCTTGCCCGGCATCAAGGCCTTGGCGATGACGCCGGCGAGCAGACCGATGACGATCCACGCGATGATGCCCATGATGTCTCTCCGCTTCGTCTTGTAAAGACAGTGTCAGCTTCTCGTGTGCACCGTCTGCGTTCGAACAAACGTCTCTGGCGCATAGTCGGTGGGAATGAGAAGCGACGCCACGCGTCCGACGCGGAGAAGGGCGGTACGGGAATCGCCGCCCGCCGTCTCCGGTGAACGGAGCGACGCGGGCTGACGACCCGTCCGGATGTCCTCGGCCTTACAGCGAGGGCGCCGAGCCGGGCAGCGGGCGCCCCGCCGTCTCGGCCATGAACCACACCGCCACGCCGCCGATCACGGCCGCGGCCATCATGTAGTACGCGGGCATCATCATGTTCCCGGTCGCCCCGATCAGGGCCGTCACCACCAGCGGGGTGGTGCCGCCGAAGAGCGAGACGGAGACGTTGAAGCCGATCGACAGCGATCCGTAGCGGACCTTCGTCGGGAACAGGGCCGGCAGAGCGGCCGGCATCGCCGCCGTGAAACAGACGAGCAGCAGGCCCAGCGCGCCCATGCCGAGCGCCACCGCGAACAGGCTGCCCTGACGGATCAGCAACAGGGCGGGGAGGGACAGCAGCAGGAAGCCCGCACAGCCCGCGGCGATCACCGGCCGGCGACCCACACGGTCGGTCAGGGCGCCCGCGAAGGGCTGGACGATCATCATCGCGGCCATCACGCCGAGGACCACGAGCAGTCCGTGCGTCTCGTCGTAGCCGAGCTCACTGGTCAGGTAGCTCGGCATGTACGACAGCAGCATGTAGTCGGTGACGTTGAAGACGAGCACCAGGCCCACGCAGAGCAGCAGCGCCCGCCACTGGCCCACGATCATCCGGCGCAGAGGCACCTTCGGGCGGTTCGACTCGGCCTTCTCGAGCTCGGCCGCGAACGCCGGGGTCTCCTCCAGCCGCATCCGCAGGTAGAGGCCGATGATGCCCATCGGGCCCGCGATCAGGAACGGGATCCGCCAGCCCCAGCTCAGCAGGTCCTCCGTGGACAGCAGGGCGGTCATCACCGTGACCAGGCCGGCGCCGCCGATGTACCCGGCGAGCGTGCCGAACTCCAGCCAGCTGCCGAAGAAGCCGCGTCGCTTGTCGGGCGCGTACTCGGCGATGAAGGTGGAGGCGCCCGCGTACTCGCCGCCGGTGGAGAAGCCCTGCACCAGACGGGCGGCCAGCAGGAGCAGCGGGGCACCGACGCCGATCGAGGCGTACGACGGGATGAGGCCGATGGCGAAGGTGCCCGCGGCCATCAGGATCATGGTGACGGCCAGTACCTTCTGACGGCCGACGCGGTCGCCGAGCGGCCCGAAGACCATGCCGCCGAGCGGTCGGACGAGGAAGGCGGCCGCGAAGGCGCCGAAGGTGGAGAGCAGCTGGGCGGTCGGGTTCCCGGACGGGAAGAAGACCTTGCCCAGAGTGACCGCGATGTAGCTGTAGACGCCGAAGTCGAACCATTCCATCGCGTTGCCCAGCGCGGCGGCCTTGACGGCGCGTTTCACGAGTGCGGGGTCCGTGACGGTGGCGTTCTTCGGGGCGGTCGGGAGGGGCGTCGGGGGAGAGGCGACTGTGGCAGTCGGCAAAGCTTCGCTCGCCTACTTTCGTCGGGGGCAGGGGCGGGTCTGCTCGACGACGCCGGCGGCAGGCCAAAGAGCGACGATAGGGGGACATGTGCCGCTTACGGGCCGTGTGCACCTCGTTGCATGGTGCACGTAAATGTGGTGTGGGCAGGACCGTAGACCCGCTCCGGAGTGCACCTGGCCGGATCGTGTTGTGACCCATCTCGCGTCCTGTGCGGGCAACCGAACCGTGGGAGCCCGTCTCCGGCGAGTGATCCGCCTACGTCGTTGCGGGGTGCCTGCTGTCCGGGCCGCGCGCCGGGCCCGGACAGGACACCGCCCTTAGCCCCCGCCTCGGCCCCACACCCAGCCTCAGCCACAAATAGCCTCCGCATCCGCCCCAGCCCCGCCCAGAGCCGTAGCCAGACTCGGACCCGGTCACGGACCCGGTCGTGGACCCGGTCACGGGCACTGAGTGCAGCCCGTTCCGTACGCTGGCGGCATGCGCATGCGCCCCACTCTGAGCTGGATCCCTGGCGAGGACCTGCCGCCGGGCACGACCGATCTGGAGCAGGTGGTCGACGCGCTGAGCGCCGGCGGCGTACTGGTGCTCAGCGGGGCGGGCATCTCCACGGAGTCGGGTATCCCCGACTACCGGGGCGAGGGCGGCAGCCTGAGCCGGCACACCCCGATGACGTACCAGGACTTCACCGCCGATGCCCAGGCCCGGCGCCGGTACTGGGCGCGCAGCCACCTCGGATGGCGCACCTTCGGGCGTGCCCGCCCCAATGCCGGGCACCGGGCCGTGGCCGCGTTCGCGCGGCACGGGCTCCTCTCGGGTGTCATCACCCAGAACGTCGACGGCCTGCACCAGGCCGCCGGCAGTGACGACGTCGTGGAACTCCACGGAAGCCTGGGCCGGGTCGTCTGTCTGTCCTGCGGCGCCTTCAGCCCGCGCCGCGAGCTCGCGGCGCGACTGGAGGAGGCCAACGCGGATTTCGCGCCGGTGGCAGCGGCGATCAACCCGGACGGTGACGCCGATCTGACCGACGAACAGGTCGGGGACTTCCGCGTGGTGCCCTGCGCGGTCTGCGGCGGCCTCCTCAAACCGGACGTGGTGTTCTTCGGTGAGACCGTTCCGCCGCCGCGCGTCGAACACTGCCGCACGCTGGTCCGCGAGGCGGCCTCGATGCTGGTCCTGGGCTCCTCGCTGACGGTGATGTCAGGGCTTCGGTTCGTCCGTCAGGCGAGCCAGGTGGGGACGCCTGTGCTGATCGTCAACCGGGATCCGACCCGGGGTGACCAGCACGCCCTCACCCGGGTCGAGCTCCCGCTGGGAACGGCCCTCACCACGGTGGCCGATCGGCTGGGCGTCCCGCTCGACGACCGGGCGGCGCCCGCGTGAGACCGCGCCGGCGGCAGGGCGTCACGACGATGCCGGTCGGCGTGCCCACGCCCTGCTCTGTTTCCGGGTGCTAGTGGCCGAGGTCGCGCAGCACCTCCCTGGCGGCGCGCGCACCCGAGGCCATCGCCCCCTGGACCGAGCCCGTGGCCCGGTGGTCACCGCAGACGTACCGCCGCCGGGCCACCCGGGTCGTGCGGCTGAGTTCCTGAGGGGGCGCCATCGCGGGCAACGCGTCGGGCACCGTACGGACGGTCAGCAGGTCCCAGCGGTCGGCATCGGTGCCGTAGGCCTCGCTCAGCGTCGGGCGCAGCGCGCGTTCCCGGCCTTCGGCGTCCGCGCCGAGCACCGAGGTGGCCACGAGCGCCCGGCCGGGTGGCGCGTACGAGGCGGCCACATTGCTCAGCACGCAGGTGTTGAGGAAGCGGCGCCGGGTGTCCACCAGAAGCGTGGGCTCGTTCAGCGGCGGGTCCGGCATGGCGTGGTAGTAGGTCGTCACCACGCGGTACGCGGGCACCGCCACGTCGGGCATCAGGGTCCCGGCCGGTCCCGGGCCCGTGGCCACCACCACGGCGCGCGCCGGGACGCGTTCGCGGGTGGTGGTCTCGACACCGTCGTCCGTCAGACGCTCGACCGGGGTCTCCAGCCGCACGGTGCCCTTCGGCAGTGACGCCGCCAGCGCGAGAGGCACCGCACCGATGCCTGCGGCGGGCAGGCTCAGGGCGCCGCGCACCATGCTGCGCCACACGAGATGGAACACCCGGGCGGACGTCTCCAGCCGGTCCTCCAGGAACACTCCGGACAGGAAGGGCAGGAAGAAGCGCTCGACGAACGCGTCGGTGAAGCCCGCGTCCGCGAGCGCCTCGCGTGTGCTCCGGTCCGGCCGCCCTTTCAGCCGGTGCGGCGGGGCCAGCGCGTCCGAGGCGGTGAGGGCGCCCAGCGCCGCCAGGTCGCGTGGTCCCGCGAGGCGTCCCGGAAGGAGGTCGACGAGTGCGGACGGGCGAGCGCGGGGGTCGGTCAGCCGGCGCCTGCCCGTTTCGGTGTGGATGAGGACGCCCCGGCCGAAGGGACGGAGGTCCAGCTCGTCCCCTGCCAGACGTCGCCGCACCTGCGGGTAGGACGGGTTGAAGACCTGGAAGCCGCGGTCGATCACGAAGTCGTGCACACGGTCGGAGCGCATCCGGCCACCGACGCCGTCGGAGGCTTCCAGGATCTGTACGCCGACGCCGGCGGCCAGCAGGTCCTGAGCGCAGGCGAGGCCGGCGACGCCTGCTCCGATCACCACGACGTCCGGTGATCGTTCGGTTGCGGTCACGTTGTCTTCCCTCCGTCACCGGGTCGCCCACGGGTGCGGGGGCACCCGTGCCGGTATGCGGCTGCCTACCGTCTATTCCACTTCTCTCTCGACCGGGGGAGCGGATGCGGCTCGGCCGCGCCGTCGAGGGTCTCGCCCGTGCGGCCTGCCCGGAATCGGCGGTCCGGCCGGGCCTTCGCGCCGCACCGGACCCGGGCGACGGGATTCGGAGCCGTCAAGTCGCCCTTTCCAGAAGCCGGTTCACTTCCCTGCGTAGGCCGACGCGGTTGTGGGTCCGGCTGCGTGCATCGGTCAATGGTGATGGCATGCGTGTTCGGCCCGACCAGGATCTGCCCAGGTGGCAGGCCGAACGCATATGCGCGGTGCAATTGAGGGGCAGAACGGCGAGGTGGCCGGGCTTCGCGCGCCCCGATGTGCGCGTTGAATGCGCTCTGCCGACCGGAGTCCGGCGTGCCCTACCTTCACATCGCAGGACGAAAAACGTTCAACCTATCACTCCGCAAGGAAGTCGACGGGGAACACCGTCCGTACTGCATCCGTCCGGGAATGGCTTGTCACTGTGAAGGGGGAGCGTTATGGATATGCGCTACGAGGCCTTTTCGTACGCCGACAAAATGTTCTACGACTCGCCGGTCCGATGGGCGGCCATGGAGGAGTTCGCGGCGGTCGGCGACCCCTTACCCGCCGGCTGGCTGGCCTCCGCGAGAGAGGTGTGGGTGGGCCGCCGGCCGGCCGACGTCGAACTGCCCGACCAGGGCTGGAAGATCCATGTGTCCGCGTGTCTGGACAACGCGGAGCACATACTCTCCGTGGTCGGCGCCTACTGCGTCGAGCAGCGCGTGGCCTACAAGTTCCTGCGCAGCCCGGCCCTGGTGCAGACCCAGAACGCGAAGTACGCCTCGCGCGGATCCAGCGGCAAGTTCATGACCCTGTACCCGGTCGACGAACCCGAACTGGAGCGATGCCTCACCGACCTCGACGAGGCCCTCGCCGGCCTGCGCGGGCCGTACATCCTCAGCGACCTGCGCTGGCGCAACGGGCCGTTGTACCTGCGCTACGGAGGCTTCACCGAGCAGTTCTGCCGATCGGAGACCGGTGAGCTCGTCCTCGCCCTGCGCGAACCGTCGGGCCGGCTCCGCCCGGACGTACGGCGCGCGGTGTTCGAGGTGCCCGACTGGGCTCCCGTACCGGCCGTCCTGGCCCAGGCCCTGAGCGACCGGGCCGCGACGAGCACGGCCGACTTCCCGTACACGGTGGAACGGGCCCTGCACTTCTCCAACGGCGGAGGCATCTACATGGCGCGCCCCGCCGCCGGGGGCGATCAGGTGGTCCTCAAGGAGGCCCGCCCGGACGCCGGCCTCGATCAGCGCGGCGACGACGCCGTACTGCGGCTCGGCAGAGAGCACGACATCCTGCGCCGCCTGGAGGGCGTACCCGCCGTACCGTCCGCGCTCGGCTACCTGACGGCCTGGGAGCACCACTTCCTCGTGCAGGAGTACGTGCCCGGCGAACCCCTGAACAGATGGTTCGGGCAGCGCTACCCCCTGGTCCATCCCGATCCGGGCCAGGAGACGATCGACCGCTACCGGGAGGAGGCGCTGACCGTCCTCGCCGGCATCGAGGAGGGGCTGCGCGCCATCCACGCCCAGGGCGTCGTCTTCGGGGACCTCCACCCGCGCAACCTGATCGTCCGCCCCGACGGACGGGTGTGCTTCGTGGACTTCGAACTCGCCTCACCCGTCGACGAGTTCGTCAGACCCGCGCTCGGTGCCGCCGGCTTCGCAGCCCCTCCCGACCTCGAGGGCTTCGCGATCGACGCGTACGCGCTCGACGCCCTCCGGCTGTGGATCTTCATGCCGCTCCTCCAACTGACCTCGCTGGCCCCGGGGAAACGGGACGAACTGACGGAAGCCGCCTCCAGACGCTTCGGACTGCCGACCCGGCCGGCCGCCGGCCGGTCGCCCGCACCACCCCCCGCACCACCTGCCGGTCCATCCGAACGCGCCGCGCCGGCAGGCCTGTTCAGCGGCGACCGCGCGGAGTGGCCCGCGCTGCGGGACTCACTGGCGGCGGCGATCAACGCCAGCGCCACCCCGGAGCGCACCGACCGCCTCTTCCCCGGTGACCCCAACCAGTTCACCCACGACGGACTGGGCCTCGCCTACGGCGCGGCGGGCGTGCTCTGGGCCCTGCACAACGTGGGCGCGCCCGTCCACCCCGACCACGTCGAATGGCTCGTGGAGGCCGTCGCCCGCGAACCCTGTCGCCCCGGTCTCTACACGGGCGCCCACGGAGTGGCCTTCGCCCTGGACCGGCTCGGTCGCACCCGGCAGGCCCACAACCTCCTCGACCGGCTCCTCAAGGACCCGCTCGACGCCCAGGGGAGCGATCTCGCCGGGGGCCTGCCCGGCATCGGACTGACGCTGCTGCACTTCGCCGACACCACCGCCGACGCCTCTCTGCACGCCGTCGCGGTCGATGTCGCCGAACGTCTCGCCGCCCGCCTGAAACCGGACTCAGGCAACCCCGGCCCGGCATCCGGCCGGCGCCCAGGACTGCTGCACGGCGCCTCCGGCGCGGCACTGTTCTTCCTGAGCCTCCACGACAGCACCGGTGACGCCGGTCTGCTGGACCTCGCGGAACAGGCCCTCGACCTCGACCTGGCCCGATGCGTCCTCGGCGACGACGGGACCCTCCAGGTCGACGACGGCAGCCGGGTCCTGCCGTACCTCGAGACGGGCAGTGCCGGCATCGCCGCGGCACTCCACGCCCTGCTGCGACATCGCCCCGACCCGCAGCGCCGACGCAGCCTCGACCAGATGCGCGGCGCCGCCGAGCCCGAGTTCATCGTCCAGTCCGGCCTGTTCAACGGACGCGCGGGCCTGATCCTGCTGCTGCACCTGCTCCAGGACGGCGGCACGCTCCACGATCCGGTGATCCGACGGCACATCCGGCGCCTGGTCTGGCATCTCGTCCCCTACCAGGGGCACGCGGCCTTCCCCGGCGAGCAGTTGCTGCGCCTGTCGATGGACCTCGCCACCGGCTCGGCCGGCGTCCTCCTCGCGCTCGGCTCGGCCCTCGCCGACACCCCGGCGCTGCCCTTCTGGAACGGCCGAGGGATCGCGGCTCCCGCCTCCCTCCCCCTCCCGAAGGCGTCCTGACCGCCGCACCACGGAAGCGGCGCCCCCTGCGACGTAACCGGTCGCAGCCCAGAGTTTCCGGCGATCGCCGGGAAGCCACAACCGAAGTGACAGGAGTACACCATGTCCATCCTCAGCCTTCAGGCCCTGGAGACCCCCGAAGAGACCACCGAGTACCTGTCGGTGCTCAGCTCCCTGAGCGCCGTCAACTGCACCAACAGCACCGTCAGCACGCTGCTGTGCCTGTAGTCGCACCGCCCCGGCCGTCCGACCGCCCCACCCTCGGATGACCTGGTGAACAGAGCCGGCCCGGGCTGAGGGACAGCCCGGGCCGGCGTTCTCTTGCCGCCCCGCAGACCGTCCGTCCATCTCCCGCAGGAGCCCGCATGGGACAGGACCACCGACAGCCGCCGCAGCGGAGCGGGGCTCCCGATCGTACGGCTTCCCCCACCCTCGCACAGAAGGACCGGTCGCCGCGGACCGGTCTGCCGAGCGCCTCCGTTCCCTGGTGGTGGCCCACCGTCCTCGCCCTGTCGGTGGCGACGAGTTCGGTCGCCGCGCTGGTGCTGCCCGCGGTCCTCGCCGCGGGCGTCGACCGAGCCTTGTCCGGCGACACCGGCACGGGCATCGCACCGCTCGCCGCCGTCCTCGCCCTGCTCACGGCGGCCGAGACCCTCGCGCAGTACGCGGGCCCCCGCGCCACCGCCGAGGCGACGGCGCGGCTGCGCGCCGCCCTGATACGGCACCTCGTGGCCGTCGGCCCCTACCCGGCACTGCGGACGGCCACCGGCGACCTGGTGGCCCGGCTCACCGCGAGCGCCGCCGAGGCCGGACTCGGCGTCCAGGCGGCCGTCTACGCCGTCGCCCAACTCGCCATGGCGGCCGGTTCCGTGCTCGCCCTCGCGCTGCTCGCCCCGGAACTGGCCGCCGCCTTCGCGGTCACGGCACCCGTGGGCTGGCTGCTGCTGCGCCGCCATCTGCGGCGGACCGTGCAACGCGGCGCGGGCTACCAGGGCGCGCAGGCCGCCGTGGCCGCCCGGCTGCTGGACGCCCTGGCCGGCCACCGCACCATCGCGGCCGCCGGAACGGTCGAGCGCGAGATCGAGCGCGTCCTGCGACCGGTACCGGAACTCTCCCGGCACGGCCGCGCCCTGTGGGACAGCCAGCGCCGGGTCGCCTGGTCCACCGGACTGCTCGCCCCCGCGACCCAGATCACCGTGATCGCCGTCGCCGGGTACGAACTGTCCACCGGGACACTCGGCCCCGGCGGCCTCGTCGCCGCGCTCGGCTACGCCACGCTGGGACTCGGCGGCTTCGGCACCGCGCAGAGCCTCCTGGACCACGCCCGCGCCCGCGCCGGACGCCTGCGCGTCTCGGAGGCCCTCGCCGTGCCACGGCAGCCGCCGGGCCTGCGCGGCCTGCCGTCGGGCCCCGGGCAGGTCGAGCTGCGCGCGATCACCGTGCGCAGGTCCGGCGGCACCGTGCTCGACGGGCTCGACCTCACCCTCCCCGCCGGGCGTTGCGTCGCCCTCGTGGGCCGCTCCGGCGCGGGTACCTCCCTGCTGGCGGCGGTGGCCGGCGGACTCCTGTCCCCGGAGCGGGGCACCGTGCTGCTCGACGGCCTGCCCATGGACGAGGTCCGCCCCGCCGACCTGCGCGCCGCCGTCTCCTACGCCTTCAGCGACCCGGAACTGACCGGCGCCACAGTCCTCGACGCCCTGCGCGTCGCCGCGGAGCCGGTCCCGGAAGCCCGGGTCCACGCGGCCGCGCGAGCAGCACAGGCCGACGGCTTCATCCGCCGTCTGCCCGCCGGGTATCACACCCCCGTCCGCGACGCGCCCCTCTCCGGAGGACAGCGCCAGCGCCTGGGACTCGCCCGCGCCCTGGCCCGCGACAGCCGGCTGCTCGTCCTCGACGACGCGACGTCCAGCCTGGACTCCGCCACCGAGGCCGCGGTCCTGCGTGCCATGGACGACACCCACGGAGACCGCACCCGGCTCGTCGTGACGCGCCGGACCGCCACGGCCGCCCGGGCGGACCTCGTGGCCTGGCTGCACGAAGGGCGCATCAGGGCCCTCGCTCCGCACCACGAGCTGTGGCGCGTACCCGCCTACCGCAGCATGTTCCGCGGCGCCGAGGACGCGGAGGGCTGAAGACGAAAGGACGACACCCATGGGACACCCCCTGGCGGCGCCCGCCGCCCGCCCGCTCCGCCCGGCCCCGCACCGGGCCTCCCGCACCCTCACCGCGGCCAACGGCGCGGCCCTGCGCCTGATCCGCGACAGCCTCGCGGACAACCGCGCCGCCGCCCTCCGGCTGACCTGGTGGACACTGCTCTCCGCCGCGCCCGCCCTCGTCTCGGGCAAGGCCCTCGCCCTCGCCGTCGACCAGGGCTTCCTGATGGACCGGCCCCGCACGGCGGCTCTCGGACTGGGCCTGTTCGCCCTCTGCACCCTCGGCGGCGCCTGGGCGAGCCGGCAGACCTACCCCTGGCTGGCCGAGATCGTCGAGCCGCTGCGGGACCGGCTGCTGCGCGACGTCGTCACGGGCACCCTGCACCGCGCGGTGACACCGGGGGCCGGGCGGGACGACTGCGCCGCCGTCGCCGTCGCCCGGCTCACCCGGCAGGTCGAGGCCGTCCGGGACGCCCTCGCCGGCCAGCTCATGCTCCTGTGGCAGTTCGTCCTGACGGTCGCCGCCGTCGTCACCGGAACCGCCGTGGTCGCCCCGGCCGCGGTCCCCCTCGTCGCCGCACCGCTCCTCGTGGCGCTCGGCCTCTTCGCCGTACTGGCGCCCGCGACCGTCCGCAGGCAACGCGAGGCGTTCGATGCCGAGGAGGCACTGGCGGGCCGTACGGTCGAGACCGTCACGGCGATCCGCGACATCGTCGCCTGCGGAGCCGACGAGCACGCGCAACGCGAGGCCCTCGACGCGGTGCGCCGCCACCTGCGCACCTCGACAGCCCTCGCCTCCGTGTCCGCGCTGCGACGCCTGATCGTGGCACTGGGCGCGCACGGCCCCCTGCTGCTCATCGTCCTCGCCGCGCCGAGCCTGCTCGCCCACGGGATGACCGCCGGCGAGATCGTGGGCGTGCTCGCCTACGTGCTGGCCACCCTGGAGCCGGCGATCCGGCTGCTGGTACAGGGGCTCGGCGCCTCCTGGCTGCGTCTGGCCGTGGCGGCGGAGCGGCTCGCCGAGGCCGCGCGCCACCCGGATCCCCGCCCGGACCCCCGTCCCGCCCTGCGGCCCGCGGACGGCTCGGCCGCCCTGTCGGGGATCGTCTTCGCCTACGGTCCCGCGGCCGAACCCGTGCTCGGCGGGCTCGACCTGACCCTTGCCGACGGCGACCACCTCGTCGTCGTCGGCCCCTCCGGCATCGGGAAGTCCACGCTGGCCGACGTGCTGACCGGCATGCTGTCGCCGCACCGCGGGCAGGTCGTCCTCGGTGGTGTGCCCCTCGACCGGGTCGCCCTGCGCGACCTGGCAGACGCCCGGGTCCTGCTGCCGCAGACCCCCTACGTCTTCGCGGGCACCCTGCGCGAGAACCTCTGCTACCTCGCCCCCGACACCCCCGACAGCGTCCTCGCCGAGGCAGTGCAGGAACTGGGGATGTCCGCTCTGATGGAGCGGCTGGGCGGAGCCGACGGCCGGGTCGATCCGGCCGGACTCTCCTCCGGCGAACGTGAACTCGTGGCCCTGGCACGGGCCTTCCTCTCCGCCGCCCGGCTGGTCGTCCTCGACGAGGCCACCGGGCACCTCGACGCGGCGGCCGAGCGGCAGGTGGAGCAGGCGTTCCGCCGCCGGCCCGGAACCGTGGTCACCATCGCGCACCGCATGACCTCGGCCCACCGCGCGCACCAGGTGCTGCTGCTGGACGGAGGCCGTCCACGCGTCGGCACGCACCGGACCCTGCTGGCCGAAGTCCCCCTCTACGCCGACCTGATGGGCCACTGGCGAGCCGGCACGGCCGACCACAGCGGGGCCGGCCACACCGGGGACGACTACGACAGGGACGGCTACAACAGGGACGACTACGACAGGAACAGCCGCCCCCACGACGACTGCCCCTGAGACGACCATCCCCGTGACGACCACGCCCGTGACGACCACGCCCGTGACGACCACGCCCGTGACGACCATGCCCGTGACGGTCGTCTCTGGGACAGCCGCCTCTGTGACGACTACGCCCGTGACGGCCGCCCCCGTGACGACCACGCCCGTGACAACCACGCCTGTGGCGACCACCCCCGAGGCGGCAGCGCAGGGGCGGGACTCAGCATCCCGGACGCAGCATCAGGTCGCTCATCGTCGCGTCCCGTGGCAGGTCCAGCGCCGTGACGACGGCGGCGGCCACGGACGCCGCACTCATGTGGGCCTCCGGCGCGTAGGGGAGCCCGAACTGCTCGTGCAACCGGACCTGCATCGGCGTGTCCGTCTCCCCGGGATACACGGTGGTGACCCGGACGCCGTGCGCGTACTCCTCCGCCCTCAGGGACTCGGCCAGCGCCTTCAGGCCGAACTTGGACGCCGCGTAGGCGCTCAGCCGTGGAGGTGCGTGCACTCCCGCGCCCGAGTTCACGAAGACGACGTGTCCCCGGCCCTCGCGCAGCGCGGGCAGCAGCAACCCCGTCAGCTCCGCGGGGGCGATCAGGTTCACGGCCAGCGTGTCCTGCCAGACCTCCGCGCTCAACTCGCCCACCCGGCCCGACTCCACCACCCCGGCCACATGCAGCAGCGAGTCCAGCCGCGCGGGCAGCGCCTGCGCCTCCAGCCGGGCTCGTATCGCACCCGGTACGGACAGGTCGGCCACCAGGGTCCGGCTCCGCGGGAAACGGGCGCGCAGTTCTCTCGCCCGTGCCTCGTCCCGTGCCAGCAGCCACAACTCCTGTCCCCGCGCGGTGAACAGCGCCGCCACCGCCGCTCCGATGCCCGAACCGGCCCCTGTGATGAGGTGAACTCCCATAACCTGATACATACCCAATATCACCACCTCACCCCTTGTGGCGCCCGCGAGTTCGGGACACCGCACCGCACCGCACCGCACGCGCCGCCGAAGCCCACACCGCCGAGGGGATCCGGCCTTCGACCGGCTGCGGTCGACCCGGAGGGAGTCGGCCCTGCGTCAGATCAGCCACCGCCCGTCGCGCATCAGCTCGCGGTCGGACAGTTCGTTCTCCTCGCGCCAGGCCTGGACGCGGCGCGGGGTGATCCGGAACCAGCTGTACGACGCGGCCGTTTCACGGGGATCGAAACCGGTGCGTCGGGCGAACCGGTCGCCTCGCTCCCGCGGCAGCGCATCGAGGGCGAGGACGTCGACGGCGCCCTCGATCATGGTCACGTCGCGGGTGGAGCCGAGTGCCAGCCGGGCGACGCGGGTGGTGGCCAGGTTCCTGCCGGTGGGGCTGTTCGTCGGGGTGGCCGCCAACAGCGCCCGGCCGTCCCAGTCGAAGGACAGCGGCACCAGGTAGGGTGCGCCGTCCGCCGAGGACGTGGCCACCCAGACGTCGACATCGTGGGTGAGCCGGTGCTCGGTGTCGTGACGACGCTCGGCTCGGGAGCGGGGTTCGGTGTGCATCGGTCCTCCGGAAGTCCGTCGTGGGTCGCGATCGGCCGCCGTCCTGCCCGGCCGATCGCCGTGGACCCAGACTCTCCCGGCCCCGGCGTCGGCCGCCTCCGTGCCGACCACGGAGATCGCCACGGATAATGAGGCGGTGACCACCAGTTCAGAGATATCTGCCCGGGAAGCCCAGGTGCTCGCGCTGCTGGGGGAGCACCTCAGCAACGCGGAGATCGCCGCGCGGTTGGTCATCTCCGTACGTACCGTCGAGTCGCATGTCTCGTCGCTGCTGCGCAAGCTGCTGCTGCCGGATCGGCGGGCGCTCGCCCGGCACGCGGCGGAGTTCGCCCACGCCGAGCCGTCGCCCAAGGCCCCTGCCCTGCCTGCGCAGTTGACGGCGTTCATCGGCCGGGCCGGGGAGCGCGGGGAGCTGGCCGAGGCGGTGAAGGCGCACCAGTTGGTGACCGTGGTCGGCCCCGGTGGGGTGGGCAAGACGCGCCTCGCGCTGGCGGTGGCGGCGGACGTCGCCGACGACTTCGCCGACGGGGTGTGGTTCGTCGACCTGGTCCCGGTCACCGAACCGGGTCGGGTGGGCGCGGCGGTCGCGGCGGCCGTGGGGGTGGGCGAGCAACCCGGGCGAGGCATCGACGACGCGTTGTCGGCCGCGCTGGCGGATCGACGGACGCTGCTGGTGCTGGACAACTGCGAGCGGGTGAGCGTCGCGGTGGCGCCGTTCCTGGAGCGGCTGTTGGCGGCCTGTCCGCGGTTGCGGGTGCTGGTGACCAGCCGGGCCCGGCTGATGGTGCCGTTCGAGCGGGTCTTCCCGGTCCCGCCGCTGTCGCGGGCCGGCGGTGACGAGTCGGAGGCCGTGGCCCTGTTCATGGACCGGGCGTCGGTGGCCGGCCGGCCACCGCATCCGGCGGCGAACGAGGCGGTCGTGACCATCTGCGAGCGGCTCGGCGGCATGGCGTTGGCGATCGAGCTGGCGGCGGCGCGGTGGTCCACGCTCGGGCCGGACGGTCTCACGGCGGGCCTCTCCGATCAGCTGCGGATCCTCACCGGCGGACCACGCGCCGACGACCGACACCGGTCGGTGCGAGCGGTGTTGGACTGGAGCCACGACCTGCTGGACCCCCAGAGCCAGGCGCTGCTGCGCCGGGTTTCGGTGTTCGTCGCGCCGTTCACCGCCGAGGCGGCCGCCGAGGTCGCCGGATTCAACCCGCTGGATCCGGCCGCGGTGGTGGACGGGCTCGGCAGGCTGGCCGAGCAGAGCCTGCTCGCCGTGACATCGTCAGCCGCCGGTACCCGCTACCACGCGCTGGAGACCATCCGTCAGTACGGGACGGAGCGGCTCGCCGACGCCGACGAACTCACCCGTGTCCGGTCCCGTCACGTGGACTGGTGCCTGACCGGCGCCAGTGCCCTCGCGGGAGCGTCGGGCGCGGACTGGCGCGCCCGGTTCGAGGCCGTGGCGGACGACCTGCGGGCCGCCCTCACCTGGGCCGCCGACCGGCCGGAGCGGCGCGCGGACGCGCACCGGCTCGCCCTCTCCCTGGCCGAGCTGGCCTTCTTCCGCAACCTGCTCGGCGAGTCCCAGCAGCGGTACGAGCAGGCGGCCGGACTCTCCGACGACGCAGCCGGCGCGGCGGCGCTGCGACAGGCCGCCGCGGTGGCCGGGTGCCGCAGGCTCGGTGACGACATGTTCCGGCTGCACCGCGCCGCCGCGGACGCGGCGCACCGGGCCGGGAACGCCGCCGGTGCGGGCCGCGAACTGGCGGCGGCCGCCACCATCGCGTACCGCTTCTCCAGCACGTTCACGCGGATTCCCGCCAGGGGAGAGGTGACCGCCCTGCTCGCGGCGGCGCAGGAACTGGCCGGCGATGCCCCGGCTGCCGAGGCGGCCATCGCGCTGGCCGAGGCGGCGGTGGTCGCGGACGCGTTCGGCGCCGTCCAGGGCGATGTGGTCAACACGGTGGAGGAGACGGTCGTACGCGCCGAGCGTGCTGTCGGCCTCGCCCGGCGCGCGGGCGATCCGGTGGCGGAGTCGGCCGCCCTCGACGCGCTCTCCGGGGCCAGGAGCTGGACCGGTGAGGCCTTCGCCGCGGCAGCCGCCGCCCGGCGCCGGATCGACGTGCTGGATCCGGTACCGCGTACCCCGGCCGGTGCGCACGAACTCATGGACGCCCTCGCCATGGCCGCCGGAACCGCCGTCGGCGTGGGCCGGCTGCCCGAGGCCCGGCGGTGGGGCGGACAACTCGCCGACCACCCGCTGTTGGCCGAGGTGGGGCACCATGCCACGTCCTGGCTGCTGGTCGCGGACGCGTTCGCCGGCCATGTCGACGGGGTGCGCACCGGCAGTGTGCGGTTCCTCGACGCGTGGGAGCAGAGCGGCCGCCAGCGCTCGTTCTCGCTCGGCCCGGCCGCGGCCTCGGTCGCCATGGTGCACGGCCTGCGCGGTGACCACGACGGCCGGGACACCTGGCGCGCGATCGTCGACCAGGCGGGCAACGCACCGGAGCACCGCCACGGCTACGGTGCGGTGTTCGACGCGATGGTGCTCCTCCACGACGGCGACGCGGACGCCGCGTCGGAGCGGGTGGCGCCGGAGCCGGATCAGGTGTGGAAGTGGGTGTCCTGGGTCTGGCTCCACTGGTACGTGGCGCTCCGGGCGGAGAGCGCGGTGCTCGCCGGGCACCCGGGCGCCCGGTCCCGGATCGACGCGGCCCGGACCGTGGTCGCCGGCAATCCGGTCGCCACCGCCCAGGTGGACCGCGCCGAAGCCCTGCTCGACGGCGACCTGTCGCGGCAACTCGCCGCTGCCGCGGCTTTCGACGCGGCCGGCTGCCCCTACCAGTCAGCGCGCACGCTGCTGCTCGCCGGGGGCGAACATGCCGCCACCGGCGCGGCCGCGCTGGCCGAGCTGGGCTTCGCACCCATGGCCGTCCGGTAGCCGCTTCAGGTGGCGTCGGGTGGCCGCTTCGCGAGGCGTCCGGTGGCCGCTTCGCCTGGCGTCCGGTGGGCCGCCGGCCGCTTCACCTGCGCGTCCAGCCGTGCGAGCGGTGGGGCGGGGTGGGAGCGGAGCCGCTCCCACCCCCGCAGGCCCGCCCGTTCACCGGCCGGTGCGCGTCAGCTCACCGCGCGCTTCACCAGTGCCGCGATCCACGCCTCCACTTCGTCCGTCGCCTCGGTCAGGGCGAAAGCGGTCGCCCACATGTCGCCTTCGTCCAGCTTCGCCGGGTCGCTGAACCCGAGCGTCGCGTAGCGCGACGTGAACTTCGCCGCGCTCTGGAAGAAGCAGACGACCTTGCCGTCCAGTGCGTAGGCGGGCATCCCGTACCAGAGCTTCGGCGCGAGGGCCGGGGCGTTGGCCAGGACGAGGGCATGGACGCGCTCGGCCAGGATCCGGTCGGAGTCCTGCATCTCGGCGATCTTCGCGAGTACGTCCCGCTCGGCCTCCGCCGCCTTGTCCGCGCGCGAGCCGCGGCGCGCTGCCTTCTTCTGCCCCTCGGCGTGCTCCTTCATCGCGGCCCGCTCCTCGGCCGTGAATCCCTCGTACGTGCCGCTTTCGGTGCTGGTCATGGTCGCTCCCGTGGTCAAGGCGTGGGCCACGACCGGTCCGGTGCGTTCTGTCCGGCCCGGTCGCTGTGGTCACACCCTCTCCCGCCGGGGGTACGGACCGCCTCCGTGCTGACCACGGAAACCACCACGGAGTGGTCGCCGACGTGCACGGGAGCCCCTGAGCCGGGCCCGCCGCGCGGCGGGCCGGCGCGCCTCATCCCGTGGCGGCGAGGACGTCCGTGCGTCCGCCCAGCGCGGCGGAGAACTGGTCGGTGACCTGCTCCAGCGCCGCCGCGGCGGCGGGCGCGACGGGTGACACGCCGACCTCCGTGGCGATGTCGGCGATGTCCCGGTCGAGCGTGAACCAGCCGGGCACGATGTGTGCCGCGCCCATGGAGCTGAGGACCGGACGCAGGGCGTAGTCGATGGCCAGGACGTGGGCCGTGCTCCCGCCGGTGGCCAGCGGCAGCACGGTCTTGCCGGTCAGCGCGTACTGCGGGAGCAGGTCGAGCAGCGACTTCAACAGGCCCGAGTAGGCGGCCTTGTACACGGGCGTGCCGATCACCACCCCCTGCGCCCCCGCGAACAGCTCCGTGGCGGCGACGATCGCCGGATGGCCGAAGTCCGCGCCGAGCAGCGCCTCGGGGGGCAGGGTGCGTACGTCCAGCGGGATCACCTCGTGCCCCTGCCGCCGCAGTCGGTCGTCCAGGTGGCGCAGCAGCCGGGTGGTGCGGGAGGTGGGGGAGGGGCTTCCGGAGACGGACAGGATGGCAGCCATGCGGGACCTTCCGGGAATGAGGTTCAGACGTGCGAACTGGGCGGACTCGTCGGGCGGTCGCTCACCACGCGCTCGACCGCACCGTGATCAGCGGGCGCAGTTCGTTGCGGAGCGTTTCGAGGAACGAGACGACCTCGGCCGCCGCCGAACGGTGCTGGAGGTCGTTGAGGACGTCGTGATGGGCGCCGTGCACGACCGAAAGACGGGCGTGGGGCAGCGACTTCGCCGTGCGCGCCAGTGCCTCGTGGTCGGCGAGGGGGTCGGCGTCCCCGACGAGGAGCAGCACCGGGACGTCGACGGCGCCGTCGTCGAGGGAGGCGAGCAGGGCCTCCGGCACGGTGTCGTCGAGCGCGCCCCTCCGTACCTGCGGATCCTGCGTGAGCACACCCCGGTGGGCGGGGCAGGAGGTACGGATGGCGAGTTCGTCGTCCCAGCTCTCGACGGGGCCCGCGGTCCGCCCGGGCAGGCCGGCGAGCACGAGGGCGTCGGGTCGCCGGGCGGCCGGTTCCCCCGTGCGGCCGAGGAGCGCGGCGACCGCGGCGGCACCCGAGTCGGCCCCGACGAGCACGACGGGCCGGACCACGTCGCCCTCGGACACGGTGCCCTCGACGGCGTCGGCGACCTGGGCGGCGAAGCCGTCCGACGAGGCGTCCACGTCCTGGGCGGAGAGGTCCGGGGCGTCGATCACCCGCACGCGGTAGGCGTCCGCGGCGAGTCGCCTGCCGAGGCGGGCGTAGGTCGCGCGGGTCTCTCCCCGGCCGGGAACGACGACGACGGTGCCGCGGACGCGCAGGCCTTCGGGGCCGTGATAGTCGCTGTACTGGGTCATGTCACACTCCTGCGGATGCGGGTTCGGCCCGGCGCGCGGGCGTCCAGCCCAGCGCGGGGGCCACTTCGGTCGCGATGAGTTCGAGCGCGCGGACGGTCGCGTCGTGGTCGGGGACTGCGGGGTTGAACTGGGCGATCAGATCCGTCGCGACGGGCAGGACCCTCTCCTGCCGCAACGCCTCGACGATCTCGTCGGGGTGGCCGTAGAAGCAGTGGAAGCGACGCAGCGCCTCGTCCGCGTCCAGGCCCTCGGGGAACGCCCCGTGCTCCGCCATGCGCAGTGCCGCGCGGTGGACGTCGTCACCGATGTGGCGCAGCGCGGTGCGCCGGTCCTGGGCCGGGAACACGAAACGGGAGAGGCCGACGCGCGGGCGGCGCGGTCCGTCCCAGGCGGCGAGGAAGGCATCGGCCCAGGGGCGCTGCACCTCGTCGGTGGGAGCGTCGAAGCCGTACGCCGCCCGGTTGAGCAGCAGGTTCGAACCATGCTCCGCTGCGTACACGGCGCCCGGCGCGCTGAACACGCCCTGCCACACCCGGTCGGTGAAGTCGCCCGGCTCGGGCTGGATCCGGAATCCGGGCGCACCCACCTCCCGGCCCGCCAGGGCCTCGCGCAGGACGTCCAGGTTCCGGCTGGTCAGTTCGCGCTTGAGGGCGACGTCCTGCCCGAAGGCGGCGTACTCCAGATCGCTCGACCCGCTGCCCACACCGATCTCGACCCGCCCGCCGCTGAGGGTGTCGACGGTGGCGATGTCCTCGGCCAGTCGGACGGGGTTCTCCAGCGGGAGGACGGTGACCGCGGTGCCGAGCCGGATGCGGGTGGTGCGAGCCGCCGCGTGGGCGAGGAAGGTCCACGGGGAGGACAGTCCACCGCCGCCGAGCGGGACGTGGTGCTGGGCGACCCAGCCGATGTCGAAGCCGAGTTCGTCGGCGACGGTGAACAGTTCCTGGGCGTTGCGGTAGGTGCGGGCGAAGTCGCCGTCGCGGCCCTGGACATGGGTGAGGAAGCCCAGCCGGAGGCGAGGTCTCTCGCTCGTCATGGGGATGGCCTTTCGTTGTCAGGCCGTGGTGCCCACGGCGTCCGGGACGAACGCGTCGGTGCTGCCGGGCGTCGCGGCGGCGGCCACGCCCAGCACCCGGTCGAGGACCGCGCCGGCACCGCCCCCGGGCAGCCGCTCACCGCGCCACACGACGTGCTGGTCGGGGCGGATCAGGACGTTGTCGGTGCCGTAGACGGCGCGTGCCGAGCGGTCGGAGAGGTGGACGACGGTGAAGGGCAGCGAACGGGCGGCCGCCTCCGCGGCGAAGGCCCGCTCGACCGTCCGGTCCTCGGTGAGGACGAGCAGGCCGAAGGAGGTGCCGAGCCGGTCGTGGAGCGTCCCGCCGTTCGGGTCGACGGGGCCGTCCGGCGCGCGGTGGCCCGGGCGCGGGTCGTCCTCGTAGACGTCGGCACGCCACGGCGGTTCGGCGGCGGGCCGGCCGGGTTCGTACCAGACGACGGTGGAGGCGTCGTACCGCTCGTCGAAGGCGACACCGTCGGAGCCGAAGCGGTCCTGGCGCAGGCGTTCTCCGATCTCGGCCCGGCGTCGCACGGCCTCGGCGCCGAGATCGGCGTCGTCGGGAATGCCGCCGCGGCGGATCTCCGCCAGGGTGGCCCGGGTACGGCGCGACCGGGCCAGCGAGTGGTCGGCGACGCGCCAGTTGTGCGGGCGCCGCTCCTGGTCGTAGGAGTCCAGCAGGGACTGCGGGGCGTGACCGGCGAGGACAGCGGCCAGCTTCCAGCCGAGGTTGACGACATCGCCGATGCCCTCGCCCAGATTGCCGCCGGGGGTACGCACATGGGCGGCGTCACCGGCGAGCAGGACCCGGCCGCGGCGGAACGTCTCGGCGATCCGGGTGGCGTGGTAGAAGGTCGTCGCCGACACCAGTTCCAGGTCGACGTCGAATCCGAACGCGGCCCGGGCCACCGCCAGCAGTTCGTCCTCACAGGGCTCGTGGTCCAGGGGATACGGGCCGGCGTACACCCGCCACTCGCGGGTGCTGACGGCGGCGAGGAAGCCCGAAGCCCCGGCGTTGACGACGATGTTGGTCGCGCTCGGGGCCGGCCCGAGCCGGTCGGAGAGGTCACCGGTGCGCACGACGAGCCGCAGCTGTTTGTCGGTGGCGTGCTCGCCTTCGCGGCCGACACCGGCCAGCCTGCGGGTGGTGCTTTTACCGCCGTCGGTGCCCAGGACGTAGGCGGCCCGGATGACACGTCGCTCGCCCGAGGCGGTGTCCACGACCTCGGTGCGGACCCCGTCGGCGTCCTGGCGCAGGTCCGTCAGTTCCCAGCCGCCGGCGACGGTGACGCCCTGCTCCGCCAGGTGGTCCAGGAACACCTGCTGGAACACGGTCTGCGGACGGCGCAGTGCCTCGTCCGAAGAGTGGCCGGGCCGGCCGCCCCGGTCGCCGAAGGACGGACGGGGAGCGGCCACGAGTTCATGACCGGCCAGGGAAGTGACCAGTCGGGTGCCCTGGTTCCACTCGGGCGGGTAGGTCCAGGCGTCGCGGACGCGCTGGAGCAGTCGCCAGCGGCGCAGATGCTCCACCACCCGTGGGGTGTGGCCCATCGCGCCCGCTCGCACCAGGGTGGCGGTACGGGCCCGTTCGACCACGGCGGCCCGCACCCCGCGCGAGGTCAGCTCGACGGCCGCCGCCAGGCCCACCGGGCCGGCGCCGACGATCAGGACGTCGACCGTCGACGGGGGAGTGGCGTCGGGGAAGTGGACGGTGTGCACGTCACGGCCTCCCGTGACCGACAGTTCGCTCATGGCGGCGCCCTCAGTCCTGCACGAGCTGCGGCTCGCGGGCGTGCCGGTTGGCCGGGACGGGCAGTCCGAGGTTGCCGCGCAGGGTGTCGGCCGCGTACTCGGTGCGGAACAGGCCGCGCTTCTGAAGGATCGGCACCACCCCGTCGACGAAGAGGTGCAGCTCCTCCTCGGTGCGGAAGGCGAGGTTGATGCCGTCGAAGGTTCCGGCGTCGAACCAGCGCTCGATGGTGTCGGCGACGGTGCGCGGATCGCCGACGAACGGCGACTGACGGAACTGGTTGACAGACTCCGCCACTTGACGCAACGTCAGACCCTCCGTGCGGGCCCGCTCGATGAGCTTGGCCGCGCCGGTGCGGCCGCCCTTCTCGGCGAGGTGCGCGACATCAGGGAAGGGCGCGTCCAGGTCGTGCACGCTGAAGTCGTACGCCCCGAAGGCGCGGCCCAGCAGAGCGAGGTTCCGGTCGAAGTCGTTGTCCTCCTCGAAGATCTCCCGCTCACGGCGGCGGGCCGCCTCGTCGGTGGCGGCGACGACCGGGCCGCCGTGGATGAAGATCTTGATGTGGTCGGGGTCGCGGCCGTAGGAGGCGGTGCGCTTCTTGATGTCGGCGTAGTACTCCCGCGCCTGCTCCAGGGTGCCGCCGGGCGCGTAGATGCCCTCGGCGACCCGGGCGGCGAGATCACGGCCCTCCTCGGACACCCCGGCCTGGAAGATCACCGGCTGGCCCTGCGGGGAGCGGGAGAGGTTGAGCGGTCCGGCCACCTTGAAGTGCTCGCCCGCGTGGTCGAGTTCGTGCAGCTTGGCCGGGTCCAGGAAGACGCCCCGCTCGACGTCGGCGGGGAAGGCGTCGTCCTCGTAGGAGTCCCACAGCCCGCGGGCGACCTGGACGAACTCCAGGGCGCGGCCGTAGCGGGTGGTGTAGTCGAGGTGTTCGTCGAGGCCGTAGTTGCGGGAGGTGCCGGTGTCGAAACTGGTGACGACGTTCCAGCCGGCGCGGCCGCCGCTGATGTGGTCGAGCGAGGAGAACCGGCGGGCGAGGTTGAAGGGCGAGTTGTACGTCGAGCTCGCGGTGCCCACCAGGCCGATGTGCCGGGTGTGGGTGGCGACCGCGGACAGCAGGGTCAGCGGCTCCAGGCGGTTGAGGTAGTGCGCCGGGTAGGTCGCGTTGATGAACTGGCTGTCCACGATGAACAGGGCGTCGAACAGGGCGTGTTCGGCCGCCTGCGCCAACCGGATGTAGTAGTCGATGTCGATGCTGGCGTTCTTCGCGACGCGCGGGTCCTTCCACAGGCCGTGCTGGCCCGGGCCGCCGACGCCGTAGGGATGGAGGGCGAGGTGGATCGTGCGGGACATGACTTCGTTCCTGTCTGTCGTGGGCTCAGGCGTGCAACAGGGCGCGCAGCGCTTCGCGTTCGGCCCGGTCGGCCGACGCGCTGTGCAGGGTGGGCGCGGACCTGACGAGCAGGCGTGTGTAGGGATGCCGCGGCGTGTTGATGACGTCCCCGGCGGCGCCGACCTCGACCAGCTCGCCCTGGTACAGCACCGCGATGCGGTCGGCGACCCCGGCCACGGAGCCGAGGTCGTGGGAGATGAAGACGAGGGCCACCCCGTCCGCGCGGAGTTCCTTGAGGATCTCCAGGACCTGGACCCGGTTGGCGGAGTCCAGGGCGCTGACCGGCTCGTCCAGGATCAGCAGCCGCGGTTCGGTGACCAGGGCCCGCGCCACCGCGACGCGCTGGCGCTGCCCGCCGGACAGCTCGCCGGGCAGCCGGTCGAGCAGGTCCTCGGTCAGGTGGACCCGGGAGAGGAAGGCCCGCACCCGGCCGGCCGCCTCGGCGCGGGAGACGCCCTGCACGAGGAGCGGCTCGGCGAGCGAGTCCTCGACGGTGAGATCCGGGTCGAGACTGCGCAGGGGGTCCTGGAAGACGTACTGGACCACGCCCCGGCGGCGCAGCGCGCGCCACTGGCGGGGACCGTACGCGCTGACCTCCTCACCGCCGACGACGATCGAACCGGCCGAGGCGCGTACCAGGCCGAGCACGGTCCGGGCGAGCGTGGACTTGCCCGAGCCGGTCTCGCCGATGACGCCGACCGTCTCGCCCGGAGCGATGCTCAGCGAGACGTCGTGCAGGACGCGGCGACGTCGGCGGCGCGGTCCGTAGTGGACTTCCAGGCCCTCGACCGTCAGGACCGGGGCGGCGGACTCCCGGTTCGGATCGGTGCTCACGCGTCCTCCTCGGGGGTCAGGAACTTGTCCAGTCCGTACTGCTCGTGCTCGGCGATCAGGAGCCGGGTGTACTCGTGGCGGGGGTGGTGCAGGACCTCGTGGGTCGGGCCCTGCTCGACCACCTCGCCCTGCCGCAGGACGAGGACCTCGTCGCACAGCTGGGCGACGACGGCCAGGTCGTGGGAGACCACCACGAGGGCCAGACCGGTGCGTTCGCGCAGGTCGGCCAGCAGATCGAGGATCTCCGCCTGGACGGTGACGTCGAGCGCGGTGGTGGCCTCGTCGGCGATCAGGACGCGCGGGCCGGCGGCGATCGCCGCGGCGATGAGCACCCGCTGGAGCATGCCGCCGGACAGCTCGTAGGTGTACTGGCCGTACACCAGCTCCGGCTCCCGCAGGTGCACCGCGCGCAGCAGCTCGATGGTCTGCCGGCGGGCCTCGCGCCGCTTGACCTTCTTCTTGACCCGGATCACCTCGGCCACCTGCGCGCCCACGCGGATCGAGGGGTTGAGGTAGGAGGCCGGGTCCTGGAAGACCGCGCTGATCGTCGAGCCGCGCAGGGAGGTCCACTCGGCGGGGGAGAAGCCGGTGATGTCGTGGCCGTCGAGTTCGATCGAACCGCCGGTCACCTCGAAGTGGGCGGGCAGGATGCCCAGGGCGGCCCGGCAGGTGAGCGTCTTTCCGCTGCCGGACTCGCCGACGATGCCCACCGTCCTGCCGGGGGTGAGGTCGAAGCTCACCCCGTGGACGATCTCCCGTCCGGCGGCCCGGTCGCTGATGCGCACGTCGCGCACCGACAGCACGGACGCGGTCGGCCGGGCCCGCTTCGCGGTGTGTTCGGCGGGAGCCTGGAGCTTCTCGGACAGCGTGTTCATCACGCACCTCCGGCGGGAGCGGGGTCGGTCTTGTCGAGCCGGTTGGCGCGGGCCCTGCGGTTGTTGAGCAGCGCGCGGCCCGCTTCGCCGGAGACGTCGCGGATGGCGTCGGCGAGCAGGTTGCAGGCCCAGACCGTGACCACGATCAGCAGGGCCGGTGTGAGCGGCGCCCACGGGCGGTGGCTGAGGTAGCCGAGGTCCGAGGCGAGCAGGCCGCCCCAGGTGGGAGCGGGTGGCTGTACGCCGATGCCGAGGAACGTCAGGCTCGACACGATCACGAAGCCGACGCCGACGGTCTGGGCGAGGGCGACCGCGATGGGCGGCAGCACCTTGACCCAGACGTGGCGGCGCACGACCCGGCCGAGGGAGGCCCCGGAGATGATCGCGGCCTCCACGTACTGCGAGCGGGCCACGGCCAGCGTCGCGGCGCGGGAGACCCGGTAGAACAGCGGGGAGACCAGCACCCCGGTGACGAGCATCGCCTGGGTGATGCCGTTGCCCAGCAGGGCGACGACGGCGACGGCGAACAGCAGGAAGGGCAGGGCGACCAGGGTGTCGGCGAGCCTGAGGGTGATCCATTCGAAGGCCCGGCCCAGGTAGACCGACAGGATGCCGGGGACCACCCCGACCACCAGGGCCGTGAGCGCGACCTCCAGCGAGCCGAGCACGCTGACACGGGAACCGTCGAGGAGTCGGCTCAGCACGTCCCGGCCCAGGTAGTCGGTCCCCAGCCAGTGCGCGCCGGAAGCGGCGGCGAGGGTGTTGTCGCTGGTCGCCAGCGGATCCTGGGGAGCCAGCAGCGGGCCGAGCGCGGCGAGGACGGCGATCACGGCCAGAACGGCCACGGCGATCCGCCCGGACGGCAGGGCCAGTACACGGCGTACCACGGTCACACCCCCCGTTGCGATGCGGGCGTCACTCGCGCCAGCACCAGGTTGACGAACAGGTTGAACACCACGACCAGGACGATCGAGACGACGAGGACCCCTTGCACGGCCGGTACGTCGCCCGCCTGCGCGGCGTCGTTGGCGAACCGGCCGAACCCCTGGAGGCCGAAGATCCACTCCGTGACGACGGAGGCTCCGACGAGGGAGGGGAACTTCAGGCCCAGGGTTGCGAGGGCCGGCCCGAGACCGTTGCGCAGCACGTGGCCGAAGAAGACCCGGCGTGGGCCGAGACCCCTGACGACGGCGCCCGTCACGTAGTTCTCGCGGTAGGCCGCGACGAGACTGGAGCGCAGTTGGCGGGCGACGTCGGCGACGACGTCGAAGCTCAACGCGACGGCGGGCAGGGTGATGTGGGCGAGCCACGGCCCCAGCCCCTGCTCCGCCGGGACGTACCCGGCGGAGGGGAACAGCTTCAGTCCGACCGCGAAGACAGCGACCAGCACGATCCCGACGACGAAGGCCGGCATCACCGAGATCGCCGTGACGAAGCCGGTGATGGCGCGGTCGATCCAGGTCGTGCGGCGCAGGGCCGCGACCGTGCCGAGGGCGAAACCCACGACCACGCCGATCAGCAGCGCGAAGGTCGCCACCGACAGGCTCACGCCGAGCCCGAGGCCGATCAGGGTGGAGATGTCGGCGCCGTTGGTCCAGCTCGTCCCGAGCTGTCCGTGCAGGACGCCGTTGAACCAGTCGCCGTACTGCACCAGGAAGGGCCGGTCCAGGCCCCACTGTGCCTCGACCCTGGCGATCGCCTCGGGTGTCGCGTCCTCGCCCAGCTGGATCCGCGCCGGGCTGAGCCCGCTGAGCGAGCGCAGCGCGAACGTCACGAACGTCGCGACCAGGAAGACCGGCACGAAGATCGCGACCGACCGGGCGAGGGTGGCCAGGACGCGGCCGAGTGTGTGCCGCGTTCCGGCCGCGGCGACCGTGCGACGGACGTCGGGTGTGGCCTGAGCCTCCGTCGTCGTCATGGGGTGCCCCCTCTCAGTGGTGGACGGAGTGTCAGCTGCCGCCGATGGTCACGCCGGTCCAGTCGATGTGGGCCGGGTTCTTCGGCAGATCGGAGATGGACTTGCTCTTGGCGATCAGGTTGGGCTGGGCGTACGTGAAGACCAGCGCCTTGCTCTGGAGACCGGCCCGGGTCGCGGCCTGGAGGACCTTGGTGTAGTCGGGCGAGTCCAGCGGGGTCTGGCGGACCTTGGCGACGGCCGCCTCGAAGCCGGCCGGCTCGTAGGGCGAGCTGAGGTTGAGCGGGCCGTTGGGGCCGAAGTGCGCGGTCAGGGTCTGCACCGCCGAGTCCCGCCCGGTGGTGCCGTACAGCGAGAACGTCAGGTCCTTGGCGAAGAAGGGCGTCGACCAGTTCTTGTCGATCTTGATGGTGACGGTGATGCCGACCTTCGCCAGCTGCGACTGGACGATCTCCGCCTGGGGGTCGTCCGCCGGGATGACCAGGTTCAGCTTGATCTCACCGGACTTGTATCCCGCCTCGGTGAGCAGCTTCTTCGACTTCGCGGGGTCGTAGGCGTAGGTGTCCGTCGATTCGGGGTCGTAGGCCACGTATCCCTTGGGGAAGGGCTGGTCGGTCACCTCGCCGTAGCCGAACGTCAGCTTGTCGACGAACTCCTGACGGTTGATCGCGTGGCGGACCGCGTCGACGACCTTGTCGTTGTCGAACGGTGCCTTGTTGATGTTGAGGCTGATGTTGGAGGCGTTGAACCCGGGCTGGACGAAGACGTCCAGGCCGGCCTTCTTGGCGGCGTCCGCCTGACTGGGGCGGATGTCGGCGAAGTTGTAGACGCCGGTCTGGAGACCGGAGACCACCGTGGACGCGTCGGGGGCCGAGGTCAGTTCGACGTTGTCGATGTGGATGTTCTCGGCGTCCCAGTAGTCGGGGTTCTTCTTCAGGACCGCCTTGGTGCCCGGCACGATCTGGGTGACGACGAACGGGCCCGCGCCGACCGGGTTCTGGTCCAGCTTCTCCGGGGACTTCGCCGCCTTGGGGCTGGTGATCTGGAGGACGCGCTCCCCGAGCAACTGGGGGATCTGGTAGTCGACCTGACTGAGCTGGACGACCGCGTCGAGCCCCTTGGCGGTCACCGACTCGATGGAGGTCAGGTCGCCGAAGAGCGCCGAGTTCTTCTGGGTCTTGGCGCGTTCGATGGCGGCCTTCACGGCGGCGGCGTCGACCGGCTCCCCGTCGCTGAACTTGAGTCCCGGGCGCAGATGGAAGGTGATCCGGTCGCCCTTCGCGTTGTACTCCCAGCTCTTGGCCAGGTCGGGCACGGCCTTGCCGCTCTCGTCGGTGCGGGTCAAGGAGGCGTACACCAGGGCGAGTTCGCGGAACTGGGCACCGCTGCCGCCGACCACCGGGTCCCAGTGGGTGGGGAAGTAGGAGGAGGTCCACTTCAGAGTGGCGTTGCCGCTCGCCGACGCGGAGTCGCCGCCGCAGGCGCTGAGTGCCGGGACGAGCACGGTGGTGAGTGCGGTCCCCAGGGCGGCGGCGCGGAGCCGGCCTCGGCGTGAGGAGGGGAGGTTCAGTCTGGGGCGGCGCGGCGTGATTCGTCCGAACATCTCAATTCTTTCTTCGATGGCTCCGGCCGTGTCGGGGCTGGGGGCTCGGGAACCAGGGCGGGGTGCCGCGGCTTCGGACGTCGCTGGGCGCCGGAGCGGGCAGGCCGGTGCGCCGCGGTGCGCGCAGGGGCATGCCGAACTCGGGCCGCGAGGCGTCGGCGCAGTCGCGGGGGAGAGCCGGGATGGGTGAGGAAGGCGGGCGAGGAGGCCCGGAGGAGACGGCGCGAGATGACGGGCCCTGCGCGGACGAACGGCGGGGGGCCGGTGCCGGCTCGAGCGGTCAGGCGCCTGTGGATCGTGGGCGGCGGGGTGCGGTCAGCGACAGAGAGCGCTACAGGTGCGCCGCAGGTCCACGTAGCGGCACACCACACCGGGGTGCGTCGTAAGCATGCTGCACATCCTGGGGTCAGCCGTCAGGGCCTGTCAATGGACACCAAAAGGTGTCTCATTCGGCGGGACGACCTCTGAGTGCTGATCAGAGCCCTGTCAGGGGGCGGCGGGAGCGCCGCGCCCGGTGGCCGGGTGCGTGCGGGCCTCGTCGGGGTGCAGCCACAGGGGACCGCCCGCCGTCTCCACCCGGACGGCGTCCGCGGGGGGCCACGCACCCCGCGTGAGCAGCCCGCGCTCCGGCTCGGTGAGGCTGCGGTAGCGCGCGAGCGCCACCGCCGGCTCCAGTGGCACGGGGGCCGCCGACAGCCCCGGCTCCAAGGCGTCGACCGCCGCCGTGTACTCCGCGTAGGCCCGCCAGCCGGGCACCGCACGGGTACCGGCGGGCGAGCGGAAGAGCAGCGTCGGCAGCGCGTACCGGTGCCCGCCGTCGGGCGTCTCCTTCGCGGCGCCGGGATGCGGGGAGGACCCGCCCGGCACGGACAGCACCTCGCGGACCGGCCGACGTGCCTCGGCGTGGTCGGCGCGCACCCGGTGGAGTACGGCTGCCGAGGCCGCGTCGGCCACCAGCCGCTCGTGGTCCAGTCCCGGCACGCCCCGCGCCGCCGCCGACGCGAGCGCGGGCGTGTCCGCGGGCTCGCCCAGGACGAAGACGCTCTCGCGCAGCCGGCGCAGCACCCGGTCGGCCACCTCGGGGCCCTGTGCCTCGGCGGCCTTGGCGACCAGGGAGACGGGCCACGAACTCGCCGCCACCCGGCTGAGCCTGAACGCCCTCGGCGCCCGGGTGTGCCCGCCGATGTCCTCGACGTAGCGGGAGTACCAGGCGGTCTCGGCCGCCGGGTCGGGTGCCGGATCGTCGTCGTGGTCGAAGAGGATGCAGTACACGCGACGCCAGCGGACCCGGCCGGCCAGTGCGGCACGCAGCCCGCGGAAGACGGGCTCCGACCCCCAGGCCCAGGGGCACAGCGGGTCGGTGTACTCCACCACCTCGACCGGCGCACGACCTGCCTCGCCCGTCACGCGGCTCCCTTCCGGTCCAGCTGCCCGCCCACCTTCTCGGGCAGCAGCGTGGTCAGCGTGGTCCCACCCAGGACGGCGGCGGCATCCGCCTCGATACGGCGCCACAGTCCGGGCAGGCCGGAGGCGGGACCGGGATAGTCGAGCCCGTCGAGCGGCTCGCCCCGCAGGGTGATCAACTCGCCGTCCACGGCGTGCGCGACATCGAGCAGGGTGATCTGGTCGGCGGGCCGGCCGAGCCAGTACCCGCCCTCGCAGCCGCGCTGGCTGCGCACCAGACCGGCCTTGCGCAGCTCGCCCACCACGGACTTGAGGAAGCGGAACGGGATCTGCTGCGAGGAGGCGATGGCCTCGCATGTCAGGGGGCGGTCGGGTTCGCGGGCGAGCTCCAACAGGGCCCGCGTGGCGTAGTCCGCCTTCGCGGAGATATGCATGCGCACATGATGCCTGAAGAGCGGGCCGCAGCCAGGGCTTCCTTCCCCTCTCCTCCTACATTGCGGGAACATTGCCGCAGGTGAAGCGCAATGGACACCTCTTGACATCCTTTTCGGGACGGCTCTAGCGTCCGACTCATGAGCGAGCCGCTGACCACCCCCGGCCAAGGATTCCACCCTCATCTCGGTGACAGTGCCGGCCATTCGGCAACGCCCCTCCGCGCCCGGCTGCACCACATCCGCGCCGACGAACTCGACGGTGACACCGCCCAGAGCGGAGGCATGCGCAGGTTCGCCGCCGTCAGCGGCACGACGGTGGGCTCCGAGAAGCTGTGGATGGGGCAGACGCACGTCGCCCCTTCGACCGCGTCCTCGGACCATCACCACGGCGAGTCCGAGACCGCCATCCATGTGGTGAGCGGACACCCCGAGTTCGTCTTCCTCGACGAATCCGGCGGCACCCCGGAAGAGGTACGACTGCGCACCTCACCCGGCGACTACATCTTCGTCCCCCCGTTCGTGCCCCACCGCGAGGAGAACCCGGACCCCGCCGAGGAGGCCGTGGTGGTCATCGCCCGCAGCACCCAGGAGGCGATCGTCGTCAACCTTCCGCACCTGTACGTACTGGGACGCGAGCAGGACTGACCGGCCGCGATCCGGTTCGTCGCCCGGGTCCTTCGACGTCCGTCCCCGAACCTCGGCGACCGGCACACGGGGCCCGGCCCCTCGCCGGGAGGTTCCCGGTCACGCGTGGTGTCCCGCCCGGGATGAGGACCGCCGTGGGCGCGCCGCTGTCCGGCGGTTCCGAGGCGCCGTTGCTGCCCGCGCGACCCGCACCCGTCGCCCCGGTACGGCCCGCCGGTGTCGCCTCGACGACGCCGAAACGGTGGTGAGCGCCTTCGTCCCGTCGCATCCGAACCGTCCACCGGAGGAACTCCCCATGACCGACCGCCCCACCCGGCAGCCCGCTCTGCACCTCGTCCTCGAGGCCGACGGAGGCGGCGCCCACCCCGCCGCCCCCGCGGCCCCGACCCCGCGGGCGGTGCGCGAGTCGGCCGTCGCCGCCGAGCACGCCGGGTTCGCCCTCGTCACCTTCGCCGACGCGCCGCTGCCACCCGGCACGGGCTCGGACCCCGTCGCCCGTATCGAGGCCGGAACCCGCGCGGCGTACGTCTCGGGCCTCACCGACCGCATCGGGCTCGCGCCCACGCTGCACGTCACGACCACCGAGCCGTTCCACCTCGCCACCCAGCTGGCCGCCCTGGACCACGCCTCGCACGGCCGGGCCGCCTGGCTGGTGGGAGCGGCCGCCGACGCGGCCGAACTCGCCACCGTCGGACGCGCCCCGCTTTCCGCCGACGCGCTGCACCGGGAGCTCACGGACGTCGTCGACACCGCCCGCGCCCTGTGGGACTCCTGGGAGGACGACGCGGTCATCAAGGACGTCGCCACCGGCCGCTTCCTGGACCCCGACCGTGTCCACCACATCGACTTCGAGGGCGCCACCTTCACCGTCAAGGGCCCCCTGATCACGCCCCGCCCGCCGCAGGGGCAGATCGTCGTCCTCGCCCCGGACGCGCTGGAGATCGACGAGCGCGCCGACGTGGTCCTGGTGGCCCGCCCCACACCCGCCGGGATCGCCTCCCGCTCGGCCACCGCCCGGGGCAGCGGCGCCCCCCTGGTCTTCGCCGAGGTGGAGGTGGCGCTCGACACAGCCGTCCCGGCCGCCGACCGGCTGGCCGAGCTGAACGGCACCGCCGGGTGGCCGCAGACCGGACGGCTGCGCCACGTCGGCTCCCCGGAAGCGCTGACCGAACTCCTCACCGAACTCGCCCGGTCCGTCGACGGCGTGCGGCTGCACCCCGCCGTCCTCGCCGACGACCTGCCCGTCCTGGCCGACCGGGTACTGCCCGCCCTGGCCGCCGCCGGACTCCACCGCCCGCCCCGTCCCGGCGACACGCTGCGCACCACGCTCGGCCTGCCCCGCCCCGTCGGCCGATTCGCCGCCGCGACCACGAACGCCTGAGGTGACCGCCATGACCGAACAGCCCTCCCGACCCCAACTCCACCTCGGTCTCTTCTTCACGGGCGTGGGGCCCCAGTTGATCTGGAGCGACCCGGACGCCCCCTCGCACACGGCGATCGAGACCTTCGTCGACGTGGTGCGGACACTGGAGCGGGGCCTCTTCGACGCCTTCTTCCTCGGCGAGGGGCTGCGGGTGCGGGAGAACCGGGGGAGGATCTTCGACCTCGACGCGGCCGGCCGCCCCGACGCCATCACCCAACTGTCCGCGCTGGCAGCCGTCACCGACCGGATCGGCCTGGTGGCCACCCAGAACACCACCTACAACTACCCGGCCGATCTCGCGCGCCGCCTGGCGAGCCTCGACCTGCTGTCCGCGGGCCGCGCCGGATGGAACATCGTCACCACCGACAACGCCTGGACCGGCGCCAACTTCCGGCAGGGCGGCTGGCTGGAGCACGAACGCCGCTACGACCGCGCGGGCCAGTTCGTCGACGCGGCGAAGGAACTGTGGTCCTCCTGGGACGGCCGGGGCCCTGCCCGTCCGGTCGAGCGGGACACCGACCTGGTCCGGCTGCGGGCCACCGCCACGGTACCGGCCGGCCCGCAGGGCAGGCCGGTGCTCTTCCAGGCGGGAGACTCCGACGGCGGCCGCGAACTCGCCGCCCGCCACGCCGACGTCGTCTTCTCCGCCAACACCGAGTACGGCAAGGCCGTCGCCTACGCGGCCGACCTGCGTGAGCGGTTGGCCCGGCACGGCCGGTCGCCGGACTCGCTGCGCATCCTGCCGGGCGCGAGCGTCGTCCTCGGCGACACCCCGGCCGAGGCGGAGGAGAAGGCCCGCTGGGTGCGCGGCGAGCAGATCAACGGGCCCCGGGCGATCGCCTTCCTGGAGCAGTACTGGGGCACCGACCTGTCCGCCTACGACCCGGACGGCCCGCTGCCCGACATCGAGCCCGGCGAGGACGAACTCGACCCCTCACGCGGCACGATCGCGATCGCCCACCGCACCGGCAAAGCGGCCCTGATCCGCAAATGGCGTGAGCTTTCGGCCGAACGGGGCCTGACGATAAGGCAGTTGGTGCTGGAGGTGGCACCGGGCCACCCGGCGTTCGTCGGCACGCCGTCGGCCGTCGCCGACGAGTGGACCCGCTACGTCACCACCCGCGCCGTCGACGGATTCAACCTCGTGCCCCACCTGCTCCCGTCGTCGGTCACCGACATCGTCGACAAGCTGGTCCCGGAGCTCCAGAGCCGGGGCGTCTACCGCACCGAGTACCGGGGCACCACCCTGCGCGAGCATCTGGAACTGCCGTCGCTCCCCGCCCCGCAGGGCGGGTGAGCGCACGGCGGACCGCCGACCGCCGACCGCCGGCCGTCACCCGGGTCCCGTGAATCCCTCCCGGACCAGCTGCGCGAACCCGCCGTCGTGCGGGTGGGACACGTCGACAAGGTGCCCCGTCCGCCGTCCCTCAGTCGAGACAGAACTCGTTGCCCTCGACGTCCTGCATCAGGAGGCACGACTCGTTGTAGCCGTCGGCGGTCAGAAGCCGCACGCGCACCGCGCCGAGCGCGACCAGCCGGGCGCATTCCGCCTCGAGTGCGGCCACTCGCTCCGCACCCACGAGCCCGGTGCCGACCCGCACGTCGAGATGCACCCGGTTCTTGACGACCTTGCCCTCGGGAACGCGCTGGAAGAACAGCCGCGGGCCCACACCCGAGGGATCACCGCAGGCGAACGCCGCACCCTGGCGCTCGGGCGGCAACGAGCGATCGAAGTCGTCCCAGGCGGCGAACCCCTCCGGCGGCGGCGGTACGACATACCCCAACACCTCGCACCAGAAGCGGGCGACGCGCTCGGGTTCCGCGCAGTCGAAGGTGATCTGGACCTGCTTGATCGACGCCATGGGCCCATCGTAGAGGCGGGATCTTTCATCGCCCCCACGGCCCCGCCCTGGCCGGGGCGGGCATACGCGGCCAACTCGCCGCGCAGCGTGGGACCTTGTCAGTCCTCCGTGTCCCCCTTGCTGCGCACGACCTCCTTGATCTTGGCCACCGCGAAGCCCCACCCCTGCGCGACGGTCGGCTTGGCCGGGACGGCGATCTCGTCCGGGTTGGTGAGCACGTCGAGCAGGACCGGTCCGGGGGTGCCGAAGGCCCGGCGTACGGACTCCTCCAGTTCGGCCGGGTCGGTCACGCGGATGCCGGTGATGCCCATGGCCGTGGCGACGGCCGCGAAGTCGGGGTTGTCCAGCACGGTGCCGAACTCCGGCAGCCCGGCCTGTTCCTGTTCGAGTTTGACCATGCCCAGCCGGCGGTTGTCGAAGACGACGAGTTTGACGGGGAGCCGGTTCGTCTTGAGTGTCATGAGGTCGCCGAGGAGCATGCTCAGCCCGCCGTCGCCGCAGAAGGCCACCACCTGGCGGTCCCGGTCCAGGCACTGGGCGCCGAGGGCCTGTGGCATGGCGTTGGCCATGGAACCCAGGTTGTAGGAGCCGATCAGCTGCCGCCGGCCGCGCATCTCGACGAAACGCGAGAGCCACACGGTGGCCATGCCCGTGTCGGACGTGAAGACGGTGTCGTCGTCGGCGAGGCGGTCCACCACGGCGGCCAGCGCCTCGGGGCGGATGTCGCCGGCGCGGTTGTCCAGCGCGGAGCGGACCCGGCCCACCAGACCCTTGTCGTGCGCCGGGTCGGCGAGCCGCGCCTGACCCTCGCGCCACCGCTCGAAGCGTTCGCGGGCGTCCTCCAGGTGCGAGCGGTCGCGCGCGCCGCCGCTCCCGGCGGCCGGCTCGGCCAGCTCGGCCAGTTCGGCCAGTTCGGCCAGTTCGGCCAGTTCGGCCAGGAGGTCCCGGACGGTCGCGCCCGTGTCACCGACCAGCCCCACCTCCACGGGTACCCGTCGCCCGATGTGAGCGGCCTCGGTGTCCACCTGGATGACGGTCCTGCCGTCCGGGTACCACTCCCGGTAGGGGAAGTCGGTGCCCAGCAGCAACAGCGTGTCGGCATCCTGCAGGGCCGACGCGGCCGCGGGGTTGCCGATCAGCCCGGTCTGGCCGACCTGGAAGGGATTGGCGTCGCCCTCGAAGCCCTCCTTCGCCTTCAGCGTGAGCACCATCGGCGCGGCCAGCCGGTCGGCGAGGGCCAGTACGTCCTCCCGCGCGGCGCGGGCGCCTCGTCCGACGAGCAGCGTGACCCGCCGCGCCCGGTCGAGCAGCTCGGCGGCTTGCCGGACGGCGGACCCGTCCGGCCGGCTCACCGGGGCGTTCAGTGAGAACCGGGCCGGCCGGTCCGCGCTCAGCTCCCGTTCCCCCAGGTCACCGGGGACGGTCAGCACGGCGACGCCCTTGCGGCCCAGCGCGGTGCGCACCGCCGTCTCCAGCATCTGAGGCAGCTGGTCACCCGAGGTGATAGTGGCCCGGAAGACGGCCACGTCGCTGAAGAGCGCGTCGTTGTCGACCTCCTGGAAGGAGTCGCTGCCGAGTTCGGCGAGCGGCACCTGGCCGGCGATCGCCAGCACCGGGGTACGGCTCTTGGCCGCGTCGTAGAGTCCGTTGAGCAGGTGCACCGAGCCGGGTCCCACGGTGCCCATGCACACGCCCAGAGTGCCGCTGAGCTGCGACTGGGCGCTCGCGGCGAAGGCCGCGGCCTCCTCGTGCCGGCAGCCCACCCACTCCAGGCCCTCGGTGGTGCGGATGGCGTCGGTCAGCGGATTGAGCGCGTCGCCTACGACGCCGAAGACCTGGCGCACGCCAAGTTCGCTCAGCGCGTCCACGATGACGCGCGCGACGGTTCGGGCCACGGGATCCTCCAGATCACACGGTGAAGCGGTCGGGGTCGGCGGCGGCCCAGTCGGCCGCCCAGGAAGCGGGCGGCTCGGCGAGCAACTGCCCCGGCTCCAGCCACTCGTAGAGTTCCTCGAAGGAGCATTCGGTGCGGGGGTCGATGCGGCGGCGCAGCATGTGCGGACGCAGCTGCGCGGGATCGGTGACCCCCATCGACGCCATGATCTGCAGCGCGCTGGCCACCGTCGCCTCCTGCAGGCGCCGGACCCGGAGTGTCTTGTCGCCGACGTGGAGCGCGCGGGCCCGCCGGGGGTCCTGCGTGGTGACACCGGTGGGGCAGGTGTTCGTATGGCACCGCTGCGCCTGGATGCAGCCGACGGCGAACATCATCGCCCGTGCGGCGTTGCCGTAGTCGGCGCCCTGCACCATGCGCTTGACCAGGTCGGTACCGGTGGCGATCTTGCCGCTCGCCCCGATCCTGACACGATCGCGCAGACCCGCGCCGACGAGGGCGTTGTGCACGGTCAGGAGTCCCTCGGTGAGCGGGGTGCCGACATGGTCGGCGAACTCCAGGGGTGCCGCCCCGGTCCCGCCCTCCGCGCCGTCCACCACGATGAAGTCCGGGGCGGTGCCCTCCGCCAGCATCGCCTTGCACACGGCGAGGAACTGCCGGCGCGACCCCACGCAGAGTTTGAAACCGGTCGGTTTCCCACCGGAGAGTTCCCGCATCCTGGCGACGAAGCGGACGAGTTCGCGCGGCGTGGAGAACACCCGGTGGTAGGGCGGTGAGATCACCGTCCGGCCCGGGGGCACGTCCCGCACCCGCGCGATCTCGGCGTTGACCTTCGCTCCGGGCAGGACCCCGCCGATGCCGGGCTTCGCGCCCTGCGAGAGCTTGAGCGACACGCACTTCACGTGCTCGTGCGCGGCCTTGTCGGCGAACTCCTCCGGGTCGAAGTCGCCGTCGTCGGTCCGGCAGCCGAAGTAGCCGGTGCCGATCTCCCAGACGAGGTCACCGCCCGGCCGCAGGTGGTACTCCGACAGACCGCCCTCGCCGGTGTCATGGGCGAAACCCCCGGCCGCGGCGCCCCCGTTGAGCGCGAGGATCGCGTTCGCGGAGAGCGAGCCGAAGCTCATCGCCGACACGTTGAGCAGCGCCATGTCGTACGGACGGCCGCAGTCGGGTCCGCCGATCCGGACCCGCGGTGCGGCCTTCGGCACCGGACAGGGCGCCATCGACGGCACCAGGAACTCGTGGCCGGGGCCGTAGACGTCCCGCTCGGTGCCGTACGGCTGCTCGGCGTCGGTTCCCTTCGCCCGCTCGTAGACGATGGTGCGGGTGTCCCGGTCGAAGGGGCGGCCGTCGAAGTTCCGCTCGATGAAGTACTGCTGCAGTTCCGGGCGGATCTTCTCCAGGAGGAAGCGGGCGTGCCCGAGGACGGGATAGTTGCGCAGCACGGAGTGCCGGCGCTGGATCAGGTCCCCTGCGCCCAGCAGCCCCAGTACGAGCATCGGCGCGGCGGCGCACCACCACCACGGTGAATCTCCCACCGCGGCCGCGCCCGCCGCGAGCGCGACAGCCAGAGCCAGGACCACCAGTCCGATACGTGTCACCTCCCCCTCGTTGCCCGACAGCCGACGATCATGTCCCTCCGCTCTCTCCAGAGATCGTCAAGAAATGGCCGCACGCCCGCCCGGCAACCGCACCGCCCGCCGAAGACCGAGCACGCGATCGGGGAGCGAGGGATCGAGGGAGGGAGGAGAGGAAGAGGAGACGAGAGGAGAGGGATCGAGGACGCGTGGCCGCGCGGTCACGTGGCCGCGCGACAAGGCCGGCGGCCCCTGGTGACGGGCCGCCGTCGCTGTCTCAGAGCATGGGGCGGTGGGGCGGCGCTACCGGGTGACCACGTTGAACACCGGGTAGGTCCGCGGCTGTACGTCCGCGAGGCCGAGTTCCCGCAGGATCGGGAGGAGCGTCTCGCCGAACTGCCGGAACGCCTCCTCGGACTCCCAGACGTCCACGACGAGCCAGCCGTTTTCGGTGGGGGCGGAGGTGTGCGAGATGAGACCGGCCACCGGCCAGTCGGCGGGGCTCTCGACCGGGCCGGGGCGGCCGGCCACCTTCTCCGCGCTCTGCTCGTACTGGGCCTGGGTCATCCCCGGCATATCGAGAACCACGACGATGGCCATACTGAGTTCCCTTGCGAAGAGGTACGGAGCCTTCCGGCCAGTTGACCAGCCCGGTGAGCCGCCTGCGCGGGGACCTGGGCCAGACAGGGCACGGAGGGCGACCGGGACATCGGGGCGCCCGGCCCGCACCCCGAGCGCTGCGGCCGGTGAAGAAGTCGGATAACCACTCCGTCGACGGGGTAGGACGAACGCCGGGTGCCTTCCGGTCGTGGAAGGCCCCGCACGCAGACCAGCCGGGACCTCCCGGCAAGACCCGAAGGACGAGCAGCATGGCCAGCGGCACCGTGAAGTGGTTCAACTCCGAAAAGGGTTTCGGATTCATCGCCCAGGACGGCGGCGGACCGGATGTCTTCGCCCACTACTCCAACATCTCCGGCAACGGCTACCGGGAACTGGTGGAGGGAGAGCCGGTCACCTTCGACGTGACCCAGGGGCAGAAGGGCCCGCAGGCCGAGAACATCGTCCGCGGCTGAGACGGCCGCACGGCGCATCGCCCCGTGACCACGGTGTAGGGTGGCATCACCGACGCGGGGTGGAGCAGCTCGGTAGCTCGCTGGGCTCATAACCCAGAGGTCGCAGGTTCAAATCCTGTCCCCGCTACGAGAAGAAGGGGTCCGGCATCGCGCCGGACCCCTTCGCTGTCATGCCACCCGCTCGGTCGCTGCTTCGTCGACGGGCGCCACCGGTTCGGGGCGGCCCGGCAGCAGCAGGCACAGCGGGACGGCGGCGGCGGTGAAGGCCACCGACCACCAGAAGGCCGCGCCGAAGCCGTCGGCCAGGGCGCCAGGGGTGTGGGCGCCCCCGGTGGTGCGCTGGAGGACGACGGCGAGGACGGCTATGCCCACCGAGCCGCCGATCTGCTGGGCGACGCGGGTGATGATGCTGGCGTCCGGGATCTCCTCGTGTCGCAGGCCGACGTAGGCGGCGCCGATGGGCGCGATCATGGCAGCGCCCAAGCCGATGCCGCGGACGAACAGGGCGGCCATGAGCAGGACCTTGCCGGTGTCGGCGGTGACGAAGGCGAACGGCACGGTGGCCGCGGTGACGAAGGCGAAGGCGGCGAAGGCGACCCAGCGGGGGCCCACGCGGTCGATGTACCTGCCCGCCAGGCCGCGTGCGACGAGCGCGCCGGCCCCCTGCGGGATGAGCAGCAGCCCGGCGCCGAGGGCGTCCTCGCCGCGGACCTGTTGGAAGTACAGGGGCAGCAGCATCATCGCCCCGTACAGGGCGACGCCGGCCAGGAAGATCAGGGCGGAGGAAGAGGCCACCGCGCGGTGGCGGAACAGCCGCAGATCGACCAGGGCGCCGGCCCGCGGCAGCGCCCAGGCGACGAAGCCGCCGACCAGGGCGAGTCCGCCGGTCAGCGGGATGAGGACCTCGGCGCTGGTGAAGCCCGCGCTGCCCTCGACCCGGGAGAGTCCGTAGATGGTGGCGGCGACGCCGGGGGAGAGCAGGAGCAGGCCGACGACGTCCAGGCGGGCGCGGGGTCGGCCGGGGGCGGGACGGTCGTGGGGCAGGTTGCGCCAGGCGAGCCAGCCGCCGACGGCACAGAAGGGGACGTTGACGAAGAACAGCCAGCGCCAGTCGGCCAGATGCAGGATGAGGCCGCCCAGGACCGGGCCGAGGATCGGGCCGAGCGCGGTGGGCACGGTGATGACGGCCATGACCCTGCCGATGGTGCGGCCCTTGGCCGCCTGCATGATCAGCGTGGTGGTGAGCGGCATCATGATGCCGCCCGCGACGCCCTGGACGACGCGGAAGGCGATGAGGCTGGTCACGCTCCAGGCCAGCGCGCTCAGGATCGAGCCGAGCAGGAACACGCCCAGGGACGCGATCCACAGGCGCCTGCCGCCGAGCCGGGACTGGGCCCATCCGGCGAGCGGGATCGTGACGAACAGGGCCAGCAGATAGCCGGTACTCACCCACTGGATCGTGGACAGCGGTGCGTCGAGTCCCTTCGCCAGGTCGTCGAGGGCGACGCTGACGATGGTGGTGTCGAAGACGACGGCGAGGGCGCCCACGATGACGGTGAACGCCATGCGCCACACGGCGGGGTCTGTACGGTCGGGGTCCACCGCGGCGGGCGCGGGCCCGGTCCGGTCGGCAGTGCTCATGGACAGTCACCTTAAGATATAGAGATCTATCTTACGGCCGTCAGGGTAGGGCGCTAGAATAAGATAGGCAAGTCTATCCAATGGAGGTGTGGATGCCCGAGCGACGCCGCGGAGCGGCACTGGAGAAGGCGCTCCTCGATGCGGCCTGGGAAGAACTCGCGGACCACGGCTACGCCAGGTTCACCATGGACGCCGTCGTGCAACGCGCGGGCACCAGCCCCCCCGTTCTCTATCGCCGCTGGTCCGACCGTGACGAACTCGTCCGGGCAGCCATCGTCCACACCCTGAAGGAGAACCTCCTGGAGCTTCCCGACACGGGAAGCCTGCGGGAGGACGTCCTCACCCTCATGCGGGAGATCAACGCCACCCGTGCCCAGCTCGTCACCGTCATGAGCGTCCAACTGGCCGGCTACCACCAGGGAACCGGCATCAGCCCCGCCGACCTGCGCGACCCCCTCGCGACAGGACGCAAGGAAGCTCTCGACGTCCTCTTCGACCGCGCCGTCGACCGTGGCGAGGCCGAACGGGAACTCCTCACCGAACGCGTCAAGTCCCTCCCCTTCGACCTGCTGCGCCACGAAATCCTCACGACCTCCGCCCCCGCACCCGACCACGTCCTCGAGGAGATCGTCGACACGCTGTTCCTCCCTCTGGTGCGCTGACCGGCAACAGCGGCACCACCCGCTCGCCAGGTCCGCCAGGGCCGTCAGCCGCAGTCGCGTCCTTCCGTCGCGGTCGCGCCGAAGCGACGCGTGAGCGGCGGACAGGTCCTAACGTCGGGCGGTATGACCGATGCCCGGGATCTTCTGGCCGCCTACGACGCTCAGTTGCGCGGCGCACCGCCCCACGCCGCCACCCATGCCCCCGACGGCCCGCTCACCCGGGCCGTCGGCCCCTTACGGGCACTGGTGAGCGGCCCCCCGGACCTGGGTCTGCACGGCCGGGAACTGGACGAACTCATAGCCCGGCAGCGCGACTTCTTCGCGGCGCGCGGGGAGGCGGTGGAGTGGCGGCTGCGCGTTCACGACACCCCGGCCGACCTCCCCGACCGACTGAGCGCGGCGGGCTTCACCCCGCACCCGCCGTCCACGGTGCTGATCGGCCCGGTCGCCGAGACGGCCGTACGCCGGCCCGTGCTTCCTGGGGGCGTGACGCTGCGGCAGGTCAGCGCCGACGCCGACCTGCACGCCGTCGCGGCACTCCAGTCGGCCATCTGGGGCCTGGACCTGAGCGGCCTCGGCGACGATCTCATCGCCCGGATCGGCGCCGCCCCGCGGGACACCGTCGTCCTCGTCGCCGAGGCGGGCGGCGAGATGGTCTCCGCGGCCTGGCTGGTCTTCCGCCCCGGCACGCAGTTCGCCACCCTGCTGGGCGGCTCGACCCTCGTCCAGTGGCGCCGCAGGGGAATCCACCGCGCCCTGGTCGACGCCCGCGTCGCCCTCGCCGCCGAGCGCGGGATCCCGTACCTGCACGTGGACGCCTCGCCCGACAGCGCCCCGCTCCTGCGACGGCTGGGCTTCCGGACGATCACCACGATGACGCCGTACGTCTGGACGCCGTAGCCCGGGTCCTGGCCGCGGGGCTCGGCGTGGCGCCGGTGTCGTAGGTGCCCCTGCGGGGCGCAGGGCCGTGAGGCCTCAGCCGCGTGCGGCGAGTGCCTCGCGCCACGCCGGGCTGTCGACGTAGTGGTTGTCGAACCGCTCCGAGGAGTCCTTGATCTCCTGCGGGTCGGCCTCGCCGCGCATCACCCGGCCGAGGAGCCGCAGGTAGTCGAAGCGGTCGGCACCCGGGGTGAAGACGAACAGTACGTCGGCCGTCCTGCCGGGCGCCGCGGCGAAGGCGTGCGGGGTGTGCGGCGGCACCACGAGGAAGTCGCCCGCCTCCAGGACGGTGATCTCCTCGCCCACCAGCACCTGGAGCGCTCCGTCGATCACGAAGAACGCCTCGGACGCCCTGGTGTGCAGATGGGCGGGTGCTCCGACCGCGCCTTCGGCGAACGTCGACCGGTAACTGGTGAGCCGCCCTCCGGTGTGGCCGGAGTCCGCGAGCAGAGTCATGACACTGCTGGGGTCACTGGTCGTCTCGGCGTCGGCGGCGCGGGTGAGGACCGGGGCGAAGTCCGCGGTCTGCATGGTCTGCACGGTCTGCGTGGTCTCGTTCTTCTTCGTCATGACTACGACTCTAGGGAGTCGATCGACCGGTGACAGGGTGCATTTCGGGGTCGATTCCATGGGTCAATCGAGACCGTCCGCGACGACCGCCGCTTCCGTCGGGGCCCAGGTCTCTCCCGTCCGCGGATGGGTGGCCACGAGCTGGATGTCGGCCGCCGCCTGGCGTCGTCGCAGCCCGGCGCCGGCCGGCCGACGTGCTTGCCCGCCCGGAAGACGACCGCGGCCGGACGGCTTGTGGAAGTAGGTTGTGGCGATGACCGAACCCCTGCCGCCCGGTGGCGCTGTGCCCGATACGGACGAACTGCATGCCCGATGGGCGGACGCCTGGAGGCCGGAGCAGGTCGCGGAGCGGTTGGGTGGGGTGGGTACGCCCTGGTGCGTCGCCGCCGGGTGGGCGCTGGACCTGTTTCGCGGGGAGCAGTCGCGGGCGCACGGTGATCTGGAGATCGCGGTGCCCGCGGCGGGATTCCCCGAGATTCGGGACCGCTTCCCCGAGTACGTGTGGGACGCGGTGGGTTCGGGACGGGTCTGGGCGGGTGCGGGAGCCGAGGCGCTCGCAGCCACGCACCAGACCTGGCTCCGGGATCCGGCAAGCGGTCGGTTCCTGTTCGATGTCTTCCGTGAGCCGCACGAGGGCGGGACATGGATCTGCCGACGGGACGAGAGCCTGCGGCTGCCGTACGACGCGATCATCGCGCGGACGGCGGACGGAATCCCCTATCTGGTGCCGGAGTTGGTGCTGCTGTTCAAGGCGAAGGCGACGCGGCCCAAGGATCAGACGGACTTCGACGGGGTGCTGCCACTGCTGGGCCGGGTTCGGCGGGATCGCCTCGGCGAGTGGCTGGACCGCGTGCACCCCGGACATCCGTGGCTGGCGGAGCTGGCGCGGTAGTCGCTCGGGGCCGCGCCGGTCGATCACCAAGGACAACCCGCGCGTCACCAAGGGCTGTTCGGCCGCCGCTGCCAGTGCGCTCCCCTGGGTTGGCGGCGCGACCGACGCCTCCTGCCTCTCCGCTATCCGGGATTCGTATGCCGAACTCGTGCGGGACTTCGGCCGTGGGTCGAACTGCTGGAGCAGGCCGGGCTGGTCGTCACGGCGCGGCTGTTGCACGGTCCGGCCGAAGGCGTCGTCGGCAGCTTCATGGTCCACAGACCGGAACAGCGCCGATGTCGGTGCGGCGGCACGACGGACTGCGCGGCGCAGATCGGCAACCGACTCCCCATGCACAGTCGGTCAGTCGGCCAGAAAGCCGGTCGGTCGGCCGGACAGCGAGGCGGCCCCGGGCGACGGCGGGGTCGTTCAATTCTCCGTGGGGCGGTCGTGGAGGTCGAGGGTCCAGTTCTGGCCGACGAGATCGTGGCCGAATCCGTGATGGGGCTCTTCGTCGGAGAGGACGAAACCGAAGTGTTCGTAGATTCTGCGGGCGGACACGAGGTTGTCGGTGGTCCACAGCGTCACGCGCCGGTAGCCGGCCTCGCGGGCGAAGGTCAGGGACTCCTCGACGAGACGGGTGCCGAGGCCGAGGCCCCGGGCGGCCGGGGTGACGAGCAGAACGCGCAGCTTGGCCACTTCGGGTCGGTCGTCGGCGACCAGAAACACACAGCCCGCGCGTTCGCCGTCGACCTCGGCGACCCAGGCCGCCTCTGTGGCGGGGGAGTGTCCTGCCGCGTACTCGGCGACGATCTTGGCCACCAGGGCCTCGAAGTCCGTGTTCCAGCCGAACTGCCGGGCGTACAGCTCGCCGTGGGCCATCACGATCCAGCCCAGGTCGCCGGGACGGTCGGCGCGGCGGATCACGACCGGCCGGCGGCGTGCTGTATTCGGCATTGCGTACTCTCCGGAGTGTTTCGTCACAGCATGTTACTGACACGGTTGTGTCAGTCGCTTTAGGCTAGGACCATGTCCCCGGAAACCGCAAACCCCTCTCCACGTCAGACCCAGTTGCTCGAAGCCGCTTACCGGTACGCGCTCACCCACGGTCTGGCCGACCTGTCGCTCCGCCCGCTGGCCGAGGCCATCGGCTCGAGTACGCGGGTGTTGATGTTCCTGTTCGGGAACAAGGACGGACTCGTGCGGGCCTTGCTGGAGCGGGCCCGTACCGACGAGCTGGCGCTTCTGACGCGTCTCCGTCAGGCCGACCGCCCCGTCGGCCTGGTTCCGGCGACAGATCAGGTGTGGACGTGGCTCGCGGCCGACGAGCACCGCCCGCTGCTGCGTCTGTGGGCGGAGGCGTACGCCCGCTCCCTCGTCGAACCCGACGGCCCCTGGGCCGGGTTCGCCAAGGCCACCGTGGACGACTGGCTCGACGTCCTGGCCGCCTGTCAGCCGCCGTCGGAACGGGACGCCGAGGACGGCGCCGTCCGCCGCACTCTGGCGCTGGCGGTACTGCGCGGGGCCCTGCTCGACCTGCTCGCCACGGACGACGAGCGCAGGGTGACCGCCGCCGTCCATCGGCAACTGGCCCTCCTGCGCGGCGAGGACCGCGACACCTCGTGACCGCGGTGCGCCGCCTCCCCGCACCCGTTGGCCGCCAAGACCGCCACGTTCGGGACCGGTGCGCGGCGGCGATCGAGTGAGCGGCCTCTTCAGCGGGTGGGCGGGACGAACTCGGGCTGGTCGAGCACGCGCAGCCAGCTTCCGTCGGGCTGGCGTCGGACGACCTGTGCCCGGGCGCCGGCCCCGTCCCTCGGCGGGGTGGCGGTGAGGGCGATGTCACCGCTGATCAGCGTCGGCAGCGGGGGTTCCGGTTCGAAGTGGGGGCGGTGCGCCAGCACCTTCTCCCACACCGCTCGGATCGCGTCCCGCCCCACCGTCAGCTCCCCGGGCGGGAAGGCCAGCACCGCGTCCTCCTCGTAGAGCGCGGCGACCCCGGCCGCGTCACCGGAATTGGATCGTTCGACGAACAGGCGAGTGATGTCCTCGGGCCGCGCGGCCTTCTCGTGGTCCTGCATGGGTTCCTCCTGGCGTCCGGCTTCGACGCCCTCCAGCCTTGTCGCCCGTCGATCAGAAGTCCAACAGATGGATTTTCTGGAAGCTAGAATCCTTGGTCATGGATCTGAGGCAGCTGGAATACTTCGTCGCGGTCGCCGAGGAGCGGAACTTCACCCGGGCGGCCGGGCGCGTGCACATCAGCCAGTCCGGCGTGAGCGCCCAGATCCGTCGGCTGGAAGACGAACTCGGCGCCGAGCTGTTCGACCGGTCGGGGCGTACCGTCACGCTGACCGTCGCGGGAACTGCCGCGCTCGAACACGCCCGCGCCGCACTCGCCGCGGCTGCGGCGGTCGGTCAGGCGGTGGGGCAGGTGACCGATCTGATCCGGGGCCGGCTCACGGTCGGCATGGTCATCGGCTGCACCGTCACCCCGCTGTTCGACGCCCTCGCCGAGTTTCACCGGGTTCATCGAGGGGTGGAGCTCTCGCTGCTGGAGGACAACTCCGACCGGCTCATCGAGGGAGTGCGCGCCGACGTCGTCGACCTGGCTCTCGTCGGTACCGCGGACACCGCCCCGGACGGGCTGGATTCACTGACGATCATCAGCGAGCGGCTCGTCGCGGCCGTTCCCCAGGGACACCCCTTGGCGAGACGACATCGGGTCGTTCTGGGCGACTTGGTCGCCCACCCGACGGTCTGCATGCCACCCGGCACCGGCCTGCGTACGGTGTTCGACCGGGCCTGCGCCGCACAGGGCCTGCAACCCGCGATCGCGCTGCAAGCCAGCGCGGCGGATGCCATCGCCGACCTGGCCTCCCGGGGACTGGGGGTCGCGATCCTCAGTGAGTCGATGGCTGTGAGCTACCGTGACCGGCTCACCGCCCGCGTCATCGAGGACATCGAAACACCGGCGGTGCTCGCCCTGGTCTGGAAGAGCACGCACAACCCTGCCGTGCGCGAGTTGATCGTGCACAGCCGCCAGGCCTTTCGCCAACCCTGAGGGTTCGGGTTCGGGTGCAGGTTCGGGTACGAGTCCGCGGCCTCAGGTCGTGCTCGCGAACAGCTCCTGCAACGGCTGAGCCGAGTCCGTGCCGGAGTGGCCGAAGGGAGCGTCGAAGCTCCAGACCATGAAGAGCAGGAAGACCACCAGGGCGCTGAACGCGGTGGCCAGCATCAACTCCCGTGCGGAGCGACGGATCTGGAGAGCGTAGAGCAGGCCGAGCGTGACGAACCCGCCCGCGATCAGGCCGAACCAGACCACCCCCGGCAGGGTGCTGCCGGCGCTGTCGAGGCGCTGGTGGCGCGCGTCGTCGGCGGCGGCGACCTGGTCGAGGAGCGGCTGGTAGGCCTGGGCCTGGAGTTCGTCGGTGGGCGTGTGGTGTGCGATGTCGCTGCGGATGCGGGTCAGCAGCCGGCCCCCGGTGGCGTCGATCGGACCGTCGTCCTCCATGGCCGGCCACTCCGTGCTCACGGCGTGCCGGGCGTAGGCGTCGATGTGCTGCTGGACCTGGGTGTGGAAGGCGGCGGGGTAGACGTCCAGGCGCTGGTCGATCTCGTACAGTGCCTGGGCCTCGCGCTGCACGGTGTCCTCGGCGGCGCCGCGCGCCTCCCAGACGCCGGCGATCGCCAGGCCCAGGACGATGGCGTAGACGACGCCCACCATCATCACCATGTACTCGAGCACGTCCGGTGTCTGCGAGGTGTCCTCGTCGTCGGCCACGCGGCGGTGGCGCATCACGGTGGCGGCGACCACGAAGGCGCAGACCAGCGCGCAGGCGAGGGTGTAGATCAGCCATTCCGGCACAGCAGGACTCCAGGATGAGCGGATGAGCGGATGAGCGGATGGAGGGATGGGGGGATGGAGGGATGGGGGTGGGGGGAGTGGATGAGCGGTCGAGTGGTCTGGGTGGAGGCGGCCCGTGGGCGGGTCAGCCGGCGTTGCGGCGTCGGGAGCCCGGGCGCAGCGCGGCGGCGGCCAGGACGGCCGGGGTGGTGATCACGACGGTGGTCATCGTGGTGGACAGGCCGGCGGGTGCCGGACGCGCCGAACCGCCTCCGTAGTGGAAGCGCGGCACCCAGCGGAAGGGCGCGGCGCGGGGTACCGGGGCGGGTGCAGGGGTGGGCGCGTCGGCGGCGAACTCGTCGGCCTCGGACGGCGGTTCCGGCGCGGGCTCCCCGCGTTCGGCGGGTCGGGTGCGCGGGGTTGCCGACGGGGGCGGAGTCGGTGGGGCGCCGACAGGGCGAGGTGCCTGCGCTGTCCGTGCCGCCTGTTCCGGCGGCGCCGCGGGGGCCGGTGTGCGCGGCGGCCGTGATGTGTGCGGAGGCGACGAAGGGGCGGCGGGGCGCTGCCGCGAGGGGGCGCCGATCTCGACCCAGCCGTCGGCGGAACACACCACCACGTGCGTGGTGGTGGGGGTGGTGTCGACGACGACCGCGGGTCCGCCGGCGCCCGGGATGGGGCAGAGCGCGGCGACGGTTCCGAGGCCGAGGGTGATCCAGCCGCTCACCGATGCTGTTCCTCTCCGCTGATCGTGTGCGCGCCTCGGACGGAGGCGCACATGAGTGGATGCCGACGCGCCCACCGGGCGGTGGCCGTTCGGCAACGGGAGTAACGATCATGCTCGGCTCGGGGACACGGTCGCGCCCGGCCTCGGCGGGCCGCTCTTCGCCCGCCCGGGGCCCGGTCGTCGGGCACGCCGAGGCCGTCGTCCGGCCGTCGTCCGGCCGTCGGTCTGGTCCGGGCCGGGCCAGGTGGGGTGGTCAGGCCGTCGGTCCGGTCCGGGCCAGGCGGGGTGGGGCGAGACGGGCCGGGTGGGGTGGGGCGGTCAGCGGCTCCTGGGACTGGGCGGTCCGGCGAGGAGGACGGCTTCGATGGCGGCGTAGCGTTCCCGTTCGCGTGCGGTCGCCTTCCTGCCGGACAGGACGGTGCCGAGCAGGCCGCAGAGGAAGCCCGCCGGTACCGAGACCAGGGCCGTGGTCGTGAAGGGGAACCAGTTGAAGTCGACTTCCGGGAACGCCGATCCGGGAGAGCCGGAGACGAGGTTGGTGCCGGTCATGAGGACGAGGACGCTGACCGATCCGCCGATGAGCGTGCACAGCAGGCCGGCGCGTGTGAAGCGCCGCCAGAAGAGGCTGTAGACGAGGGCGGGCGCGATGGCCGAGGCGCCGAGGCAGAAGGAGACGGTGGCGAGCGGCTGGAGACTGCGGTGCTGGGCGATGACGGCGAGCAGGATGACCGGGAGGCCCACGGCCAGGGCGGCCAGCCGTGCCAGGGCCATCTCGCGCAGCGGCGAGACGTTCGGGCGGGCGGCGGCGATGTCGTGGGCCAGGGAGTTGGCGCAGGCCAGCGTCATGCTCGCCACGGAGGCCAGCAGGGTCAGGAAGATCGCCGTCGTGACGGTGGCGAACAGCAGGCTCTCCGGGCGGGAGAGATGCATCCCGAACGCGGCGCGCGAACCGAGCAGGTAGGCCGTGTTGCCGCGTGGGTCGGCACCGACGACGCCCGCGCGCCCGATGAGGGCCGTGGCGCCCACGCCGATGACCGTGATCACGGCGATGAACAGGGTGACCGTCGAGATCGCCCAGGACATCGCGCGGCGCACCTGGGGCGCGCTGCCTGCGGTGTACATCCGCATGGTGACGTGCGGCAGGCAGGCGCCGCCCAGCACGATGGCGCACTGGGTGCTCACCATGTCGAGTCCGCGGTGCGGCCCGTTGGCGAACTGCAGGCCGTAGCGCAGGAAGTTGTCCTCGGCGCCGCTGCCGTGGGCGGCGGTCCGGAACAGGGTCCGGGGGCTCCAGCCGAAGGTGTGCAGGATGAGTCCGGCGACGACCAGGCCGGACCCGAGCAGGATCACCGTCTTGAGGATCTGGATCAGGGCGGTGCCCCGCATGCCCCCGATGGCCGCGTAGCTGATCATCAGGGTTCCCGCCCCGACGATGCAGCCGGTCCGCATCGCGCTGTCGGAGAAACCGAGGACGTACGCCAGCAACTGGCCCACCCCGGCGAGCTGTACGACCATCATCGGCACCAGCGAGGCGAGGGTGACCACACAGGCGGTGATGCGCACCGCGCGGCCGGGCAGCCGTCTGCCGAGCGCGTCGGCCATGGTGAACCGGCCGGTGTGATGCAGGGGTTCGGCCAGCAGGACCATCAGGAGCAGCAGGGACAGGACGGTGCTCAGGGCCAGTACGACGCCGTCGTAGCCGCACAGCGCGATGACCCCGCCGATGGTCAGCACGGTGGCGGCGGAGATGTAGTCACCGGCGATGGCGAGTCCGTTGCGCAGGGGCGACAACGAGCGGTAGCCGGTGTAGAACTCGTCGAGGTCGTCGCGGTCGGGACCGGTGAGCACACAGAGCATGAGCGTCACGGCCACGACACTGGAGAACGCCACCAGGGACCAGGACTGCGCGGAGCCGTCGAAGTCCGTCACGACCGTTGCTCCTCGTGCGGGAGGGGGTCGGGCCGGTGGTGCAGGCGCCGGGCCAGCGGGTCGACGTACCGGCGCGCGGTGTACTCGTAGAGCAGCACGGCCAGCCAGGTGACGGGCAGTTGCACCAGGGCCAGGAGGAGTCCGGTGGGGAGGCCGCCCGGTGCGAGGCGGGTCATGACGGAGGGGGCTTCGACGGTGAGGGTCAGGAAGACGGCGAAGTAGCCGAGTGCGGCGAACGTGGCCACGCGCCGCTGCCAGCGGCAGGCCCGGCGCAGTCGGCGGAGGTCGCGGTGCCGGCCGGTCCACGGCCGGTCGCGGTCCGGCAGGCGGGTCTCGTCCTGTGGGGTTGCGGCCCACTGCGGGGTCGCGGTGGGGGAGGCGTGCCGTCCGGGCCGGTGCCGCGCCGGGTATAAGTCGGAGCTGTCGGAGGACATCCCAGGATCTCCTACTGGGTCGTGGGCCCCAAGTGGTGCGGACCCGCGCGAATGTGGGGGAGTGGCGCAAATGTTCGGGTGACCGCACGTTATGCGGGTGTCGGACCGCGCGCAGAGACTTCCGTGAACTCCCTGGTGAGGACCCTTGCGGCGCTCTGACCTCGGATGTTGTGGGAGTGGCGGGTGTGGTGAGAGGGCGCGGCGGTGCTGTGCGGGTGGCGTGGGTCGAATCGTTCGAGCGGGTGCCGGGAGAGGTCCGCGGGGGCGCCGGCACCCGGTCCGATCGCGCTAGCGGGGCGGCTCGTGCGTACCGTGGCCGGTCGCCGTGCGGTGGACGACGTGCGCGGCGGCCACGTCCAGGGCCGCGTGACCGGTGGACTTGAAGACGGTGAGCCGATCCGGGGAGGTCCGGCCGGGAGTCTCGCCGCCGAGGACGGAACCGAGGAGGCGGACGACGCGGTTTTCGGGCAACCCCTGCAACTCGTGGGCGCCGGAGGGCGGGGGAGTGCCGGCGGCGCCGTGCCACTCCGCGAAGAGGGCCGCGTCCCGGATGGTGTCGTCGTCGAGTTCGGGTCCGTGGGAGCCGCCGACCGAGCTGACATGGGTGCCGGGGGCGAGCCATGCGCGGCGCAGGACGGGGCGGGTCGCGCCGGTGCAGCAGTACACGGTGGCCGCCTCGCGTACGGCGCTCTCGATCCCGTCGGTCGCGCGGCCCGCCGGATGCAGGGCGGCCAGCGCGCGAGCCGCCCCGGGGTCGCGGCCCGTGACGGTGACGGTTTCGGCGGGCCGGAGCGCGGCGAGGAGGGAGACCTGGGCGCGGGCCTGGGCGCCGGTGCCGACGACCACGACGGGTCCCGGCCGGGACAGGGCCCAGGCGCTGTGCGTGGCGGCCGCCGCGGTGCGCCAGGCCGTCACGGGTTCGGCGTCCATGACGGCCAGGGGGCGGCCGTCCTCGGGGTCGAAGAGGGCCACGATGCCCCGGTGGGTGCTGCGCCCGGGGCGGGCGGGGTCGGCGAACACCGACACCAGTTTCGCCGCGAGGCCGAGCCCCGGCACGTATCCGGGCATGGCGCCCAGCAGGCCTCCCGGCGCGAAGGCCGCTATCCGGGGCGGCGCGGAGACCGCGTCCCGTGCCACGGCGACCAGCGCGTCGGACACGGCGGCCATCAGGCGGCGGGGGTCGAGGGCGGCCGCGGTGGCCGCCCGGTCGAGGACGAGGACGTCGTTCACGCGCCGCTCGCCGGGCCCGGGCCGGACAGCAGCCGGCTGAGGGTGTCCACCGCCGAGGCGAGTTCCTCCCGCAGCCGGAGCATCCGGGGTTCGTCGATCTCGGCGTCCGGACCGACCACGGTCACGGCGCACACCGGCGCCCCGGGGACCGGGACGACGGCGCGGCTCAGGGAGGCGACGAACTGTTCGTTGCGGCCGTGCTCGACGGCGAACCCGTCGGCCGCGGTCCGTTCGAGGTCGGCGAGCAGACCCGACTCGCCGTTGAGGGGGTGTCCGACCTCGCGGGCCACGGCGAGGTAGGGGCCGCGTGCCTCCGGGGGCAGAGCGGCCACCAGGGCGAGGGGCCCGGCGAACCGGTGGACGGGCAGCGCCTCGTCCCGGAGGGTGCTGATCATCGCCAGCCGGTCCGGGCGGATCACGTCCACCACCCGGGAGCCGTCGTTCTCGAGGACCTGGAGGTTGACCATCATGCCGGTGCGCGCGGAGAGGCCCTCCAGCACCGGGCGGGCCAGGGAGGTCAGCGAGTTGTGCGCGGCCCGGGCCGACAGGCGCAGCACGGCGGTGCCCGGCAGATAGCGGTCGTCGACGCGCAGGACCCAGCCGCGTCGGACGAGGTCCACGAGGACGCGGTAGGCGGTGGCCCGGTGCAGCCCGACCTCGTCGGCGAGGTCGGTCAGCCGGGGCGGCCGGGGAGCCCGGGCGACGGCCTCGACCAGATCCAGCGCCTTGTCCACGGCCGTGCGCGTCGCCTGTGTCGCTTGCGGCATCGAAGCCCTTCCCGGATGACCTGACGGACCGTCCCGGCGAGGCGTGTCCGCCGCCGGGATTCAGGGGTAGGGTACCGCTTGTTTCGAGCAGCGAGAGAGTTGTTACGTAGAGCGTAACAGATCGAGAGTGGTGACCTTGACGAACGAGAGTTCCGGGACGACGGACCAGAGTTCCGGGGAGGCCGACGAGAGTTCCGCCGGCGCGAACCGCTTCGCGCCGCCCGAGGCCGGCGAACTGGTGGTCTACCGCGGCCTCACGCTGTTCGACGGGACCGGCAGCGCGCCCCGGCCCGCCGTGTCCCTCGTCGTGGACGGTCCCGTGATCCGGTCCGTCGCGGACGAGACGGACGTGGCGGCCGCCCTCGCCGAGGGAGCCGAAGTCGTCGACCTCACCGGCCACTTCGTCACCCCCGGCCTCGTCGACGCGCACCAGCACCTGGCCACTCCGCCCGACCGTCCGGCCGCCGAGGCGATCCTGCGCCGCCTCGTCCACAGCGGGGTCACGGCCGTGCGGGACATGGCGGACGACCTGCGTCAGGTCGGCGACCTCACGCGGGCCGCGCTGGTGGGCGAGATCGCCGCCCCGGACATCCACTACGCGGCGCTCATGGCCGGCCCGGGCTTCTTCGACGACCCCCGCACCCACCAGGTGACCCAGGGCGCCGTGCCCGGACACGTGCCCTGGATGCAGGCCGTCACCGACACGACCGACCTCCGCCTGGCGGTGGCCATGGCCCGGGGGACGTACGCGTCGGCCATCAAGGTCTACGCCGACCTGGACGCCGGACTCGTCGCCGCCGTCACCGCCGAGGCGCACCGCCAGGGCATCCCCGTGTGGGCGCACGCCGCCGTGTTCCCCGCCACGCCCGGCGAGGTCGTCGCGGCCGGCGTGGACACCGTCTCGCATGTGACCCTGCTGGCCCACGAGGCCGCCGAGGAGCCGCTGACCCGCTACAAGGACAAGCCGGCCGTCGATCACGAAAGTCTGGTCACCGGCGAGGACGCCCGGCTCGACGCGCTCTTCGCCCGGATGCGGGAACAGGACGTCGTCCTGGACGCGACCGCCGGCATGTGGGCCAGCGAGGAACTCGCCGGCGACGACCCCGAGAGCGCCGAACGCGCCCGGCGCCAGACCGAGTTGGCCATCGCCCTCACGGCGCAGGCACACCGGGCCGGCGTGGCGCTGGCCACCGGCACCGACTACGAGACCGCCCCGGGCGAGCCGTTCCCCGCCCTGTACGAAGAGCTCGCCTTCCTGGTGAAGCGGTGCGGCATCCCGGCCCCGGACGTGCTGCGTTCCGCGACACTCGTCGGCGCCCGCAGCGCCGGCACAGCGCACCTGACGGGCAGCGTCGAGCCGGGCAAACTGGCCGACTTCGCGGTCTTCGCACAGGACCCGCTGGCCGACATCGACCACCTGCGCACCATCACCCTGACCGTCAAGCGCGGCCGCCGCTTCCCGCGCGCCGGCTACGCCACCACCCCACCCCGGGAGACCCGTTGACCGGCAAGCCCCTGATCGTCAACGCGCTGGGACAGCTCGACAACCCCAACGCCCCGCAGTCGATGGACGCGGCCGGCGACCTCAACCCGACCGGCGAGCAGTACACCGTCGACGCCCGGACGCTCGCCGACGCGAGAGCCTCCGGCCTGACCGCCGTCAACATCACCCTGGGCTATGTCATGGGTGACCTGCCGCCCTACGAGCACACCCTGCACGAGATCGACGTCTGGGACGGCATCATCGACCGCCACCCGGACGACCTGCTGAAGGTCACCACCGCCGCGGACATCCGCACCGCCGCCGTCGACGGGCGTGTTGGCGTCGTCTACGGGTTCCAGAACGCGGTGGCCGTCGGGGACGACGTCGGTCGGGTCGCCACCTTCGCCGAACGCGGCGTGCGCGTCGTCCAGTTGACCTACAACCAGGCCAACCGCCTCGGCGGCGGCTCGACGGCGCCGGCCGGCACGGGACTGACCGCCTTCGGACGCGAGGTGGTCGACGCCCTCAACGAGCACCACCTCATGGTCGACCTGTCGCACAGCGGCGAGCGGACCTGTCTGGACGCGGCCACACACTCCCGGGTCCCCGTGTCGATCAATCACACGGGGTGCCGCGCGCTGACGGACCTTCCCCGCAACAAGACCGACGAGGAACTGCGTCTGGTGGCCTCGCGCGGCGGCTTCGTCGGCATCTACTTCATGCCGTTCCTCAGCCCCACCGGGCACGCGCGCGCCGCCGACGTCGTCGAGCACATCGCGCACGCCGTGGACGTCTGCGGCGAGGACCACGTCGGTATCGGCACCGACGGCTCCGTCACCGCGATCGACGACCTCGACGCCTACCGGGCCCGGCTGGCCGAGCACGTGGCGCAGCGCCGGCAGGCGGGCGTCTCCGCGGCCGGCGAACGGGCGGACACCTACCCCTTCGTGGTCGACCTGCGGGGCGTGGACCAGTTCCGCGAGCTGATACGGCTGCTGGAACAGCGCGGCTACTCCTCCGGCCGCATCGAGAAGATCATGGGGCGCAACTTCGTCGACTACGCGGAACGGGTGTGGACGGCGTAGCCCTGTGATGTGCGTGGCCAAGTTCCCGTATGTCTGTCGCGCGGCTGAGCGGGCACCAGCAGGAGCAGGACGACAGGGAGGACATCGTGAGCCAACACCACACACACCACGTGCCGACCGCCGGCCACACCCCGGACGACGACCTGACCGGATACCAGGTCGACGCCACGGACGGTCACGTGGGCAAGGTCAGCAAGTACTCGAGGGACCTCGGTCCGCGGTTCCTGGTGGTGCACACCGGCCTGTGGGTTCTCGGCAAGGACGTGGTGATCCCGTCGGGCGCCGTCCTGGGCGTCGACCACGACGCCCGCATCGTGCAGCTGTCCCGGACGAAGGCACAGGCCAAGTCGGCACCCGTCTTCGACGCGGACACCTACCTGGGCGACCCGCGCCACCGCGACCAACTGGGCGGCCGGCACGGATCCGGCCACTGACGGAAGCGGCCCGCACCCCTGAGGGGCGCGGGCCGCTCGCCGTTCAGGGGAGCGCAGCCTCAGGGGACCCCGCTTCCTGCGCCTGCTGTGTCAAGTGGCCCATGACGCCGGTTACTTCGAGCAGGCGGGTGAAGTGGGCGGGCTGGTGGTGCAGATGCAGGGTGATGCCGGCCGGGTGGGTGCGGCGGCGCAGACCGAGCAGGGCGGACAGGCCGCTGGAGTCGAAGGCGGTCAGCTCCGTCCAGTCCAGGTGCAGATGGCGCAGGGCCGGCCCGTGCTGTTCGGCGTGTGCGCCCAGCAGCTTGTCCACGGCGGGAGTGAACTCGTCGCTGGTGTCGTAGTCGAGGTAGCCACGGATCGCCAGACGCAGCGTGTGCGCGTCGGCGGCCTGGAGGGACAGGGACAGTGCGGCCGAGGGACAGGGGGTCATACGGTGATTCCCGGGCCGGGGCCGGTGGGCATGGCCGGCAGGGTGTCGGACGCGCTCTTGAGGAAGCCGAGGGCGCGGGGGTAGTCGTGCAGCTGGTCGGCCAGGATGTCCAGCCCCAGGCGCAGGCTGCCGGCGGGCACACGGCGGGCGGTGAGGATGCCCGCGGTCCAGGTCGTGAACGTCGTGAACAGGGCCGCGTCGTCGACGTAGAGGGCGGTGGCCAGGAAGTCCACGATGTGGGCGAGGTCCTCGGCGGTCCGTTCGCGCTGGGCGGTGCTGTAGGACCGCATGCCCGGCCAGCGGTCCTCCATGGCGGCCAGAGACTGCCTGACCAGGACGGTACGGCTCTGCCTGATGAAGGTGTATTCCTGATCGGCGAGGTGGGGCAGGTCGTCGATCTGCTGCCGCTGCTGCGCCCGATGGGCGGGCAGGCCGAGGGCAAGGAGGTCCGCGGCGGCGCGCGCGTCGGGGGCCCAGGCATCGGCCTGGATGAGCCGGGCGTAGCGGCCGTCCGCGCCGAAGGCGGCGCCGCCGACCATGACGGGGATGCCGAGGGACTGCACGGCGGTGACCGCTTGGTGCGCGGTGGGCAGATGGGTGGGGATCGAGGCCGACAGCAGCACAGCGGCGGGGTTGGTCCGGTGCAGGTGCGCGATGAGCTGCGGGGTGGGCGTGTGGGCGCCGAGGAAGTCCACCCGCCAACCGCGCAGGCTGAGGAGTTCGGCGAGGAACCGGGCGGGAAGGGCATGCCATTCGCCGTCCACGCAGGCCACCGTGACCCGCCCCCGCTCGGGCGGGGCGGGCGTCGGCGCGGGATGGCGGGCGAGGGCGGCGATGACCCGGTCGGTGATCGCGCTGGCCGCGTGCTCCTCGGCCACGCTGATGCGGTTGGCGGCCCACTCCATGCCGACGCGGTGCTGCACACCGGCGACGACGTCCAGCAGCAGCGCCTCGCCGTCGGCTCCCGCGTCGGCCGCCGCGGTCACCAGCCGCAGCGCGGTCGGCTCGTCCCGGCCGATCACCGCGGTCCACAGCCGTTCCGACAGCCCCCGCAGGGAGGTGTCGACTTCGCCGCCGACCATCACAGCTCCTTCCGGTACGGGTGGCGGCCCTCGAGCCCGCGCGCGATGTCCGGCGTGCCGTGGCCGCCGACGGGATTGGTGATCGCGAGCGTGGCCATGTCGTCATGGCGGTCGCTGTCCAGCCACTGCGCGGCCAGCATCTGAACGCGTTCCACCACCGCCTCCGCGGGCATCCGCGCACATTCGCGCAGGGCTTCCTGAAGCCTCGCCTCGCCGTAGAGCTGATCACCGAGCGGGCCGCCACGGGCCTCGGTGATCCCGTCGGTGTACAGCAGGCAGGTCTCCCCGGGTGCCAGCACCACGTCGACGCTGCGCACCTGGACGTCGGGCAGCGCTCCCACGAGCGTGCCGCTGGTGGCGGCCTCCTCCACCCGGCCGTCGTCGCGGACGATCAGCGGCGGCAGGTGCCCGGCGCTGGTCAGCCGCAGCCGCACCTGCTCCGAGTGCCGCCGTACGGAGGCCAGCACCAGGGTCGCGAACCGGGTGTGGTGGGAGTTGAGCAGCGCGCCGTTGAGGAGGCTGAGCACCTGCTGGTGGTCACCGGACAGGGGCAGCAGCGCGTGCAGCACGCTGCGGATCTTCCCGGTCAGCACGGCGGCTTCCAGACCCTTGCCGGCCACGTCTCCCAGGATGACGAACGTTTCCTCGGTGGGGTCCGCACCCGGGTGGACGTCGTAGAAGTCCCCGCCGACCCGCTCATGGTCCTGCGACGCACGGTAGGCCCCGGCGTATTCGACGCCGTGCACCCGTTCGAGACGCGGCGGCAGCAGCTCCCGCAGCAGCGTGGCCGTGATCGACGCCTGCTCGGCGTACAGGCGCGCCGCCGACAGGGCGGCTCCGGCACGCGCGGCGAACAGGCGGGCGAAGACCTCCTCGCCGTCCGTGAACGCCCGGTGCGTGCTGGACCGCAGCAGGATCAGCACCCCGGCCGGCATCCCGTGCCCGGGCAGCGGGGTGACGATCACCGAGCCGATCTGACGGTCGAAACCCGGTGGGACCACCCAGCCCGGGAGATCCTCCGGGTCGATCCACCGCGTCGGAACGGGCGGGAAACCCTGGAGCGCTTCGGCCAGTCCGGGCACCGACCTCGCGTCGATCGGCACCATGACCTGGGTGACTTCACCGCCCACCCGCGCGTGGGTCAGGGAATGCCGGCGGCCTTGGGCGGGAGCGACGATGACCGCCGCGTCAGCGAGATGATCAGCTGCCATCCGGGCCGTCACCTCCGTGCACCGGTCCACATTCAGTGACGACAGCAGGGCACCGGAGATCTCCGCCAGCAGCGCGGCTCGCTCCCGCTCGCTGTGCAGCGCCTGCTCGGCCAGGCGGAGATCGGTGTTCTCCACCAGCCACCACACCACGTCCCCGCCCTCGGCGGGCGAGGGGTGCGCTTCGAAGGTACGGCCCGCCACGGCACCCGAGACGGCGTCCGACGGCGTTCCGGTGGTGTTCAGGCGGCCGTGCGCCTCCGCGAGCCAGCGCGGCAGGTCCTCCGCGGTGACACTCTCCTCGGTGCGATCGGAGAGCAGGCTGCGCGCGGCATCGTTCGTCCCGACGACGTCCCCGCCGCGGTCGACGACGAGCACGGGGTAGGGAGCGTCACTCCACGCCGTGCCGACGCCCACGCGTGAACTGCCGGAGATACCTGGAGAAGGAGTCACAAGCGGGGGAACGCATCGCGCGTACCCCACCACCTCTCTACCGATCGAAAAGATTGCCGTCCGGCAACCATCTCGCATCCGCAGAACCTATGCAACGCCCGGCCCCTTCCCGCACAACGTCACTCCAGAACTCCGACGATCTTCACGAACAGGGACGCGAGCAGGACACCCTCCCTAGGGTGACCGCATGGCTCGAGTTCAAACGCTTCTTCATTCGACATGACCGTAGCGGGACCCGAGATCGCCGGGGTCGGGTGGGTCTCCGGGCTCGCGCGGGCCGGCCGGAGAGCGCCGGGCGGGTTCACCCTCACGACGCTGACCGGCGTGCTGCGCGTCCGGCGGCTGGGAGAGCGGCACGGTACAAGGCGAGGCGCCGGGTGATGCGCGCTGACGGGAAAGTCCTTTGCCGACTCGGATGCCGCGTGGATAGCGTCGCCGACTGTGACCCCGACTCTGCGCACCCGGCGGCTGCTCCTGGAGCCGTACATCCCCGACGACGAAGAGGCCTTCGTCGCTCTCTTCCAGGACACCAGGGTGTCGCGGTGGATGGGTGACGGCCCCGCTTCCGAAGCGGCGGACCGAGCCCTGTTCGGGCGGATCTTCACGAAGGTCTATGCCCAGGACCTGTTCGATGTCTGGGCCGTTCGTCGCGACGGACTCCTGGTCGGGCATGCCGAGATCAAGCCGACCGACGCAGTCGGAGGGCACGAGATCATCTACGCTCTCGCGCCGACGGCCTGGGGGTCCGGCCTGGGAACCGAGCTGGCAGAGGCGATCGTCGCCCATGGCTTCGAAACCCTCGGACTGACCGAGGTGTATGCCACCGTGGCTGCGCCCAACGAGGCCTCACTGACTCTGCTGGGCAGAATCGGTTTCGAGCACGTCCGGGACATCGAAGAGGCTGACGGCAGCACCACGCGCGTACTGGCCCGCCGTCCGGCCGCCACCGACAAACCGTCCCGCGTCCGATAGGACGAGTGAACCGCTGTTTCCGCACCTTTCCTTGGCCGACGCCGATCAACGGGCGACCGACGCGGTACGCGGCCCGGGGAACGGCTCCGTGCGGCCGGCACACGCTGCCGACGATCATCGCCCCCCACTCTTCGGCTGATCGCCACACTCACTGACGCAGGACCAAGACGGGGGAAGACACCATGAGATATCGCCATGCGGTGATACCGGCACTGGCCGGGGGACTGCTGATCACGTTGTTGCTGTGGTGGGCGGGGGCGAGCGAGCAGGCACTGCAACTGCCCGGCACCACCGGCGTGTTCGACATCGATTCCGTGAACGAACTCCGGCGATGGCTCGCACCCTGGTCGTACGACATTCCGTCGGGTTCGCTGTCCGACGGCACCGCGGGCGGGGACACGGCCTCGACCGGAGGTTCCCAGTACAGCGATCTGTACAGCACCGCGATGCAGATCAGGTTCGTGGCGGTCTTCGTGTTCTTCCTGGCCGGCGCGCTGCTGCTGATCCGCAGGATTCCGCCGACGCCGGGCCGCACGCCGGCCACGCTGCTCGCGCTGTGGGCCTGGGGCCCCGTGGCCGCGACGCTCGCCGTGACGGTCTCCGCGCCGTGGCTGATCGCATCCCGGGGCCACGGGAGTTACCGGGTCCTGCCGCAGCTGGCGAGTGTGATCGCGTCGAGCGGGCCGGTCACGGTGTTCGCGGGGCTCTTGACCGCCCTGCTCACGGTCCTCGTCGCGCGTCTCACCGCCAAGGGGGCGGACCCGCTGCCCCGGCGGAGTGTGCCGCCGCGCGCCGCTCGTCTGGCCGCGAGCGCCGGGACCGTGGTGGTCGCGCTGTCGGTGGTGCTCCTGTCGTACCAGTCGGTGGCGGCCTGGATCCAGACTTCGTTCGGCGGCGGGGGCCTGCTCTCCGAGCCCGGCGACCTGCTGCGCCAGTGGCTGCTGCTCGGCGCGTGGACGGACCCCTCGACCGGGGCGCTCGGCGACTGGCTGCTGTACCGGGCCGCCGACGTGCTCGTGCTGGCTGTGGTGTGGTGGTCGCTGCGGCTGCTGCCGGGCCTGCTGACCCGCACGACGGCGCCGGCGATGGCGGTGGGCGCGGTCTGTGCCACCGTGCTGGGGCTGTTGACGAGCCAGGTGCTGCACATGGTGATCGATGACACCGTCGGCGTATGGGGACCCGTGTACCTGTTCTCCAGACTCGGCACCGGTGTCCCGGCCGCTCTGACCTTCGGCGTCCTGGCGGGACTGACGGCCTTCGTGACACTGCGGCTGGCCGGGGTCCGTGACGCCGCCGGTGATTCCCCCGCGGCCACGGACACGGACCGAGCCACGTCGCCGGTTCCGGACAGCGGCACGTAGCGACGCTCGGGGTCGGCGCTCTGATCCCGCAGACCTTGGGCGAGGGCCGGCAGGTCCGAGTCGCCGCGCACCTCGACGGACCCGTCGGCCGAGGTGCGGCGGCCGTACGGGAGCGGCACGAGGTCGGTGAGCGGTGCGCGCACCGCACCGCTCACCGCGGCCTTCACGTGGGCGTGGCTCCAGATGATCGGCCCAGCCGTGAGATCCACCAGCCACTCGGCCTGGCGGGTGTCGGTCGCGTGCCGATGCAGCGTGCGGCCCGACCCGGCCAGCGGCGGGGCGTCCGCCCGGCCCCGTCCGCCTCTCAGGGTCTGGCGACCCGCACGGTGAGTGGATTGTTGAAGTAGCCGGAGGCGGACTGCTGTTCGTGGAAGCTCTCGCCCGGGCCGCCGCCGTAGACGCGGAAGAACCAGGCGCGACCGGTGTGGTCCTCGAAGTCCTCCTGAAGCCTGCGCCGGGGGAGTCCCTGGACCTCCTTGATGGCCGGGTCCGTGCAGAGCCTGCGCATCACGTCGTCGAACTTCTTCTTGAACGCCTGCTGGTCGTCGGTCTCCTGAAGCGCGCTGACGGCGCTGAACCAGCCGCCCGACTTCTTCGCCCGCTGGTAGAGCGTGTCGTACAGCTCCTCACGCGCGACCCTGTCGAAGTCGTTGCGCGCGTAGTTCTCCAGCGTCACCCGGCAGCTGCCGTCCAGGGAGGAGGCGACCACGGCCGCGAAGTGATACCCCCAGACGTTGTCGCCGCGCGCCGCCGGCGGCTGCACGGAGTGGTCGCGCTCGTCCTCGGCGGCCATGCTGAAGATCGCGAACCCCTCCCCGACACGGGGCGAAGCGTGCTGATTGACACCCAGCCGAGCGGCGGTCCCGTCCCGTCCGCCGTTCCTGACGGCCTCGCCGTACACCTTGCCGTTGTCCGGCGCCGCCCGGTCCCTGGCCCCGGCCGCGTCGACCGCCCCGGGCACGTCCAGACCGCCGTCGGGTGAGGACGCGATCTGCCCGGCGAGACTGCTCATCCGTGGATCGCTGTCGGAGCCGGGGGTGATGTCGAAGCCCCCGGCGCCGCCACCGAGCACGACCCGGCTCGTCTTGTCCCGGCTGGAGCCCATCAACTTGCAGGCCACCGTGATGCAGGTGCTGCGCACCAGCGAGACGAATTCCTCGCTCGACGACTGCTGCGTCTGCTGCGCGAGCACCGGCTGCACCCGGGACAGCCGCCGGCCGCCGACGGTGATGCTCCTGCCCTGGAGAGCGAGGCGCACGATGCTGCCCGCAGCGTCCAGGGAGGCGTTGGCGGCGTCGACGACCTGCTGGACGGCGTAGAACTCCTTCGGCTCGTCCCTGTCGAGCACGGCGAGCGTGCCGTCGTCGGCGACGCGCAGACCCGCTTCGGCCGGTTTGACCTCACGGGCGGGAAAGCGGATGCGCTCGGGGACGCCGGGAGGGCCCAGGGTCGCGCCGCTGCCGGCCACCACCCGCGGCTCCTGCTCCTGCTCCATGAAGTGCGGGCCTCTGTCCTCCTCCTCGCGGTGCGTCGGGTAGCTGCCGCCGGGAAGGGTGCCGATCCGCTGCACGACATGGCGTGCGGACCCGGCCGGGCCACCGCTGCGCGCGCCGCCCGCCGCGCCCACCGTCCGGCTCAGCGCGCCGTTGCCGACGCTGCGTTGCAGCGCGGCGATGGTGTCCGCGTCGGCTCGGGTGGCGAGCCCTCGGCCGGCGAGGTCGGCCCATACACGAGCCGCCGCGCCGGGTGCCGCGGGCACCGGCGAAGGCCGGGCAGGCTGTCGGCCGGCTTGCGCGGACGCCGGGTCCTGTTCTGCTCTGCGCACCATGTCCGTCTGTCCGTGTGCTTCCTCTTCAGGTGCCGGTCACGTGACATCCCGTGTGTTCCGGGGTGTCCCGTCGGCGTCGTGCCGATCAGCGTGGACCGGCCGGGCAGCACCTCTCAAGGGCTGAGGGGCAGCCGACGGGGAAGACTTCCGCGACCTTTCGAGCAACCGCACCGTGCCCGACGGAGGGACGGAGGGACTGACCTGCGTGCCGTTCGACCGCAGCGGATGTCCGATTGCGCGCATGACCCCAGAATTGGCGTGATGTGTTGTTCATGCCGGATCGGAGGCGTTCATGAAGGACCTCAAGTTCGAGCAGAAGCGCTCGCTGTCACGTCTGGAGGCGGCTGACCAGCTCACGGCGCTCGCGGCCGCGCTGAGGGAGGGCGGGGACGTGGAACTGGAGTTCGGTCCTGGGACGCTGAGTCTGCGGATCCCCGACGATCTGCGCACCGAGATCGAGGTCGAGGTCGGCGACGGGGAGATCGAGCTGGAGTTCGAGTTCAAGTGGCCGACCGCCCCGACCCGGTCGGTGCCACCGCGGGCGGTCGCGGGCACCGAGAAGACCGCCACCAGCCGGAAGAGGGCGCCTGCCAAACCCGCCCGGAGCAGCACGGGCGCCGGCAGGAGCAGAAGCGCGAAGCCGTCCGCGGCGAAGACGGCCTGAGCGGGCGGTCACCGCGATTCGTGGTGGGCGAGGACGCGGCCGAGCAGACGGGTCAGCGTCTGCCGGTCCTCGGCCGACAGCGGTGCGAGCAGGTCGTCCTGCACCTGATCGAGCACCTGATCCATGTGCCGCAGCTGCTGGACACCGTCCGCGGTGAGGGTCACCTTGTTGCGCCGTCCATGGTCCGGGTCCGGCGCCCGGTCGGCGAAGCCCTGCTCGACCAGTCGGTTGACGGCCGCCACGACGTCGCTGCGGTCGACGCGGCACCGGCGGCCGAGCTCTGCCTGGCTCGCCGGCCCGAACTCGTGCAGTGCCGCCAGGATGCGGTAGTGGTACCCACGCGCCCCGGTGGCGGTGAAACCGCCGAACACCAGCCGACGGGCGTGCACGGCCAGCTGGGTGATCAACCAGCTCGGCTTCACTGACAGGCGCTCGGGGATCTCGTCCATGACGGCCACTTTATAAGTGTTGGTGGGACCAACACTCCATCGGTAGTGTCCCTCCACAGTGTTGGTCCCACCAATGTCGGAGTAGCCGTCAAGGGAGATGTCGTGTCCTTAGCCGCCCAGACCGCCGATCGCGTCGAGATCGCCGAACTGTTCGCCCGCCTGGCCAACCTGCTGGACGAATGCCGCCACGACGACGTCGCCACCGTCTACCACGACGACGTCGTGGTGCGTGGGCCGAACGGCGAGCTGCGCGGCCTCGACGAAGTGACCGCCTTGCTGAAGCGCGGCCAGGTCGAGGGGGAGCGCACCCAGCACGTGCACGGTGACGTGCTGGTGCATGTCGACGGCGACCGTGCGAAGGCCACCGCGAACCAGCTCGTGTACTTCTACCGGGACGGCGAACCACCCCACCGGTCGAGTGGCCTGCGATCGGCCTGCACCGCCGTGCTGACCCCGGCGGGCTGGAGGTTCAGCGAAATGCTGATCACGCTCGCCTGGACGCAGGGGACACCGCGGGTCGTCCCCGCTCCCGTCCCGGGTGATCCCGCCAAGTGATCGCCTGATCGTTCGCCGGGCCGATCGTCCGCCGGGCCGATCGCCCGTCCCGGTGCCTCACCCCGCGCGGGTTCTGATCACCGAGCCGGACCCCGTCCGACGGGCGGAACGTCTCGTCGCCCGGCCGACGCTACCGGGCGAGCAGCCACGACCGGCTGATGGCGATGGCCCTGAGTTCTTCGATGGTGATCAAGGGGGCGGCGCCGCTCTTCTCGGACGTCGGACTCGGAGCGTTGTAGGCGGAGACGGACATCCACAGCCCGTTCACCCGGAGTGTGTCGACCCGGAGCCGGACGACTCCCGGCCGCTGGCCGGGCAGTTGCCGGGTGCCCACCTTGGTGCCGTCGGACAGGGTCTCGTTCCATGCCTCCTTGTCGCCGGCGATCCGGGCGGCCTCGATGTACGTCCGCTTGCCGCTGTCGGAGTCGACGACCACGACATGGCCGTCGGCTCCGGTGCCACCCTCCGAGTAGACCTGGAGGCGCTTGGGCAACAGATCCTTAAGGAGGGGCAGGATGTCGCCCGGCTCGGCCCGGGTGCCGGGCTCGAGCGTCCCCAGGGAGTTGGGCTCCCCGGCGGCGGTGAACGAACCGTCGACGAACATCGCCAGGTAGCGCAGCTTGCCCGGGTTCATACGGGGGTTGCGGGTCACGGGTTCCGTGCCGGCGTTGACCGTCGATTCCACGTTGTGGGTGGCGAGTTCGATGACGTACCCGCTGGGCGAGACCATCGTGACCGCCCATTTCTTGATCCCGCCCGCCTTGCCCGCCTCGGTGTACCCCTTCACGGCCCGGTTGTCGGGCTGTGTCGTGCACTCCTCGTACAGGGAACCGTCCTCGGGCGGGCAGGTGATCAGCTTCCTCAGGTCCTGCTCGGCCGGGTCGACGCGGCGCACCGAGAGCGTGACCCTCGCCGCGCCGAAGCCGTCCCCGAAGTCGATCGAGGCCGTCGCCGACCGGCTCGCTCGGGAACTGCCCGTGGCCTGGAGCTTCGGGTGCGCGACGGCGATCCCGGACCGGTCCATGCCGTTCTGGAGGATGTTCTCCATTTCCTCGGCGGTGACCGCGAAATGCCCGTAGGCACCCCCCGGTGGCGGAGTGGAGGCCAGACCGCCGACTTTGCCGTCACCGTCGTGCCCGCCGCTCAGCTGGACACCGGCCGTCGCCACGAGAACGACGGCCAGCGCACTTCCGGCCGCAGCGGAGGCGCGGCGGCGGGCCAGCCTGCGGCGGCCGCGCAGCAGGCTGCCTTCCGCCAGGGAACGCCGGTCGGCGGTGAAAGAGCCCGCGGTGTCGCGGAGCACCTTCCCGAGCTCGTCTTCGAAGGGCATACGGAACCACCAGTTCCTGTGTTGGTGCGGACGGGAGTGCGGAGCGATGAACGGGACGGGCCTTCGTCGGCCCGGCTGTTCGAAGCGGTGGGGAGACGAACGGGAGGAGGTCGGACTCGGGGATCACGCCGGGCGGTCAGGCCGGGGTGATCAGTTCGGTGAGGGTGCCGCCGAGCCGTTCGCGTAGTTTGGCCAGCGCCCGGGTCGAGCGGGTGCGTACGGCCGCGGAGCTGACGTTCATCGCGTCCGCCGTCTCCTCCACGCTGCGGTCCTCCCAGTACCGCAGCACCACCACCGCCCGGTCCTTGGGCGGCAGTTCCCGCAGGGCCTGGAGCAGTGCCAGCCGCAGAGCGGGGTCGTCCGTGCTCCGGGGCATCGGCGCGTCCGGCAGGTCTGCCAGAGGGCGCTCGCCCGCGGAGTACCGCCGCCGGTGTGTCAGGAAGGTACGGACGAGAACGGTCTGGGCGTACGCCGCAGGGTTGTCGATCCGGGACATCCGACCCCACAGGGTGTACATCCGGCTGAGCGTCTCCTGCACCAGATCCTCGGCGAGGTGAGTGTCTCCACTGGTGAGCAGGCACGCGGAGCGGTGCAGATGCCCGGCACGTCCGGTGGCGAACTCCATGAACTCATCTGTCCGGGACGATGTCCGGGACCTTCTCATTCCCACCCCTGGGTGCCTTTCCGTTGGCCTACACCTCACAGACGCGGTGGGCCGGGGCAAATGTTTCAGATGAGTTCGGCGAGAGTCCGGCGCGGTGCGCGTGGGGGAGGGGTGAGTGGGTTTCGAGCGGGGCCCCGGTTGGTTTTGAGCGGGGTGGTGGAGGGTTGGGGGCCAGAGGGAGTACCGACGGCTGTAGGGAGGTGGGGACATGGGCAGCGAGGTCGCTCGGGATGCGGTGGTGCGGGTGGCGGGCGGTGGAGTGACGGAGGCGGAGGTCGCCGCCGTGGTGGCGGTGGTGGCGTCCTTGCTGGCCGCCCGGCGCGCCGATGTGGATGAGGGGCCGGTCGGGGGCGTACCGAAGTGGCGTGGCCTGGGCGGTAGTTCGGGCTACCGCTCGCCGCGCAGCTGGCGGTAGGCCTGGTTGTGGTTGTGGTTGTGGTTGTGGTCGTGGGTCGTGGGGTGGGGTTGTGAGCGTTTGGGTTGTGGGGTGTGGGTCGGTCGGTGGTTCCTGGTGTCGGAGTGTCGGAGCCGGCGTTTGTTCCCCTGCCATGTGAACCGCGTGGGCGGTTCGTCGTGGTGGGGGTTTCGGGGGTGCTGGGTTCGTTACGAGGGAGGGATATGCCGTGAGCGGTGTAGATGAGTTTTCCAACGTGCCTGGTAGCCGCGTGGCCGTGGCGGAGTTGCTGGAGGTGCGTGCGGAGGCATTGGCGGGGCCGGGCGGTGGGGCGGGCGGCGGCAGGAGGCTGTCGGCGCGGGATCGGGTCGCCCTGCTGCTGGACGAGGGGTCGTTCGTCGAGGTGGGGCTGTTGCGGCGGCACAGGGCGAGCGGTTTCGGGTTGGAGGCGCGACGCCCGTACACGGACGGTGTGGTGACGGGATGGGGCACGGTGGAGGGCCGGCAGGTCTTCGTGTACGCGCATGATTTCCGGGTGTTCGGGGGTGCGTTGGGTGAGGCGCACGCGGAGAAGATCCACAAGGTCATGGACATGGCGCTGGCGGCGGGTGCGCCGCTGGTGTCCTTGAACGACGGTGCGGGGGCACGCATTCAGGAAGGTGTGGTGGCGCTGGCGGGCTACGGCGGAATCTTCCGCCGCAACGTGCGGGCGTCGGGGGTCATTCCACAGATCTCGGTGGTGCTGGGGCCCTGCGCGGGAGGCGCCGCCTACAGTCCGGCGCTGACGGACTTCGTCTTCATGGTGCGCGGCACGTCACAGATGTTCCTGACGGGGCCGGACGTGGTGCGGACGGTGACGGGTGAGGAGGTGACGCGCGACGGTCTGGGCGGTGCGGATGTGCACGCGGAGACCTCGGGCGTGTGCCACTTCGCCTACGACGACGAGGAGACGTGCATCGCGGAGGTGCGGTACCTGCTGTCGATGCTGCCGCAGAACAACCGCGACATCTCGCCGCGGGGGCCCGTGACGGATCCGCCGGACCGGAGGTCGGAGGCGCTGGTGGATCTCGTGCCGGCGGACGGCAGCCAGCCCTACGACATGACCGAGGTGATCGGTCACCTCGTCGACGACGGAGAGTTCCTGGAGGTCCATGAGAGCTGGGCCCGCAACCTCGTGTGCGCGCTGGCGCGGCTGGACGGCGAGGTCGTGGGAATCGTGGCGAGTCAGCCCCGGGTCCTGGCGGGTGTCCTGGACATCGAGGCGAGCGAAAAGGGCGCCAGGTTCGTCCAGATGTGCGACGCCTTCAATATTCCGCTGGTGACCCTGGTCGATGTGCCGGGATTCCTGCCGGGGGTGGACCAGGAGCACGGCGGCGTCATCCGGCACGGTGCGAAGCTGCTGTACGCGTACTGCAACGCGACGGTGCCGCGTATCTCCCTGATCCTGCGCAAGGCCTACGGCGGCGCCTATATCGTCATGGACTCGCAGTCCATCGGCGCGGATGTCACCTATGCCTGGCCGACGAACGAGATCGCGGTGATGGGCGCCGAGGGCGCCGCGAACGTCATCTTCCGGCGCCAGATCGCCGAGGCGGACGAGCCCGAGGCGATGCGGGAGCGGATGGTCAAGGAGTACCGGGCGGAGCTGATGCACCCGTACTACGCGGCCGAACGCGGTCTGGTGGACGACGTGATCGACCCCGCCGGCACCCGTGAGACGCTCATCCGCGCCCTGGCGATGCTGCGCACCAAACACGCCGACCTGCCCTCGCGCAAGCACGGCAATCCCCCGCAGTGACGGCGACCGGGTCGGGGTGACGGCGACGGGTCCGCGGTGACAGCGACGGGCACGGGGTGACGGCGACGGGTCCGCGGTGACAGCGACGGGCACGGGATGACGGCGACGGGCACGGGGTGATGTCGACCGGTGCCGCTCGCGAAGGCCGTCAGCGGAAGCGGTGAGCGGAAGCCGTCAGCGGAAGCCGTCCGCGAAGGCCGTCAGCGCGTCCGGCGGATCCGGATCGGGCCACGGACCGTTGCCGGGTCGACGAGCTCTCCACCCTGAGTGATCTCCACCAGACCCGCCCGGGACAGCCGTTGTGCCGCGGCACGGGTCGGCTCCATCAGCCGCCGCCACCCGTCGTCCGTACCGTGGTGGACCGACCGGGCGACCTCGGACGGGCAGACCGACGCGTCCGGCCGCCGCCGTCCCAGCAGGTCAAGGATGGCGCGTTCGAGCTGTTCGTCCTCGTCGGATGTCATGGGTGACCCTCCGCCCGGCGGCTGGACCGACCGGGCCTCTCATCACGAACCCGTCGCTCCGGGCGCGGTGGACCTGGGTGCGCCGAAGCAGGCGGTGACGCTCTTGCCGCGGGGGCAGCGGTAGGCCTCCCAACTGTCGGCGAGGGCGTCGACCAGCAGCAGACCGCGTCCTCCTGGGGCGCTGGTGCCCGGGTCGCGCGGCTCGGGCAGCCGAGACGAGGCGTCGTGCACGGTGACGTGCAGGCACTCCTCGTCCCAGGTGAGGATCAGCTGCGCCGCACTACGGGCGTGCACATGGGCGTTGGTGACCAGTTCGGAAACGGCCAGCAGAATCGCGTCCACCAGCTCCGGCGCGGTCCGCGACCAGCCGAGCGTGGCCAGATGGGCGCGCGTCCACTCCCTGGCGACCTTCACCCCGCTGCTCACCGGCAGCGAGCGCGCCCATCCCACAGCTTTCAACGGTGAGTCCTTCGCCATGCTCTCTCCTTGGGCCGACCAGCCGGGTCCGTGTCCCGTCTGCCCAAAAACCGCAGGCCCAAGCCGGACGCGGACGACCTGCGGAGGCGGGGGCGACTCCGCGGTCGGGGGTCACTTCGGCCTTGGAAGCGGTGTGTGGAAGGTGTGCCGTCCGGGGCCCACGGTCACGGGTTCGGCGTGCGGGAGGTCCACGAGGGCGGTGGTGTTCGGCGGTACGAGCAGGTCCACCAGCAGCAGTCCGCCCTCGACGCGCCAGCCGGTCTCGGCACGGCCGTACGGCGTCTCGTGCGCGGCGCGGGCCCAGGTGAGGCCGCCGCCCGGGCGGGGACGGACGAGGATCCGGCGGTAGCCCGGCTCGGCGGGCGCGAGACCGGCGACGGTGCGGTGGATCCAGTCGGCGACGGCTCCGAGCGCGTAGTGGTTGAAGGAGGTCATCTCGCCGGGATTGACGCTGCCGTCGGGGAGCATGCTGTCCCAGCGCTCCCAGACGGTCGTGGCGCCCATGTCGACCTGGTAGAGCCAGGACGGGCAGGACCGCTGCGTCAGCAGCTCGAAGGCGGTGTCCACGTGCCCGGTGTCGGTCAGCGCGTCGCACACCAGTGGGGTGCCGAGGAACCCCGTGCCGATGCGGTGCTCTCCCGAGGCCACGAGGTCCGCGAGGCGGCGCCCGGCTTCGGCGCGCTCCGCGTCGTCCGCCAGCAGCCGGAAGCACAGGGCGAGGGCGTACGCGGTCTGGGTCTCCTGTGTCAGTCGCCCGCCCCCGGCGTGGAAACGGTCCCGGAAGGCGTCGCGGACCGAGTCGGCCAGGGCGTCGTAGTGCTCGGCGTCGTCCTTCTCCTCCAGCACCTGGGCGGTGCGGGCCAGCAGCCGGGCGGAGTGCGCGAAGTAGGCGGTGGCGACCAGCTCGGAGGAGGTCGCCGACCGTCCGGGATCGTCGGCGGGCGCGGCCGGGTCCAGCCAGTCGCCGAACTGGAAGCCCTCGCCCCAGATCCGGCCGTCGCCGGCGAGGCGCTCGACCGCGTCGACCCAGCCGCGCATGGAGGCGTACTGGGTACGGAGCACCTCGGTGTCGCCGTAGCGCTCGTACAGCACCCAGGGGACGATCACGGCCGCGTCGCACCATCCGGCCATCGGCGGATTGCCCGGCGGGATCGGGACGGGGGTGATCACCGGGATGGCGGGGCTGAACACCGGTGGGACGCCCCGCTCGTCGTCGCTCTGGTCGGCGGCCAGGTCGCGCAGCCAGGAGCGCAGGAAGGCACGGACGTCGTACAGGAAGGCCGCGGTGGGGGCGAAGACCTGCACGTCGCCGGTCCAGCCGAGCCGCTCGTCGCGCTGCGGACAGTCGGTGGGCACGTCGAGGAAGTTGCCGCGCATCCCCCACACCACGTTCTCGTGCAGCCGGTTCAGCGAGGCGTCGGAGCAGGAGAACCAGCCGGTGGGGCGCAGATCGCTGTGCAGGACCACGGCGGTGACGTCGGCCGGGTCCAGCACGCCGGGCCAGGAGTCGATCTCGGCGTAGCGGAAGCCGTGGAAGGTGAAACGGGGTTCCCACACCTCGCCGTCCGCGTCGCCGCACAGGGTGTAGCGGTCGGTGGCGGTGGCGTGCCGCAGCGGACGCAGGCACGGTTCGCCGTCCTCCAGGACCTCCGCGTGCCGCAGGGTGACGGTCCGGCCCGCCTCGCCCCGGACCCGGACGCGCAGCCGTCCGACCAGGTTCTGGCCGAAGTCGACGAGGGTGCGGCCGGTGGGGGAGGTGGTGACGGCGACGGGGGCGACGGACTCGATACGGCGCACCGGCGGGCTGTCGGCCTCGAAGAGCACGGACGTGTCGAACGGCAGGATCCGGACGGGCTCCCAGGCCGAGTCGTCGAAGCCGGGCTCGCTCCAGCCGGCCTGTTCTCGGCGGGCGTCGTACTCCTCGCCCTCGTACAGACCGGCCGCGGTCACGGGCCCGGGGCTCCAGTGCCAGTCCCCTCCCGTGGTGACGGTGTCCGCGGCGCCGTCGGCGTACTCGATCCGCAGCTCGGCGAGCAGGCCCGTGTCCTCGCCGTAGATGTCCCGGGTGCCGCCGTTGAAGCCGAGCAGCCCCCGGTACCAGCCGTCCGCCAGGTGTGCGCCCCAGGCGTTGGCCCCCTCGCGGACCAGGTCCGTCACGTCGAAGACCTGATAGCGGTGGCGGTGGCGGTAGCTCGTCCAGCCCGGGGCGAGGACGTGGTCGCCCACCACGGCGCCGTTGAGTTCCAGCTCGTACACGCCGAGCGCGGTGACGGAGAGCCGGGCCGCTCTGACCGCCGACCGCACGGTGAACTCGCCGCGCAGCAGAGCGGCCGGCCGGACCGCGGCGGCGGACGGCTGCGCCGGTCGGGAGGGGGAGATGACGCGGGCGGTCCAGGGGTGGGGCATGTCGAGTCCTCGGCGCGGTGGGCGGTGGTGTCCGGTGAGTGGGATCAGGATCAGGATCAGGATCAGGTGAGTGGGTCAGGTGAGTGGGTCAGGTGAATGGGGTCCGTGGGACGGAGATGAGCAGGCTCGATCATGCGCGCCAATACCTAGTGAATGCTAGGTGTTGGGCTGTATGACGTGAATCACAGCCTGTAATGACGTGTGCATGACAAGTCAAGGGTCCGGACGGGCCCCGCTGTGGATTCGCGCCGTGCGCGAGGGCGTGGGGCCGCGAGGGTGCGAGCTTGGAGTGGGGTGCAGGGGTGCAGGGGTGCAGGGGTGTGGGGGTGCGGGGGTGCGGGGGTGCGGGGGTGCGGGGTGCAGGGATGTGAGCCTCGGCCCTGCCCTGTCCTGCCCCTCTCTTCCCTGCCCTACAGCCCCTGTCCGTCGGCGGAGATGCCGCGCATCAGGCGGTCCAGGTGGTCGTGCATCACCGGGATGAGGTCGAAGGAGCGGCCGGAGGCGAGCCACTGCTGCCGCAGTCCGGCGTCGAGGGCGGCGCATTCGCGCGCGATGCCGTCGTGGTCCAGATCGGGCAGGAGTTCGCCGTTGCTGCTGCCGGCGCGGAGTCGCTCCGCGAGCTCCTTCACGCCCTTCTCCTGCCAGTGCGCGAAGAAGTCGTGGGCCGGGTGGTCCGGCGCGGTCGCCTCGGCGGAGACCACGACGGCCAGTTCCACCATGCCCGGCATGGTGAGCGTCTCGGCGGTGTCCTCCAGGTGGCAGCGGAACGCGTCCCGCACCGACTCCGACACCCGCTGCCACTGGGTGTCCATGCGGTCGTGCCAGTGCTCGACCACGGCCAGCAGGAGCTGCTGCTTGTCGCGGAAGTGGTGCAGCAGTCCGGCGTCGGTGATCTCGGCGTCCCGGGCGATGCGGGCGAGGGAGGTCTTGCGGTAGCCGTCCTGCCCGAAGCGCAGCAGTGCCGCCTCGAGGATCTGGGTGCGCCGTGCCCGGCCTGCCGTGTAGCCGCCGCGCGGTCCCCTGGGTGTCGCCATGGAAGAACCGTACCGGGGAGCTGTGGGGCGTCCATGGTGGGCGGGGGATGGCCGTGTGCGTGTGACATGGGTCACTCACCGAACACCTAGTAAGCACTAGGTGTTCGGGTCATCATCGACGTCACGCGACGACGGATTGCCACGCCATCACCTCCCGGTGAGCGACGTGTCACGGCGGGTTCGATCCTCCGCGCACCCCCACATCTCCTCTCACTCCCTTACGTACCTCCGTGAAAGGAGGGCTGGCATGACACCGACGTCGCCAAGCCCCTCAGTCGACATCGCGCCCTCCGTCGAGGCCGGCGGACGCTGGAACCTCCGCCTGGTCGTGGTGCTGATCGCACTCGCCTGGCCCACCCAGTTGCTGGCCGCGGGCGGCATCCTCGGCGCCAACGCCACCGCGAGCGTCGCGCAGAGCTTCCACACCACCCAGGTGGCGTGGTTCGGGCTCACCCTCACCCTGGCGACCACCCTGCTGACGCCGTTCGCCATCAAGCTGGGCGACCTGTACGGCAGGAAGCGCGTCATGCTGGCCATGATGGCGCTGGGAGCGGGCGGCGAAGCGCTGGCCGCCCTGGCCGGGGACTTCTGGCTGGTGCTGGTCGGCCGGGCGATAGCCGGGTTCTACGGCCCGTTCGGCGCCCTCTCCTTCGCCGCGGTGCGCGACATCTTCCCGCGCCGGCTGGTCAAGTCGGCGAGCGGAATGATCGGCAGCAGCGTCGGACTGATCGCCCTGGGCACCCCGTTCCTAGCCGGCTGGCTCGTCGACCACTGGGGCTACCGCGGCGCCCTGTGGTTCCTCGCCGCCGCCACCGCCGTCGCGTTCCTGCTGGTCGCCCTCCTGGTGCCGGAGACCCCGCGGCACGCCTTCGACTCGGGCTTCGACTGGGCGGGCGGACTGGTGCTCGGCGGCGGTCTCACCGCGGTGATCTACGCCGTCGGCCAGGGCCAGAGCTGGGGCTGGGCCGACGCCCGGACACTCGGCTGGCTCGGGGCCGGCGCCGCCGCCCTGATCGCGTTCCTGTTCGTGGAACGGGCCAGCGCCCACCCCATCCTCGATCTGGCGGTGCTCCGACGACGGCCCGTGGCCCTGGCGCTCACCGCCGGCGGTCTCGCCCAGACGGTCGCGTTCACCATGCCGGGCCTGGCCATCCTGCTGGCCCTCTTCCCGCACATCCCCGGCGTCTCGGCCGGCCTGGGATGGACGGCGCAGCACAACGCCGTGGTCAGCGTGAGCTGGAACCTGGTGATGTTCGGGACCGGCATCCTCGTCAGCCGCTTCCTGCGCGGCCTGGACCCCCGCAAGGTCTGGATCGCCGGACTGACGGTGATGGCCGTCGGCTACACCCTCGTCGGCTTCTTCCACGGCAACGAGCTGGAGCTCTCCCTGACGTCCTGCGTCGCCAACATCGGCGCCGGTGTCGTGGTGGCGGGAGCGCCGGTGCTCGTGGTCGGCGTCGTCTCGCGTGACGAACAAGGGCTGGGCAGCGGCATGCTCAACATGCTGATCAGCCTGTTCGGCGCCATCGTCACCGCCGGTGCGTACGCCCTCCTCAGCGCCCACAGCACCGTGGTCGACGGCACCGCCTTCTACCAGGACGCCGGTTACGCCTGGGTCTTCTGGCTCGGCGCCCTCGTCACCCTCCTGGCGCTGACGCTCTCCCTGTTCATCCCGCCGCTGCGGGATCCGGAGACCGACGACGCGGTGACCGGGGTCGAAGCGGCCGCCTGAGCGGCGCCCTCTCCTACGCCTCCCGCCCCCTCCCGCTCCTGACCGACCACCAGAAAGTCACGTCGTGCAGCTGCCCACCCGCCCGGTCGTCCCCGGTTTCCATCCCGACCCCAGCGTCTGCCGCGTGGGCGAGGTGTACTACCTGGCGAACTCCAGTTTCGAATACGCGCCGGGCGTGCCGATCCACCGGTCGACCGATCTGCGCACGTGGGAGCACATCGGCCACGCGCTCGACCGGCCGTCGCAGTTGCCGCTGGAGGGGGTGGGCGCCTCGGGTGGCATCCTGGCGCCGACCCTTCGGCATCACGACGGCCGCTTCTGGATGATCAGCACCCTCCTGGTGGACGAGCCGAGGACGTTCCTGGTCACCGCCGAAGACGCGGCCGGCCCCTGGTCGGACCCGGTGTGGATCCCCGACGCGCCGGGCATCGACCCCGACCTCGCCTGGGACGACGACGGCGTCTGCCTGCTGACCTGGACCCGCTTCGGCGAGGGGATCGTGCAGGCCGTGCTGGATCCGCGGACCGGCGCCCTGCTCACCGAGCGACGGCGGCTGTGGCAGGGGGCGGGCGGCAAGTTCCCCGAGGGTCCTCATCTGTACCGCGTCGGCGCGTACTGGTACCTGCTCATCGCGGAGGGCGGCACCGAACGCGGCCACGCCGTCACCATCGCCAGGGGGCCCTCACCGTCCGGCCCCTTCGAGGCGTGCCCCGGCAATCCGATCCTCACCGCGCGCGGCAGCGACGCTCCCGTCCAGAGCACCGGTCACGCGGACCTCGTGCAGCGTCCCGACGGTACGTGGGCGATGGTCTACCTGGGCGTGCGGCCGCGCGGCAGCAGCCCCGAGTGGCATGTGCTCGGCCGCGAGACGTTCGCCTGCGAGGTGCGCTGGAGCGAGGGCTGGCCCGGCACGGCCGAGGCGATCCAGCCGACGACCGCACCGGAACTCACCGAGCACCTGACGGCTGCGGGGCAGCCCCTGCCGCCGTCCTGGGTGGCGCCGGGCGCGTTCCCCGCCGACGTGTTGAAGGCGACCCGCAACGGCCGGCGACTGACCGCGGCAGCCGGCCCGGCCTTCGTGGGCCGCCGCCAGGAACACCTCTACCTGCGGGCGCGGGCAACGGTGATCGCGGATGAGGAAGCCGGTGAATCCAGCGCATTCGGCGAAGCCGGTGGATCCGGCGGCGCAGTGGGCGGGGCCGGTGGGTCCGGTGGATCCGGTCGAGCGGGCGGGGCCGGTGGAACCGGGGGTCTGGAGCTGCGGATCGACGCCCGCCATGCCGTACGCGTCGAAGTGGCGGACGGCCGTGTGCGTGCCGTCGCCCGGATCGGCGCGGCACACGCGGTCCTGGGCGAAGCCGCCGCCACCGGGGAGACGACCCTCGAACTGCGCGTCGTACCGCACGGCGCCGCCACGCCCTTCGGCACCGACATGGGGCCCGACGAAGTCGTGGCAGGCACATCCGGCCCGGACGGATTCCGCGAACTCGGCCGCATCGACGGCCGGTACTTCTCGACCGAGGTCGCCGCGGGCATGACGGGCCGGATGGTCGGACTCGTCTGCTCCGAGGGCGAGGTGCTGTTCCGGTCGTTCACCTACAGCGGCGCCGACGACCCGGAGGTGCTGGACGCACGGTGACAGCGTTGCGCGAGCGAGGGAACGTGGAGGATGAGCGGAGCATTCGAGGGAGGAAACGGACATGACCAAGCTCAGCACCGCCGACTCCGTACGCACCACCCCGGAAGGTCTCCTCTGGGAGCCCAGCCCGCGCTGGGTCCGGGGCCGCAAGGGCGAGTTCACCGTCGTCGACAGCCGGCATCCCGTTCTCGTCTGGGAGCCCGGTGTGCCGGTGCCGCTGTACGCCTTCCCGCGCGAGGAGGTGCGCGAGGACCTGCTGCGGCCGGCGAAGAATCCGCCGGTCGGCACGCACACGGGCTCGCGGGTCTTCTACGACCTCGAAGTGGACGGCGAGCTGCTGGAGAACGCGGCCTGGACCTTCCCCGCCGAGGACCTGGCCGGTCACGTCGCCTTCGAGTGGTTCCGGCGCACGGGCAGGGGCCTCGACCACTGGTACGAGGAAGAGGAGGAGATCTTCATCCACCCCCGCGACCCGCACAAACGCGTGGACGCCCTGCCCAGCAGCCGACACGTCCGGATCGCGATCGACGGCACGGTCGTCGCCGACACCCGCCGCCCGGTCCTCCTCTTCGAGACCGGCCTGCCCACCCGCTACTACATCCCCCGCGAGGACGTCCGTCTCGACCTGCTCACCCCGACCGACCACCACACCGGCTGCCCCTACAAGGGCATCGCCTCGTACTGGTCCTGGACCGGCGAGGCGGACGTGCCGCCCCATGTCGTGTGGAGCTACCCCGCCCCACTGCCCGCCGTGGCCCCCGTCGCGGAGCTGCTGGCCTTCTACAACGAGGCGGTCGACATCACCGTGGACGGCGAGAGCCTCGAACGCCCCGTCACCCCCTTCACGCATACGCTGTTGTCCCGCCCGGCGCACTGACGGCGTCGTCGAACGGGAGAGGAGATGGTGGAGATAACGACGAAGGTGGGCGTCGCGGCGCAGTCCCGCCCGCCGCTGAGCAAGGGGCGGGTCCTGGGTGCCGCCGTCGCGCTGGCCGACGAGGGCGGAGTCGACGCGCTCAGCATGCGCAACATCGCCCAGGCGCTCGGCGTCGTGCCGATGGCGCTGTACAAGCACGTGGCCAACAAGAACGAGTTGCTGGACGGGATGATCGACGTCCTCATGGGCGAGATCGATCCACCGGCCGACGGCACCGACTGGAAGACCACCGTGCGCCGGCGGGTGCTGTCGGCCCGGGGCATGTTGCTGCGCCACCCGTGGGCGCCCGCGGTCATCGAGACGCGGACGAAGGCGCGGGCCGCTCCGACCCCCGCGGTGATGGCGTACCTGGACTCGATGATCGGGATCTTCCGGGCCGGAGGGTTCTCGATCCGCCTGGTCCATCACGCCATGCATGTCATGGGCAGCCGTCTGCTGGGCTTCTCCCAGGAGCTGTTCGAGGACGGCGCCGACGGCCGTGAACCGGATCCGGACGCGCTGCCGCCCGAGGAGATGGCCGCGCGCTACCCGCACATCACCGAGCTGGCCATGGCCGTCGCCCACGACCCGGAGTCCGTCGTCGGCTCCGGCTGCGACGACCAGTTCGAGTTCGAGTTCGCTCTGGACCTGACGCTGGACGGCCTCGAGCGGCTCCTCGGCACGACCTGACCGTCCCGCGACCTCTTGACGGGTGTACGGCGTACACCTACCGTGCCCGACAGAGGTGTACGCCGTACACCTGCCGTGCCGGAGGGCATCCGCCGGCGCCGCGGCGGTCGATGCCGCAAAGAGGGGGCGACCCGATGAAGGCGATCGTGCAGGAGCGGTTCGGCCCGCCGGACATCCTTGAGCTGGTGGACGCCGACCGGCCCGTGGTCTCGGCCGGCCAGGTGGCGGTGCGGGTGCGTGCCGCCGCGCTGAACCCCTACGACTGGCACATGCTGCGCGGCGATCCCTATGTGGCGCGGCTGATGGGGGGCGTGGGGCTGACGCGGCCGAGGTGCCGGGTGGCCGGTATCGACGTCGCAGGGCAGGTCGAGTCGGTCGGCGCCGGCGTACGAGGGCTCCGGCCGGGCGACGAGGTGCTGGGCTTCTGTCACGGCTCCTTCGCCGAGTACGCGCGCACCACCGCGGACCTGCTGGTGCCCAAACCCGCCGGTCTGACGTTCGAGCAGGCCGCGGCGCTGCCGATGGCGGCGGTGACCGCCCTGCGCGGCATCCGCACCCTGGGCCAGGTGCGGGCCGGGCAGCGGGTGCTGATCAACGGAGCCGCCGGCGGAGTGGGCACGTTCGCCGTGCAGATCGCCGCGGGAACGGACGCGGAGGTCACCGGGGTGTGCAGCACGCGCAACGTCGATCTGGTGCGCTCACTCGGGGCCGCGCACGTCGTCGACCACACCCGGGAGGACTTCACGGACGTCCGCGAGCGCTATGACGTGATCCTGGACAACGTGGGCAACCGTCCGCTGAGCCGGCTGCGCAGGGCCCTCACCCCGACAGGGACGCTCGTGGCCAACGGCGGCGGCTCGCCCGGCCGAGTGTTCGGGGCGGTGGGCTCCATGCTGCGGGTGATCGCGGTCAACGGGTTCGTCCGGCAGCGACTCCGCACGATCCTCCCGTCGGCCCCGGACGGACCGACCCGGGAGGACCTGCTCGCCGTCACCGCGCTCATCGAGGCAGGCAGGCTGACACCGGTGATCGAAGGGACCTACCCCCTGGCCGACACGGCCGAGGGCCTGCGGCATCTGGAACAAGGACATGCGCGCGGCAAGATCGTGATCACGGTGTCGTGAGGGGGAGTCACGACGGGCGCCGCAGTGCCGCCTGCGGGCAGCCCACCGTGCCGAGGCAGAGAAGGACGTGCCGCTCGGCGACCTCCGACGCGCTGAGAGGGCCGTCGGCCCGGTACCAGTCGGCCACCCCCTGACACATGATCAGAACGGCCCGGACCGCGTCGGCCGGGATGGGCGTGGTGAAGACGCCCTGGGCGATGCCCGCGCGCACGGTGTCGAGCAGCATGTGCTCGAGGTAGTCCCGCAGAGCCACGTACCGGGCGCGGTTCGCCGGTTCCAGGCTGCGTATCTCGGTGTCCAGGAAGGCCAGTCCCTTGCGGTTGGCCATGTAGAGCACGATCGACTCGACCATGGCGCGGAAGCGGGCGAGCGGCTCGTCGCCGGCCTCCGCCGCGGCGGCCCGGCAGCGGTCCAGCACATCCTTGATCGACGTCTCCAGCAGGGTGGCCAGCAATGCCTGCTTGTTCGCGTAGTGGTAGTAGAGCGCGGGGACGGTGACTCCGACCCGGCCGGCGATGTCCCGTACCGAAGTGCCGTGGTAGCCGTGCTCGTTGAAGGCCTCCATGGCGTGCACCAGGATCGGGTGGAGGTCCAGCGGAGCGTAGGCGCGCCAGTGGGGCGCGGCGGCGGTCTCCTGGCGGGGCTGCGTGCTCAAGGATGCTCCTCCGGTGGGGTACCGGCATGGGTGTGTGGGCGGCCTGCTGGTCAACAGGCCTGTGCGCAGGTGCGGGACCGCTAGTACCGTGAGTGGTCGGTTCGAGTTGCCGGCGCGAGGGCGGCCCCTTGGTGACTGTCGCACCTGGGGGCAGCGGGTGTCGGGTGAACCGACCCGAACAGCCGTCACTTCGTCGGTTCGCTGGGGGAGTGTCATGCGCAAGGCGTTGATCGTCGGTATCGATCACTACGACCACCTGGAACTGCTCACCGGGTGTGTGAACGACGCCTTCGCTGTCCGGGGCCCTCGAACGCAACTCGGACGGCACGCTGAACTTTCCTTCCCCGACGGACCTGGCGGCCACGAACGCCGAACAGCACGTTCTCACCGGCGGGTTCCTGTGCGCCAGCGACTCCGAAACCGGTGACGACGGCCTGGCCCTGGCCGCTCTCATGAAGATGGCTAACGTGTCCCGTGTCCGTCGTTCGAGCCGGAGCGGTCCTCGGGCGAGCAGGACGACACCTCGATTCCTGCGCCCGATCCCGCCCGCACAGCCGTGTTCGCGGTGCTGCAACGCTATGTGAGGGTCAATCTGGTGCGGCCGGCGGATGCTCCGCACATGTGGCATGCCGCGATGCAGAGCAAGTCATGCGAGTTGACCGTGCTGGGGCAGCACTATTGGGCACTTGTGGACAAGGGACTGATCTGAATGCCGATACATTCCGAAGGCTCACCGGAGGTGCACGGTATGGACAAGGTGATGGAGGAGCTGGCCGGCGTCGAGCACGAACGGTGGGCGCACTGGCAGCGTTACCTGCACTCGCGGTGCTCGAGTCAGAGCGACGGATCACTCACCATCCCCGCCGAACTGGTCCGGCGGTGGGAATCGCAGATGGCCACTCCGTATGCCGAGCTGTCGGAATCGGAGAAGGAGAGCGACCGTGAGCAGGTCCGCCGCTATCTCCCGCTCCTCATCGAGATGCTCGGACGGTCCGTTTGATCACGGTCGCGGGGCCTGCCGCTCGCGAACTCCGCACGGCTCGAACGATGCTCACGTCGGCGCGGCGAAGTCCCGTGCGGTGGCGCTGTCGTTCAAGGTGGCGTCCACGCTGTGGCCGTCGATCGTGAGACGGATGTGCAAGCCGCCGTTCTCCTCGGAGGGTTCGGTCGTCGGCCTGCCGGTCGCGGACTGCCGAGGTGAACCCTGGGGCGGCGACGCCACGGGCGTGGTGTCCGGCACGGTGCTGCACGCCGTCACGGTCAGCAGTAGCGCCGCGGTCGGGACCATGTGAGTACAGGTACGTGGGGCAGAGCGGGGCATGACAGACCGCCTCCGGCTCAGTCGGGCATCGGCGCGGCGTAGTGCCGAAAGCCGTCCCGATCGCTGTGCAGCGTGTACAGCCGCTCGGCCAGCACACTCGGGCTCGAGTGTTCGGACTCCGGGCTGATGGCACCGGGCACGATGAGCTGAGCGGCGTGGATGTTCTCGCCCGCGAGCGCGTCGTGCAGCATTGCCGCGTACGCGCTCTCACCGGCGAACGCGATCGAGGTACCCGCACGGTCGGGGTGCGGGCGGACCGCACTGCCGCCGTTGACGAAGAGCAGCGTGCCGCGCCCCAGCGCCCGCATCCCGGGCAGGACCGCGTTCACGCAGGTCAGCGGGCCCTTGATGGAGAAGGTCAGCGGATCGTCCAGGTCGGCCGGGCCGGTGTCGAGGACCGGCTTCATGAAGTCGGCGCGGGGCACCGGGCTGAACTGCAGGATCTCCACCGGTCCCAGCTCCGCACCGGCCCGTCGCAGGGCGGTGCTGAGCGTGTCGGGGTCCAGGACGTCGGCGGTGTAGCCGCGGGCCCGGACGCCGTCTCGGTTCAGCTCGGCCACGAGAGGGCCGAGGTGTTCGGCGCTGCGCGAGAGCAGGGCGACGGTGTGGCCGGCGGCGCCGAATCGGCGGGCGCAGGCCAGGCCGAGGCCGGGACCGGCACCGACAAGGGCGAAGGTCGTCATGAAAGGTGTCTCCGAATGGTCGGAAATGGGGTCGGCCAGCGCTCGGGCGCGCCGCTCGGACGGGCGAGTTCCCCCGGTCAGGGCTTCAGAAGCGCCTTGATGGCACGGCGCTCGTCCATCGCCCGGTAGCCCTCGGCGACCTCGTCGAGCGGCAGGGTGAGATCGAAGACCTTGCCCGGGTCGATACGGCCCGACTGGACGAGGTCGATGAGGTCGGGCAGGTAGCGGCGTACGGGGGCGGGACCGCCGCGCAGGCCCACGTGGGAGAAGAACAGCTCCTGGCCGTCCACGGCGACGTCGTGGGGGACGCCGACGAAGCCGACGTTGCCGCCAGGGCGGGCGGACCGCAGGGCCTGCCGCATGGCCTCGCCGGTGCCGACGCACTCCAGCACACTGTCGGCGCCGATCCCGCCGGTCAGCTCCTTGATCCGCTCGCCGCCCTCGTCGCCGCCCTCGTCGCCGCGCTCGGCGACGATGTCGGTGGCACCGAACTCGCGGGCCAGCTTCTGACGGGAGGCGTGGCGGGACATCGCGACGATGCGCTCCGCGCCCCTCTCCTTGGCGGCGATCACCGCGCACAGGCCGACCGCGCCGTCACCGACCACCACGGCGGTCGAGCCGGGCTTCACCTCGGCCGCCTCCGCGGCCCACCAGCCGGTGCCCATGACGTCGGAGACGGCCAGCAGGCTCGGCCACAGCTCCTCGCCCGGGACCTGGTCGGTGGCGACCAGCGTGCCCTGGGCGTTGGGAATGCGCACATAGTCGGCCTGGCAGGTGGACATGAACTCGCGGTGCAGACAGCTGGACTGGAAGCCGTTCCTGCAGTTCGCGCAGGTGTTGTCCGAGGTGGCGAACGAGCCGATCACGAACTGGCCCGGCTTGACCGTGGTCACCTCGGAGCCGACCTCCTCGACGAAGCCGACGTACTCGTGCCCCATCGGATGCGGCTCGTCGGTCGGCTCCAGCCCGCGGTAGGGCCACAGGTCCGAGCCGCACACACAGGTCACCGCGGTGCGGATGATCGCGTCGGTCGGATGGAGGATCTTCGCGTCGTCCAGCGTCTCGAAGCGGATGTCGCCGGGGGCGTAGAGCATTGCGCCGCGCATGACAGGGGTTCCTTTGCGTGCCGAGGCGACGTACCCGGGGTCAGCGGCCGTCGCCGAGTGCAGAGCCAGGTGGCCTTGTGCCCGTCCGGCTCACGGCCGGACGAAAAGCGCCACGTCATCCAGGTAACCCGTTCTCGGCGTGCGGAGCGAGGCACGCTCAAGGGGTGTACTGCCAGTACATCCCCGCGGCCGCGCGCGGGACGTACCGTCGAAGGTGTGGACAACCAGGCAGAGGTCCGCGAGTTCCTGACCTCGCGGCGAGCGAAGATCACCCCCGAGCGGGCGGGCCTGCCCTCCGGCAGCCGGCGCCGGGTGCCCGGCCTGCGCAGGAGCGAGGTCGCCGCGCTGGCGGACATGAGCGTGGAGTACTACTCCAAGCTGGAGCGCGGCAACCTCGCCGGCGCCTCCCCGGCCGTCCTGGAGGCCCTCGCCCGCGCCCTGAAGCTCGACGACGCAGAACGCGCCCACCTGCTGAACCTCGCCCACGCGGCGGACGGCTCCGACGCCCTCACCCGCCCCCGGCGGCGCACCCCCCAGTGGAAGGCGCACCGCAGCCTGCAATGGGTCCTGGACGCCGTGACCGCCGGCCCGGCCTTCGTCCGCAACGGCCGGATGGACCTGCTCGCCACGAACAGGCTCGCCCGCGCGTTCTACGACGACGTCTACGCCACACCCCACAACCAGGCCAACCTGGCCCGCTTCAACTTCCTCGACCCTGCGTCCCGGCGCTTCTATCCCGACTGGGAGCAGGCAGCCGACGTCGCCGTGTCGATCCTGCGCACCGAAGCCGGCCGCAACCCCCACGACAAGGGCCTGCACGACCTCGTCGGCGAACTCTCCACCCGTAGCGACGACTTCCGCACCCGCTGGGGCGCCCACGACGTCCGACACCACGGCACCGGCACCAAGCGCTTCCACCACCACGCCGTAGGCGAACTCACCCTCGCCTACGAAGGCCTCGAAATGGCCGCCGAACCAGGCCTCACCCTCACCATCTACACCCCCGAACCCGGCTCGCCCTCCGAAGAGGGCCTGCGCCTCCTCGCGTCCTGGGCCGCCACCCGAGATGCCGACGCCATGGAACCCTCCGCGACACGCGAATAGGTTCACTGCCGTTCGCGAATCGGATCAGGACAGCCGGCAGACCGGCACCGACTCCCACCGCCTCGCAAGTACCCGAGCCCGGGCCCGGGCCCGAAAGCGCCGCCAAGACCGGCCGACCCTACCGCTCCCCCTCACGGCTTCCGCAGACGGGACCACTCCATGACCCATATGGACGGCGGCGCGAGAGGTTGCCGGACGGGTGCGCTCGGTACCGTCCGGTGAAGGGCACGCCGCAGTGCCCTGGACGTGGTCGGAAGGGGAGCCGGTGTTGATCCAGGCTATGGGAGCCGTGCTGCCGGCCGCACTCGCGGTCGCCCTCAGCCCTTTCCCCCTGATCGGGATCGTGCTGCTCCTGGCCGGCCGACACGGCCGGCGCAACGGCGTGCTGTTCACGGCCGGGTGGATCGCCGGGCTCGGGATCGTGGCAACGCTCGTCGTGGTCGTGTTCGGTGGAGCCGACGACCCCGAAAGCCCTTCGTCAGCGGTCGCAGACTGGGGACGGGTACTCGCCGGAGCGGCCCTCATCGTGCTGGGGGCGCGCACATGGCGGCAGCGTCCAGCTGGCGGCAACGAGACCGAGACGCCGCGCTGGATGGCCTCACTCGATGACGTCTCGGCCCTGCGGGCACTGCTCCTCGGTGCGCTGCTGGCGGGCGCCAACCCGAAGAACCTCGTCCTGACAGCCTCGGCGGCCACGTCGATCGTCGAAACAGGGGTTCATGACGGCGAGCTCGCTGTGGCCGTCACCGTCTTCGTTCTCGTCGGATCCTGCACCGTCCTCGGCGCCGTCATCATTCATCTCCTCGGCGGACAGCGCGCGGTGTCGTTCCTGGACAGTGTCAGGCAATTCATGGTCACCAACAGCACCGTGATCACCGCGATCGTGTTCCTTCTTCTGGGCGCCAGCATCCTGGGCGACGGACTCACCGGACTCGGGCGATGAGCGTTTCCAGCGTTGCCTGTCCAGGGGGGAGTGCCGCCGCGGCGATGACGATCACGTGGGTTGCCCTGCTCATCTCCACACCAGCGACCGCTGTCCACCCGGCGGGAGCGTCCCGCGCAAGGAGGTGACGACTCGATCGCTTCCCCGTCCTCGGCGGCGTCGGTCAGCGGCCGGGCCCCGTTCGCCCTGATCGACGTGTGCCGTACACCTGGCGGTCGTCCACCGCGGCCCCCGCGAAATTGTTGAACCTCGGCACCGCTGCCCTGCGCCTGCCGCTGCCGCCACTGCTGGTGCCGGTGCCGGTGCCGGTGCCGGTGCCGGTGCACACTCCTGCCGACGGTGTCGGCAGGAGTGTGCACCGAGAATCCGCGCCGATGCTCCCTGGCCGTCGGTGCAGGTCGTGGCCCGCTCCGACACCCTGATTGCGCTGTGCGGCGGATACCTGAGGTGCCGGGGTCGCGTCGCCGGGCCAGAGACGGGCCGCCTTCCTACGATCGCCGTATGCAATCGATCACATACACATTGATGGCCATCGGGGCGTGGCAGCCCTCTGCGGTGCAGGCTGCCCGGGTGCTGGTAGGGGCGGCGTGACGCCGTCGGCCGGGCCTCGTCCGCACGGCCTGCTCAGGCCTGCGCCCGGTGACACGCCGATCGCGGGGGAGTACCTGGTGACGGTGCGGCCGGACGCGGTCCGCGGCGACCCCGCGCAGGCGAGTGCCGAGGTGGCCGGTGCACTGGCGGGCCGCTACGGCGCGAGGGTCCAGGAGACGTACCACCGCACCGGAGTGGTGTTCCTCGTCGGTATGGACGCCGAGCAGGCCGCGCGCATGGCCCAGGATCCCCAGGTCGAGTTCGTCGAGCAGAACGCGGCGACCCCGGCGCCCGAGGAACTCACCGACGAACGCGCCACGGTGGCCACCAGCCCCCGCTCCTGGGGCCTGGACAGGATCGACCAGCGCCACCTGCCGCTGGACGCATCCTTCTCCCCGCCCGCGGTCGACACCGCCACCGTGACCGCGTACGTCGTGGACAGCAAGGTCTATACGGACCATCAGGAGTTCGCCGGCCGGGCCGAGTTCGCGGCGGAGATGACCGACTACACGGACCCCTACGTGCAAGTCCCACGGCACACACGTGGCCGCGACGGTTGCCGGACGGACCTTCGGCGTTGCCTCCGCGGTCCGCATCAAGTCCTTGAACATCGACCGTGAATGCCCCAGCGGGGGAGCGGAGACGGGTGCCACCTACTCGTCGATGAAGCGGGCCGCCGAGTGGATCGACGCGGACGTGGAGGCCACCGGCACGCTCGCCGTGGTCAACCTCAGCTACGGCACCCGCAGCGCCACCATCCGCGACGCCATCCGCAACTCGGTGAACCGGGGCACTGTGTGGGTGGTCTCCGCGGGCAACGACGACGAGGACGCGGGCAACCGTGCCACCGCCGCCCTGATCGTCGCGGCCAGCGGCGAAGGGGACACGCGCAGCCCATCCTCCGGATGGGGCCCGGCCGTCGACCTGTTCGCGCCCGGTGACAAGATCTGGTCGGCCGGAATCGGCTCCCCCGACGCCACCGAGCGCAAGAGCGGCACCTCGATGGCCGCTCCGCATGTTGCCGGTGCCGCGGTGCTCTACCGCGCGCAGTACCCGCAGGCATCCGCGCAAGAGGTGATGGACGCGATCACCGCCCAGGCCACGCCGGACGTGATCCAGGACCCCAAGGACTCGCCCAACCGGCTCCTGTACGTGGCCCCCCGGTAGCCCCTGGCCCGGTCGGCTCCGGTCCTAGTTGGTCCTACCGCCAGCTCGTCCACCCCATGGCGTTGCGCGTTGCGCGTTTCGCTTGTGTCGCGAGTCGGCCGCGCGACGGGCGCGGCAGAAGCAGCAGACTGCAGATCGGACCGCCCATCCGATGCCCCGTACCTCAATGAGAAGTCAGGTGCGGTGCCGGTGGCCGGGTGTGGTTTCGGGACGGTGTGCGGCGGGTGGCATCTGCGAGGACGGAGCTGAGCCAGTTGGAGCCCGTCGGGTTTGGGTGCTGTCTGGCGACGACGGACAGCAGATGGGCGATCGGCGCGATGGTGTCGAGGGAGGGGGGCGGGGTGACGCCGTTGCGGTGCGCTTTGTCCGCGGTGACGTGGGCGACGCCGAACGCCAGCGCGGTCTCGACCTCGTCGGAGGTCAGGTGGTCGAGAAGTCTGCGGTATCCGGTGCCGACTCTGGGGTGGTCGAGCCCCGTCGTGCGCGCGACGCGGTGGCGGTGGGTGGGGGGTGTGGGCTGCGGCCAGGCACGGATGCGGCGCCAAGCGGCGTGGATGTGGGCCCGGTCGGAGCGCCGGACATTGCAGACGGTCAGGAAGGTGTCCAGCTGTTCCTCGGTCGCGGGAAGTCTGCGGCGGTTGACGATGTTGCGCAGGGTGGTCCGGGGGATCCGGGTCAGCCCTGTGGCGGGGCGGGTGAAGGCAGTGGGGGAGGGTGCGCCGGCCTTCTCGTAGGCGTCGGCGAGGACGTCGGCCAGTCCGCCGCGGCTGTTGATGAGCGCGGGCGCGGGTGCGGGGTAGTGCCGCCCGCGGGCGGTGGCGCGGCCGTGGCTGCGCAGATAGTGCGCCTCGCGCCGGTCGTGCTCGCCGGCCCGGCAGGCGTTGAGGAGGGCGTCGAGGACGTCGGGAGAGGGCGCGCGGGTGCCCGACTCGGCGTTCTGGACGGTGCCGCGGGAGACGGCGGCGGCCTGGGCGACGCCACGCTGGGTGAGCCGCGCGGTGGTACGCAGGGAGGTCAAGTGGGCGGCGAGCCGGGCGTAGGGCGGGCGCGCGGTACCGGGGTCGGTGCGGGGCATGGCGGGCGACTACCTCCCGATGCCGGAGCGCACGGCAGCCTCGGCGAGGACGGCGATCAGGCGCCGCCCGCCACCGGCGAGCGCGAGGGTTGCGGCGCCGATCGTGCCACAGCCCCCGAGCAGGGCGAGGATGTCGCCGACCGGCGTTCCCTCGCGGAACAGCAGGGTGCCCAGGGCGAGGAACGCGATCAGCAGAATCAGGGCGTGCGTGGGCCCCCACCGTCCAGACGCCTCAGGGGTGGCAGCGGGCGTGCGAGGGGAAGGCTGGTGGTTCACGAGAAAGAGGTCTCCTTCGGGCGGCCCGGTCCCAGGCGGGACAGCCAGGGACCGGGGTCGGACGTGGTCGCAATCCGGCGCAGCCCTAAGGCAGTTGGCCCTGCCGTACAACGGGGCTGCGCGGTGTGCACAGCCTTCCACGCTCCGCCCGCTCCGCGCCCGCCGGCCTCGATCCGTATGCCCGGTTTGCCGGTTGACGGCCCAGCGAATGGTCCCCTGCCGGCCAGCGAGTTCCGCACCGCCTCGACGGTCGGCCCCTCATGCGTCGAGGACCAGAGCGCGGCGGTGCCCACGCCTTCGGAAAGCGGGCCGGGCAGGTGGTGCTCGGCTGCTCACACGGCCGGACAAGGCCTATGAGGCCCAATATTCGGTCTCACCCGCTTGCGGTCGGTGACCTCTTGATAGACGCTGCGCAGCGACGACACCGGCTGCTCGGCGACCGGTGTTCTCCTGACGGCGACTGGTCGCAAGCCCGAACCTCAGGAAGGCGGCAGGCGCGTTGGCCCGCGCCCCGCCCAGCGCCCGGCCGGCACCCCTCGGTGCCGGCCTTCGGTGCGTTCGGCCACCGCGGTGCGTTCGGCCCACGCGGCGCGTTCGGCCCTGCGCGGCCCGCCCAGGGGCAGCGCCGACGGCCACCGCAGGCGCTCCCCTCTCTCCCTCCCCGCAGATCGCCCTGGCTTGGGTGTATGGGCAGCTTGCTGGTCAGCACGTGCGTTTACGTCACTTGGCCGATGAACGGCCATATTGCCCCACAAGCCCCGTTTCGAGCACACTGCAGGGTGACCAGGGGAGGTGCTCATGACCGTACCCGTGGAGGAACTGCGGCTCCGGTTCGAGGAGTTCGTCAGGGAGCAGCGCAGGCTGGCCCGAGCCGTCGCAGGGGGCGAGCGGGCACCCGGCCAACTCGTCCAGGCACAGGAGTTGCTGGAGTCCGCCAGGGAGTTGCTCGCACGAGCCGACGGCGTGATCCCGGCGCGGACCGATCTTGACGACACGGTCGAGGCGGAAGCGGCGTTCACGTGTCTTGCCCTGATCGTGCCAGAGCTTCTGACGTCCGTGGGATACAGGCATCCGCCTCCCCCCACTTTCACGGACATCCTGTTCGACCTCGGAGAGGCGCGGGATCACGTGGTGCGTCCGAGGTCCGATGAGGCCAGGGCCGACGCAATGCGGAGCCTCGACGACATCATCACCCTCACCGGACGGGCTGCCGACGCGGTGGTGTCCGGTCGTCCGCCCAGTCTCTGGAAGGTCCGTCTGGACGGAGCCCTCAGGGTGTCCCGTGCGCTCATTCCGCACGTGGCCACCACCACCGCCATCGCCGTGGCCTCCGTCGCGTCGGGCAGCCAGCTCGCGGCCGCCGTGTCGACGGTCGGAACCTCGTTGGCGGCCCTTCTGCTGCCCACATCGACGGACCTCAAGGACCTGTTCGAACCGCCGGCTCAGCGGGTGCCGCTCGTTGCCGAGCACAGGAGAGCCGCGAGGGCGGCCCTGGAACAGAGAGATCACCTGCTCACCATGGCCACGAACAGAAACAGTGTCACCTTCCGGTGGGCGGAGCAGGCACAGGCCACCGCGCTTCTCCATCTGCGGATGCTGGCGCACGTTCCGGGTGAGGACACGACACAACTGGAAACGGATGTCGCGAGATTCGGCGGATCGTGGCGTACTGGCCGGCGGCGGATCGTACGCCGCGAGGGGCCGACCCCGACCCCGAGGCCGGCTCCCGACCAGAACGTACCCGAGGGCGAGCAGCCGCAGACGCCGAGCGACATTTCCGAGCGACCGCCCCCGCCCGGTCCCCGGGCGGACGGGGGCGGCTTGAACCACCTGTGAGCTGGACCCCCGCGGTCCAGGCGCCGTAGTCGGCGTCCGGTTCGGCCGGTGACCAGGTTGCGACAGAGTCCGCAGGGATCGGGTGGCCTCCGCGTCGTAGGCGTGGGCTCAGTGGCCATCGGAGTCCTTCATCAGGAGTTGGAGAAGGCCGACGGCTGTGAGGCCGACGGTGAGGGCTACGCCAAACTCCGGGGAGCGGTAGGCGAGACAGCCGGCGGTGATGCCCAGGACGACGAGCAGGACGGTTCGGACATCCATCTGAGCATTCATGGAGCTCCCCTTTCGGGCTTCGAGGGGCTGCCGTTGCGTACGGGTGAGGATCTCGGCGGGCCCTCGGCGTGGGATCTGACCGACACGGAGGATCCCGGCATCGCGGTTCCCCGTGCCTCTGCCAGGGAATGAGGATGCCTACCAGGTCGTACAGGGGTGCACGGGCATTGCATGGGGGATGCAGGGGTGCATCTTCATCCCGTCGGGGGCGCGATGCTTGAAGCCGCAGCTCATCACCCTGACCCGCACCATCCCTCCAACTGGGGGATCGCCAGTAAGGGCACAGGCGAAGAGGGCCGGTCGCTGCACGAACTGACAGCAGAACACGGAGCCTTCTTGGTGTGGCTGACTGACCTCCTGGCCCGTGGAGGCTGGACTTCCCTGGGCCAGGCGGCCAGAAAGGTGACGGCACTTGACGCTCAGGGTGTGCGGATAGAGCGGCCGCAACTAGGTGTCGACAAGAGCACCCTGTCGAGATGGCTGGCCGGCCAGAATCTTCCGGGTGAGCGCAGTCTGCGCACGGTGCTCGATCGGTTGGACGAACGGATCCGCCAGCGCCGACAGGAAACGGCCGATAGTTCCGTCGGGTTCCCAGAATTGATCGCCCGCTCGGACGTCGAGAAGGGGCTGCGGTTCCTGAGAGCGGCGGGTGCGGCGATCACTCGTGCACAGGCCGACTGGGAGCTTTCATGGGACTGCTACGACCGACTGTATGCACGGTGGGAGATGGCAGTGGAATCGGCTGAGGAAGCAAGGCTGAAAACACAGGACCATACGTCTGCGCTTCTCGCTCGTACACGGATTGCCGAAAATGAACTTTCCCGGGCAGAGGCAGAGCTGCGGATCCTCAGGGCGCAAATTCCGACTCAAATCTCACAGCCGAAACCGCGTCATCGTGCAGAGGAGGAAGCACTCGGACGCGCGAAACGCACGGCAAGTGGATGCCCCGCAGATGAGTCGCCAATTCCCCCGATGACCTACGACCCCGGCATCGACATCCCGAACATGCAGGTGCCTGAAGTGGCCGAAGAAGAGCATCATCAAACCATGTCCCCCTCTCACGTATGTGAGGAAGAGCGAAAATCGCGACCCGGGAAGTCGATCGAAGCGCCTTCAAAAGCGTCGTGCATAGCCGGTAAAGCTGCGAGCGCAGCGGCCGGGACAGCCGTATACGCCGTAGTGGTGAGCATCGCGGCTCTAGGCCCGATCGTCTTGATGTCAGGTGCCTGGGCGTTCTGGTTCGGGATCCCGTGGGGGGAAGTCCGGAATCAGCCAGAAAAATCTTTCTTAATTGTTCTCTTTGTCATGCTATGCCTACTCGCTTCTTGCGTGCTGATGGCCACTCCTTCGATTCTGGCGAGCGAAGGCGGTCTGGGCGGCGGATGTATTCTTTCAGTACTCGGCGTCGCGGGATCCTGCTTGCTCCTGAGTAATTATCCATATGTGATGGAATGGTTACCGAAAGCGGTAGGAGCTTACTGACCGGCATTTACCCTGGGACGCCGTTACGCAGGGTCGAGCAGGCACCTGACCGGCGGGATGGCGAGGCTGCGAGCGACGCGGTGCCCCCGCCCGTCTACCGGAGGGGCAACCCGGCCGACGTCGCTGCCAAGGGCGGGCTTTAGTCTGAAGCCGGGAGTCCACGCGCGCCGACCCGGTCTGCGCCATGCAGCTTCACACCGGTCAGCTTCGCGCCGCGGAAGTCCGCCTTATTGAGGTACGCATCCCGAAGGTCGGCGTTTCGGAGGTCCGCGCCGCGGAAGTCTGCACCGTTCAGGGAGGCCCGGATGAGGTTCGTGCTGAACATCGTGGCGTTTCGAAAGTCCGCGCCGTCCATGAAGGCTTCCTGGAGCACCGCGCACTGGGAACCGCTGCTTGGGTCGTCCGCTCTATTGATATACAGGCAGCCCAGGTCTGCTTCGCGAAGATCGGCGCCGGGCAACTGCGCGCGTTTCAGGGTGGTCGCGGTGAGATCCGCGCCTCTGAGGTTCCCTTTGTCGAGGGAGGCATTGTCCAGGTTTGCCTGCCTGAAGTATGCCTTTCGCAGGTCTGCTCCTCTGAAAGTCGGCCCATCGAAGGTCCGCCTCGAGAAAGATCGCTCTGGGGAATTCGACGGAGATCCTCTCAGTGAAGGAGATGCTGCGAAGATCGGTCTTGCTCAGGTCGGCGACCGCTCCGCCGTCACGGTCGGATCGGCGTTTGGCCAGGACCGTAAGTGCTGCTTTCACGTCGGCTTTCGGCGCGTGCACTCCTGCTTCAGCGTCCGTCGGTTCTTTCATGCGCTGCGTACTGGATCCGGCATGCTGCCGTGCGAAGGCGGCCAGCACTGATACGACTGTGGCATGGTCGCGGGCAGAGTCCTCCATGATGCGTTGCAAGGAGTAGATGCCGCCGAACCGGACGTCCAGGGACTCGGAGCCCAGATTGTTGATCGACGCGTTGAAGCGGTTGGTGATCTGCCCCTGCTCAGAGATCCGCAGTTCCTTGCTTGCCTGCCCGACCTGCATCCATGTGAAGAGCAGCGCGGCCAGGGCGGCGAGACCCGGCAGAGTGGCCGCAGTCAGCCCGATCCACTGCATCCGGTCCAACCCTCCGGACCTGGGCGCTGCGGGTCGGCCGAGGGGTCGACGCCGGCGGACCCGACGTCGCCCGGGGACGCGGCGAAGTCCGTCAGCCCTCAGTCTCCCGGTCGCCCTCTCATCGCATCTCGCGCGTCGGGCAACCGCAACCGGACGCGGTCGAAAGACCTCTGACAGAGTGACGGCCAAGGGCGCTGGCATGCGGGCGACTGATCAACGGTCAGCTGGAAGTCGGCCGGCAGCAGCCGGATGTGCCCTGCCGGCGGCTCATGTCGTGACGGGCTCGTCCCAGTGGGCAGCGAGGGCAGCGAGGGCAGCGAGGGCGGGGATGGGCTGGGGGACAGGCCCCAGAAGTCCGCTGTGGGGGGCTTGGAGTTCGTCGACGGCGTCCCTGACGGCTCCGTCGGAGACAGCCCATGGTGGCCCGTGCGACCTCGAGGAACGCCCGCAAGATCCGACACCGTCCCGGCTCCCGCACTGGTAGTGCACCAGCGAATCCGGGATGACGGCTTCTCCGCCCCCGCCGATATGTCATAGGCCGAGGCGCTTCAGCGCGAGTGCGACGTGGCCGCGCAGGGGGCGGTCCCATCCCGGTAGGACGCCGGTGAGTTCGTTGTCGTCGGCGTGGACCAGGTCGGTCAGTGCCTTGTCCGGCAGTGCCGTTGTCTGGCGGCGGGCCAGGGCGATGGCGGCGGTCACCCGCACTGCCTCGTTCGTGGACCCCAGGCATGCGGTGAGCGCCGCGAGTTCGGCGGAGCCGAGAAGGCCGGGGAGGAACGCCAGGGCGAGATTGGCCGACGCCCGGGCGGTGCCCCTGCTGAACCCCACGTCGGCCAGCGCGGTCGCGAGTTTGGGGACCTCGGGGAACCAGGCCAGCAGTGCTGCCGCACGGCTGGCCACGGCAGGCTCGGGATCCTCCAGCCAGGTCAGGAACGAAGGCGCATGGCGCTCGGCCGCGCGGTAGGCGTCGGAGGCCCAGCGCACGGCCACGGCATCGGCGACGTCGGCGACGGAATCGGGGTCCGGGTCCTCGTCCCCGAACAGCACGCGGAGCACCGCGGCCTCGTCCGACGGGCCGACCCGTTCGGCCCCGGCGAAGGTACGCACGGGGTCGAAGGGCAGGACATCGTCGCGCAGGTCGCCGAGTGCGACAGCGTGCAGCAGGTGCACGACTGTCGCCCGGTCGGGCGTCGTGGGCGTGTGCGCGAGCACCACCAAGGGGGCCACCACGTGAGCGCTCGCCGGCCACCGGGTGCCCTGGTGGTAGACGTTCCCGCTCAGGGCCGACACGGCCGCACGGCGTACGACGGGATCGGCGCTGGACAGCGCGGCCAGCTGGCCGGGGACGTCTTCCGCAGAGCCGTAGGCGTGGTGGAGACAGGCCCAGTCGGGCCAGGAGGAGCTGCTCACAGGCCCGGACCCTACGCCTCTCGGCGGAGTGGGTTCATCCACGGCGGCGCGGTCCTGAGGAGCTTGCCTGTGTCGTAGCGGCAGGTCAAGGACTTCTGCGTGCCCGGGAGGTGCCCCATTGAGGTGGGCAGCCGTGTGCAGGCGGCCCGGAGCCGTGTAGCTGCCGAAAAGAGCTGCGAACCGCCGGATCGACGTCCGTCGGCAGCGATTCGAATGCGTCGGCGATGGCCGCGAGGGCTTCTCGAAGCACTCCTGCCGACGCAGAGCCGGCGTTCGCGGGGGAACGCCAGCGGGTGCGGGCGCCCACCGAACCGGGAGGGCCGGCAGGTGGAGGATCAGGCGAAGCAGATTCGCCAGGTTGTCGGCCGCCTGCGGCGGGCGATGTCGTTCTCGCGTGGGGCCCTGCTGCGGTGACACTCTGGAGGCCGGGGTTTCGAGGGGGAGGCTGACAATGGCACAGGGGCCGGTGTCACGGCAGGAACTCATCCGCCAGCGGCGCAGTGGAGGCTTTGTCGGGCGACGGCGTGAGCTCGCGGTGTTCCGGGAGAACCTCGCCCGCACTCCGGGGAGCGACGGGTATCAGTTCCTCTTCCATGTGCACGGTCTCGCCGGCGTGGGCAAGTCAACCCTGATCCGCCGATGGGAGAGCGTGACCCGGCAGGCCGGAGGCGTCACCGCCGTCGTCGGGGAGGAGGCGCACAGCGCTGTCGAGGCGATGGAGACGGTCAGCGCACGACTGGCAGGACAGGGATGTCCGCTGAAGTCGTTCGACAAGCAGCTGGCCGTTTACCGTCAGAAGTGTCACGAGGCCGAGGCGGCCGCAGCGGTGCCCCTGCCGGGAGATGAGAGCGGCGCGACGTTGACCGCATCTGCGGCCAGCACGATCCTTGCCCAGATCGGCGTGGCGGGTCTCGCGCTCGTCCCGGGAGCCGGCGCGCTCAGCGGCGCGGTTCGTCCCGACCAGATGGCCGCCGGCCTGGACCGGGCACGCGCGGCAGTCGGGAGCCGGCTGCGCAGCCACGAGGACGTGCGGCTCGTGCTGTCGCCTCTGAAGGTGCTCACCCCGTCCTTCCTCGCCGACCTGAGTGAAGTGGCCGAACGCAGGCCATGGGTGGTGGTCTTCTTCGACACCTACGAGCGCACGGCGCCCATGCTGGACGCCTGGTTGCGGGACGTGCTGGTCACCGAGGCGTACGGGGCCGTACCGGTGAATGTCCAAGCCGTGCTGTGCGGACAGGGACGCCTGAATGCAGCGTGCTGGCAGGACAGCCTCGACCTCATCGACGAGATCCCGCTCGAGCCGTTCACCGAGGACGAGGCCCGGGCTCTGCTCGCTGCCCACGGCGTCACCGACGAGCGGGTGACGGACCTCGTCCTGCGCCTGTCGGGGCGGCTCCCGGTGCTGTTGGACGCGCTCGCCAGAAGCCGCCCGCAGGACGTGGATGCCGTCGGGGACCCGTCCGGCACCGCGGTCGAGCGCTTCCTGAGGTGGGAAAGGGATCCCGCCCACCGCAACACGATCCTCGCCTGCGCGTATCCCCTGCGGATCGACGACGACATCTATCGCGTCCTCGCCCCGGCCGCTGCCGACGATGACGGGCTGCGCCGCCTGCGCGAACTGCCCTTCCTCACCGGCCAGCCGGGGCAGTACCGCTATCACGACGTGATCCGCTCATCCATGCTGCGCCTGCAGCGCTCACACTCTCCAGCTGACTGGCGCCGCCGCCACACCGAACTGGCCGGGGCCTTCGCCGCCTGGCGCCGCGAGCAGGGAGACCTGCTGGGACCCAACGGACATTGGGACGACCCCGTGTGGCAGGACCACCTGCTGAACGAGAGCTACCACCTGCTCTGCGCCCAAGCCCCGGACGCGCAGTCGGAAGCACTGCACAACACGGTGTGCGCCAGCGCCCACAGTTCGGAATCACTGCGCCGCTGGGCCCAGTTGCTCGTCCAGGCAGGCCAGGACAGCGCAACCGAGGACCTCACACAGACCGGGCAGCGCCTTCTGGAGCTCTCCACCCAGCCGTACGGAGAGGCGGCAGCGCTCACGGTCCTGCTGGCCGTGCCTGCCCTGGGAGAACGAGGACAGGCTCTCGCGTACGCGCTGCGCGGCCGGGATCACCGACTTGAGGGCCGCCACGATCAGGCGCTCGAGGACTACACCACCGCGCTGAGCCTGAACCCGAACCTGACCCGCGCTTACGGCGGCCGAGGGCACACCCATACCCGGATGCGCCACTACCAGGCCGCCGTCAGCGACTACGACCAAGCCGTCAGGATCGCCCCCGACGACCCCCTGCACCTGGTCAACCGCGGCTCCGGCCGACTCAACCTGCGCCTCTACGACGACGCCATCGAGGACTTCGACCGAGCCCTCGCTCTGGACCGCAGCAGCGTCCGAGCCGTGACCTTCCGGGGCCTGACGCACCACCGCATGCACAGTCACCGGGCCGCCCTGGCCGACTTCACGAGCGCCCTCACCCTCGACCCGGACTACGCGTGGGCCTACGCCGCCCGCGGGGACGTCCACCTGAGCCTGGGAGACATCGAGACCGCGCTCACGGACCTCGATCGCTCGCTCAGACTGGAACCCGACGCCGCCTGGCCGCGCTGCTGGCGCGGTGAGACACACCGCGCCCTGGGACACCACGCGCAGGCCCTTGCCGACTTCGAGCACGCCATCGCGCTGCGCCCCCAGTGCGGATGGTTCCACTACCAGAGCGCCCTCGTCATGCGCCTGACCGGCGCTCCTGAGCAGAGCGAGCGATGGCGGCATGCCCGAGTGATCTACGAGGCGCAGGCCGGTGCGGCGGAAGGGGGTGATCTGGCGCGGAGCAACCTGCTGGTGGTGCTGTGCGCGCTGCCCGACTGGGAGGGCGCAGAAAGCCAGTTGGAGCTCTTCCTGTCGTGTTCGCCTTCCTGGCACCAGATCAGAGAGGCCATTGACGACCTCGAGGACCTCCGGCGCGTGGTGCTCGTCGATACGCAGCGGCTCGCCCCGATCCTCGGCCGACTCCGGGAGGCGCTGCAGCGGGACTGACCGTCTTCCTTTTCGCGGAGTGTGGCTCGTGAGCGTTGCACCTCGACGACTGCCCGAGAGCGGTGGGCCGAGGGCGGACAACTCACCGATGTCGATGCCCAGGCGGTCAGGCCGCGTCAGGCCGGCGGGTGGGGCGTTTCGCGTTGATTGCCCTCACTGGGCCAGGTGGCGTTGCAGGTCGATGTGCCGGAACTGGTAGACCGCGCCGGCCTGCCGGAGTACGCCCCGGTGTTCGTGTGCGTCTTGCAGGAACGCCATGAGATGCCGGGGAATCTTGCGGCGCACTGCAAGGAAGGCACAGCTGATGACGAAATAGCCCCATGCTGTCTGAATCAACCCGCCCACGACCCCGAACACGATCCCGCTTGCGAGTCCGGCCGCGATCCCGAAGACGAGTCCGGCCGCGACGCCCAGCAGGATGCCGAACACACTTCCGACCACGATTCCTGACGGAAGCGCGATGATGATCCCGAATACGGCCGCGACCGTGAGCATGAACGTGAGGAACGTGCGGCGGTCCGAGGCGAACAGCGTGACTGGCCCCGGGCTGGCGGTCAGATCGGGAGCATCGGCGACGAGCACGCTCATGAACAGGGCCGCGCTCCCGACCAAGAAGCCGGACATGATTCCGAGCCAGAGTCCGTGTGCGGTTCCGATTCCGTTGAGCACGGCCACGAGCCCGACCACAGTTCCGATCACGAGCGAGGCCACGAGCCAGAGCCCAAGGACGAACACGAGCCCGAGGGAGTGGACGTGTGCGGACAATGCAAGACGCAGCCGCACTCGTGGCGTGCCGGCACCCATGAACGCGGTCATGAGCCCGGCTGCGGTTACGGTCACGAGGCCGGCCACGAATCCGGCCATGAGCCCGAACAGGGGTTGGGTCACGAGCCCCGCCGTGATCCCCGTCGGGAGCCCGGTTGCGAGCCCGAACACCAGGCGGCGGGTGCGTTTCGGGATGGCTTTGGGCAGTTCCCACCAGGCGATGTCGGGGCTGCCTGCGCGCTGGTGCTGCTGGAACCGTGCGAGGAAGACGAAAGCGCGGTGGGCCTGATCGGCAGTCCAGCGCGGGGGGCGGGGCTGTTGGGAAGCGTAGGCGGCTGGGATGAAGGCGTGGAAGAGGTGAGTGTTGAGGGCAGTGGGGTCGGGATAGGCGGCAGCGTTGCACAGTTCGTCAGGGTGAGGCGCCAACGGTGATGCGGCTGTCCCAGGGCGGGGATTGTAGATGGTGCGGGCCAGGAACAGACCCAGCGGGGTGGCGAGGACCTCGCCGACCGGGCTGGTGGTGCCCAGATGGGCGATCACCTGGTTCCATCGGTGGGCCGCGGGAGCGTCGGGGCTGCCGGCGTCGCGACGCAGGTAGTCCGCGGCATCCTGAGCCTTGAGAGGGAGAAGCCGGATGGCGGAGGCCCCGTTGAGGCGGGCAGTGGTGCCCGGCCGAGTCAGGGCCATGCGGTAGGGACCAGTGCGGCTGGTCAGGACCACGGGCTGCCGGGCGGGCAGTGCACGGTTGAGTGTGTCGAGTGCGGTGACATGCCGGGCGGGCGGCAGTTCGTCGAAGCCGTCGAGCAGGGGCAAAATGCGGCCCGCGTTCAGCAGGTACATGGCCAGATCGCCGGGCTGGCCGTCGATGGCGTGCATGAGGGCGAAAGAGGGCGGAGCCGCTGTGGCCAGTCCAGGGTGGGCACGGCGCAGCTGGCCGGCCATCCATGTTTTCAGCGGCTGGCGGGGATCCCAGGAGGCCAGGGAGAACAGCACCGGCACAGGGTCTCCAGCGGTTCGGCGGGCGATGAGGTCCTGCAGGAGCCGGACCAGCAGAACACTCTTGCCGGCCCCAGGTTCGCCCAGGATCACCAAACGCCGTGTGGGGGTCCGGTCGGAGAAAACGTGCCCGATCTCGGCATCCTGCCCCGCCAGTCCGGCGGGGTCCGCAGGCCACAGGCCAGGGTCGCCGGGGGGCCCGCCCGGCCGGCCGCAGGCCAGGCCGGTCAGCAGCGCCCAGCTCTCGCTCAGTTCGTCACCGGCCGTCTCCCAAGCGACCGGCAACGGGTAGGGGTCGTTGACCCGGCGTACGGCTGCCTCGTTGTCCCACTGGGTTCTGACCGCTACTGCCAACTGCTCAAGGATCTTGTCCTCGTCCGCGGGGGCGGCCTCGACGCGGTCGGCATGGAAAGCCGCCCAGGCGAGGTAGCCCGGTGCCAGGGTGGCAAGCGCAGCCGCAGCGGTCTGAGCCACTCCGAGATCAAAGCGCCGGGCTACGACAAGCGCCGAGATCAGCCCGACCACCCACAGCATCAGATATACCCGGCCCACGTGCCGCGGCCCCCGGCCGCGCCCGGCGCGTCTCATAGCGAGACATCATCACCCAACTCCGGCAGTACCAGAGGTCATTTGGTGAAATGGACCGCGTGCAGTTGTGCCAAGCAACCCCGGTCGGGACCCTGCGCACCCCGCACCTGGGGGCGGCGAGCATGAGTTCCTGCAGTGTCCACGGTCGCAGGCCGCCTTCCACCCAGCCCGCCCGTCGGCAAACCGAGTGTCCACCCTCCGCAACGGATCTCACCGGGCCCGCGGCACCGCCGTGGGCCCGGCCGAAAGATCTGAACCAGTACCGGGAATCAGGCCGCGACGAGTTCCTGCTCGCGGTCGGGCGTCTTGACCTTGGGCTTCTTGTTCGGCAGCGAGAGGCGGAAGACCTTGTGCCACGCGGAGAACACCTGCTTGGGCAGCGGTCCGGTGACGTACTCCAGCTCGTACTTCTCGAACAGCGCGCGCACCTTCACCGCGACCTCGGCGTACCGGTTGCTCGGCAGGTCCGGGAACAAGTGGTGCTCGATCTGGTGCGACAGGTTGCCGGTCATGAAGTGCATGGCCTTGCTGCCGCTGATGTTCGCCGAGCCCATCATCTGGCGCAGGTACCACTGGCCGCGCGTCTCGCCCCTGATCGACCGGCGCTCGAAGACCTGCACGCCCTCGGGGAAGTGCCCGCACATGATCACCGAGTGGGTCCAGAGGTTGCGGACCAGGTTCGCGGTGAACGTGGCGGCGAGCGTGGTGAGGAAGGACGGGCCCGACAGCAGCGGGTGGATCACGTAGTCCTTGAGCACCTGCTTGCGGATCTTGCGGCCCACGGCCTTGGCCCGCGCGCGGAACTCCGGGTTCTTACGGCGGCGCTTGTTTAGATTCTTGCCGAGTTCCAGGTCGTACGCCGCGATGCCGTACTCGAAGAAGCAGGCGTTGATGAAGTTCCACAGCGGCTGGCCGAGGTGGAACGGGTGCCACCGCTGGTCCTCGTCGACGCGCATGATGCCGTAGCCGAGGTCGTTGTCCTTGCCGATCACGTTGGTGTACGTGTGGTGCAGCTCGTTGTGCGAGTGCTTCCACTGCTCGGACGGCGAGACGTGATCCCACTCCCAGGCGGTGGAGTGGATCTTCGGGTCCCGCATCCAGTCCCACTGGCCGTGCAGGATGTTGTGGCCGATCTCCATGTTGTCCATGATCTTCGCCACGGACAGCCCGGCGGTGCCGATCACCCACGCGGGCGGGAAGATCGAGAACAGCAGCACACCCCTGCTGACCAGCTCGAGCTTGCGCTGCGCCGAGATGACCTTGCGGATGTAGGCTGCGTCCTTCTCGCCGCGGCTGGCGATCACCTCGTCGCGGATCGCGTCCAGCTCGCGGCCGAGCTCCTCGATCTGCTCCGCGGTCAGGTGGGCGGTGGGGTCGATGGCGGTCAAGGTGTTCCTACCGTTCGATGTCGCAGGGGCCCGCCGCGGCGGACACGCAGGTCTGGATGAGGACGCCCGGCTCGGCCTCGGTGATCTCACCGGTGCGCAGATCGCGGACGGCGCCCGCCTTGAGCGGTGTGACGCAGCCGAAGCAGATGCCCATGCGGCACCCGGAGGGCATGAGCACGCCGGCTTCCTCGCCGACGTCCAGCAACGGCGTCGCGCCGTCCGCGTCGACCTTCTTGCCGGTGGCGCTGAAGGTGACCTCGCCGCCGTCGCCGGCGACGACGATGCTGGGGCGGAAGCGTTCGGTGTGCAGACGCTCTGGGACGCCGTGCCCGGTCCAGTGCTCTTCGGCGGCGTCGAGCAGGCCCGCGGGCCCGCAGGCCCAGGTCTCGCGCTCGGCCCAGTCGGGCACGAGTTCGTCGAGACGGGCGATGTCGAGCATGCCGTCCGTGTCGGTGTGCACCTCGGTGAGCCGCAGCTTCTTGTCCGCGACCAGGTCGTGCAGTTCGTTGCGGAAGATCACGTCTTGCGGCTGTGGCGCGCAGTGGACCATGACGGCGTCGTCGAACTCGGTGTCGCGCAGCATGCCCATCACGGGCGTGATGCCGCTGCCGGCCGTCAGGTAGAGCACCTTGGCGGGCTTGGCCTGCGGCAGCACGAAGTCACCGGTCGCCTGGTCGAGCTGGATCAGCGTGCCCGGTTTCGCCGCGCGGACCAGGTGGTTGCTGACCTTGCCGTCCGGGATCGCCTTCACGGTGATCGTGACGCGGCCGTCCTGGCGGTCGGTCGGTGAGGTGATGGAGTAGGCACGCCACAGGCGCACCCCGTCGACGTCGACCCCGATCCGCACGTACTGGCCGGGTGTGTGGCCGCGCCAGCCCCGTCCCGGTCTGATCACGATGGTCGCGGCGTCACCCGTCTCGGGGCGCACGGCCTCGATGCGCCCTCGCAGGTCGGCGCCGGCACGCAGCGGGCTGACCAGGTCGAGGTAGTCCGACGGCAGTAGCGGCGTCGTGACCATCTCCAGCAGATTCCACGCCCTGCTGCGGAGGGCTGTACTCGTCATGGCCCCAGCTTGCTGCGTCTCAGGGCGTAAAGTCCTGACCGTAGGACGTGAATCTGATCGACGGAATTGTTCGCAGGGAATAGAATCGTGAGCCATGTAACCCGGAGGGCCAGCGAGCTGGCCCTGGACGAGACGACGGTCACCGTACTGCGGGCCGCGCTGAAGACCACCGCCGACGAGGTCGTCCAGGCGATCATCGACGAGGTCCCTCCGTACGCCAACGCTCTTTCGGGCCGTATGGGCGGCACCATCCGCCGAGCCGTCCGCACCGCCCTGGGGCACTACCTGGACCTCGCGAGCGGGAACGCCACAGGCGGCGACGGCGGTGACGCGGCCTACGAGCTGGGCCGCGGCGAGGTCCGGGACGGCCGTTCGATGGACGCCCTGCTCGGCGCCTACCGCGTCGGTGCCCGCGTGGCCTGGCGATGCCTGGCAGCGGGTGCCGTACCCGCGGGTCTGCCCGCCGCCGAAGTCGCCAAGTTCGCCGAGCTGACCTTCGCCTACATCGACGAGCTCTCCGCCGCGAGCGCCGCCGGCCACGCCGACGAACTGGCAGCCCGGGGCAGGGCCCATGAGCGCCACCTGGAACACCTGGCCCGCGACCTCCTCGCCGGCGCGAGCCCGGACGTGCTGCTGGCCTCTGCCCAACGGGCCGGGTGGCAGCCTCCCGCTTCGCTGACCGCGGTCCTGCTGCCCGCCGCCCAGGCCCGGCCTGCCTACCGCGCGCTCGACCTGAGCACCCTCGTCCTCGACGATCTGCCGGACGCCACCGGTGTGCTGCTCGTCCCCGATGCCGACCGGTCACATCTCTTGCGGCAGCTGACCGACCGCACCGCCGTGGTCGGCCCGGCCCGGCCATGGACTCGCGCGTCCGCCTCGTACGCACGAGCCGTACGCGCGCGCTCCCTCTCCTCGGACATCCGCGACACCGAGGACCACCTGCCCGAGCTGGTGCTGAGCGCCGACGTGGACGCGTTCGCAGACCTGCGTGCCCGCGCTCTCGCACCGTTGCGGACCTTGCCTGTCGCGACCGCACGGCGGCTGGAGGAGACGTTGCGGGAGTGGCTGCTGCACCAGGGCAGACGGGACGAGGTGGCGGCGGCGTTGTTCGTCCATCCCCAGACGGTCCGGTACCGGATGTCGCAGCTGCGGGAGCTCTTTCCGGATCTCGCCTCGCCACAGCGGGTCCTTGAACTGACGCTGGCGGTCGGTCTTCGGGACGGCTGACGCGTACTTCGACCGTCCACGACCGCGTCGCGCCCGCGCGCGGTCCGGGAATCGTGCCTCGTTCTCGGTGCCATCAGCCGGCTGATGCGGCCAGGGGAGGAGCGGTATCAGCCAGCTGGGACCGGGGGGTGATGGTCACCAGGGGGCGGGGGCCGGGCCGCTCGCGCCGAGGACCACCGTGGTTCCGCGACGGCCCCGTGCCCCCGTACCGACAGGTCGACCGGACGACAGGTCGACCGGACGACAGGCCGACCGGACGACTGACCAGGCCGGCCGCGCACATCGCGCGAGGGATGATGGGGATGGAAAGACGGTACGTGAGGTCAGGAGTTTCCATGGCGAAGCGGGTTCACCGACCCCGTGAGGACGCGGAGTTCAATTTCATCCTCGAGATGAGCGGAGTTCCGGTCCTCGCATACTTCACCGGTACATGGCCCAAGGCGATCGAGCCCTGCCGGGTGATGGACCTCGTCGTGGGTGGCATCGCCGACGCATACACGGGCCGCCTGACGGTCGTCCGCGCCGACATCACGCGTTGTCCGGCCGCAACCGAGCGATACGGGATCACCGGAGCCCCGTCCTACGTCCTGCTGAAGGAGGGAGAGGCGGTGGCGCACGGCACGGAGCCCATGACCACCGCCGAGGTACGGAAGTTCCTGGACGGCCACCTCTGAGCGGCCGCTGCGGCACGCGGCCGGGACGCCCGTCACGACTCGTCCAAGGGAGCTGCGCAGCCTGAGACACCTGGGGGCTGAGAAACCTGGGGGCTGAGACACCCCCACAGGTCACACAACCCCCTCCACGCGGGCTACCGTGCCTGTCTCACCGATGGTTCCTCTCCGAGGCGGTGGGCAAGGTGGAGCAGATCGGCCAGGCGCAGTACCCGTCCGTCGAAGCCTGGGAGGGGGACGTGGAGCGGCCGGGTCCAGTGGGCGGGGATCGCGTCCAGCCCGTAGTACGCCCCCGCGAGGCCTCCGGTCACCGCGGCGACGGTGTCCGTGTCGCCGCCGAGGTCGATCGCCGCGCGTATCGCGTCTTCGAAGCCGGCGGTGGCGCGCAGGGCCCAGACGGCGGAGCCCAGGCAGGGCCAGACGGCACCGTTGAACTCGGTCGCCTGATCGGGGTGCCAGCCGGGCGCGAGGACGGTGGCGTAACGGTCGCGGTGGTCGGGGTGGACAAGAGCCAGGACGTCCGGGAGCGCGGTGAGGGGGTCGGTGTCCTCGAACGTGACGCGGATGAGTTCGTGGAAGATCGCGGTGCCTTCCCAGGCCGCGCGATCACCGTGGGTGAGGGCGGCGATGCGGCGGGCCGCGTCCATGCTGGTCTGCCGGCCGGCGGCCGCGAAGTGGACCGCGGACGTCGATGCCCGCATCAAGGAGCCGTTTCCCGCTGCTCGTTGGTTGACCTGGAAATGGATCGCGGCGGCGAGGTCCCAGGGCATGCCGTTGGTCAGGACGTCTTCGGTCTGCAGGCCGATGTCCTTCGGTTCTGATGCCGCCCACCGCTGGAAGCGGGCGAAGACGTCCGGCAGATCCAGTCCACCCCGCTCCAGCAGCGACTCCCCGACCAGGACGGCCATCTGCGTGTCGTCAGTGGCCTCGCCGGGGTCCCAGCCACCGCCTCCGCACATCTCGCCACCGGCACCAGGAGTGGGAAACCGCGCGGAGAACGCTCCCGGGGGACCGAACTCGAAGGGGCCGCCCAGGGCGTCACCCACCGCTGAGCCGACGATCACGCCGGCGGCCCGCTGGATCCGCTTCATTCGTGCAGGCTATCTGTGCCGCGCCGACGGCCGCGCGGCCCTATTTCCGCCTTCGGTGACAGGGGTAGGTGAAATTGGCTCCTTCCGTAGTTCCGTGCATCGCTGGTCGGCGGGCGCGGCGCTGCGAGACTGCTGGCGACCAGTCACATCGACTTCGGGGCTTGCTGGTTGACTGTCCCTGTGACTGATCTGCTGTACGTACCGGATGCCGAGGACGACTGGGAGCCTGCGACGGAACCCCGGGCGGGTGGGCACAACCCGGCCCGGCAGACTTCGATGTTCCAAAGCGCAGGCTGGCCGCTGCATTCGCTGGCTTTGCTCTCGGTGGACCTGGACGCGGTGGCCCGACGGCTGAGACTGACCCTCGAGACCTCGTGGGACGGACACGGCAGCGTCCGGGGTGCCTTCTTCGTGCTGGACGGAACGGATTTCGTCGCTACCCATCACGAGGGCGATGCTCCGGGAACGCATGTCTGGACCCGGAAGGGCGGACCGGTCGACCCGGCCGCGCGCGCGGGCCGTCTCCTCGCGGCTCTCGGCGTCGGGCCGGAGGCGGTCTCGTACTCCACTTGGGGGGTCGGCACCGATCTGTCGGACATTCCCCCCGCCTGGAGGCGTGCCGGCAAGCGCAAGCCGATGGGGTCACGCCAGGAGTTCTGGGAGAACTTCAAGACATATCCGGGTACGTACATTGCCCATGTCAACTTCGAGTCGGTGACCGGGTTCCTCACCGGCTACAACGTCGCCGTTGCAGGAGGCCTGCTGAATGGGTTTCAGGAGTGGCTCGCTGCCAAACTGGGATTCGGTCGGAACCTGATCTGGTCGACTTTGGTCGTCAAGCTCGTCTTTCCCGAGGGCCGCCCCGCGGAGCCGTGGTCGCACGAGGACGACCAGCACGCTGTGTACCAACTGCTCAGCCTGCTCGACGAGTTCTTCGAGTATCTCGCCGGCGACCGGGAGGCTGACGGCGAGCCGCAACCGACCCCGCGGTCGTCCTGAACCGGGACTCCACGGCGGAGTCCTCCCGGCCGCTGCATTGCGCGTGACGGTCGTCCTCACCGCAGACTCGCTGGCGGCTGCCCGCTGCCCGACAGACATGGCTCGTCATCGCACCTGCGCCTGGCTGTACGCCGCCGCCCGCATCATGTCGGGTTGCTCGGACCGGTGACAGACGGACCGAACGAGGCGTGCATCCTCGCCTTCACCGCCGGTCCGATCCGATCCGCCCGGACCTGGCCTGGGTGGTCCATTGGTAGAAACGCCACAGAAGCGAGAGCTGGGGGAGGGGAGCCGCCGCGCAGCTTCCGAGCGGTGGTGCCCATGCAGGACTGGCATCGAAAGGCGGCGCGGCCGGGACGGTGATGAGTCGACGGACTCGTCGCCCGCACACTCCCGTCGGACTTCGCGAGCGGCTTTTCCGCTGGTCCACCGAGTAGGAGTGGCACGACTTCCAGCAGTACTTTGGGCAGCGCCGAAAGGGGGGCACGGGGTACCTGCGGATGGCCTTATGGAACCCCCTGCCAGTGCTGTGACCGCGTAGGTTCGCCGGGTTTGCTGGCCGCGGAGACTGGATGCGCGGTGACGGCCAAGGTGGCGGGATGGCGGCATCATCCGGCGGATTTTGCGTTCCGGACGCTGGGGTAACCGCTCTAGGTTCGGCTCATGGCAGAGATCAGCTACCGGGCGGCCGACGACTGCGTCCTGCACGCCACCGTCGTCGGAGAGGGCCAAGCCCTTGTCCTCATGCACGCCGGCGGCCCCGACCACATGAGCATGCTTCCCCTGGCCGAACGGCTCGCGGACCGCTACATGGTCGTCCTGCCCGACCTGCGAGGCTACGGCCGTTCGGTCTGCAGGGACCCGGCCCGCTACACCTGGGACCAGTACACCAGGGATGTGATCTGGCTCCTGGACCACATTGGTCGCCCCGATGCCGTACTCGCCGGAGCGGGCATCGGCTCCACGATCACGCTCAGAACCGCAGTTGCGCACCCGGGCCGAGTGGGAGCCGCCGTGTTGATCGGGGTCGAGGACATCGAGGACGACGAAGCGAAGAACGCCGAGATCCGGTTCCTCGATGCGTTCGCCGCGCGTGTCGCTGCCGATGGCATCGAGGCTGGCTGGGAGCCCATCCTCCCCTACTTCCCACCCATTGTCGGGGCCATGGTGCGCGACGCCATCCCCCGGTCGGATCCCGCCAGCATCGTGGCCGCAGCCGCCATCGGCCACGACCGCTCATTCCGAAGCGTCAGCGAACTTGCCACGATCACCGTGCCGACCCTCGTCTTCCCCGGCGCCGACCCACGTCACCCCACCGCTCTTGCCGAAGAAGCCGCCGAGACCCTTCCCAACGGGCAGCTGGCCATGGTCCACATTGGCGACGATCTTCAGACGGCCGAAGACCTCGCCCGCGCCATCGCGCCTGCGATCCGTGCATTCCTCGGGTCACCTGCCCGGGCCGGCCACCACTCCTCCGGCCGACCGAGCCCGGGGTCGGCATGAGCTGATCTTCGTCAGGGACTGTTAGGCCGATCGGCCGGAGGGTTGCGTGCTTTTGCGGGTGATCGGGCACCCATGTCCTGTCCGGCCCCCGGGCATCTTCGAGCTACTCATCAGACCCCCGTCGGGAGCCTCGCATGGAACCAGCCGCTGCCTCGAGAAAATGTCCGTTCGACTATGCCGAGGCGCTCGAGTTCGACCCTGTGCTCAAGCACTTGATGACCGAAGAGCCCGTCTCCCGCATCCGGCTGCCCCACGGCGACGGCGAAGCCTGGCTCGTCACGGGCTACGACGATGTGCGCACGGTGACCACCGATCGGCGTTTCAGCCGAAGCGCCGTCATCGGCCGGAACTTTCCGCGCATGACCCCTGAACCCATCGTTCAGGACGAGGCGATCAACGTGATGGACCCACCGGGCAGCAGCCGTCTGCGCAGCCTGGTCTCCAAAGGCTTCGCGCCCCGCCACATGGAACGCATGCGGGTCCGCACCCAGCATGTCGTGGACGAGCTGCTCGACCGGATGGAGGAGCACGGCTCTCCCGCAGACCTCACCGAGCATCTGGCGGACCCCCTGCCCCTGGCCACCATCTGCGAGGTCCTCGACATCCCCGAGGCCGATCGCGCCCAACTGCGCTCCCACGCCCGGACCATGATGGACATCGGCATCGACAACCGGGACAACGCCGTACAGGCCAAGGCCGATCTGCGTGCCTACTTCGAGAAGTTGACGGCACACCGGCGTGAGAACCCCGGCGAGGACCTGATCAGCACGCTGGCCGCGGCCCGTGACGGAGATGAGATTCTCAACGACCAGGAACTGGCAGTCATGGCCATGGTCCTGCTCATCACCGGCCAGGACACCACCACCTACCAGATCGGGAACATCGCCTACGCCTTGCTCACCCGTCCCGAAGAGCTCGCCATGCTGCGCTCCGATCCTGGGATGCTCCCGCAGGCCATCGAGGAACTGCTGCGTTTCATCCCCTTCCGTAAGGGCGTCGGCATCCCCCGCGTCGCCACCGAAGACGTGGTGCTGAGCGGGGTGACGATCCACGCCGGGGACATCGTGCACGTCTCCTATCTGACGGCCAACCGTGACGGCCGGAAGTTCGACCGGCCCGATGAGCTGGATCTGGAACGCACCGGTCCGTCTCACATGACCTTCGGCTGGGGTGGGCACCACTGCCTCGGCGCTCCGCTCGCCACCACAGAACTGCAGGTCGCCATCGGAAGCCTCCTGAAGCGCTTCCCCGACCTGAAGCTCGCGAAGCCGGCCGAAGAGGTGCGCTGGAACAGGACGTCGATCTGGCGCTATCCGCTCGCGCTGCCCGTCCTCTGGTGACCGCGGCGCCCCCGGCAACACGTCGCATCCAGGTGTCCGAGGTCCCCTCGTAGGGCTTTGGACGGCTGTCTCCCGTAGCGCTGCGCCCCCGCCGCCGGACCCGGCGGCGGGGGCGCAGCGTTTGACTCCGGGTGTGAGTCGCCCGCCTGTCGGCGATTAAGAGTGGTTCAAGGGTCACGTAGTTTCCCCCATCCCGAGTTCTCCTGATCAGTGCTGGGGAGGGCGGAGGTCAGGATCGGGGCACCTGGACGGCTGAACCCCCCTTCGAGGCGGCCGCGCGTCGTCACGCCGCGACCGCTTCCTCGATCCTCGGCCAGCCGCCAGCCGCCAGCCGCCAGCCGCCAGCCGCCAGCCGCCAGCCGCCGGCCCTCGCCGGACGAAGGGCCGGGCCGCCCCCCACCGGACCAGGGCCTGGGGAACTACGTGAAGTCGCTCCTGGGGAAGAACGCGAACGTCCACACCGCCTCGCTTTGGCCGAGAACAAGGCCGTCACACACCAATGGCGCCGGTCAGGAGGCCGGCCAGCAATGGTCCGGACAGTTCCGTTGTGCTTCCCGCTCGACATGCGACGATCACCCTCCCGTCGTAGCGTGAGTCGGACGGCTGATCAAGCCGTGGCGGATCACCTTCCGCCTCAACGGGGAGAGCCTGAGTCTTCGGCATCTGCCCGACCGTGCCCGTGCCAGGGGTATCGAAACCGGCGCCGGAGCCCACCACAGATCTGTTCGCACCGTTTCCGCGCGGACAAATCCGGGTGGCTGCCGCCGGAAGACGAACAGCCCGCATCCGGCCAGGGCCCGGCTATGTGGACCACGTCCGCGGGAGGCATTCCATGGCGGTTCTCTGTAAGCCGGCAATTCAGGTGCCCGAGTACGTCATCACCAACGAGCAAACCCTTGAGCTGGCAGAACGGTTGCACGGCGACCATCCGCAGCTCGATCTGATCCTCAGGCTCATCGAACACACCGGGGTGCAGAAGCGGCATCTGATCCAGCCGATCGAGAAGGTGCTTCAGCACCCGGGCTTCGACGCTCGCAGCACCACCTACGAGGAGCACACCAAGGCCCGCGTTCCGGCCGTGGTGCGCCAGGCACTCGACCACGCGGAACTGGAGCCGCAGCAGATCGACATGATCGTCTACGTCTCCTGCACCGGCTTCATGATGCCCCCGCCGACCGCATGGCTCATCGGCGAGATGGGCTTCCGGCCGGAGACACGACAGCTGCCGATCGCTCAACTCGGCTGCGCAGCAGGCGGCGCAGCCATCAACCGGGCACACGACTTCTGCACGGCGTACCCCGACGCCAACGTCCTCGTCGTCGCCTGCGAGTTCTGCTCGCTGTGCTATCAGCCCACCGATCTGGGCGTGGGGTCGCTGCTGTCCAACGGCCTTTTCGGCGACGGAATCGCCGCGGTCGTGATGCGGGGCAACGGCGGCACCGGAGTCCGCCTGGAACGCAACGGCTCGTACATCATCCCGAGCACCGAGGACTGGATCTCCTACGCGGTCCGGTCCACAGGCTTCCACTTCCAGCTCGACAAGCGCGTACCCGGGACCATGGAGCCCCTCGCCCCGGCGCTGCGGGCCGTCGCGGAACAGCACCAATGGAACGCCAGCAAGATGGACTTCTACATCATCCACGCGGGCGGCCCGCGCATCCTGGACGACCTGAGCCTCTTCCTGGACGTGCCGCCCGAGGCGTTCCGCTTCAGCCGCGCCACGCTCACCGAGTACGGAAACATAGCCAGTGCGGTGGTACTCGACGCCTTGGCCCGCATGTTTGACGAAGCGTCAGCCCTTGAGGGTCACCGCGGCCTGATGGCCGGCTTCGGGCCCGGCATCACGGCGGAGATCTCCCTGGGCACCTGGACTTCGGAGTTCGAATCCTGACCCGTCGTCGCCTCGTCGCCGTGTCCGGGCCGCTGGTGCAACTCGGCCGGTGTGGGCGCATGGTGCATCTCGAGCAGACGCTCCGCCGCCGGATCTCGTGATCCCGGGCCAGTTCCTCCCAGGCAACCCCGTGAAGCGTGAGGTCGACGACGCCGACGAGACGCCCGGCCCGGTGGCGGCGCCGGGCGTCTCGGTCTGCGGCGGAGCGAACGGCATGTCGTGGGGGGGCAGGGCGTCGTCGGGGACTTGGACTACGACGCCCTGGAGACTCCGCCGATCCCGGCCTGACGATCGTCACCCACGCCTCGCCGCACGCTCCTGCGGTCCTCCGGCCTCAGCAGCACATCCCGGCTTCTGTCGAGGCGGCACCGAATCCGATACGCGGTCCCCTCATCGGATCCGTGTCCGATCGGAGGCCGAACAGGGCACGGGCTGCTTCTGACGCGGCGGCCTCACCGGATCCAGATGAGTAATCAGCTGGTCCAACTGCCCACGCAGCCTGTTTAGTTGTCTGCTTCGGAGGATCTCGGTGAAGTCGGCGGACAACGCATCGAAGCGCAGGATCGCGGCGCCCCAGTCGTCGGTGAAATGGATGACGCCGTACAGCGCCGGCACCCGGTCCGCCACCGGTGTCACCGGGGGTGGCAGCTCCGGAGGGAGGACCGGTGGACGGAAAGCCGCGCGTTGCGCCTCGGGCAGCGACGCGGCACGCGTCGCGAACGCCTGCGCCGCTGCGGCGCGGAATCGCTCGTAGCCCTCCTCGTCGTGGGCGGGCAGGACGAGGAGAAGGCGGGACGGCGACAGCAGCCGCACTGCCTCGGTGAGTTGCCACAGAGTCCCGTCCGCCGTGCCGGACGCCGGAATGACGACGAGAGGGCATGCATGCGCATATATATGGACAATAGTTTGACGTGACGGTGTTTCATGACTCGAGTGGGATGATCCATTCCTCTCCGGTACGTCTGGCGTGGCCACATGTACCGGATTGCCGGTGACCGACGAGGAAGACGAAGGATCGATGATGCTGAACGTGGGCCAACGGGTGCGGCTGGCGGCGGATCTGCGGTTGGCCGGGTCGGTGACCTCAGTCGAGGAGCCCCCGGTGGAGACGGGTGCCTTCGCCGCCTCTGTCGCCCTTGCGGCAGGGATCGAGGGCACTGTCGAGCGGGTGGACGAGCATCACAGGCAGCAGAGCCACGGGGTCCGTGAGTATCTGCGCCTCAAGTCGCTCCTCGACGACTTCGGTCACCAGATGCCGCCGGAGAGCAGAAAGCAACTGGAGGAACAGGTGGGGGCCTTGGAAGAGGAGTGGGTCGCCTACCAGCGACGGATGCTCAGCGTCACGGTCCGCGTCAGGCTCGACAACGGATTCGTCCTCGACGAAGCCCCCGAGGAGTTTTTCGCCTCTGTTTGATCAGGCGTCACAGCGCTCGCCGCCCGCTGCTCGCCACTCGCTGCTCGCACTGCTGGGTTTCGCCGCAGCGAAGGTCGGTCTGCCCGCGGCCAGGGCTTTTCCTGTCCGGCCGGGCGGAGGGGGCGATCAGGAAGCCGTTACGCGCCTGGGTCGTCCGGGAGAGTGCGCGGTGGTGACCTCCCGCTCGAATGCGCACGGTTGCCGCCGCTGCGGTCCGGTGTCTGCGTCAGTACCCGCCGCCGAAGCCGCCATAGCCATGTCCGCCGCCATAGCCGCCCGTGCCGCCGGTGGCGCTGCCGCCGCTCGGGTTGCCCCGGTGGGTGGGGCGCCGGGTCGGCGGGGGAAGCGGCGGAAGCGACGTGAACGTGTTGTGATCCTCGCCGAACAGCTCCCGCCAGCAGCGTCCGAAGCTCACACCGTCCAACTCGCATCCCGTCTCGGCGAGCGCGGCGTCGTCCCAGTGAAGCCGGTTCGGATGAAGGTCCCTGAGGGCCTGCCGCAGTTCCAGGAGGTTGACACACGGCCTGCCCTGGCGGGTGGCGGACACGCGCTCGTCGCTGTGGGGGACGTCGTGCCGGAAGACATACGCGATGCTCCATTTCTTCCTCGTCACCACCGACCAGCCCCAGATCGGCCGTTCGCCCAGCTCCGTTGCCCGCCGTCGGGCCTGCGCGTCCTCCCGGGCCGACAAGGCCGCCCGGTCGTGCTCGGCCCACACCGCGTGCCAGATCTCCCGGCTGATCGGCTGGTAGGCCTCGCCGGCCTCCCGCACTGTCTGTTCGTAGCGCTCACGGACCTTCTCCCGGTCGTGCAGGGCACGGCGCGCGGCGGCGTATCGCCAGCGCGGGACGGACTCCACGCCCTGGTGCGCTGCCGTCAACTCGACGCTGACTTCGTCCACGGCGGTGGCGTAGGCGAGGGCGGCGTCGACCCAACGACGGCAGGTGTCCGGCGTGCACGAGGCGAGGTACCCGGCCTTGTCGTACGGTCGCCAGGTCTCGACCAGGAAGAAGGGCGCCGGACCGGTCCCGTCGAGCAGACTGTCGGGCCAGTGCCGGTTGACGCGGACCTTGTCGTCCCGTGGGCTCACCGATTCCTGATCCTGCTGCCGTGGCATCGACGGCGTGTAGTGGGCAGGATGCGGCAGTGCCAAATGGCTCATCGGCTCACCCCCGTGATTCCGTCTCTCCAGGGTGCCCGCAGCACCGTCGGGGAGGCACTACCTTTTTTGGTCGAAGAGCAACTCTTGGCCTTGCTGATGACGGACGCCGTTCCGGCGGGTGGCGCCGCCGACGGAGGTGACACGCCCGCAGGGCCGGGCCGCACCGGCCGTGTCGTGCAGCGGGTGGAACGGGGGCCGGGCAGTCGGCGTCAGCGTGGGGCACCACCACGTCCCGCGACCTGCCCCTGCCCTGGATACAGCTGCTCGTACACGGGCGCGAACTCGAACGGGTACTCCACGCAGGTCTCGCCCGCGAAGCACTGCACGGCGTGGCGGCGCATCCGGGGTCCGTAGGCGGCGTGGTCGATCAGGTCCGTGTAGGTCTGTCGCTCGCCCAGCTCCAGGAGGCCCGCGGTGTCGGCCAGGTAGACGTCGAAGCCCGGGTACATGATGCCGAGGTAGGGCATGTCGTCCAGGTCGAGCGCGAGGACCGGGTACTCGCCCTCCTCGTCGGGCTCGGTGACGGCCAGGATCCGTCGTGAGTCCGACCCGCCGGGCAGGACGAAGCACTCCGGGAAGCGCCCGGACAGCCACGCGAACGGCCCTGCCCAGAAGTCGCCCATTTCGTCCCCGACCACCTGGTCGATCGACCGCGGCGCGAATCCGCCGTCCGGCGTGAACCATCCGTACCGCGCCAGCAGGCTGGTGTCGTACGCCAGCCAGGAGCGCAGGCTCGGTGGCAGCGGGCGCCCCGACGGGAACACTGCCCTCGCGAGCGCCTCCGCAGGCATCGGTCTGGCCTCGCCGCCCTCCACCCAGGGCACGTTCACGTACGGCAGCAGCTGCGGGAGCGCGCTCGCTCCAGGATCGCGGCGCACGGCCTCGACGACCTGCTCGGTCAACGGCACTCCGTGCATGGGACTTACCTCTCGTTCGTGTGACCAAGGGGTGCGGTCAAGGGAGGAGATGAAGGGGCCGACCCGGCCTGCGAGACCCCTGCTCCACGTTCGGTATCGCCTGCCTGCGCAACCTTAGGCGTCGGCACCGACACACGACTCGCCGCCGCCCAGCGGCATCGGTGAGGACGCGCCCCGGCCCGGAAAGGGCAGGGGCGGTCGTCGGCTTGCGGCTTCCGGGGCCCGGTGGACTCAGAGGCCGTAGCTCTTGCCGATGATGTCGCGCTGGATCTCGCTGGTGCCCCCGTAGACGGTGGAGACGACGGCGGCGCGCAGGTGGCGCTCCATGCCGTACTCGGTGGCGTAGCCGTAGCCGCCCATCATCTGCATGCACTCCAGCGCGACGCGTTTGGCCGTCTCGGTGGCCTTCAGCTTGGCCATCGACGCCTCGCGCGGGAAGAGCCGGTCCGGCCGGGCGTCGCAGTCCGACGCCACTTCGCGCACCAGGAGCCGGGCACACTCGATCTCCGTGGCGAGGTCCGCCACGCGGTGCCGCAGCGCCTGGAAGGAGCCGACCGGCCGGCCGAACTGCTCGCGCTCGCGTACAAAGGCGACCGCGTCGTCGAAGGCGCGGCGGGCCAGGCCCAGCATGTTGGCCGCCAGGAAGAGCCGCTCGTGGTTCAGCCCCGCCATCAACTGGCCCCAGCTGGAGCCGACTTCACCGACGACCGCGTCGGCGGGCAGCCGGACGCCGATGAGGAACACGTCGTTGACCTCGCGGCCGCCCATGGTCTCGATGCCCCGGACCTCCACCCCCGCAGTGCTCATGGGCACGTGGAACATGGTGAGTCCCTCGTGCCTGTCCCCGCCCGTCCGCGCCACCAGCAGCATGCTCTCGGCGATATGGGCGTTCGAGATCCAGGTCTTCTGCCCCTCCACGAGCCAACTGCCGTCAGGTTGCAGTTCGGCGCGGCAGCGCAGGGCGGCCACGTCGGAACCGGCGCCGGGCTCGGACATGGCGACGGCCAGCACGCGTCCCCGCGCGGCGCCGCCGAGCACCTCGCGGCGCTGGTCCTCGGTGCCGAACCGCTCGTAGACCTTGGCGGTGATCACGGTGGTGACGAAGCCGCCGGCGGGCACCAGCCCGTAGGAGGTCTCCTCCAGGAACACGCAGGCGTCGGCGAGGCCGCCGCCCGCGCCGCCGTACTCCTCGGGCAGACATACACCGAGCCAGCCGAGGTCGGCGAGCATGCCGTAGATCTTGGGGTTGTGGGGATCCCGGCCGCCCTGGGTGAGTGCGTCGCGCTGTACGGGACTTCCGCACTCGCGCTGGGCGAATTCACGTACGACGGCGGCGAAGTCGGACTGCTGCGGGGTGAGGCGACTGCCCATGGGTCCTCCGAACACAAGGGATGGCGTGGTGGGACGTACGAGGGACGTACGAGGGACATAGGATGAGATACAGATGTATGGTCGATGTTTCACTGTCTCTGTCGATAGGTGTGCGGGTACCGTGAAAGGCACCATGAAGACATCTGCGAACGACTCCCTGCTGGCCCGGGCCATCGCCCGGCCGGAGACAGAGGAAAAGCTGGCGCGCCAGATCCTCGACGCCGCCCTGGAGCAGTTCACGACGTTCGGCCTGCGCCGTTCCTCGGTGGAGGACGTCGCCAAACGGGCCGGCGTCTCGCGCGTCACGGTGTACCGCCGCTTCCAGAGCAAGGACGGACTGGTCGAGGCGTGCCTGCTGCGCGAGGGCAGCCGCTTCTTCCAGCAGCTGGACTCCGCCGTCGCCGCGCTGCCGACGATGGAGGACCGGGTCGTCGAGGGCTTCGTGGTCGCCCTGCGGTACACCAGGGCCCATCCGCTCTTCGGAGGGCTGCTGCGGCTCGAACCCGAAGTGGTGCTCCCCTACTTCACCGTGCAGGGCGGCGCCTCCCTCGCCGCCACCACCGACTACCTGACCGCGCATCTGCGGCGAGCCCAGCACACCGAGGGCCGCCCCGGGACCGACCCCCGGCCGGTGGCGGAGCTGATGGTGCGTGTCGCGGTCTCCTTCCTCCTCAACCCGGCCGGCTGCATCGAACTGGACGACGAGGAACAGGCCCGCGCCTTCGCCCGCAGATACCTCGCGCCGCTCCTCGACGCCTGACCGTGCCCCGCCCGGTCAGCGCCGGGTGTGCAGCCACCGCATCAGCGCGACGGCCCTGGCCTTCGTCGCGGCCGGGGTCGCGAAGGACGTCAGATCGAGCGGCGGAGCGAAACGCCGGACGGTCACCGACTGCGGGGCGGTGAAGGCCCGCAGTCCGTCCGCCCCGTGGATCCGGCCGAAGCCGGAGTCGCCGGACCCGCCGAACGGCAGGGCCGGTACGGCGGCGAAGCCCAGCACGGAGTTGACGGAGACCGCGCCCGCGCGCAAGCGTGCGGCCAGCGCGGCACCGGCGCGGCCCCTGCCGCAGAACACCGCGGCGCCCAGCGCGTAGCGCGACGCGTTCGCCCGGCGGACGGCCTCCTCCTCGTCCGCCACGGCGTTCACCGCGACCGTCGGCCCGAAGGTCTCCTCGGTCATGGCGGGCGAGTCCTCCGGTACGTCGACCAGGACCACCGGCGTCACGAAGTTCCCGGACGCGGGCACCGATTCCGCGCCGCCGAACGCCGCGCCCGCCCCCGCCGCCAGCGCGTCGTGGACATGCTGACGCACCACCGCCGTCTGGCCCGGCATCGTCATCGGCCCGTAGGAGGCGTCCGGGCCGGCCCCCGGACGCAGGGTGCCGGCCCGCTCCACCACCTTCTCGCACAGCGCGGCGTGCACCTGCCGTACGGCATACACCCGTTCCACGCCCGCGCAGGTCTGACCGGCGTTGCCCATCGCGCCCCACACGATCGCGTCGGCCGCGGCATCCAGGTCCGCGTCCGCCGTCACGATGACCGCGTCCTTCCCGCCGCACTCCGCCAGGAACGGCGTCAGCGACTCGGCGCACACCGCCATCACCTTGCGCGCGGTCCCCGGAGAGCCGGTGAAGGCGATCTTGTCGACGCCTGAGCGGGCCAGCGCCTCGCCGGTCGCCCCGGCCCCGGTGACGACGGTGAACAGCCCCGCGCAGTCGGGCACGGCCGCGTCGAACAGCTCGGCGAGCAGCACCCCAGTGCCGGGGGTGTACTCGGAGGGCTTGAACACCACGGCGTTGCCGGCCGCCAGGGCGTAGCCGATGGATCCCATCGGCGTGTACACGGGGTAGTTCCAGGGGCCGATCACCCCGACGACGCCGAGCGGACGGTGGACCACGGTCGCCGCCTGGTGCATCGCCACCGCCCCGGTGCGCACCCGGCGCCGACGCAGCACGCGCCCGGCGTTGCGGGCCGCCCAGGAAAGGTGCTCCAGGGTGAGCAACAGTTCCAGTTCGGCGTCCTGAAGCGGTTTGCCCGTCTCCGCCGCAACGGTTCCCGCCACGGTGTCCAGGGACGACGCCAACTCCCGCTTCCAGCGCAGCAGATGCCCACGCCGCTCGGCCGCGGGGAGAGCCGCCCAGCGGGCCCCGGCCGTCCGCGCCCGCCGCACGGCGCGGTCGACGTCCAGCGGCCCGTGGACCGGGTGGGCGGCGAGCGTCTCGCCGGTGGCGGGGGAGCGGGAGTCGAAGGTGTCCGGCGGGGGAGTGTCCTGCTGGGCGGTAACGGTCTGCCGGACGGCGGCGTCTGCGGTGTTCCCGGAATCCGTATGCCCGGCGGTGGTGGTCTGCCGGACGGCGGCGTCTGCCGTGCTCTCGGGATCCGTACGCCCGGCGGTATCGGTGGGTCCGGCGGGCCGGTCGGCGCTCTCGGCGGTGTGTGTCATCGGTGCTCCATCGGTGGGTTCTCGTCGGGGAGCGGAGCCGGCGGCCTGTGGTGCGCCCAGTGCGGGCCGAGGTCGTCGAGCGTCCAGCCGAAGGGATAGCTGCGGGGTTTCGGCCGGCTGGGCCACCAGCCGGGCCGCGCGGGCAGGTGGCGGGTCAGCAGGGCGCGGGTGCGCAGGACACGGTGGGCGGCCGCGCGTATCGGGCGCGGCTGCGGGCGGAAGCCGAGCGCGGTCAGCAGCGCTTCGTCCAGGACGGCCAGCGAGAAGCGTGCCACGAGCGGCCGCAGCGGCCGTGGGTACCAGTCGGTGATGATCCGCAGAGTGGCCGCGGCGACGCGCCGGTTGGCGGGGTCGTACGCGAACATCTCGTTCTCGTAGGCGTCGTGGAGCTGTTCGAAGCCGGCGTAGTCGGCGGGGAGTCCGGTGATGCCCATCATCTCGCCCATGCGCCGGCCCACCAGGGCCAGGCTTTCGGTCTCCTGCCGGCACAGCGGACGCCAGCCGTACCGGTCGATCCATCGCTTGGGCCCGACCACGGTGGTGGCCAGGACGTACAGGTAGTCCTCGTTCGCTATGCGGTAGCGGCCGTGGATGCGGTTGAGGTGCCGGGCGGTGGCCCGCCCGTGCTCCGAGTCCATGCCGTGGTGGACCATCTCGTAGGCGATCAGCACGGTGTCGTCGTACCGCTTCTGTCCCGCGCGTTCGAACTCCTGTGTGCGGTCGAGCAGTTGTGAGATCCGGGGCACGCCGTAGTCGCGCAGGAAGGCGACGGACACGCCTTGGACGTAGTCCCAGGGGAACTCGTACCGGGTGATCCACCGGAAGATCTCCTCGTGGTCGTGCCGGGGATCCATCCGGCGGATCCGTTCGAGCCGGCTGTAGCGGCCCATGGGCTATGCCTCCTGTCGGTCGTGGCTGTGCGCGCTCAGGCCGGAGAACTCGACCGTCTCGGCGTCGACCAGCACCTGGCCGGCCTCCATGGCGGTGACGACCGAGACGAACATGCGCTGGTCGGGCTGGACGAGGAAGAAGATCCCGCCCGCGACGCCCCATACCGCGGCCCGGAACGGACGGCTCCTGCGCCAGTCGCGCAGTGAGCGGCGTGACACCTTGAACGCCGTGCCCTGCACGGCGAACGAGGCGGCGATCGACCCTTCCGCGAGCGCGACACCCGAAGCGGCGACGGCCAGGGTGCAGGGGACGAACAGGAGCGCGCTGCGCCGCCAGTGCGTGCGCCCTCCTCCCGGGCTGCCTGTGTGCGCCGCTCTGTCCCTCATTGGTTTTCCTTACCTATAGAGGTAAACGCCGGGGTCCTGCGTCGGAGGGTGCCGTCGGGGGGTGCCGTCGAGAGAGTCGAAGATACAAAAACTATTGACTTGTTTCACGGGGCACGTCAATACTCCGGACACGATGGAGGGGCGGAGGTGCAGCGGCTGGCGTACCGTGCACCTCGGACCGTCAACTCGGTTGGAGACAGGGAGAGTTGATTGCACCCGCACAGATCCGCGTACTCAGTGGTGATGCTTCGGGTGCGTGTCAGGGCCGCTGCCTTCGAGAGGACATCGACCATCCGCCCGGCCCGGCGCACGGCCGTCACCAGGGCGTCGCCGACACGAAAGGGTCCTACCGATTGCGGCCTGCCGTGGTGCTGCGTCTCATGGATCCCATGCAGCAACGTGTCTCTCCGCCGGACGGCGCCGTTCCCCCGATGGAGCGCTCGCACTGGGTCGCCTTCGCGGGGATCCTGCTGATGGTGAGCGCTCTCTTCAACCTGCTCAACGGATTCGTGGCGATCTTCAATCACGGCTACTACTCGACCGCCTACTCCGACGGCAACCGTCTGCTCATCCTCAACTACACGGCCTGGGGCTGGATCTGGGTTGTCATCGGCATGGTGATGGCCCTGGCGGGCATCGGCGTGCTCGTGGGCTCCAGGGCGGCGCGACTGACGGGCATCTGCCTGGCGGCGTTCTGTCTGGTCGGGCAGATGATCTTCCTTCCGGTCTATCCGTTCTGGTCGCTGGCCACCATGTTGGTGTCCGTGCTGGTCCTCTACGGGCTGCTGGTCGAGCCGCGGCACGTCCACGGGATGCGCGTGTAGCAGGCCTGCAAAGGTCGTCGAGACTCGGGCGGGGCCGTCCTGGGCGTCGGGGGACGACCGGTGGGGGGTCGGGGACGCCGATGCCTACGCCGGCGCCGTTCGCGAGCCGAACCGGCAGCCTCCCCGGACGGGTCCGCTGATCGCGGGTGTCCGGCAGGTGCGGTGTGTCCCTCGCACGCGGCGGACTCCGCCGCTGTTTGAATCACTGCATGACAAAGCATGACGATTCGGTTCTTTTCGGCAACCGATTCCTGACGGTGCCCGCTCCCTCGGAGACCTTCCCCGAAGAGGGCATGGCCGCGACGGACGCAATGAGGCTCGTGGACGTGGACCTCGCCATGGAGGGCGACCCGCAGCGCAACCTCGCCACGTTCGTCACCACCTGGATGGAGCCCGAGGCGCAACGGCTGATCGCCGAGAACCTCCACCGCAACTTCATCGACCACGCGGAGTACCCCATCTCCGCCGAGATCGAGCAGCGTTGCGTGCGTATGCTCGCCGACCTCTTCCACGCGCCGGGCAAGACGGCCGGCTGCCGGACCCAGGGCTCGTCCGAGGCGATCATGCTCGGCGCGCTGTCGCTGAAGTGGAAGTGGCGCGAACGCCGCCAGGCGGCCGGCCTGTCGATCGACCGGCCCAACCTGATCTTCGGCGGAGACGTCCACGTCGTGTGGGAGAAGTTCTGCCGCTACTTCGACGTCGAGCCGCGGATCGTGCCGCTCGCCGAGGGCAAGTACACGATCGGCCCGCAGGACGTGGAGCCCCATCTCGACGAGAACACGATCGGCGTCGTCGCCGTCCTCGGGACCACGTTCACCGGCCACAAGGACGATGTCGTCGGGATCGACAAGCTCCTGCGGGACGTCCGCAAAGAGCGGGACCTCGACATCCCCATCCACGTCGACGGCGCCAGCGGCGCATTCGTATGGCCCTTCCTCTACCCGGACTCGAAATGGGACTTCCGGCTCGAGCAGGTCCGTTCGATCAACGTCTCGGGACACAAGTACGGCCTGGTCTACCCCGGTATCGGATGGCTGATCTTCCGCGAGGAGTCCGACCTGGCCAAGGACCTGGTCTTCTACGAGAACTACCTGGGCAAGACCGACGCGACATTCACACTGAACTTCTCCACCGGCGCGTCGATGGTGCTCGCCCAGTACTACAACTTCGTGAGGCTCGGCCGTCAGGGCTACACCTACGTCATGAAAATGATGCAGGAGAACGCCCGTGCGCTGGCGGACAACCTGCGCGGCACCGGCCGCTTCGAAGTCATCGGCAGCGACCTCGAACAGCTGCCGCTGGTCGCCTTCCGTCTCGCGGGCAAACACGCCTACGACGAGTCCGACATCGCCTGGCAACTCTCGGCCGAGCGGGGCTGGATGGTGCCGGCGTACACGCTCCCGCCCAACGCGGAACGGGTGAAGATCCTGCGCGCCCTGGTCAAGGAGACACTGAGCCGCGAGCAGATCGATCGCCTGAGCCAGGACATCGCGGACGCGTGCCGCACGCTGGACGACAAGGGTGCGACCCACGGGGTCGAACGGACCCAGGTCAAGCGCGGCACCGGCTACTGACACCCGTGCTGCTCGTGACACCCGTGCTGCTCGTGTCCGGTCAAGACGGCCAATTGGCCGAGCCCTCCCAGGAGGTGCTCCGGGGAGTTCGGGTTCGCGTCGACGGCGGTCGCGGCGCCGGCTGCTGAGGTCCCCCTCAGAAGCCGGCTGCTGAGATCCCCTCAGGAACCGGTTTCCGAAGCCCCCAGGAACCGGATTCCGAGGCCCCCAGAAAAGCGACTCCCACTGTCAGACGTGCACTGTACGGTCCGCTCCATGGCTGAGAGACCGACGACGGGGGCGGCACGATGAAGCTGGTCGAGCTTGTGGAGGCCGGCGACGTCGGCGGAGTGGTCCGGGAACTGGGTGTGCTGACGACAACTCAGCGCGGGGCGTGCGCCGCCGGGTTGACGGCCCACCGTGAGGCGATCGCCCGGCGGGAGAACACCGTGGAGGCGAAGGCCGCCCTGTTCGCGGCGGAACTGGGGTGCCAGGTCACCCCCGAGGCCGCGGCCGCCTGGCTTTCGACGTACCGGCACTTCGAGGTGGACACCTGGACGGTGGACGTTCTGAACCTGTACCCCGTGGCATGGCGGACCGAGCTGGTCGCGCGGCTCGACGCACGGGCGACGGCTCCGGACACGCTGTTCAAAATCATCGAACACCTGGTCCGCGACACCGGCTGCCCGGTGCCGACCTCCCACGAGTTCGTCCTGGCCTGGCTGACCGACCGCGCCGACAACCGAGAGCGACCCGCGCGGATGCTGGGCGGAGCACCGGGCGCCGACCTCCTGGAGCGGCTGCTCGCGGACGACTTCACCGCGCAGCTCCTCCCGGTGGCCGTGGCGCGACCGGGGCGCTTCGTCTTCGCCCGGGAGCGTTGGCTGCTGGACGGGCTCATCAGCCTCACTGCCGAAGGGCTCGCCGACCGTGACGAGCTGATCGACAACGTCTTCGCGGACATGGTCAGCGATCCGCCGTGGGGGACCCGGGCGGTGGTCCTGCTGGAGGCGCTCGCGCTCACGCCGACCGAACACGCCCGGGTGGCCCGCGAGCGTGCCGCGCTGGTCGACCACCTTCTCGGGCGTCTGGTCGAGGACGGCACGCGCACGGAGACCGCGCCGTTCCTGGCGTTCCTTCGCGCCCTGGCCCCCACACCGGCCGAGAACGCAACGGGGGCGAGGGACTGTCTGGCACTGCTCGACCGCACCCTGCCGGTGGCGGACCACGCCCAGGAGGTCCTGACAGGGCTGGACGAAGCGGGACTGCTGGAACCCGACATACTCACCGAAGCATGCGAACGGGTCCTGCTCCGCCCCGAGAAGAAGCTCGTTCGCGCCCAACTGGACTGGCTCGACCGCGCGGTCCGGCGGGACCCCGCACGCGCCGACCGGCTGCTGGTCGACATCGCCACGGCCTTCGACCACCGGGACATGGCGGTGCAGGAGCGCGCGCTCACCGTGGTCGCCCGCCATCTCAAGACCGCCGGGGACTCGGTGCTGCCGAAGCTGCGGACCGCCGCCGAACGGCTCAGCGCCGGACTCGCCCCGCGCGCGGCCGAGTTGCTCGGCGCACCGCGGGACACCACCACCGAGCCGTACGCGGACGTGCTGCCCCACGTGCCCGAGTCCAGCCCGGTGCCGGGGCCCGCCGCGACGGCCGCCGAGGTCGCCCAGGAGGTCGCGGCGGTCGTCGCCGACGACCGGGACGTGGTGGCGTTCGAGCGCGCCCTGGACGGACTGGTCCGCCACTCCCACCTGGACCGGACCGCACTGGCCCAGGCACTGAAGCCCGTCGTGCGCCGGGAACCCAAGGAGACATTCGACTGGGTGCAGGCCGACCTCTACGACGTGGCGCGCTCGGTGCGGGGCGACGAGCCGAGGCGACGGGCCGTCCAGATGCACCGGGCCGTCCACGTCTGCCGGACCCGTCCGAGCAGCCACCACTCCCTGGCCGGCTCCCTGCTCGCGACACGTCTGACCGAGGCGATGGACGTCATCGAGGCCGGCACGCAGCCGTTCCTGCTGGCCGTCCCGACCCTCGCCACCGGCGCGCTGGACGCCGCCGTACTGGTGGAGCGGATCTCCGCGCTCGACGAGCTCGGGGTCACTCCCGCGCCGGTCGACCTGGCCCAGGCCCTGCTGCGCGTCACTCCGACAGCGGACCGGCAGGTGCTGCGCGCGGCCGACGCGCTCACCTCCGACGCCGGACAGCGGCTGGCGCGCTGGCTGCGCGAGGGCGGTCTGCCGCACCAGGACTCGGAGCCGAAGGGCTGGCCGCATTGCAAGCCGCCGAAACCCGCTTCGCAGGGGTGGTGGACACCCGCCCGCCCCGGAGCGGTCGTCGACCCCCCGCTCCCGGCGACCGCCGCGGCCCTGGTCGGGCCGTACGTCGGCAACAACGGCCTGGCCGACCCGATCCAGCCCTTCTGGGTGGCCCAAGTGCCGCATCACCGCGAGGAGATGATGGCGCGCGACTACTTCGAGCCGCGCATGTCGCAGAAGGGGTGGCCCCGTGTCCTGCCGCTCGTCGCGGAGTCCGGCGGCCCGGCGGGCTACTCGGTGCACCTGGCACTGGCCTTCGGGCTGATCTGGCGAACGGACACCGACGCGGTGGTGGATGCCGTGCTGGTACTGGCCGCGCGGCGGCAGCTGGACGGGGCGCTGCTCGGGCGGCAGTTGGAGGCGCTGCTGAACGACGGATGGCCCGACGCGAACCGGGCGAGCGACTCATTGAGGACCGCCGCGGAGACAGGCGCCTACGCCACCGTGTGGTCTGTACTCGAAGCCGCGCTGCCCGGCCTGCTGCGCGGCACACCGGCCCGGGGCGTGGGCGAACTGCTCGCACTCGCCGTGGAGTGCGTGTCGCGCTGCGGCGCCGAGGGCGAGATCGCCGAGGTCACGGCGCTGGCCGAACGCAGGGGGTCGAGCCGGGCGGTGAGCAACGCCAGGCTGCTGCGCGACGCGCTGCGCTGACTCGTGCCTGCCCTCAGGCAGGGGGGAACGTCAGTCGAGCAGGCCGTAGCGCATCGCGCTCGTCACCGCGGCGGTTCGGTCGTCGACACCCAACTTGCCGAAGACCCGCAGCAGATGGGTCTTCACCGTCGACTCGCCGATGAACAGACGGCGGCCGATCTCCGCGTTCGTGCACCCCTCCGCAACCAGCCGCAGCACCGCCGTCTCCCGCTCGGACAGCCGCGGGCGTTCCGGTCGGGTGCGCAACTGGTCCACCAAGCGGGCCGCCACCGTCGGCGCCAGCACCGTCTCGCCTCGCGCGGCGGCCCGTACCGCGTTCGCCAGTTCGCTCCGTGGCAGGTCCTTCAGCAGGTAGCCCGCCGCCCCGGCCTCCACGGCGCGCAGGATGTCGCGGTCCGTCTCGTAGGTCGTCAGGACGATCACCCGGCAGGGCAGTCCGGCCGCGCTCATCCGCACGATCGAGTCCACGCCTCCGCCGTCGGGCATCCGCAGGTCCATCAGCACGATGTCGGGGCGCAGCTCCGCGGCCAGCGCCTCGGCCTGCGGTCCGCTCGACGCGTCCGCGACCACCTCCAGGTCGTGTTCGGCGCTGAGCATGGCCCGCAGGCCCTCCCGTACGACGGGATGGTCGTCGGCCAGGACGATCCGGATCACCATGGGCTCCTCGGGGGCGGTACGGGCAGGCGGACGGTCACGGTGGTGCCGTCGCCGGGTGTGCTGTCGACGGAGGCGGTGCCGCCCACCTCGGTGGCCCGGGCGCGCAGTCCTGCCAGACCGTAGCCTCCCGTCGCCCTGTGCGGGTCGAAGCCGCAGCCGTCGTCCCGTACGGACACGGTGAGGGCCTCTTCGGCGTACGTCAGGACGATGCCTATCGTGGCTGAACTCCCTGCGTGTCGACGGGCGTTGGCCAGCGCCTCCTTGCAGGCGCGCAGGGCCACCACCTCGGGGCCGGCCGGCAGCGGACGTACGGGACCGGTCATCCGCAGTTCCGTCCCGTGACGTGCGGCCAGCCGGCGCAGGGCATCCGGCAGCGAGGCGTCGTGCAGGTCGGCGGGCGCGCCTCCGGCGACGAGGGCGCGCGCCTCGGCGAGGTTCTGCCTGGCCGTCTCGTCCATCAGGGCCAGATGGCGTCGGGCCTGCATGATGTCGTCGTCGAGTTCCGCCTCGACGGCCTGCACCAGCATCAGCAGACTGGTGAAACCCTGGGCGAGGGTGTCGTGGATCTCCCGGGCCATCCGCTCCCGCTCGGCCAGCGCGCCGTGCTCGGCCGACAGCCGGGAGATCTCGTGGCGGCTCGTGTCCAGCTCCGCGATCAGCGCGGCCCGTTCCTGGCTCTGCTCGATGATCCGGATGATCCAGGTGCCGACGGCCGTCGAGAAGACGAAGGTGACCACCGCGAACATCCCGTTGAAGAAGACGGCCTCGTCGTCGGGCCACCACACCAGCGCCCACCCGACCACGGGCACGAGGTTGATGACGGCCACAGCCACCAGCGCCCACCGGATGCGCAGCGTCATGAAGCACTGGGGGACGAGCGCGAAGGTCATCAGCCGGGTCTCGCCCACGAGGATCGCCGACGGCAGGAACAGCGCCATCGCCGCCACCAGGTAGCCCAGCGCCCGCCCTGGGTCCGGCGGATCCTCCCGCAGGATGGGGCGCCCGACGCACACGAACAGCGGGATCAGCAGAACCAGCAGCGCCGCCGCGACCAGTCTGACCGGCCGGCCCGGATACCCCGTGCCGAGCACGAACACCAGGGTGGCCAGCCAGACGAACGCGAAGTAGCTGTCCCAGATCCGGAACGAGCGGTCCCAGGTGTACGCGCCCCCGGCCCGTTCCGGCTCGTTCATCCGTCGCGCCGGTTCTTCCACCGGAAGGTCAGCAGACACAGCAGCAATCCTCCGACGCACCAGGCCCCCAGCACCAGGGCCACCCGACCGAATTCCCAGCCACCGGTCTGCTCCAGGACCTGCGCCGACTCCGGAAGGAACACCCCGCGCAGCCCCTGGCACATCCACTTCAGCGGGAACAGGGCGCCGATGTTCAGCATCCAGTCGGGGATGGTGTCGATCGCGATGTACACGCCGGAGATGAACTGAAGGACCAGGAACGGGAGTACGACCACCGAGGTGGCGCTCTTGCCGGACTTCGGGACGGAGCTGACGGCGATGCCGAGCAGCGCGCACGCCGTGAGACCCAGCACGAAGATCCAGGCGAAGTCGAACAGGCGGCCCGGGTCCGTGGGCAGATCGACGTCGTAGAGGGTCGCGCCGACGAGCAGCAGGATCGCCGTCTCCAGCAGCCCGGTGACGAGGACCAGCCAGATCTTGCCGAGGAAGTACGCCGCCGGCGGCATCGGCGTACCGCGCAGCCGGCGCAGCACCTTCTCGTCCCGCTCGATCGCGATCGAGATGCCGAGGGACTGGAAACTGGTCGACATGATGCCGGCGGCCATCATCGCGGGGACGTAGAGCTGCGAGGCGGTGATGCCCGCTCCGCGCACGTCGTCCCGGAAGATCGACGCGAACAGGAACAGGAAGACCACCGGGAAGGCGAAGGTGAACAGCACCTGGTCGCGCTGCCGGAAGAACTGCCTGAGCTCCAGGACGCCACGCCCCAGCCCCAGTCGCCATGCTCCGGGCAGGCGGTCGGTGTGCGCCTTCGTGCGGGTGCGTGCGACGGTCGTGGTCATCGGGCGTCCTCCTGTCCGGTCAGCCGGAGGTAGACGTCCTCCAGCGTGGGGCGGCTGATCCGGAGCCCCGGAATCTCGCCGTCGAAGCGCCGCATGAGCTCGGCGACGGTCCGGGTGGGCGTGTCCGTGCGCTCCGTGCGCGTGGCGCCGTCCGGCTCGGTCCACTCCACGGTGGCCCCGGTGCCGTACCGCTCCCGCAGGGCCTTCGGTTCGCCCTCGGCGACGACCCAGCCGCCGGCGACCACGGCCAGCCGGTCGGCGAGCGTCTCCGCCTCCTCCAGGTAGTGCGTGGTCAGGAGGATGGTGGTGCCCTCGTCGGCCAGTTTGCGGATCAGGTCCCAGAACTGGCGCCGGGCCGCCGGGTCGAAGCCGGTCGTCGGCTCGTCCAGGAGCAGGAGCTCGGGGTCGCCGATCACCCCGAGGGCCACGTCCAGCCGCCGGCGCTGCCCGCCGGACAGCGCCTTGATCCGGCTGCCGGTCTTCGCCTCAAGACCCACCAGGCCGATGACCTCCTCCGGGTCCCGTGGCCTCGGGTAGTAGCGGGCGAAGTGCCGCACGGTCTCGCCGACCGTCAGCTCGGCGGGCGCGGATTCGTCCTGCCAGACGATGCCGACCCGCGAGCGCCACGCGCGCGTGCCGTGTGCCGGGTCCGCGCCCAGTACGGAGACCTGGCCCGCGTCCCGGGAGCGGTTGCCCTGGAGGATCTCCACCGTGGTGCTCTTGCCGGCTCCGTTGGGCCCCAGCAGGCCGAACACGTCACCTCTGCGGATGCCCAGGTCGATGCCGTCGACCGCGGTCACGTCGCCGTACCGCTTGCGCAGTCCCCGTACGTCGACCACGAGTTCGTTCGCGTGTGTTGTCATGCCGATCAGACTCGGCGGGAATCGGACGTTCCGGTACGACCGTGCGTACCTCGTTGTGTCCACCGAACGGTGGACACGCGCGTGCGGCGCGTGCGGCGCGTGCGTGCACGCCGTTCGACCGCGTGTCTGATATGTGCATATATGAACCTTTTCGTGTTTTCCTTGCCTGTAGAGGTGAATCCGTGGGAGGCGAATCCCCGGGGCCCCGCGTCGGGGGTGTCGCCCAGGGAGTCCGGGGGGCCGGAGAGTCCGGAGGGTCCGGAGGGTCCGGAGAGTCAAAGATACAAAAACTATTGACTTGTTTCACTGGGCGCGTCAATACTCCGGACGCGGCGGAGGGACGGAGGCGTCATGACCGGCGTACCGCACACGTCAGACAGGGCAAATCGACTGAACGCGGGGAAAGCCGAGATACCCGCGCAGATCCGCGCGCCGCGCAGGGGAGGGGTCGTCTGGCGCCGCTTCGGCGATGCCCGCGCCACCCTGATGGCACCCCAGCTGCTGCTTCTCCAGGTCTCGCACCCCGTGGTCGGGGCGGGCGTCGCCGACCACAGCAACTTCCGCGCCGAACCCTGGCCCCGCCTGATCCGGACCCTGCTCTCCCTCACCACGGTCGTCTACGGCGGTCAGGAGGCGGCCACCGCCGAGGCGCGCCGCCTTCTCCACGTGCACACCGGCATGAAGGGCACCGACTCGCTGGGGCACCGCTACCACGCCCTCAACCCCGAGGCGTACCACTGGGTGCACGCGACCCTGGTCAAGGGCCCCGTGGACGCGCAGCGCCTGTTCGGCAAGGGCATGTCGGCCGACGAACTGGACGAGTACTACCGCGGCATGCGGGACGTGGGCCGCATATGGGGCCTGAAAGAGCATCACCTTCCTCCGGACTGGCCGTCGTTCCTCGACTACTACGACGAGATGGTCATCCACCGCCTGGAGTTCAACCGGTCGGTCCAGGACGTCCTCGACGAACTCGCCAGCCCCGCCAAGCCGTTCCGTTGGCTGCCCGGTCCGCTCTGGTCGCCGATCGCCCGACTCGCCGCGCACTACGCCCTGTTGGTCACCGTGGGCACCCTGCCACCCGTCCTGCGCGAGCGGCTGCACCTGACCTGGAGCGCCCGACAGGAACGCGCCCTGCGCCGCTTCGCCCGCGTCGTACGCGTCACGATGGCCCTCGTGCTCCCGCCGCTGAGGATCACCCTCGCCCTCGCCCTCGCCTACTGGGCCACCCACCGCCCCGGCACCGATCCCGCCGCCCGGCGGACCCTGGGCGCGTGCTGACGTGAACGCCCGCCCCGAGAACCCCGCCGCCGCCCGCCACGCCACCCGCGCCTGAGACCCGCCCCGCCGTCGCCCCGCCGTCGCGCCACCCGGGGACGGCACGGGCCGGGGCGCCGGGATCAGGAAGCGGACTCCGCTTCGAGCTCGCGCTTCAGGTTGCGCAGCGTCCGGGCGATGTTGCCCTCCTGGAAGTCGGCGAACGTCCGGCCGCCGGTGGCGACCCGGTCGAAGGCATTGGCGACGACCGACGGCCAGGCCCGCCGGTCGTCCGTCCAGGACTCCGTGACGCGCGTGGCACCGCCTTCGGGCTCGAAGCGGTACTCCCAGGTGGCGATCGGGCCCCGCAGCCGGGGCCGCTTCACCCCGATCGCGTGCACCCGGAAGGCGAAACGGCTCCCCGAGTCCGCCGCTGTCACCGTGCATCGGGTGACCCAACGGAACGCCCCGCGCTTGTTGCGGCCCTCGAACGTCGTCCCCAGCGGGGCCGACACGTCCGGCGCCGGCACGGTGGCCCCGAGGTTCTCCGGACTCCACCGTCTCATCTGCGCGGGCCGGCTGACCGCCTCGTAGGCCACCTCCGGCGGGACCTCTATGACAATGCTGTCGGACACGGTGAACCTGCGGACCACGACCACTCCAAACTCCGGGAACGCGCAGCTTACTCGCCAGTAGTAAATGTGCGGAACGCGTCGGCGCCGGCTCGGGCCGCTCAGCTTCGCGTGCGCTCGGCGATCCTGCCCGCGACTGCCACGGCGATCTCGATCGCCCGTGCCGCGAGCGGGGAGTGAGTGCGATGCGCCTGCCACAGCAGGAAGATCTCGCGTGGCGGGAGCGCCGGCCTGAGCTCGTGGACGCAGAGCGACGCATCGGAGCCGATGTCCGCACTGTGGAGGGCGAGTTGCGGCAGGATCGCCGAACCCATGCCGGCGCGCACCATCGACAGCACGGTTTCGTTGCCGGCGGTGCGGCACACGATGTGCGGCCGGACGCCGTGGCCCGCGAGCGCCTGCTCCATCCGGGCCTGGTCGCAGATCGGCGGGTGCGCCACCATCGGAACGCCGTCGAGCAGGGCCGGGCGCACCGGACCGTCGGGGAAGGTGCCGCGGCGGGCCACCAACAGGTAGGGGTCGTCGAGCAGTTTGCGGTGTTCGACGTCGCCGTCCACGCGGCCGTCGAAGAACATCAGGTCGAGCTCATGGACTTGTGGCCGGGCGGTCTCCTCCTCGAACAGCCTGATGTCACAGTCGGGGTGCTCGTCCCGAAGCCCGCGTACGACCAGCGGCAGGATCACGTTGGACACGCTCTGGAAGGTGCCGATGTCGACCCTGCCGTCGCCGGCCTTGAACCGGTCGACGGCCGCCGCCATCGCCCGGGCCTTCGCCAGCAGATCGCGTCCGTGGGCCAGCACCACCGTGCCGAGTGGGGTGATCCGCACCGGTTTCGGCCCGCCGGGCCGGTCGAACACGGCACCACCGACGGCCCTCTCCAAAGCCGCGATCTGCTGACTCACCGTCGACTGGGTGTACCCGAGCCGCGCGGCCGCCCGCCCGAACGAGCCCTCGTCGGCCACAGCGGCCATCGTGGTGAGATGCCGCAGTTCCACGTCGGACATGAGCCCACCGTAACCGGCACCATCGCTCCTCGCGATCGACTTGATCGGAAACCATCGCTTTTGGCGATGGACTGCCAGGTCTAGCGTGGTCCTCATGACCGATCACCTTTCGCACGGTGAGAAGCTCGTCGAGATCGACGATGTCGAGCTGTGCCTCGAGACCTTCGGAAACCCCGCGAACCCGGCGATCCTGCTCATCGACGGTGCGACCGCCTCGATGCTGTGGTGGGAAACCGGGCTGTGCGAACGGATCGCGCGCGGCGACCGGTTCGTGATCCGCTACGACAACCGGGACACCGGAAGATCCACCAGCTACCCGCCGGGAAGGCCGGGCTACACGTTCACCGACCTGGCCGGGGACGCGCTCGGCATCCTGGACGCCCTGGACGTCGAGCGCGCTCACATCGTCTGCCGGTCCATGTCCGGCGGAATCGGGCTCATCCTCGGGGTGGACCACCCCGACCGGGTGGAGTCACTGACCTTCGTCTCCACCTCCACGGGCGAGGACGGACTCCCGCCGCCGTCGGACGAGCTCACCGGCGGCATCCCCGCCTCCCCGGACCCCGCCGATTCCGGCGCGGTGGTGGACTTCGTCGTCGCATCGGCGAAGGCGTGCTCGGGCGGCTCGCCCTACTTCGACGAGAGGGCCACGCGCGCGCTGGTCGAGCGGGACGTGGCCCGCACCCGCGACCCGGCAGCCACCCTCGTCAACCACTACGCGATGACCTTCGACGGGTCGTCCCGCGATTTCGCCTCCGTCGAGGCGCCGACTCTGGTCGTCCACGGCGACCACGACCCGGTCTTCCCGCTCCCGCACGGACATGCGCTGCGCGACGCGATTCCCGGCGCGACGCTGCTGACCCTGGGGGGCGCCGGTCACGACCTGCCGAAGCCGCTGTGGGACGTGTTCGTCCCGGCTCTGCTCCAGCACACCGGAGGCGGCCGACCATGACCCGGCGGCGGTCGGTGGGTGTTCCGGCTGCCGATCTCCGACGAGCTCGCACCGGGGAAACCATGACGCTGGACCAGGCGCGAGGCACACTCCGCGACGGCCCGGTCGATATCGGTACCAACATCGCTATCGCTATCGCTATCGGCATCGGCATGGGCATCGGCATCGGCATCGAGAGGATCGGGTGACGGTCATGTCAGACCTGTCAGACCTGTTCGACTACGACGCGGAACTGCGCCTGCACAACGAACGCTTTCGCGCCGCTGCCCGCGTACTCGCTCGCGACCATGTGCTCGACATCGGCTGTGGCACAGGGCAGTCCACGCGTGAGGCCGCCCGCGCCGCCGTCACCGGAAGCGCGCTGGGCGTGGATCTCTCCGCGACCATGCTCGAACGGGCCCGCCGGCTCAGCGACGAGCAGGGTCTGACCAACATCACCTACCGACAGGCGGACGCCCAGGTCCACCGCTTCCCGTCGGCGCGCTTCGACCTCTGTATCAGCAGGTTCGGGACGATGTTCTTCGCCGACCCGGTCGCCGCGTTCAGCAATATCGGGCGGGCTCTGCGCCCGGCGGCGCGCCTGGTGCTGCTGGTCTGGCAAGGGCGCGACCGCAACGAGTGGGCCACCGCGATCCGCCGGAGCCTCACCGCCGCGTCAGCCGTACCCCGCGGTCCGGACCCGTTCTCTCTCGCCGACCCGACCGTCACGGAAGGCATCCTGGCGGCCGCCGGCTTCGAGGACGTCAGCTTCACCGACGTGCACGAGCCCGTCTACTACGGCCCGGACGGCGCCACCGCCTTCGACGCCGTGCTCCGCCTGTGGGAATTCAAGGGCCTGCTCGCCGAACTCGACGCCGTGGCGGCGCGGCAAGCACGCACGCGGCTGCGCACCACCCTCGACGCCCACCACACCGACGGCGGCGTGTACTTCGACTCACGCGCCTGGATCGTCACAGCGCGCCGCCGTCACTGACCGGGTCTCGTGGGTTCGCCGTCCTTATTGGTTTGCCGTCGGAGAACTCCGTCGGATAGGAAGTTTGCATGCTTAGAGGCAACAAGGTCGGGCTCAGGGCTCGGCACGAGGACGACATCCCGATCCTGCGGGCCGAGCTCTACGACGACGTGGTCAACGCCTCGCGAGCCGAGAGCCGGCCGTGGCGGCCGATCACTCCCGGCTCCAAGGACGCGCGGCTCGTGGTGGACGACAAGGAACAGGGGCATGTTCCGTTCTCCGTCGTGGAGTTGGAGGGCGACACGCTGGTCGGCAGCGCCACGCTGTGGGGCATCGACAGCCACAACCGGTTCGCGCACATCGGCCTCGGGCTGCTGCCGTCCGCTCGCGGTCAGGGTTACGGCACCGACGTGGTCGCGGTCCTCTGCCACTACGGTTTCATCGTGCGCGGCTTGCAGCGGCTGCAGATCGAGACGCTGTCGGACAACGCCGCGATGCTGCGTGCCGCCGAACGCAACGGCTTCGTCCGCGAGGGCGTCCTGCGCTCCTCGGCCTGGGTGATGGGCGAGTTCCTCGACGAGGTGCTGCTCGGTCTCCTCGTCCAGGACTGGAAGCCGGACTCGCGGCCCCGCTAGTCGCCGCCCGAGTCGAAGTCCCCGCCGTCGGACCAGTCCGGGCCGTCCGGCGGGCCGGCCCCCTCCCGGGCCGGGCGGACCGAGGGGGCGAGGGCCGTCACCGCGACGAGGCCGACGAACGAGGCCAGCGTCAGCGCCGAGGCCGAAGCGATCACGGCCTCCATCGGGCGGCCGGTCAGACCGAGTGAGCCCAGGGTGATCAGGGCGGGGGGTATGAGGAAGATCCCGCTGAAGCAGGAGGCGGACACCGTCACGCTCTGGTGATCGTCCACGAGTTGTTGCGACCCGGCTCCCGTTCCGGGCCACAGGACTCCGAGCACCGAGACCGCTTCGATCGCGAAGCAGACCAGGTGAAGAGCGACGACGTTCCCGGCCGTCGTCCCCTGCCCGACGAGGTAGCCGACTCCGGCCACGGCGCAGAGCCAGTACGCGGCACCGGCCCCCACCACCCATGCCCGGCGGGAGACCCCGTGTCTGATCAGGTGCTCGACTCTGACGTGAATGCGTCCCCCGGTTCCTCGGCCACCCCGGTACACGTCATGCCCGGCGCCGGGGCACCTGAAAGCCCTCCGGTTCCCCGGGTTACGCCACCGCGCTCAGCGTGTCCGCGAGGCGCCGCCGGGAGGCGCGGGCCGAGGGCAGCGCCGCGAGCGCCAGAGCGCCCAGCAACGCCGTCGCGCCGAACGCGGACAGCGCGAGGGGGGACGGCGCCTGTGCGATACCGGCCCCGATGCCGCTCGACCGGCCCTGGGCGTCGATCAGCCAGTGGGAGAGGGGTATGCCCAGTGCCATGGCGACGGCGACCGCGGCCAGCACGGTGCAACCGGTGGCCGTGACGGTGATCGCCGTGATCTGCCGCGGAGTCAGCCCGATCGCCTTGAGAGCGAGCAGATCCCGCTCGCTCTCGCGCACCGCGCCGCCGATGGCGGTCAGCAGATCGACGAGGCCGATGAGCGCGAGGACGCCGAGCAGGCCGACGACGACACTGCGCAGGGGCGACAGCCCGTCGGCGGGGTTCGTCACCGTGTGCACGTCCAGCCGGCCACGCCCGGCCGAGGCGCTCAGCTCGCTGGCGACGCGACGCGGATCCGCGCCGTCCCGCAGCCGGACCTGGTACAACGTCGGCTGAAGTGCCGGGTCGTTCTCCCGCAGGGTGTCGAGCGACGTGGAGATGACCCGGCCGGCGTTCTCCGGCTCGATGCTGCGGCCCACGATGTGGAGGATCTGGGGCCGGCCGCTCACGGTCATCCGCACCCAGTCGCCGACCCGGACGTCCAGGAGATCCAGCAGTCCCTGCCCGGCCACCGCCTCGTCGGCACCGCGGGCGGTGCGGCCCTCGGCCAGCGTGTAGGGGTACGGGTCCGTACGGGTGCCGAGGCCGCGCAGCGCGATCGTCGCCGTCTGGCCGGGAACCAGGGCCGCCACCTCGACGCCCGGATACGCGGCGGCGACCTCGGGACGCCGCTCCAGCAGCGTCCGGGTAGCGGCGTCGCTCAGACCGTCGTCGGCGCGGACGGTGAGCGCGGCCGCCATCCCCATCTCCTCCGGTGTGCTGCGGAAGCGGTCCATGGTCGTCCACGCGCTCATCGCCACCACGATCAGCGTCAGCGGCAGCGCGAGCCGGACGATCGTGGCCAGCGAGCGCGGGCGACGCGCGAACGCCTTGTGCCAGCCGAGGACCAGCGCGGGCGGCAGCCGCAGGCCGAGCGCGCGGCGCGCCACGCCCGACAGACGCCCGCCGGCGGGGGCGGCGGTCCGGGGCACCGGAACCGGCGGCACCCGCCCCGCCCGCCAGGCCGCGAGCCCGGTGGTCGCGCCGATGAACAGCACCGCCCCCACCGGCACCACGAACAGGGTCGCCGCGTGACCCGGCAGCCCCTGCCACACCCCGACCGCGTCTCCCAGCCGCCCCGGCAGCCGGCTGCCCAGCGCCTGTACGAGCCCGGCGGCGGCCACGGCGCCGAGCAGCGCGTAGGCGAGATGCTGGAGCAGGAAGACCCGCATGACCTGGCCCGGCGTGAAACCGATCGCCTTGAGGATCGAGATGTCCCGCAGATGACCCCGGATGCGGGTGCCGATGGCCCCGTGCACGGCGAGCCCGGCGGCGACGAGCGCGCCGAGTCCGAACAGGCCCAGTATCTGGCCGAGCAGCCGGTCGTCGCCCTGCGCCTCGGCTCGCGCCTGCTGCCAGGTGGACACCTCGCGCACGGCGCCGGAGCCGAGCACGGTGACGGCGCGCTGGACGGCGTAGTCGGTGTCCCCGGGATCCGTCAGGCGCAGCCCGATCACCTGGCCGCGGTCGGAGCCGGTGCGCGGCACTGCGGGCGGCAGCGCCCAGGCCAGTCCCGGCCGCTCGCCCTGCCGGTAGCGCGGCTCGGGGCTGTCGGCGACGCCGAGCACGGTCAGCGTCGAGGCGCCGCCGGGCAGCGTGAGCACGTCTCCGGGCTCGGCCAGGAGCGCCCGCGCGAGGCTGCTCTCCAGCACCACACCGTCGGGCGCCGCCGCGTCGAGCCAGCGGCCCGAGACGAGCAGGGGACGTCCGACGGCGGGTCGTGCGGTGGTGCCGCGCAGCTCGACGGAGGCGCGGGCGCCGCGGGAGGCGACCGTGGTGGCAGCGGTGGGATAGGGCCCGGCTACGGCCTCGACGCCGTCCAGCCCGGCGAGCTTGGCCGCCTCGGCCGAGGGGCCGGTGTGGATCGACACGTGTGCGCCCCGGGACTGGGTGAAGACCCGCTCCCACGGGTTCGTCGCGTACCCGAAGAGCGCCGCCGCCAGCAGCAGGGAGGTGACGACGCCGACGGTGGCGAGCACCAGGAACAGCGCTTCGCCACGATGCGTCCGCAGGTCCGAGTGCGCCCAGCGCAACGTGGCTCGCACGGGTCAGTCCCTCAGCTCGAGGACCGCGGATATCCCCTTGCCGGAGGACGGCATGGCGTCCAGGGCCGCGTCGTCGGCGATCCTGCCGTCGAAGAAGCTGATCACCCGGTCCGCGGAGCTCGCCATACGCGCGTCATGGGTGACCAGGAGGATGGTCTGGCCGCGCTGGTGGAACCGGGACAACAGCCGGGTCACCTCGCGGGTGCCCTTGCTGTCCAGGCTGCCCGCGGGCTCGTCCGCGAGCAGCAGGGGAGGGTGGTTCACCAGGGCCCGGGCCAGCGCCACCCGCTGCTGTTCGCCGCCGGACAGCTCGCCCGGCATGCTCCGCTCCTTGCCCGTCAGGCCGAGCTCGGCCAGCAGTTCCTCCCGCTCCGCGCGGGCCCGCTTGGGGGAGACCCCGGCCAGCAGCGCGGGCAGTTCGACGTTGTCGGCGACCGACAGGTTGGAGACCAGGTTGAAGAACTGGAAGACGACGCCGATACGGCGCCTGCGGGCCACGGCCCACTGCGCTTCGCTGTAGCCGTCCGTGCACACGCCGTCCAGCCAGATGCTGCCGCTGTCCGGCCGCTGAAGGCCGCCGAGCAGATGCAGCAGCGTCGACTTCCCGGCGCCGGAGGGCCCGGTGACGGCCACGAACTCACCCTGCCGTACACACAGGTCCACCCCGCGTACGGCGTGGGCGGGAGCACCCTCGCCGTGGTGGGTCTTCGTGAGGCCCTCGGCCCGCAGCGCAGGAGTGGGGGTGTCTTTCACTCCGGCTCCTCCAGTTCCTCCTGGCAGCGCTCCAACCAGTCGAGGTCGGCTTGCAGGTGCAGCATGGCGCCCTCGATGAGCAGTCGGGCCGTCCGGTTGTCGCGGTTCTCGCCCGTGACGAGCTTCGACAGGGTGCGCATGGTGTTCAGGTAGTGGCGTCGTTGCTTGTTGATCAGGGCGATCTGGTCGGCGAGACCGGTCTGCGGGGCGAGCGCGAGTTTCATGAAGAACTCGTCCCGCAACCGCGGCTCGTCCGCCGTCTCCTCGTACCAGACGCGCAGCGCTTCCTGCCCGGCGTCCGTGAGGTGGTAGATCTTCTTGTTGGGCCGACTCGACTGCTCGACCTCCTCGCCCTCGATCAGCCCCGTCTTCTCGAGGCGGCTCAGAGTCACGTAGATCTGGCCGATGTTCGGCTGAGGGTACGCGGCGCCCAGGAGTCGCTCAAGGTCCTGCTTGAGCTCGTAGCCGTGGGCCGGGCCGCGCGCCAGCAGGGCCAGGAGGGGCAGGCGCACTCGTGCTGTCCTCCTCGCAGCCTCGTATTGTGGTCCAGGCCCTAGTATCGCCCATACCTAACGGGTATACATAGCCTCTGACTCCGGGCGAGGGTGCCCGGCGCCGGTGTACAGGGAGGAACCTATGCGGTGGATACGCGCCGCCGGTAGGGGCCTCCTCGTTCTCGCCGTCGTCCTGGCCGGTTACGGCGCGTCCGGCGCCCGGGCGGCCGGTGGGCTGCAGGGCCGCGGACCGCTCACCCTCGCCACCGCCGGCGACCTCACCGGCTATCTCGGCCCGCTGCTCCAGGGCTGGAACCGCGCCCACCCCGGCGAGAAGGTCACCCTCGTCGAACTGCCGGACTCCGCGGACGAGTCGCGCGCCCAGATGATCACCGATCTGCGCGGCGGCGCACGCAGCCGGTTCGACGTCCTCAACATCGACGTCGCCTGGACCTCGGAGTTCGCCGCCGCCGGCTGGATCCGCCCGCTGCCACGAGACCGCTTCCCGCTGGGCAGTTTCCTCCGGCCGGTCGTGGACACGGCGACGTACGACGGCCGGCTGTACGCCGTCCCGTACGTCACCAACGCGGGGCTGCTCCTCTACCGCAAGGACATTCTCGCCGAGGAGGGCGTGCCACCTCCCCGTACCTGGGCCGAACTGGAGCGGGCCGCCAAGACCATCGCGCCCCGGCACGGACTCGACGGCTACGCGGGACAGTTCCTGCCCTACGAGGGGCTCACCGTCAACGCGGCCGAGGCCGTGTACTCGGCGGGCGGCACGATCCTCGGCGACGAGGGCGACCGCGTCACCGTCGACTCGGCCGCCCGCGAGGGCATCGGATTCCTCGCACGCGGGGTCCGTGACGGGTGGGTGCCGAAAGAGGCCCTGACCTACACGGAGGAGGAGTCCCGGCAGGCCTTCCAGGACGGACACCTCCTCTTCCTGCGCAACTGGCCCTACGCGTACGTCAGCGCCTCCGCCGCGGGGTCCGCGCTCGCCGGCAAGGTCGGCGCCGTACCGCTGCCGGGGCGCGACGGACCCGGGACCAGCGTGCTCGGCGGCTCCAATCTGGCCGTCAACACGCACGCCGAGCATCCCGACACCGCCGCGCGGCTGATCGCGTACCTCACCAGTGAGGGCGTCCAGCGGCAGGTGCTCACCCGGGGCGCGCTGCCGCCCGTACGCGCGGATCTGTACGAGGACCCGGAGCTGGTGCGCCGGTTCCCGTACCTGCCTACCCTGCGCGCGAGTGTCCTGACGGCCGCACCGCGCCCCAAGAGCCCCCGTTACGACCAGGTCAGCATGGTGGTGCAGGCGGTCGTGCACGACGCGATGTCCGGGCACTCGACGCCCGAGGCGGCGGTGCGGCGGCTGGCCCGGGAGCTGGCGGACATCTCCCGTCGCGGCTGACACTCCTCAGCCGACACCGATTTCCCCTACTTACATGTTAGGTAACGTCGCCATATCAACCGGGTGCGATTTGCCCCGGTATCAACGTATCTGAGACCCCTGTCTGTCAGATACCTGCTGCCTGTTCGTTGACACCCCCGTGAAACACCTACCTAACATGCATGCATAACAGTCAGCCCGCACAGACAGGCCAACGGGTGAGCTCCCAGCACATCGACACGCGCATCGACACGCACCACTGGTGGCGTGAGGCAGTGATCTACCAGGTGTACGTCCGCAGCTTCCTGGACAGCACCGGCGACGGCGTCGGCGATCTCGCCGGAGTCCGCGCCGGACTGCCGTATCTGAAGAAGCTGGGTGTGGACGGGATCTGGCTGAGCCCCTTCTACCCCTCCCCGCAGGCCGACCACGGCTACGACGTCGCCGACTACTGCGACGTCGACCCGCTCTTCGGCGACCTCGCCGAGTTCGACCGGCTGGTGGCGGCCGCGCGGCGACTGGGTGTCAAGGTGCTGCTCGACATCGTGCCCAACCACTGCTCCAGCGAGCACCCCTGGTTCCACGAGGCGCTGACCTCGGCGCCGGGCAGCCCCGCCCGGGCCCGCTTCCACTTCGCCGACGGACGGGGAGCCGACGGCGCCGAGCCGCCCAACAACTGGCACGCCATGTTCGGCGGCCCGGCCTGGAGCCGGGTGACCGAGGCGGACGGCCGCCCGGGCCAGTGGTACCTGCACATGTTCACGCCCGAACAGCCCGACTGGAACTGGCGCGACCCCGAGGTCGGCGCCTCCTTCGACCGCGCCCTGCGGTTCTGGCTGGACCGGGGCGTCGACGGCTTCCGCATCGATGTCGCCGCCGGCCTCTTCAAGCACCCCGAGCTGCCCGACTCGCCGGACCCGGAGGCCGACGCCCGCACCCGCGACTCCGTCAACCCGCTCGCCTGGAACCAGCCCGAGGTGCACGACGTGTGGCGGCACTGGCGGGCGGTGTGCGAGGAGTACACGGCACGCGACGGCCGCGAACGGCTCCTGGTCGGCGAGGTCTCGGTCCCGACCGCCCGCGAACACGCGCTGTACGTCCGCCCCGACGAACTGCACCAGGCCTTCTTCTTCGACCTGCTGAGCGCCTCCTGGGACGCCGACGCCTTCCGCAAGGTCATCACCGAGGCCATGCAGGACATCGCGGGAACGGGGTCGACCGTCACCTGGGTCCTCAACAACCACGACCAGGTCCGCACGGTCACCCGCTATGGCGAGCCGGCCGTCGAGGGCAGCGGTCTTGGCGCCGCCCGCGCCCGCGCCGCCGCCCTGCTGCTGCTGGCGCTGCCCGGCGCCGCCTACATCTACCAGGGCGAGGAACTGGGCCTGCCCGAGGTCGTCGACCTGCCCGACGACGTGCTCACCGACCCGATCTTCCGCCGCACCGGCAGCCGGGCCCGCATCAGGGACGGCTGCCGGGTGCCGCTGCCGTGGTCCGGGCAGGCCTCACCGTTCGGCTTCACCTCCGGCGTCGACGGCACCAAACCCTGGCTGCCGCAGCCCGAGTACTTCGCCGAGTACGCCACCGATCGCGCCCTCGCCGACACCCGCTCCTTCTGGCACCTGTACCGCGACGGCCTCCACCTGCGCGCCACCCTTCCCCAGCTCGGCGAGGGCTCGCTGCGCTGGCTGGACACCCAGCCCGGCGTCCTCGCCTTCGCCCGCGGCGACGGCCTCGTCTGCGCCGTCAACTTCGGAACGGCGCCCGCGCCGGCGCCCGTTCCGGGCAACCCCCTGCTGTCCAGCGGCCCCTGCCGGGCCGGGGTGCTCCCCGGCTCCACGGCCGCCTGGTGGATCGGTGACGACACCGACTCCTGAGCACGACCACCGCCCCACCCGCCGCCAACTCCCTTTCTACGAACGGACATCGACGATGATGCGACGACGTACCACCCTGCTCAGCGGCTGCACCGCCCTCGCCCTGGCCCTCGGCGCGACCGCCTGCGGAGGCGGCGACCCCGTGTCCGCGGGCGGCGGCGACAAGTCGCTGGACGGCCAGACGGTCACCGTGGCCGGCGTCTGGTCGGGTGCCGAGCAGAAGAACTTCCAGAAGGTGCTGGAGGCGTTCACCGAGAAGACCGGCGCCAAGACCCAGTTCGTCTCCACCGGCGACAACGTCTCCACCGTCGTCGGCAGCAAGATCGAAGGCGGCAACGCCCCCGACGTCGTGATGGTCCCGCAGGTCGGCGTGCTCCAGCAGTTCGCCGGGAACGGCTGGCTCGAGCCGCTGTCGTCGGCCACCCAGAAGTCCGTCGCCGCCAACTACGCGACCGTCTGGAAGGACTACGGCAGCGTCGAGGGCACCCTCTACGGCCTCTACTTCAAGGCCGCCCACAAGTCGACGGTCTGGTACAGCCCGGCCGCCCTCGACCAGGCCGGCGTGCAGCCGCCGAAGACCTACGACGAGATGCTGAAGGCCGGGCGGACCGTCTCCGACTCGGGCCTCGCCGCCTTCTCCGTCGCGGGCCAGGACGGCTGGACGCTCACCGACTGGTTCGAGAACGTCTACCTCTCCCAGGCAGGACCCGAGAAGTACGACGCCCTCGCCGCCCACGAACTGAAGTGGACCGACCAGAGCGTGGTCGACGCCCTCACCACGCTCGGCAAGCTCTTCCAGGACAAGCAGCTCCTCGCGGGCGGCCAGAAGGGAGCGCTCAACACCGACTTCCCGGGCTCCGTCGAGAAGGTCTTCGGGCCCGAGCCCGAGGCGGGCATGGTCTACGAGGGCGACTTCGTCGCAGGCGTCGCCAAGGACCAGTTCGGCCGGAAGATAGGGGAGGACGCGAACTTCTTCGCCTTCCCGCCCGTCGGCGGCGGTGCGGCACCCGTGGTCAGCGGCGGCGACGCGGCCGTCGTCCTCAAGGACGGCAAGAACACCAAGGCCGGCATGGCGCTCCTGGAGTACCTCGCCACCCCGGAGGCCGCCGCCGTCTGGGCCGAGACGGGCGGTTTCCTCTCCCCGAACAAGAAGCTCGACCTCGCCGCCTACGGCGACGACGTCACTCGCACCACCGCCAAGTCGCTCATCGCCGCCGGGGACTCCGTCCGCTTCGACATGTCCGACCAGGCCCCGGCCGCGTTCGGCGGGACGAAGGGCGCCGGCGAGTGGAAGCTGCTCCAGGACTTCCTGCGCGACCCGTCCGACCCGAAGGCCACCGCGGCGCAGCTGGAGACCGCCGCGGCCAAGGCCTACAAGGGCTGACCGGCGATGACCGCCACGCTCACGAAGCCGGCCGTGCCCTCCGCCGCCGCGACCGCCGCCCGCAAGCGGCGCGCCCGGCGGCGGGGCAGGGCCCTCGCCCTGCTCTTCGTCCTCCCCGCGCTGCTCCTGCTCGGCGCCCTCGTCGTCTACCCCGTGCTGTTCTCGGTCGGCCGCAGCTTCTTCGACGCCTCCGGGACGCGCTTCGTGGGCGGCGACAACTACACCGAGATGTTCCGCGACCCGGCCACCCTCAAAGCCGTGCGCAACACCGCCATCTGGGTCGTCGTGGCGCCGACCTTGCTGACCGGCCTGGGTCTGATCCTCGCCGTGCTCGTCGAGAAGATCCGCTGGGCCACGGCGTTCAAGCTGCTCCTCTTCATGCCCATGGCCGTCTCCTTCCTGGCCGCGGGCATCATCTTCCGCCTCGCCTACGACGAGGACCCCGACAAGGGCGTCCTGAACGCGGCCGCCGTCGGCGTCCACGACGCCTTCCAGGGCACCGCCACCTACCCGACCGCCCGCGCCCGTGACGGCGAAGGCCTGACCCGGGGCGCCGGCGGCTCGTACCGCACGGGCACGAGCGTGTCACCGGGCGACACGGTCGCCCTCGGCCTGGTCGGCGTCGCGCCCAAGGACCTGCCGGCGGGCGCGGAACCGGCCTACCCGGCGGCCGCCCGCACAGCGGGCCCCGACGAACTGCGCGGAGTCGTCTACCTGGACTTCACCCCCGGCGGGGGAGGAAAGACGGGCGCGGTGGACCGTCAGGAGAGCGGGCTGCCCAGGATGAAGGTCGAGGCGGTGCGCGAAGGGAAGACCGCCGCGAGCACCACCACCGCGGCCGACGGCTCCTTCCGCTTCCCCGGCCTGGAGCCGGGCTCGTACACCGTCATCCTTCCGGGTTCGAACTTCGCCCCGCCCTACGACGGCATCTCCTGGCTGGGCCCGGCGCTGGTCACCCCGGCGATCATCGGCGCCTACCTGTGGATCTGGACCGGCTTCGCGATGGTGCTCATCGGCGCGGGCCTGTCCGCGCTGCCGCGCGACTCGCTCGAGGCGGCGCGGATGGACGGGGCCAACGAGTGGCAGGTGTTCCGCCGGATCACCGTGCCGCTGCTGGCGCCCGTACTGACCGTGGTCTTCGTGACCCTCGTCATCAACGTGATGAAGGTGTTCGACCTCGTCTACATCATCGCGCCGGGCCCGGTGCAGGAGGACGCCACCGTGCTGGCCACCCAGATGTGGCTGGTGTCCTTCGGCGGCGGCAACGACCAGGGACTGGGCAGCGCCCTCGGTGTGCTGCTCCTGCTGCTGGTGATCCCCGCCATGGTCCTCAACGTCCGTCGTTTCCGAGGGAGTCAGCGATGAACCTCAGTGCGCTTCGGCGCGGGCTCGGCAACAGCCTGGTGCAGGCCGTCCTCGTGGTCGTCGGACTGCTCTGGCTCACCCCGCTCGCCGGACTGCTCGTGTCGTCCCTGCGATCGGCGCAGGACACGGCCAAGGGCGGCTGGTGGACGGCGATCACCACTCCCGGGCAGCTGTCCTTCGACAACTACACGTCGCTGCTGGGCAACGCCGGGATGACGCAGGCGTTCTGGAACACCGTGCTGATCTCGGTGCCGGCGACGTTCCTGGTGGTGGCGATCGCCGCGCTGGCGGGGTACGCCTTCGCCTGGCTGGACTTCCCCGGCCGTGACGCCCTCTTCCTCCTCGTGGTCGCGCTCCTCGTGGTCCCCGTGCAGATCGGCCTGCTGCCCGTGGCCAAACTCTTCGGCCAACTGGGGCTGTTCGGCACGATTCCCGGCGTCGTCCTCTTCCACGTCTCCTACGGACTGCCGTTCGCGATCTTCCTGCTGCGGAACTACTTCGCCGAGATACCCCGGGAGATGCTGGAGGCGGCCCGTATGGACGGGGGCAACGAGTGGCGCATCTTCACCCGGCTCGTGCTGCCGGTGGGACGGCCCGCCCTGGCGAGCCTGGCCATCTTCCAGTTCCTGTGGGTGTGGAACGACATGCTGGTGGCACTGCTGTTCGCCGACAGCTCGTCACAGCCACTGACCGTGGAACTCCAGTCGCAGATAAGGCAGTTCGGCAGCAACATCGACGTGCTCGCGCCGGGGGCGTTCCTGTCCCTGATCGTCCCGGTGGCCGTCTTCTTCGCCTTCCAGCGGCACTTCGTACAGGGGGTCATGGCCGGGTCCGTGAAGTAGACCCGGCGCCGGAGTCCCCCGCCCGCGGCCGGACGGGGGCCTCCGGCGCCCCCGGACGCGGGCAGGCCCGAACGGCGTCCCCGGTCCGCCGTCGCCCACCGGCAGACTCGTGCCGTGACACCTGACGCACAGCCCGAGCGCACCCCCGACGGACGGTTCGTCGTCGCGGGCGGCCGGTGGCGGTCGGTGACGACCGAGACGCGTTCACGGTGTTGTGACATGGGGTCCGTGGTAGCGGGCACACGCGATGGAATGCAGGGAAACCAGACGTATGCCATGAGCGACGCGCACGGCCGACCTGGAGTACGGGAAGGCGTCGCCGCACCACGACGGGCCGAGGGAAGGCACCGGCGCACCGGACGACGAGGGGGCCGGTGGCACCGCAGGCTCCTGGCCTATCGCGATGTCGAGCTGCTGCCGTCGTCCTCCCTGGAGGGCGGCGTGGGCGAGGAGTGCCTGCTCCTGGTGCACATCCGCAAGGTGGTCGGACGGGTCACCTATCGAGCGTGCGGCGAGTGCGCCGAGGGCGTGATCACCGATGTCGTCCTGGACGAACCGTTCCGCGGCTGCGGGCTGGGCACCAGGGCGCTGTCGCACCTGCGCTCCACACACCCCGACGTCACCTGGCGCACCACGCTCGACACCCGCCTCACTCGCGATCTGCTGCGCCGGATGCGCATCCCCAGGGCGGCCAGGGGCGGCACATGCTCCCACGGCCGCCCCGGCGTCATCGTTCCCGTCGGCACCTGAGCGGTTGCCGGACGTATGCCCACGCCGACGCATTCTCCAAGCATGTGCATGCTCTGCGGGCGACGGGGTAGGCGCGGCCACAGCAGCTCGAGCGCAACGCACAGGGCACCGGCCGGGCGGGGAGATCACAGATGACGACGACGATCGCACAGGCGGCAGAGGACCGGACGACAGCGGCGCTGCCGGACGTCCCCGAACCGGGCAAGATGGCGCCCAAGGACGCCCGATCCCTGTCGAAGCTGTTCTTCGCGAAGCTGGCGGTGCTCGAGGAAGGCACGCCCGAGCACCAGTACGCGCGCAACACGCTGATCGAGATGAACATGTCCCTGGTCCGCTTCGCGGCCGGCCGGTTCCGCAACCGGGGCGGCGCGGACGGGATGGAGGACATCGTCCAGGTCGGCGTCATCGGGCTGATCAAGGCCATCGACCGGTTCGAGATATCCCGTGAGGTGGAGTTCACCTCCTTCGCCATCCCCTACATCGTCGGCGAGATCAAGCGCTTCTTCCGGGACACCTCCTGGTCCGTACACGTGCCGCGCCGTCTGCAGGAGGCGCGCGTGCAACTGGCGAAGGCGACCGAGGAGCTCCAGAGCCGTATGGGCCGGACCCCCACGGTCAACGAGCTGGCGAAGCTGATGGACCTGACCGAGGAGGAGGTCATCGAGGCGCGGATCGCGTCCAACGGCTACAACTCCGCCTCTCTGGACGCCACCATCGGCGGCGGCCCCGACGGCGAGACGGCGCTGGCGGACTTCATCGGGTCCGACGACGCGGCGATGGAACTGGTGGAGGACTTCCACACGCTGGCACCGCTGCTCACCCAGCTCGACGAGCGTGAACGGCTCATCCTCCACTGGCGGTTCGTGGAGGAGCTGACGCAGGCACAGATCGGCGAACGGCTCGGCTGCTCCCAGATGCACGTGTCCCGCCTGCTCTCCGGCACCCTGAAGCGCCTGCGCAAGGGCATGCTCACCACCCACTGAACCGATCACCCGTGGCCCGACGCGGAAACCCGCCTGGGACCGCACGTACCAGAGAGGACCTGTGGTGAGCGAACACGGTGCCGCGCTCCCGCCGATCGACGCACATCTGGAGATCCTGCTGCGGCTCGTCGACGCGCAGCCCGAGGCCGCCCTCACGATCTGTCTGACCACGCCCGGTGGAATCGTCGCGGGGAACCTGGTCGGGTCCCGTACCTGGGCCGACCGGTGGGAGCACGTGGTGTCGACGGCCACCGGAGCGGAAGACTCGGCCGACCACATGGCACACCTGGCGCACACCGTCCGGTCGGCCCTGAAGGAGGCCGAGTCGGAGCCGGGAACCGGAGACGGGCTGCACACGTTCATCCATCTCGTCGACGTCACGTTCCTGTCCGTGCCCGGGACCGCGACCGCTCCGCTGTGGCGTGGGCGGCTGGGCGATGTCTCCGGCTGGGCCCTGGGAGCTCCCGTCGACCGGCCGGTCTCGTGAAGACCGCTGGTGACCTGATGGCACCTCAGCATCCCGCGCACCGCGACGGCGACCGGCCGGGCCGGTTCACGCGCCTGGCCGAACACGCCTCGAACTTCACCAGCTCACCCGCCTTCTTCGGCGTGTGTCTCGTGCTGGTCGCCGGCGCGATCACCGCGCACGCGCTGAAGCTGCCCACGCCGTGGCTGCTGATGGTGGGCGAGGCGATGTCCGCTGTCTCGCTGCTGCTCCTGGCACTGCTCAAGAACTCCGAACGGCGGGCCGAGCACGCCATCCAGCGCAAGCTGGACGCCATCGCCGCCGCGCTGCTGGAGATCCAGCGACAGGAACCGGGAGCGGCGAGCGAGGAACTCCGGCAGGCCATCAGGATGGAACAGCAGACCTGACCCCGAACGACACGGTCCCGCCTTCGACGACAGCCGTGCCGTCCCGAGCCGCCGGCCGGGCCACTCTGCTCGGCATCTCACTCGACACCATTCTGATTCTGCTCGGCAGCGAACTCGGCACCATGGACGTCGGCTGTCGACCACTGGTGGCAGACTCCTGACCTGTGCCGGAAGGCCAGAGGGGCGACCACCGGCAGGCCACCTCCTTGACCAACCGACTCAACTCCGCTCAGGCCACGGCCCTCACCCACCCACCGAGTCATCCTGGAGACACGTAGACCATGAGCAGCCGACGTGACCGCTGGGCGGAGCTGACAGGCGGACAAGCTGGTGAGGAGTACGCTCTGCGGTTCGCGCGGCTCGCCGAATCGGGCCACGACATCCACGGTGAGGCCGCTTTCTGCGACGCGCTGCTGGAACCTGCGGCGCGAGTGCTCGACGCCGGCTGCGGCACCGGGCGGATCGCGATCCGGCTTGCCGCACTGGGGCACCTCTGCACGGGCGTGGACGTCGACCGCTCCATGCTCGCCGTCGCCCGCCGCGACGCCCCCGACCAGGAATGGCTCCACGGCGACCTGGCCCGCCTGGACGCACTCGGCCTGGAACCCGGCTTCGACCTGGCACTCGCCGCCGGAAACGTCGTCCCCTTGCTGGCCCCCGGCACCGGACCGGCTGTTGTACGGCACCTGGCCGCCGTACTGCGTCCCGGCGGACTGCTGGTCACCGGCATGGGACTGGACGCGGAACACCTGCCGCTGCCGGAGCCGACCGTGACGCTGCCGGAGTTCGACCACTGGTGCACACAGGCCGGACTGACGCTGCGGCAACGCTTCGCCACCTGGGGCGGCGACCCTTACCGGTCAGACGGCGGCTACGCCGTCAGCGTGCACTCCCGACCCACCGACTGAACGCGAACGCGTCGGTCACGGCCTCGCTCGACGCATCGCCGAAACCCGGGGCGACCGCGACTCCGGCCGGGCGCCGGACGCGCACTGGGCGCGCGTCTGACCCTGCGATGCACATTTCGCCGGAACCCACCCGCACCACTCCGTTAACATGTTCGAACCTCGCGATGAACGCCCCCCATCACCCGTCCTTCGCCGAAAAAGCATGCCACCCGGCGTGATAGGTAACTTGGCTAGTCAAAATCGAGCAAATTGGTCAGGCAATTGATAAACGTAGTATTGCGGGCGCTTTCGCGAATAAAGGGCAGAACCGCGCTCTCCGTGGAGCGTCGCCCCCGGGCGATACTGTGGGCCGCGGCGACTGTCGTGGCCCTCGTGTTCCTCATCGCGCTGGAGAGCGCGGCGCATCGCTGCGGTCTGCCGGGGCCGATCCGCAATCAGGTGGGGGAGCTGATATTCCCTCCCAAATCGGGCTTCCTGCTGTATGCCAGTTTGACGTTGACGATGGTGGTTCTCACCTGGCGGCAACGGTTCGTCGCGTTGGGTGCCGCGCTCGGTATCGACGCCGTTTTCGCATTGGTCCGATGGATGCTCGACGTCAAGGTGACCGGCGGCCACCCGTTCGGCAACGGTGCGTTGTGGGTCATGCTGGGCTGTGCGGTCATCGCGGTCACGCGCCGCACCGGCGCGGAACGTGTCCTGCTGCTGAAGGGCGTCGGGCTTGGCCTGCTGCTGGTGGCCGGCCGCAAGACCGGGGACATCTGGCTGGTCATCACCTCGAAGACCCGCCCCATGGTGCTCGACCAGTACGTGGCGACCGCCGATCACGCGCTGGGCGAACCGTCGTGGCTGGCAGGCCGGATCATCACCGCCACCGGCTCGATCGGCTTCAACTTCCTCGACGTCGTCTACGGCCAGCTCGCCGTGGCCGCGGTCATCGTCGCGCTCTACCAACTGCGCGGCGTGGCCGTCGACCGTCGCTTCCCGCGGCACCATCTCGTGCGCACCTTTCTGGTGATCGGCCTCCTCGGACCGGCCATCTACATGATCTTCCCGGTGGTCGGGCCGGTCTTCGCCTACGGCACCGGCGCCGAGCACTGGGCGTCGGTCAGCCTGTGGTCCCCGACGATGCCCGGCAGCGAGCAGTGGGCGGTGGCCGACCTGTGGCCGGTGACGCCGTCGCCGATCAACGTTCCGCACCACATGCCGTTCGACGAGATCACCCCACGCAACTGCATGCCGAGCCTGCATACGGCGTGGGCCACCGCGATTTTCATTCATTCCCGCAAGGGCCCGCGGCTTCTGCGGTTCGCAGGCGTTTTCTGGCTGATCGCCACGCTCTCCGCAACGCTGGGATTCGGCTACCACTACGGAGTGGATCTCATCGCCGGGGTGGTGTTCACGTATACGATCGAGGCGGGTCTGCGCTCGTTCGACCGCGGCTGGGATCGCTCAGGGATCCAGCTGGTCGCCTACGGTGCGACGGTCTTCGTCGCGCTCCTGCTGTCATATCGCTACCTGCCGTTGGAGATGGCCAGGCACCCGTGGGTGTCCGGACCGCTTCTCCTGCTGGCGATGACCTCAGTGGTCTACGGCTACGTCCGGACCACCGCACTGTGGGAATCGACGACCGCACCGGCACGGCAACCACAACCGGAGCCCGAACTCATCTGAGTCGAGCCACGCCGTGGTGCGGGCCGAGCGCCGCCCGAGTGAGCCGAGGTACGGACGCCTGACGGAGACGGCATCCCGGCTCACGACGGGGAGCCGTCCCTAGACGCCTCGGACCGACCCGGACCGCCTAGGACCGACCCGGTCCGACCCGAGCGGACTCGGGTGGACTCGGGCGGTCTTCGGTCCGCGGGACGGCAGCGATCGTCGTCACACGCCTCCCGGTCCACGGGACCGGGCCCGCGCCGAGGAGGGGATCACTCAACGGTGCCGCATACCGGCGCTCCTCCGCGCGCCCTCAGCGGTGCACCCGCCTACGTGCGGTGTGCAGTTCGATGGCCAGTGGGGTGGCAGTGAACATCGAGGAGTACGTGCCCACTACGAGGCCGATGAGAAGGGCGAGGGCGAAGTCGGTCAGAGTCTCGCCGCCGAAGACGGCCAGCGCGGTGAGGATGAATGCGGCGCCCATGCCGGTGTTGACCGTGCGGGGCAGCGTCTGCAGGAGTGCCTGGTTGGCGATGCGGGCGAAGGGCTCCTTGCGATCGCGGCGGCCGAGTTCCCTGATCCGGTCGAAGACGACGACGGAGTCGTTGACGGAGTAGCCGATCACGGTCAGCAGCGCGGCGAGGAAGACACCGTCGACGGGCTTGCCGAGCCAGGCGAAGATGCCGACGAGGATCACGACGTCGTGGGCGAGAGCGGCGACCGCGGAGGTTCCCAGCAGCCAGCGGAAGCGTGCCGCGAGATAGATCAGCTGGGCGCCGAGGGCGACGCCGAGCGCGATGAGGGCGCCCTGGCGCAGCTCCTTGCCGAGGCTCGGCCCGATGGCCTCGTCGCGGATCTTGTCGGCGTTGCGTGCCAGGTCGGTGACCGTGTCGGTGATGGCCGCCGCCTGGGTGTTGCTCAGGTGGTGGGTGCGGACGGTGAACTGGTTCTCGCCGGAGGTCTGGACGACGGCGTGCGGGAACCCGGCCTCGGCGAGCGCGGTACGGGCCCGGTCGGGGTCGACGGGTGTGGCCGTGGTGTATTCGATGAGGCGGCCACCGGTGAATTCGACGCCGAAGTCCAGGCCGCGCACGGCGATTCCCGAGGCCGCGAGGACGAGGGCGGCAGCGGAGGCGGCCAGCCACCGGCGCGGGTTGCGCATCAGGTTCGGGTTCGTGCGGGTGAGACGGGCGCGGACGGCGCCGATGTGGGCGATGCCGGTCAGGTGGGGGCGGCGACGCAGACGGGGGCGGGCCACGGCGTGGTCGGCGAGGGCGCGGGTGATGACAAGGGCGCTGAGCATGGAGGCGAGGACGCCGATGCCCAGCGTGACACCGAACCCGCGCACCGGGCCGGAGGCGAGGAAGAACAGCAGGCCGGCGGCGATGAGCGTGGTGATGTTGGAGTCGGCGATCGCGCTGAAGGACTTGCGGAACCCGGCGGTCAACGACGACCGCGGGGTGGGGCGGTGGCGAGAGGCGTACTCCTCGCGGGCGCGCTCGAAAACGAGCACGTTGGCGTCCACCGCCATGCCGATGGCCAGGACGAACCCGGCGAGGCCGGGCAGGGTGAGGGTGGCGCCGAGGGCGGCGAGGGCCGCGTAGGAGATGAGGCCGTAGCAGGCCAGGGCCACCGTGGCCAAGGCTCCCATGAACCGGTAGACGGCGATGATGAACAGCGAGGTCAAAGCGGTGCCGATGACGGCTGCCCAGGCACTGGCCGCGATGGCCTGCGCGCCCAGGGTGGGGCCGACGGTGCGCTGCTCGATGGTCTCGACCGGCACCGGCAGGGCGCCGCCGTTGATGAGCAGGGCCAGCTCCTTGGCCTCGCCGTCGTCGAAGGATCCGGTGATCTGCGTGGAGCCACCGCTGATGCCGGAGCGGCAGGCCACCGACGGATCGACCTGCGGCGAAGAGATGATCTTGTCGTCCAGGACGATGGCGACCCGGCGGGTCGGATCCCCGGCCGGACGGCAGGCGGCCTCTCCGGTCAGGCGGGCCCAACCCTGTCCGCCTGATCCCTTGAAGTCGACGGTGACGTGCCATCCGGCACCGCCCTGCTGGTCGAATCGGGCGGCCGCCCCCTCGACGTCCTTGCCGGTCAGCGAGGCCGACCGCAGGCGCAGAAGGTGGCCTGCTTCATCGGCCATCACCTGCTCGTGAGGCCGTTTTGGCAGCGGATCGGGTATGTCGTCGGTGCCGGCTGCCGTGCCGAGTACCTGGTGGAAGGTGAGCTGGGCGGTGCGGCCGAGCACATCCGCGGCCTTCCGGGGATCCTGCAGGCCGGGCAGTTCGACGACGATCCGGTCGCCGCCGGAGCGGGTGATGGTGGGTTCGGCGACACCGAGCGCGTCGATACGGCCGCGCAGCACCTCGACGGTGCGGTCCGTGGCCTCGGTGCCGGCGTCGGCAGTGGTGGTGGGGCGGGTCTCCAGCACGATCTGGGTGCCGCCCCGCAGATCGAGGCCCAGATGGACGGGCACGGTCAGGGCGACGTACAGGGACAGAGCTACGGCAGCGAGGGCGATCAGCCCTCTGATACGCGGGGATCGGTTCACAACAGGCCTCCGGCAGGCACACCGCGGCCAGGACACTGACTGCGGTCAGGGAGAGGAGAAGCGAGGGAAGGGAGGGGTTCAGGTGCCGGAGGGGGGTGCCCGTACCCCGTGACGGTGTGCCGGTTGCTCGGAGGCAGGTGAGTCCGCTGCCGACAGCGGGCTACGCGTGGCCCGGAGCGGGCCGGCCGTTGTGCCACGTGACACAGCGGGGACGGAGACCGGCGGCGGATGACGCTCGCCGGAAGCGTCCCGATGGCTCCGGCTCGCGGCGGCGGAGACAGCGGACTCCACATCGTCCGCGTACGGCCCGCCGTGTGCCGACGTGGCCTGGGCCGCCGGTGCCGTGGCGCCCAGTGCATGAGGGTGTGGACCGACGAGTGCCGGGGTGCCGAGCAGACAGACGAGCACGGCGAGCAGGACGGCCGCCGCCGATCTCGGGCTCAGGCCACGGGTGCGCGGGACGGTGTGCGTGAAGCGTGCCATGGCCGTCCTCTTCGCGTGTGGTGGCGGTATGCCGGGGCGGTGGGGGGTCCCTCCGGGCCCCGGCGGGGGAGGAGAGAGAGTGGGGAGTGGGCAGCCGAAGGCCTTGTGCCGTCAGCCGTCAGTCGGCCGTCGGCCGCGAGCGGTCAGCCGCCAGCAGCGTCAGGCTTCGATGAGGCCGGCCCGGATCGCGTAGCGGGTGAGTTCCAGCCGGTCACGCAGACCGAGCTTGTGCAGCAGGTTCGCCCGGTGCCGGTGGACGGTCTTGATGCTGATGAAGAGCATCTCGGCGATCTCCTTGGAGGAATGGCCCTCGGCCACGAGCTTGAGGACCTCCTCCTCGCGCGCCGTCAGCACCTGGTCGGGCGGTTCCTCACCGTTGCGGACACGGTCCAGGTAATTGCGGATGAGCGCGGTGACCGCGCCCGGATACAGGAAGGGCTCGTCGCGCATGGCGGCCCGGCATGCGGCCACCAGGTCGCGGTCGGCCACGGACTTCAGCACATATCCGCTGGCCCCGGCCTTCAGCGCCTGGAAGAAGTACTGCTCGTTGTCGTGCATCGTCAGCATCAGCACCCGCACGTCCGGCTTGAGCGCGAGGAGTTCGCGGGTGGCCTGCAGGCCGGTCATCCGGGGCATGGCGATGTCCAGCACCGCCAGGTCGACCTCATGGGTGCGGACCAGGTCGATGGCCTCCGCGCCGTCCCCGGCCTCGGCGACGACCTCGAGGTCCGGCTCCCGGTCGAGGATGAGGCGCACCCCGCGACGTACGAGCGCGTGGTCGTCGGCGAGGAGAATGCGGATCACGGGTGTGTCGGGCGTGGTCATGGCTGCTTCCTGAGGAGGGGCACGGTCAGCCGGACCTGCGTACCGGCCTTCGGCTGTGAGATGACGTCCAGCGTGGCCCCGATCAGCAGGGCCCGCTCGCGCATGCCGCGGATCCCGGCCCCCTCGCGGGCGACCCCGGTTCCGCGGCCGTCGTCGACGACGGCCAGCACCACCGCCTCGCCGGTGTGGCGCAAGCTCACCTCGATCTGACCGGCCTCGGCATGACGGGCGGCGTTCGTCAGCGCTTCCTGGGCGACGCGGTACAGCACCAGCTCCGTCTGCTGGTCCAGCGGGGGCAGGCCGGTGTCGAAGCGGCGTACCACACGCAGTCCGACATGCGTGGAGAACTCTGTGGTCAGCGAGGTCAGGGCACTGATCAGACCGAGGTCCTCCAGTACGCCCGGCCGCAGTCGACGCGCCAGCCGGCGCACCTCGTCCAGGCTTCCGCGGGTGATCTCCTGTACTTGCCGCAGTTCACCGCGCAGGGGCTCGTCCGCCTCGTCGGCGGCCCGCTCCAGGGAGAGCAGGATCGCGGTCATGCTCTGGCCCACCTCGTCGTGCAGTTCCTGGGCGATGCGGCGCCGCTCCGCTTCCTGGGCGAGCAGGACACGGGCACTGCTGGAGGCACGCTCGTGCTCGAGGCGCTCGAGCATCGCGTTGAAGGTGCGGATGAGCTCCGCGGTCTCGCCGCGGCCCCCTTCCGGCAGCCGCTGCCCGGGGCGCAGCAGATCGACGGTGGTCATCAGCCGGGTGAGCCGGTCGAGCGGGGCCAGACCGATCCGCAGCAGGGCCGCGTTGGCGACCAGCATGACGACGAGGCCGGCCACGAGGATGACCGCTTCGGTCAGTACCACGGGTACGGACACGGTCACAGGAGCCCACAGCAGCAGCGCTGTGGCGCCGCCCAGCACGACCGCGTTGAGCACGAAGATCCGCCAGAACAGGGACACCGGGCTGACGCCTTTCTCTGGGTGACACGGTTTGTCACTACTGTCGGTCACCGCGCACCCCGAACGTGAGCTGCCGCCTGTGGTCTTGACCGGCCTGCTTCCAGGCTGCCCGCTCCCGGACCCGCCGTCGATGGGCTCCAATGCCCATTTCCTGGACCCGGCCTGCCCACGCCGCGATGGGTCACGGGACAGGCCGGAGATGGGTATTGCGCCCGATGGTTTCCGCGTGCCGTTGCGGCCACGGTGGAGACATGAACCGCCACTGCTGACGTCCCCGGGCTCTCCTCCCGGCCCTCGCCTCCCGACGCCGCCCTGCCCGAGACCTCCCGGACTGGCGCGCCGCACCTCCGCATCGAAAGAAGGAACCGCCATGTCGCTCGATACGCCTCAGACCGAAACCCGCCGTGAACGGCTGACGGCGCACGAGGCCCTCCAGCGCCTCGAACACGAACGTGCCTCCCGCCTGGTGCAGCTGCGGGCCCTCGCCGAGGCCGTGCCGGGCCGGGAGGAACAGGCCATGTCGACGCAGAAAGACACCATCAGGCGAGTGCTCACCGAGATCGAGGCCGCCTTCGTCCGCGTCCAGGACGGCAGCTACGGCGTCTGCCGGAACTGTGCCCAGCCCATCCCGGTCGAGCGCCTGGAGATCCTGCCCTACACGCCGTGCTGCGTCCCCTGCCAGCGCGCTGCCGCCTGACAACCGCCCGTCCGCATGCCCCGGGGGTGAATTGGTGAACCACCAGATCATCGACGACAGCAACACCACACTGTCGATCGAGGACTTCGCCGCACTGCGCGAGAACCTGCACGAACAGCTCCTGTTCCGCCAGGAACAGCTGCAGCAGCTCTCATCCGTCGCCACGACCCGCGCCGACGCCTTTCTCGACCGGCAGGCCTCCTCCCAGATCGAGGTCCGCGTCAAGCTCGCCGCCTCCGCCCGCATGGTCCTCACCGACGTCGAAGCCGCCCTCGCACGGATGGACCAGGGCGGCTACGGCACCTGCCATCTGTGCCGCAGGCCCATCGCCCGCGAACGACTCATGATCGTGCCGCAGGCCCGTTACTGCGCCCGCTGTCAACACATCAGGGAGGTCGGACGGTGACCATCCCCCTGGGGCCCGGCCCCGCGACCGTCCGGCACCGCTCGTGGCCCTGGTGCCGGCAGTGCTGCGGCATCGCCCTGGACCTGGGCAGCGCCCGCACTCGTGCCTGGATGTCCGGGCGGCGACTGATCCTCGACGTGCCCACGGTCACCTTCCCGGGCGCGGGCGCCACCTACCCCATCCAGCGCGGCACCATCGTCGACACCCCGGGAACCGCCCGGATGCTGAACCGGCTGCTCGGCCACCGCCTGCCCCGCTTCGGCCGGCCCCTGCTCATCCTGACCACACCCGTACTGGGCGGAATCGCCTACCGGACGCAAGCCCGCGCCGCTGTCGAGATCCTGCGCCCGCGCACGGTCCTGACCGTCCCCTCCGCGCGCGCCGTGGCCGTCGCGGCGGGCGCCGACCTGACCCGTCCCCTGCTCGTCGTGGACCTGGGGGCCCACCTCACCGAGGTCACCCTCCTCGCCGACGGCGCGGTGACCGACGCCCGCCACACCGCCCTGGGCACCAGCGACCTGGACAGCCTCACCCCGCCCACACAGATCACCGAAGCCGTCGCCGCCATGGTGACCGGCATGCTGGAGCAGGACCACACCTCCCAGACGCTCGACGCCCTCCGACGGGGCGCCCTCCTCGCCGGCGGGGGCGCGCTACGACCCGACATCACCTACCGCCTCACCGACCGGCTGCGCGCTCCCGTCCAGCCCGTCCCCGCCCCGCACACCGCCGCCGTCCGAGGCGCCGCACGCCTCCTCCAAGCAGCGCACGCCCACCCCTCCACCACCGCAATCACCGACACCGCGCCCCGCAACTAGCCCACGCCCCGCCGCTCCCGCAGATGCGCGGGGTCCGGCAGCCGCTGACAACCCGAGCGCGAGACGAGGCCCAGGACCGGGCCGCGGCGAGGCGGAGTGCCTTTGGCAGGATGGCCGGGGCGGGTGGGCCCTCCGAGGGGGCGGGCTGTGAGGCGGACAGGGCCGGGTAGTCGGTGTAGCCCGCGGCGTCGCCGCCGTAGAAGGCGGCCGGGTCGGCCGGGTCGAACGGGCCGCCGGCCGCGAGCCTGGTGGGCAGATCGGGGTTGGTGAGGAAGAGCTGTCCGAAGGCGATCAGGTCGGCGGTGCCGTCCTCGACCAGGGCGAGTTCCTCGGGACCGTCTCGCATGCCATCGCACGCGTGGCCCGGGCTCACCGCGCCACCGCCGGACAGCTGCTGCGACGCATCGGCCTGTACGCGAGGCAGGCGCTGCTGGTGATGCGGCTGTGGGAGGCCGGTCCGCAGCGCCAGTCCCTGATGATCAGGCATCCGGGCCTCGACCCGTCGACGGTGACCCGCATGGTGCAGCGGCTGGAGCAGGCCGGATTCGTCACCCGGACCGCCGATCCCGAGGACCGCCGTGCCGTCCTGGTCGAGGCCACTTCGGCCGGAGAGGCGCTGCGCGGCGAGGTGGACCGGGTGTGGCAGGAGCTCGAGAGGCGCACGCTCGCCGGTCTGAACGACGTCGATCAGACGCAACTGGCACGGCTGCTGGCCCGGTTGGAAGGCAACCTCGCCGCCGACCGACCTCGACGGACAGTCCTGCGGCCGGGTGACTCTTCGGCGCGGAAGAAGTCAGCGGCTGCCAGGTCGGTGCGGAGCACCTGCCTTTCCGCTACGCCGCGCGGGCCCGACCTCGCGCATGAACTCCGGTCGCAGCCGTGGAAGAGCGGCGGCGGCATGTACGGGCCTTCGTCGATGTGCGCACCACGCAGGGCACGCCGTCGTGCCTCGCCTTCCTCCGGAAGGAGGCGTTAGGGGCCTTCGTACGTATGTCCGCTCCAAGGCGCGACGCTCGGCCCGGTGTCAGATCCGCCAGGAGCGGAGTGTGTCCGCGATGTCGTAGATACTCAACCGGGATTCGCGGACCTTCCTGATCAGGTCGGACAGTGCTCCGTAGGGGGCGTCGATTCCCTCCCCGGACTGGTCCATGTACTGGCCGGTGACAAAGGCGGCGAAGAGGCTGTTGCGGTGGGGGAGCGGTTCGAGACGCACGATGGTGTGCAGGAGGGCGGCCGCGCGCCACGCGGTGTCGGGGTTGGACGTGGCGAGGGTCGGCATGCGCGTCTTGTGGCGCGCGACAGCCGCCACGAGGGCCGAGTAGTCGGTGACCGACACGTCGTCGTTGTCGAGGGCGGCGTCCTGGACGTCCAGGAGCCAGGGGACATCGATGTACAAGATCTCGCTCATCAGGCGGCGTTGGCTCCCTCGCCGCGCTGGGACGGAGGGATCTCGTCGGGGAAGGCCTCGTCGAACTCGGCGCGCAGCCGTTCCGCCCACGAGGAGGCGCCGGCGACGAACCGCTTGCGCTGCATCTCACGGACGCCGAGGTCGTGCATGTACTGCTTGAGACTCTTGCCCTCGGCGGCGGCAGCCGCGCGCACGCCTTCCATTTCTTCCTCGGTGAAGGACACGTTCAGTGATGGCATACGGGCATGGTACCTACTCGGTACCTTGGCGCGCGACCCATAGGGGCGGAGAGCTTGGGAGGGGCGGCCGCCCGGCGGAACGGTCAGGCGGCGCGGCAGAGAACCGTCGGGTCAGTGGGTGCGGTGGCGCGGACCATGGACGTGTGCGGGGGACGGGTGGAGCGGACGGTGGGCGCGTCCTGCGAGTGGTTGCCGGACAGGGCGAAGACGACGAGGCGCAGCACCGCGAACCGCACGGCGCCGGCGAGTGCGGAGGCGGACAGGTAGACGACCTGCTCGAGCGCCGCGCCGGGTGCCGTCACCAACTGCTGCAGGACAAGCATCGCCACGCAGGTCACCGCATACGCGGCCGCCGCTGACCCGGCCGACTGCGCATGCTGGCGCCAGGTCGCGCGCCCGCCGGCGCCGAAGGTGAAGCGGGCGTGCAACTCGGTGGCGAGGAGCGTGGAGGCCGCGGTGATCAGGGCGTTGGCCAGGATCCAGGGAATCCAGGAGGCGAGTGCGGCCACGGCGAAGCTGGACGCGAGCCCTACTCCGCCGCCGCAGAGCGCGAAGCGGGCGAAAGCGCTGAAGGCGCCGGGTGTCGCCTGCCGCGGTTCCTGTGCTGTCTCCATGATCCGCCCCCTGGATCGCTTCTCCGTGAAACGTGCACCTCTCGACCTGTGAGGCCTTCGGCTTCTTGTTTCCTGTGATGGAAACGCTACGTTGCATTCATCAACCGGGCAACAAGTTATTCGACGAAATCCAGCATAGATCCAGGTGGTTGAGCTGAAATCGTTGCAATGACTTACGCGTCAACGCAACAAGCCTCCTTCGGTCGTTGCAACGGATGGAAAGTGAACGCTATGCGGGGGGCCTCCGCCCGGTCCTGGACCCGGCGCCACGCGCGGGCCGGTGATCGGACTACGCCTGCGCCGGCGGTCCGCGCCCGCGACTGTGCACCAAGCGGCTGAAGCTCGGGGTGGTCCCGGCGGGGGCGGGGCGTGATCGGTGGCCGGGGGTCCTAGCTTGAGGAAACGCTTTGCCCCCTGCTGAAAGGTGTTTCCCATGCGTTCCCTGCTGACCGCGCTCGCCGCGGGCGCCATGGTGTTCGGCACTGCCGGTATCGCGAGTGCGGACGTGAACGTGGACTTCGGTCCGCAGCCGTCGTACACCATCGTCTTCGGTGACTGGCTTCAGTTCGCGGGCGACGACGTGTTCAACGCGGGCAACGACAACACCGTCGGCTCCAACAACTGACGTCTCCCGTCACTCCCGGCGCCCCGCTGTCCTCGCAGCTCTGCTCAAGTGCTGTGCGGGCAGCGGGCGGTGGTCAGCGGGGGGTGGACGGCGGGGGGTGGGCTCAGGACCGGTGAGGGGCAACCCCGTTCGGAACGCAGGCGGTCGTGCGGTCCCGGCCGCGCAACTGCCCGGGATGCGCGGTAGGTGCGTACACCGGTGTTCCTATGTTTCGTCCAGTGCCGCGGCGGCTGTGTCGACGAAGGGACTGATCAGCCGTATGAAGGAGCGCAGGGTCTCCTGGAATTCCCGCCGATTCTCTCTGCCGGTGTTCTCGACGGTGGCCGCCAGAGCGGTGCCGAGTGTGCCCGACATGATCAGCAGGTTTGATGCTGCGACCTGGACGGTGGAAGGGCCTTCCAGATCGATCAGCGTGGCCGCGCGACGCAGCCGCTGATGCCGGTCGCGGTGAGCCACCAAGGCGGCTTCGTAGTCGGCGGTGGAGACGCCGTTGACTCCCCGCAGTCCGTCGGCGACGGCTTGGGCATGCTCGATGAGATCCAGATAGGCGGCCCTTCGGGTCTGCCGGATACCTTCGCGGCGCTGGGCGGCGGACGCGTCATTGACCTGGATCCGAGCAGCCTGGGCGTTGCCCCTGCTTGTCAGCCAGCTCGCCAGTGAGCTGGCAGTGATCGCCGTGAGACCGGTGAGGACGGCGACGAGTAACGAGTTGTCAGGCACGTCGAAGAGTCTCTCCTGGAACGACCCGGCAGACCCGCGCTCAGCCCCTGCCCGTGACAGCCGGCGTCACCCTTCGAGATCGCCTGTATCGCTCATATCGCCTGTATCGCCTATAGGGCGAACACGCGGCGGGCGTTGCCGGACAGGAACAGCTCGCGGGCCTCGTCGTCCAGCTCCAACTGATCGAGGTGTTCCAGCGCCTGGACGGGGGTGATCATCGGGTAGTTCGTGCCGAAGAGGACCTTGCGGCGGCCCCGGCCGCGCAGATACTGCACCAGTTCCGCCGGGTAGCGGCGGGCGGTGTAGGCGCTGGTGTCGATGTAGACGTTCTCGTGCTTGTCCGCGACCGCGATCATCTCTGTCGTCCACGGGTAGCCGATATGCCCGCAGACGATGGTGAGTTCGGGAAAGTCCAGTGCCACCTGATCGATGTAGGGGATGGGCCGTCCGGTCTCCGACGGCTTGAGCGGACCGGTGTGTCCGACCTGGGTACAGAAGGGGATGCCCAGTTCTGCGCAGGCCGCGTACAACGGGTAGTACAGCCGGTCGGTCGGCGGCAACTCCCACAGCCACGGCACCACCCGCAGCCCGACGAATCCCAGTTCCTCAACCGCTCGCCGCAACTCCCGCACCGCTCGCACCGGGCGGGCCAGATCGGCGCCGGCCACCCCGCGCAGCCGGCCACCCGCCTCCGCGACGAACCCGGCGACCTCATCGTTGCTGATCAGCGCCCCGTGCGGGCCGTACCAGGCGGAGGACAGTCCGACCTCGACATCGGCGGCCTCGAGTGCGGACACCGTGACGTCGACGGGCACCTGCTTCTCGAGCAGGCCTTGGCCGGTCCACCGGCGCAGCGACTCGAACATCTCGTGGTTGGAATGGCGCAGTGTCGGGTGCTGCATCCACGCGTCGACGACGGACATGTACCCGCTCCTCTCCCGGCCGTACGTGCTGAGCCCACACGGCATTGCTGAGCAATCGCTTGTCGGGAGGCTATCGAGGGGACCCCGTGGAAACCATCCGGCAGGAGCCAGCCTCCGGGCCCGCGCCTTCCGCCGGCCGACTTGTCGGATGCGGCGACCCCGAATGACGGGCTGACCAGGCGCTCGTGGTCTATGCGGTGAACGTGGACGCGGTCGTAGGTCGATGAACGTCCAGGACGATCGCCGTGCCCGCCACGGATCGGTCCTCGTGCATGGTGATCACTTGGCCGGGTCGAAGGTGCTGCCAGTGCGAGGCGTCAAGAGGAGCTAGTCGTACCGAGGCTTGCCCGCCGGGCTCCAGGAAGGGCGCGAACTCCACCCAGAGCCGGGCGATGTCGAGGGCCGGCTCGCCGGTCGGGGCCCGGTTGCCGATGTTCCACATCGGTCGCAGGACGCCGGCACCGGAGATGGGCGTCTGCCGTCGCGCTTCGCCGGCCGGGCGGAGAGTGAGGTCGGCTCGGATGATGCCGTTGCAAGTCTCGTAGCAACGCCAATGGCACCAGGCCGCGCTCTTGTCCAGCCGCATCTGTTCGGCTGCGGTGGCCAGGGCTTCCCAGAAACCGAGCGGAAGCGGGCCGACGTCACCGAGTTCTTCCAGCAGCCCGAGGGCCACTTCCCACTCGTCCCGAGTGAGGTACTCCCAGACGTCGTTCACCGTGATGTCCTTCTCGGTGGCGATCTCCTCGGGAACCAGCAGAGAAGCGGCTTCCAGCAGCTTGGGGACGTCCATGCCCTGATTCTGGACCACGGCCTCCCGCCGACGGCATGAGCCTCTCGCCGACAACGGGTGCTCCTGTAGCCGAAGTTCGGCTTCGCCGTCGAGCTGGGCGTGTCGGGGGAATACCAAGATCGCCCCCCGAGTTGTCGCCCGGGCACGGCCCGCACCGGGGAGGGCCGTGACTACGAGGGGAGCGTCGGATGCGGGCGGTCGGGTTCCGGGTCAACGGAGGCACCGAGGTACTGGAGGAGTTCGATCTGCCCGAGCCGGTGCCAACCGCCGGCCAGGTCGCCGTGCGGGTCGCCTTCGCGGGCGTCAATTTCGCCGAGATCCAGCACCGCCGGGGCGAGTTCGGTAGCCCGGACGGGCCGGGTGGAGTGGACATCCCCGGCCTGGAGGTGGCCGGGACGGTCATGGCGCTGGGCACGGGGGTCACCGGGCTGGAGGTCGGCGAGCCGATCGCGGCGTACCTTCCTGCCTTCGGCGGCTACGCCGAGGTGGCGGTAGCGGACATCCGGTTCGTCAGGTCCCTGCGCACCGAGGCGGGAGAGGCCGACCCTGCCCAGGCAGCGGGGCTGCCCTGTGTCTATCCGACGGCCTTCGGCGTGCTCAAGGACGCCGGCCGGCTGCGGGACGGGGAAGATGTGCTGATCCACTCCGCAGCGGGGGGTGTGGGATCCGCGGCTGTGCAGTTGGCCCGGGAGTCGGGCGCCGGCCGGGTGTACGGCACGGTCGGCTCCGTGGAGAAGATTCCGTACGCCGCCGAGTTGGGTTACGACGAAGTGTTCCTGCGCGAGGGCTTCGCCGAGCGGTTGACCGAGGTGACCGGTGGCCGAGGCGTGGACCTGGTCCTTGATCCCGTCGGCGGGCCGATCCGGGAGCAGAGTCTGAGCGTGCTGGCGCCGTTCGGCCGGGTGGTGGTCTACGGGGACCTCGGACGGCACGAGCAATGGACTGCCTCGGTGCGTGACTTGTGGAAGGGCAACCAGACCATCGCCGGGTTCAACATCGGCGATGTCGCCCGTCGGGCTCCCGAGCGGATCGGCGAGTACCTCGCTGAAGCCCTGCAACTGCTCGCAGCAGGACGGATCCGGCCCGGGGTGACGGAGATCCTGCCCTTGGCCGAGGCGGCGAAGGCGCACCGGCTCCTGGAGACGGGAGCAGGCCGAGGAAAGTTCCTTCTCTCGCTCGCCTGACACACGTGAACGTGGTGACCGGCGCCCGCACATCCGAGAGCGATCCGCTCGTGTCCGGGCGCTCGGCACAAGCAGGAGCACGTCGTCAGTCTCTGTCAGTGCTCTGCGGCATGATGATCGCCATGGACACCGGGATTCTGACAGACGTCTGGCAGCGGCTTCTCGCAGACCCTCGCAAGTCGTGGGTGCTGTTCGAGCACGGCACTTGTGTCGTGGTGATGGCTCCGGACGGAGAGCTCGCTGAACAGGCCACCGAGATCCTGAAGAAGTACGGCCCGGCGCATGCCGGATCTTCATCAGGAGACTTCGGCGTGATCGATCTGAAGGACGCCGAGGGGTGGGTGGTCACCGGGCAGCACAACGACGTCCTCACCTATGTCGGCCCTGATGAGCCTCGAGACAGCTCGGAGATCGCTGTCGGGCTGTTCGGGCGTTCCAAGCGGCATCGGGATGGCACCGAACTTCACGTCGTCCACGTGGAGGACAACCGAGGCTCAGTGGACCCGGGGTAAGTACCCACGCCTGGCCCGGAGTGGAGAGCATCACGCCCTCGACCGCTGGTTCGACGGCGAAGGGCGGTCCGAGAGATTCGAACGGTCTTGGTCCGGTGACACCGGCGAGACCTCGGGCCTAAGGTGTGCCGGTGATCTTCAAGAGGAAGCCGAGGTCTTCGGGTCTCGCCGCCATCGTGTCCGAGCTGGAAGGGGCCGTGGCCGCTCGCGACGGCGACCGCACCGGGCGTGCCTTCACCGCCGTCCTCAACGGTGTGCAGTCGGCGTCGGACGCTGAATGCGGCCTGGCAGGGCCCCGGTTGGCGGCGCTGCTTCCCGATTTCCCGCCCACCGGCCCGCGGCCGATGCTGGCGATGGCGGCCGGCTACTGCGTCGAGCGTGGTGCTGATCCGGAGGCCTGCGCCGAGCCCGTTCTCGGCAGCGTCCACCACGACCTGCTCGACGCCCTGGAGTTCGCCCGCCGCTGGACCGCCACCGGCGCGGCCGATGACGAACTGCCGGAGCCGGACGAAAAGATCATCGACGACGCGCTGTCGGCCCGCCTCGGCGGCGACGCGTACGAGGCCACGCGGCTGGCGCTGGCCTGGTGCTCGATCGAGGAGTGGCAGCCGCCCGCGCTGGCTGTGCTGTGCCGCAGCGCAGAGGTGCGCCGTCGGCACGCGTCCGCGATCCTTCCCGCCTGCCGCGAACTGGCGGCCCTGGACCGGCACGACCTCAAGTGCCTGGCCTACGCGCTGGCGGTTCTGGACGACGAGCCCCTCGTGGTGCTGCACAGGCCCACCGGGACCGGGTTCGAGATACGCATCGGTGGCGTCGGGGACAACTTCCAGTTGCACACGTTGCTCGCCCACGTCCTCATCGGGGGCGGCCATGTGCCCGGCACCACGCCCTCGGCGGAGAGCGTGCGCCTGGCCACGGACCCCGAGCCCGCCCAGGGACGCACCCAGGCCATCGCGACCGGGGCCTTCGAACTCCTCGCCCCGGACGGCGAGCGGATCTGGAACGAGGGCTTGCCCGATGACATCCCCGTGGTGGAGGGACGCCGCCTGCTCGTGCTCGACGAGCCGACGTACCAGCGCAGTTGGAACGCCGACCGGTTCTTCCCGCATCTCCCCGGCACGGCCGAACTGACCCGCGTCCTCACCGCAGACGAGACGCGTACCTGGTTCGCCCGCACATCGCCCGGCAACGGAATCAGCCGGCCTTCCTGACCCGGTGGACGGGCCGCCACCACCACGGGGCGGCGGAAGTGTACTGAGCGACGAAACCAGGTCGACGTAGGTCCGTGCGGTACCCGATCATGCGTTCATGCCTCTGAGAGAGACCCTTGCCCGAGTCGACGCAGACCTGGCCGCCGGCCGGGTTCCCGTCGCGCGCCAGCGCCTGCGCGGTCTCATCTCGTCCTTCCCGCACGACCTGACGCTCCGCCGTCGTCTGGCCGAGGTGTACCGGCTCTACGGCGACGCCGCCGAGGCCGGACGCTGGATGTACCTCGAAGAGGACCGGCACGCCGACGAGACCGCTGCCTTCGAGGCGCGGTACGGGTCTCCTCGGTGGCGGATGAAAGCCCTCGCCTGGCGGGGCCCCGAGGCGGAGGCGGCCACCGCTTTCGCAGAGCGGCAGCTGGTCGCGGTGCGGACCGCCTGCGCCGTGGAGTTGGGGCACCCCGTCGAGTGGGACGACCCCACCTCCTACCGGGACGACCTGGAAGGGCAGTACGAGGCGCCCTACGAGCCGTGGACGGTCGGCGGTGTGCTGGCGGGCGTCGGCTGCCTGGCGGTGGCCCTCGTGTTCCTCGCGATCTGGGTGAACGGACTCGTTGCGCTCTTCGACTGACTTACGGGACCGACAACAGCGTTGAACCACCACTGCGGTGGCGCGGTGGAAACCGATTCACCTGAGGGTCACGCGCATCCCGCCCTCGGTCAGGACTTCGAGCACCAGGGCGACCAGGTCGTACTGCTCGCCCTCCGGCGCCAGGACGCGGGACAGGTGCTCGCGTGCGGTCGCGGCATCCCGCCAGAGCAAGGTCGCGGGGGTGGTGCAGCCGAAATTGCCGCGCAGACAGTCCACGAGGGCGTCCAGGCAGCCGCCGAAGTATCCGCCCGGCCCGTTGACGGCCTCGCCGAGTGCCAGATAGAGGCCCGGTTCGTCGGTGATGTGCCGGCCGTCCAGCTCGTATGCGTGCCCGGCCGGCCGGGGCCGGTGCGCGAGCCGACAGCCCCGCTCGCGGACGAGGTCGAGCCAGGCGCCTCGCTGCCGTGTCTCGAGCCCGGCCCAGATGCCGGGGGCGTCCGGTGGGCCGGTGAGCCAGCGCTTCCAGACGGGCCGGGCGTATCCCGGTACGGGTGCGAGGTGTCCGTCGATTTCGAGATCGATCAGGTCCGTCCCGGGGGAGGACGGGTGCCAGGTGCGGATTCTGGGCCGCAACAGCCGATCGGTGAGCGGCTCGCCCCGGTCGTCCCGTATCTCCAGCCGGGTCTCGCCGAGGTCCAGCGTGCGCCGGGTGCCCGTCGTCAGTGCCTGCCGTAGCCGATCACCCGTGGTGAGCCCCCGTAGAACGAGCGGGGGCTCTGGCTGTTCGGGCGGCAGGACGCGGGCGAACTCCCGGCAGGAGCCCAGCCACCGGTGTCCGTCGTGCAGTCGGACAGGAGCCCGGTGTCCCTCGGGCGGGCCCTCGTAGTCGTCCAGACCGGTGAGGACGAGACCGTCCGTTCCCCGGTGCCGTCCAAGGCTCTCCGCGTCCTCCAGCAGCCAGGCGTCGAGCGTCTTGTCTTCCGGCACCAGCCACACCCGGCTGCCGACCCAGCCGCGCACCTCGGCTCCGTCGGGAACCCAGCCGAGCAGTTCGTACGTCCCGCGCCGGGGTTCCCCGAACAGTCCCTCCACCTCGGCGCAGACGCCCCAGACGTGGCCGCTCTCTGTGTCCGTCAGCGCGTAACGCCCCTGCTCGCGACGGCCCCTGTCCCTGTGCACAGGGCAATCATGCCCGGGCCGGGAGTGAACCGCGCGGCGCTTTTCGTGGTGGGTCAGAGGGACTTGAGGCTGAGCTCTGCGGATGGCGGATGGCGGATGGCGGATGGCGGATGGCAGACGTGGATGGTGGATGGCGTCGGCACGGGCTGTCGCCCGAGTGATGTGGATCACTGTGCGGCTGCTTCGGGTCGGGTGTACGCGATCATGATCCGAATGGACGCTCGTTTCCTTGGCATTCCTGATCTGGCCGAAGTCCCGTCCGTGGCGGTCGTGGTCGACGTCATGCGTGCTTTCACCGTGGCTGCCTGGGCCTTCGCCCAGGGGGCGGAAAAGATCGTTCTCGCCGAGTCGCTGGACGAAGCCGTGGCGCTCAAGGCGCGGCACCGGGATTGGGTGGCGCTCAAGGACGGTCCGCCCGCGCCCGGTTTCGACATGGTCAACTCGCCGGGCCTGCTGCGATCTGCCGACCTCGGCGGGCGGACCGTGGTGCAGAAGACCACGGCAGGGACGGTCGGCGCCCTCGCGGTCAAGGACGCGTCGTTGGTGCTGTGCGCCGGCTTCGTGGTGGCGGAGGCGACGGCTCGGCTCCTGCGGACGCGGACGCGGAAGAGTGACAGTGTCACGTTCGTGGTCACCGGCGAGGACGGGCAGGCCGACGAGGATCTGGCGTGTGCTGAGTACATCGCTCGGAGGGTCACCGAGGCGGGGACGGATGCCGCCGAGTTCCTCCGCCGCGCTGCCGAGTCGCGCGCCGCGGCCGAACTGGCGGAGGGGGTGCGTCAAGGAGTCCATCCTGACGACGTCGCGCTCTGCCTCGAGGTCGACCGGTTCCCCTTCGCCATGGTGGCGACCCTGGAAGGGGGCCTCATGGTCCTGCGTTCACACGCGATGCCTTCGCTGCCCGACGAGGACCCTGTCTGATCGCCGGCGAGGCCAACTCCCGGCATATGAGAGCGAGTCGCCGGTCGAGCTACCTGGCGGGCACTTCACGCGTACTGGCGGCTCTTCACGCGTACTGGCGGGCTCTTCACACGTGCAGAAGTGTGCGAGTCACGGCTGTGGCGCTGTCGAGCGGGGCGAGGCTGCGGTGGATCTTGGCCATGACGCTCGCGCCGAGCCACAGGTCGTACAGGGGCTGGGCGATCTCGCGGGGGGTGCCTTCGATGGAGAGCGATCCGTCCCGCAGTCCGTCGGCGATGGTCCGCTCGAGGCGGTCGACGATCTGGTCGGTCCCCGCCTTCAGCTGCAGGCGCATCGGCTCCGACAGATCGGCGACCTCGGCGCCGAGTTTCACGGCGAGGCACTTGCCCTGGCACTCGTCGAGGCTCTGCGTCTCGCGCCACTGCCGCCAGTAGGCCATCAGTCGTTCGGCGGCGGGCTTCCCTGACGCGGCGAGGATGCGGTCCATGTCCGCTACGTAGTCGGCGAAGTAGCTGCTCAGCAGCGCTTCGCCGAAGGCGTCCTTCGAGGGGAAGTAGTGGTAGAAGGAGCCCTTCGGCACTCCGGCCTCCGCGAGCACCTCGTTGAGGCCGACCGCGGAGTAGCCCTTGTGGGCCATGATCCGCTGAGCGGCGTCGAGGATGTTCTTGCGCGTGTCGGCGCTGCGTGCGGTGACTGGCATGACAGTAATCTTAGCTCGGATTAGACCAGTCGTCTAGGTCTCGGGAATCCGGGGCGGTCAGTGGAGACGTTGCCTCGCGCGTACGGCAGGAGACCGATCTGTCGCGTCTCTCCGGGCGCGGTGTCTCGCCTACCATTCCCGCATGGCGGACGAGACTACCGGCAGCTTGGGGCGGGGACTGGACGTGCTGCTGGCGATGGCGCGTGGCGCCGGCCCCGCACCGGGATCGGTGATCGCGGAGGGGCTCGGGCGGCACCGTGTTCAGGTGGTGCGGACCCTGCAGAGCCTGGTGGCGGCCGGGGTGGTCACGCGCGATCCGGTCGGCCTCACCTACGACCTGGACTGGCGGCTGCACAGTCGGGCGGCCCGGGTGGTGCGGGCGCGGCTGATGGCCGAGGGGCCGGAGGTGCTGCGGGAGGCGTCCGAGGCGACGGGCGCGGCCACGTTCCTGGCCGAGGTCCGTGGGGACGGTTCGGTGGCGTTTGCCGAGCATGTGCCGACAGGGCTCTCCTGGGCGGGCAGGTCGTACCCGCTCTACTGCGACGACGCGGGCCAGGCGCTCCTCTGGGACTGCGGGCGGGACGAGCTCGACATCGTCTTCGCCAACACGGAGTTCATCGCGTACGGGCCCAACTCGCCGAGCGGTGTGGGTCAGTTCGCCGAGCGGCTGGCTGCGGCCCGCGAGCGCGGCTACTCGGTGGCGGACGAGGAGTCGGAGCCCGCGGTGTTCGCCGTGGCCGCTCCGGTGAGGGACTTCACCGGCGAGGTGATCTGCGCCCTGCACACCGAAGGGCCGTCGCGGAAGCTGGCGCCGCTGGCCGAGGAGCACGGGAGGGTGATCATGGAGCTGGCCGGGCGGCTGTCCGCTCTGCTGGGTCATGACGCAGGGCGTACCTGACCTGCCGAACTCACGCCACCGCCTCCGCCTCCGCCTCCGCCTCCGCCTCCGCCTCCGCCACCGTCACTGCCACCGCCTCCGCCGCCGTCACTGCCGCCACCGCCACCGCCGTCACTGCCGTCACCGAGCCTGGACTCCAGCATGCGGGCCGCCTCGGCGACCGAGGCCGCGACCGGATCCGGGCCGTCCGCGAGCCGGAATCTCGGCACCGCCACGCTGAGCGCGGCGACGATCGCCCCGGCCGCGTCCCGTACGGGAGCGGAGAGGTCGACCACGTCATGCTCGAACTCCCGGTCGGCGACGACCACTCCGGCAGCCCGCGCCTTCGCGTTGCGCTCGGCCAGCATCGCCACGTCGCGCGCTGCCCGAGGCCCGCCCCCGACGAACTCCACATGCCCGAGCAGTTCCGACAACCGCTGCCCGCTGTGATCGAGCAGCAGCGCCCGGCCCGGGCCGGTGCACCAGATCGGCGTCATGGCCCCGGGCGCAGCCGCCACATAGGCGCCCCAGTGGCTGGGTTCGGCCGCCACCGTGAGCGCGACGGCGCCCGCTCGTACGGAGAGCCAGGCGGGCTCGTGCCAGCGCGCCACCAGTGAGCGCAGCAGCGGACGGGCCTCCCGTAGCAGTTGCCGGTCGCCGCTCGCGGCGGCGAGGGCGAAGTAGCCGGGACCGGTCCGCCAGCCCCGCGCGGGGCCGGCCCTCTCGATGAGCCCCGCCGACGCCAGGACCTTGAGCATCCGCGAGATCTGCGCCTGATCGAGGCCGGTCCGCTCGGCGAGCTGGACGTTCCCCGGGTAGCCGCCCGGCCCCAGCTCCGCCGCGACGATCGTGTCGAGAAGGGTGAGCGCCCGATCGAAGGTCGTGGTCATGCCCCGATCTTATGGTGTTCAAAATACGCATGAACTCTTGACGATATTGAATGCGGCACTCATGCTTCGGGCAACCCCGAACCAAGGAGGCCGTATGAACTCGGCCGATCCGCCCACGTCGAAACCGGCCCTGCGACGCGTCGACATCCTGGCGATGCTGTTGTGCGCGATCGTCGGGCTCGACACCCTCGGCTCAGTGTCCGCGAGCGGCCCGCAGGGGCTGGTGTGGATGGCTGTGCTCGGTCTGCTGTTCTTCGCCCCGTACGGACTCCTGATCGCGGAACTCGGCTCCGCGTTCCCCGACGAGGGCGGCCCGTACGTCTGGGCGAAGCTCGCCTTCGGCCGCTTCGTGGCAGGCATCAACCAGGTCTTCTACTGGATCTCCAACCCGGTCTGGCTCGGCGGATCGCTGTGCATCGTCGCGATCACCACCTTCGAGACCTTCTTCCGCCCGCTGCCCGGCGCCTGGAAGTACGTCGCGGGGGCCCTGTTCCTCGGCGCCGCCGGGTACGTCGTGCACGCCTCGCTGCGGATCGGCCGCTGGGTGGTGCTGGCGGGGGCGGCGGCTCGCATCGTCCTGTTCGGCTTCTTCGTGTTCTCCCTCGTCCTGTACGCCGCGCGCCACGGCGTACAGTCCCAGCACCTCGGCGACTACACCCCCACCTACCTCGGGCTGGTCGCGCTAGCGCCCGTCATCGTCTTCAACTTCATGGGCTTCGAGGTGCCCAGCGGGGCCGGCGGCGGGATGGAGAATCCCCGCCGCGACGTGCCTGCGGCGATCCTGCGCGGCGGTCTCGCGACCGTGCTGCTGTACGGGCTGCCCATCCTGGGCACGCTGCTGGTCCTGCCCGCCACGAGTCTGAGCTCGCTCACCGGTTTCATAGACGCCTGCCGCGCGGTCTTCACCGTGTACGGCGGTCACTTGGGGGCGGACGGCAGCGTGGTGCTGACCGGTGCCGGTGACGTACTCGCGAAAATCGCGGCCGTCGGCCTCATCATCGGCCTGTTCACCAGCGGTACCGCGTGGTCGATGGGCCTGTCGCGGTCCCAGGCGGCGGCCTGCGCGGACGGTGCCGGGCCCCGCTGGCTCGGCGTGCTCTCCGCGAAGAACGGAACCCCTGCCCGGGTCAACGCCGCCGGCACCGCGGTCTCCATGATCGTGATGGTCGCCTCCCTCGCCCTGACCGACGGCAACGTGCAGAAGTACTTCACCGCCGGTATTTCGCTCGCGATCTCGGCAACGGCCATCTCGTACCTGCTCACCTTCTCCTCCTTCCTGGTGCTGCGTCGCAAGTACGCGGACACGCCCCGCCCCTACCGCGTCCCGGGAGGCCGGGCGGGCGCCCGGGCGGTCACCGTGCTGACGGTCGGCACGATGGTCTTCACGGTCGTGGCGCTGATCTGGCCCGGCCTGGGAGTGGGCTGGTTCGGCACGTCCGGCGATCCGGCGGAGTACCTGCCCGACGGCTTCCAGGGGCAGCGTGCCGCGTACACCGCCTTCCAGCTCGTCCCCATCACCCTGATCCTCGTCCTCGGCGTGCTCTTCGGCCTCGTGGGACGGCGCACCGGGGTTCCCGAACCCGTAACCGACTGAGGAGTCATCGTTGACGCTCCCCGACCACGCCACGATCGTCGTCCTGGGCGGCGGCACCGCCGGCTGCGTCGTCGCCGGACGCCTGGCCCGGCACCACGAGGTGCTCGTACTGGAAGCCGGTCCCGACTACGGGCCCGAGCGCGCCTCCTGGCCGGCCGAGCTGCTGGACGCCACCACTCTGCCCACGACCCACGACTGGGGCTACCAGGAGGGCCGGTTCACGTTCGACCGCTGCCGGGTGATCGGCGGATGCTCGACCCACAACGGCTGTACCCAGTCGGTCGGTTGGGCCGGCGACTACGACGCCTGGGCGGCGTCCGGCTCGCCCGGCTGGGACGCCGCGTCGCTGGCCCCGCACTTCCGGGAGGTCGAGCGGACGCTGCAGTTCCGCCGGTTCGGCGAGGACGAGATCCAGCCGTTCCAGCGAGCCTTCATAGGCGCTGCCGAGAAACTGGGCATTCCGGCCCGGGACGATCTCGACGACCTGCGGGCGGGGGCCGGTGTCGGCTGCGCGCCGGTCAACATCACGCCCGGCGGTGTCCGCGTCAACACGGCCTTCGGATACCTCGACCCGATGCGCGGCTCAGGAAATCTGACCGTCGCCGGCGGCGTCACCGTCGACCGGGTGGTCCTGGAGGGCGGTCGCGCGGTGGCCGTGGACGTCCGTACGGACGACGGGGCGCGGCGGATCGGCGCCGATCTGATCGTCGTGGCCGCCGGCGCGTACGGCACACCGGAGATACTGCTGCGCTCCGGCATAGGCCCCGCGGACCATCTCGGTGAGGCCGGTGTGCCGGTACTGCACCAACTGCCCGGTGTGGGGGCCAACCTGCACGATCAGCCGGCGGTGAACCTGCAGTACGCCGCCACCGCCGGACTCGCTGCCGATCTGGACGCCTTTGCCGAGACCCGCATGCTCCCCGACGAACAGGCACTCGCCAAGCTGCGCTCCCCGTATGCCGAGAACGCCCCTTACGACCTGCACGTCTACCCGTGGACCGAGCGCGACGCCACGCTCGAGCACGGCTGGCGCGTCGTCGTACCCGTGGGCCTGCTGCGGCCGAAGTCGCGGGGCACGGTGCGGCTGCGGTCAGCCGATCCGGCGGTGCGTGCCGCGGTCGACCACGGCTACCTGACCCACCCGGACGACCTCGCGGCCCTCGTGCACGGTGTCTCCAGGGTCCAGGAGCTGGATCTGGCGCACTGTCTGGGCGCGGCGCTTCCCACGCCGCCCACCGACGGGCTGCCCGCCTGGATCCGGGCCACCCATCAGCATTACTGGCACCCGGCCGGAAGCTGCCGGATGGGCCCGGCCGACGACCCGGACGCCGTCGTGGACCACACCGGCAAGGTCCACGGCCTCGAGGGCCTGCACATCGCCGACGCGTCCGTCTTTCCCGACATCCCCCGCGGAACCCCCGCGCATCCCACGGCGGTCGTCGGGGAGCGGATCGCGAGCTTCCTGACGGAGCTCTTGTGACCTTGTCCGTCCCGCCCGCAGGCAGGCCGCCGGGCCGGTGCCGTGCAGGCATCCGGCCCGGCGGTGTCGGTGAGCCGCTCGCAGCATCACGACACCTGAGCTCACGCGCTCACACGTTCGTCTTGAGGACCTCGGGGAGCAGCTTGATGAGGGCGTCGGCCGCCGGGCCGGAGGAGGCGGGGTTCTGGCCGGTGATGAGCAGGCCGTCCTGGACGACGTACGGTTCCCAGTCCCCGATCTTGGAGTAGAGGCCCCCGAGCTTCGTCAGTTCGTCCTCGACGAGGAAGGGGACGATATCGGTGAGTGCGACCGCGTCCTCTTCGGTGTTGGTGAATCCGGTGACCCGCTTGCCGCGGACCAGCGGGGTGCCGTCTTCGTTGGTGGTGTGGCGCAGGACGCCGGGGGCGTGGCAGACCAGGGCGAGCGGCTTGCCGGAGCGCAGGGTGGTTTCGATGAGGCGGACGGAGACGGTGTCTTCGGCCAGGTCCCACAGCGGGCCGTGGCCACCGGGGTAGAAGACGGTGTCGAAGTCGTCGGCGGCGACGGAGTCCAGCCGCGCGGTGTTCGCCAGCGCGGCCATGGCTTCGGGGTCGGCTTCGAAGCGGCGGGTCTCGTCGGTCTGGCTGGCGGGCTCGTTGCTCTTGGGGTCCAGCGGCGGGCGGCCGCCCTTGGGCGAGGCGAGGGTGATGTCCCAGCCGGCCTCCTTGAACCGGTAGTAGGGGGCGGCGAGTTCCTCCAGCCAGAATCCCGTCGTGCGGCCGGTGTCGCCGAGCTTGTCGTGCGAGGTGAGAACGATGAGGACCTTCATGGTCACTACTCCTTGGGATCAGTAGACCGGTCGTCTCTTACGAGTGAAAAAAATGGACCGGTTGCGTCGGGCTGAGTGGGAACGGCACGGCCTGCGCCGGTCGGCGCGGGCCGTGGCGAGCGAGGTATGACGAGCGAGGCGCGACGAGCGAGGCGGCCCCGGCTGTCCGGAGCGGTCGCTCCACGGGCCGGTCCCGGGCGCCACCGTGGTGTCGCGGCCGCGTTCAGGCTGGCCGGGGATCACGGTCGGCGGTGACGTCCGCCTGGGATGGCCTGTGGATTGTGGACCGTGGGGCTCACCGGGCGAGGAAGTCCAGCAGGACCTCGTTGACTTCGGCGGTGTGGGTGGTCAGCAGTCCGTGGGGCGCGCCCTCGATCTCGGTGTACTGGGCGGCGGGCAGCGCCTTGGCGAAGCGCCGTCCGGTGGCGTCGATGGGCAGCGTGCGGTCGGCGGTGCCGTGGACGATCAGGGCCGGAACATCGATCTTGGGGATGTCGGCACGGAAGTCGGTGGGCCAGGTGAGGGGAGCGGCGGCCGAGGCGATGGCTCCCGAGCCCGCCGCGACGTTCCACGCGTTGCGGACGGTCTCTTCGCTGATACGGGTGCCCAGGTTCTCGTCGAGGTTGAAGAAGTCGTTGTAGAAGCCGGTGAAGAAGGCGTACCGGTCCTTCTTGACCGCGTCGGAGACGCCCTGGAAGAAGGAGAGCGGCGCCGCACCGTCGGGGTTGTCGTCGGTGATCTCCAGGAACGGCTCCAGCGACGCCAGGAACACGGCCTTGGAAATCCGTGCGGAGCCGTAGGTGGCAAGGTAGCGGGCCACCTCTCCGGTCCCCATCGAGAAACCGACCAGGACCGCTTCGCGCAGGTCCAGCGTCTCCAGCACGGTGTTCAGGTCCGCGGCGAAGGTGTCGTAGTCGTAACCGGTCGAGGGCTGGCTGGACTTGCCGAATCCCCGTCGGTCGTAGGTGACGACCCGGTAGCCGGCATCGAGCAGCGCCGACGTCTGCCCCTCCCAGGAGTTCCCGTCCAGCGGGTATCCGTGGATCAGCACCACGGGTCGGCCCGATCCCTTGTCCTCGTAGTGCACCTCGATGTCCGTGCTGTTCTCGGTGCCGACCTTGATGCGTCCCATGATGCTCAGCCTCCACAGTGTGTGTCGCGCTCCGACACCCAGGACTATACGACTGGTCTACTCGGAACGCAACGATGTTCCGAGGAGGGTCAGGAAGTGAGACGGCTCGTTGCCCAGCGACCTGGGCGACTTAAGTGACCGTTAGTACGATCTTGCCCTGGATGTGCCCTCGGGCGGCGCGTTCGTGCGCTGCCCGGGCGTCCGCGAGCGGGAACGTGCTGTCGATCGCGACGCGGACCGTGCCCGCGTGGAGCAGGCGCCCCAGTTCCGCGAGCTGCGCGCCGTTCGAACGGACCTGGGCGCTCGAGACCGTGACGCCCAGCTTCGCGGTCTCCTCTTCGTCGAAGTCCCCCGGAAGTACGGGGAACTGGGCGCCGCCGCGCTTGAGTGTGCGCAGGAAGCGGCTGCTGTCGGGGCCGCCGACGGTGTCGAGAACGAGGTCGACGTCGTGCACGAGTTCCTCGGGCCGGCTCTTGGTGTAGTCGATGAACCGATCGGCGCCCAGCTTGCTCAGGAACGATTCATGCGCGCCCGACGCCACCGCGATGACGCGTGCGCCCTTCCACTTCGCCAGCTGGAGCGCGAAGTGCCCCACGCCGCCCGCGGCGCCGTTGACGAGCACCGTCGTGTCGGCGTCGAGTGCCGTCGGGCGATGCGGTGCCTCCTGGAAGGGGGAAGGGCGATCGTGTCCGACCTCTACCAGGAACTGCCACGCCGTCAGCCCGGCCATGGGCGCCCCGGCGGCGTGCGCGTGGTCGATGCCGGCCGGCTTGCGTGCGAGGTCCGAGGCGGGCGCGGCCACGTACTCGGCGTACGCGCTGCCGGCGAAGCCCGGAAACCGCAGAAGACCGAAGACTTCGTCACCTACGGCGAGGCCGTCCACGTCCGCGGCGACGGCCTCGACGACGCCCGACACGTCCGTCCCCGGAATCACCGGCAGGCTGACCGTGGATTCCGTCTCCCCGGGCATCCTGGTCAGCCCGTCGCGCAGGTACCGGTCAGGAGGGTTGACGCCGACCGCGTGCACGCGAACGAGCACCTCGCCCGGCCCCGGGTCGGGAATCGGCACTTCGTCGTAGCGCAGAACCGCAGGGCCGCCGTGCTCATGGAGCCGGACCGCCCTCATCGTGTGTGTCGGCATCGTCTTCTCCTGCCCGCGCTGCGGGATAGGCTTATTCGGATCAGCGCTCCACATAAGTGGACCACTGATCCGAATATATGGACCACTGATCCGGATAGTCAAGAGGGGCAGATGCGGGCCGACGCCAGGAAGAACCGCGACCACCTGCTCGCAGTCGCGGGCACCGCCGTCACCGAGCAGGGCGTCGACGTGTCGATGCGCGACATCGCGCGCAGGGCAGACGTCGGACTCGCGACGCTGCTGCGTCACTACCCGACGCGCGAGGCGCTGCTCGAGGCCCTGCTCCACACGAGCTTCGACGAACTGACGGCGACGGCGGACGCCCTCGAAACATCGAGCTCGCCCGAAGACGCTCTCGTTTCCTGGCTGCGCGACTGCGTCGCGTGGACAACCGAGTACCGGGGGGTGACAGTGCTGATGGCAGCCGCCATCGAGGACACCGGGTCCGCACTCCACGCCTCGTGCGTCACCCTGCGCGCGGCCGGTGCGCGGCTCCTCACCCGTGCCCAGGCCACGGGCGCAGCGCGGAGCGATATCGACGGCACCGATCTGTTCGCGCTGGTAGCGGCGCTCGCGTGGCTCAGCGATCAGCCCTCGCTCGCCCCACGCGCCGGTCATCTCTTCGATGTCGTCTCGAGCGCGATCCTGACGGATGCGGCGAGCGGCGATACCGGGGGAGTGCCGCCCCGGGGCGCGTAGCCGAACTCGTCGCGCGCCGAGGGAAGCGGCTCCTCCCCAGGTCCCGGCCGATCGATCCACTTTGTTGTCACCGGCCCTGTCCATCCCGACGGGCGTCCGTTGGGATGGGACCTGCCTCCGCCGACGGGTGGGAGGCGCAGAATCCGCCGCAGCCGCTTGAGAGGCCCTTGATGACCATGCCGCGCACCCGCTCGTTCGTGCAGGTCGACGTGTTTTCCACGAGCCCTTATTCCGGCAACCCGGTCGCGGTCGTCCTGGACGGGACGGACCTGACCGATGAGGAGATGCAGCGCCTGGCGTGTTGGACGAACCTGTCCGAGGCCACGTTCGTGCTGCCCCCTTCCGTCCCGGAGGCGGACTACCGGCTGCGGATCTTCACCCCCCGGGGTGAGCTGCCGTTCGCCGGGCACCCCACCCTCGGCTCCGCGCGCGCCTGGCTGGACGGCGGCGGCATGCCGCAGCACGCCGACCGCATCGTGCAGGAGTGTGCCGTCGGCCTGGTCACCGTGCGCCGTGGCGAGGACACCCTGTCGTTCGCCGCCCCGCCTCGGGTGCGTGAGGGCGCGCTCGACGACGCGTATCTGCACCAGATCGCGGCCGCGTTCGGCGTTGCGTGCGACCGCGTCCTCGCCCACCAGTGGGTCGACAACGGTCCCGGCTGGGCCGTGGTCCAACTGCCCACGGCCGAGGAGGTCCTCGCCCTCGAACCCGACCTCTCCCTCATCCCGGACGCGATGGTCGGCGCGATCGGGGCCTACCCCCAGGGGTCCCCGCACCACTTCGAGATGCGCACCTTCGCGCCCGGCGTCGGCGTGCCCGAGGACCCCGCGTGCGGCAGCATGAACGCCGCCGTCGGCCAGTGGCTCACCTCCACCGGCGCCGCGCCCCCCTCCTACCGGGTCTCCCAGGGCGCGCGACTGGGACGGGCCGCGAGCATCGAGATCACCGCCGATACGGACGGCACGGTCTGGGTCAGCGGTGCCGCCACCGTCTGCATCCGTGGCACCATCACTCTCTGACCCGCCCCACCGCCCGCGCCCACGACGGCAGTTGCCGGAACGTGTACAGCTACGCGGCCGTCAAAGAGCCGCATCACCGGGGCCTGCGGTGCCGGGGGAGAGCGTCTTCATGGCGACGTAGCCGGTCACCGTGGCGTACAGGTCGGTGGTGCGCGTGATGATCCGCCCCTTCTGCTCTGCCGTGAGGGCGCGGACGGGGACCTTGAAGTTGAACCACAGAAGGCGCCGGCGGCCGTCCTCGCTGAACAGACTGTGGCGGTGGCGGCCGACCCGCGCGAGTGGCGACCGAGGGCGCCTCCCGCGCCGAAGGCGGCGTCCACGCGGGCTGAGAGTGCGCCTCACACCTTGCAGCTCGTGGAGTGCGTGGCGGTGGCGGTGGCGGTGATGTGGCCGGTCAGGCGGGTGCCGGCGATGAAGTCCCGGGCGCGCCGCAAGCGGCGCCGAAGCCTCAGTGATCCGCGCAGCAGGGTGTCGGTTCAGGCACCTCGAACGGGACCAGAGTGCCACCCGCGGCGGGCATCGCGGTGAGCACCAGCTCACCGTTCTGCCACGACGGGCGCACATGATCGCGCGTCACCATCCTTGCGGCCGGGTCAGGCCGGCCGGCCGACCCCAGCACGGTGACGCGGTCGATCGCGGAGACGGACAGCACCTCCCCGGCTGTCATCGTGCCGCGCAGCAGGCCGGCCCCGCGGTACAGCACCGCGCGGCCCACCGCGTCCGGAGCGCCGTCGGTCACCTCGTACGCCATGGCCACCAGCCACGCGCGTACGGCGTCCCGCGCCTCCTCCGACTCCGATGCGAGGGAGACGACGACGCGCGGCCGTTCGCCCCGCACGAGGTGGGTACAGCCGAACCCCTCCTCGGTGAGGGGGAGTTCGGCCGCGAACGAATGCAGCAGGTGATCGGCGGCGCGCAGATCGCGCAGACCGGCGTCGACCGTGAGGACGTACGGCGTGCGGTCGTACGGTGTCACGACGGCAGGATCCACACCGGGTTGGTGTAGAACCACAGGTCGGCCCACGGGTCGGCGTCGCCGACGACGTCGATCGCCGGGCCCGCCGGATCCACGGCCGCGCCCATCGCGCCGACGGCGCTGCGGTTGCCGTCCGAACCGCGTAGCCGGACGTACACCGGACGGTCCACGCGTCCGAGTTCGTAGGTGAGCTTCACCGTCCCGCTCGACTTGTTCACCTCGTAGGTGCGGGCGACCTTCGCGGTCGGCGCGGTGAAGGTGTCCTTGTCGGAAACCGCTCCCGTGGCATCGCCCTGGATGACGTCCACGCGCGCCAACTTCGGAACGAAACCAGCCCAGTTGGCGCCGCCGGCCAGCGCCACGTCGACCGTCAGCGTCACGGCCGTGCCCTTTTTCACGTGGAGGGCGCCGCCGAGGGTGGCCCAGCGGGTGCCGCCGGAGACCCGCACGTCGAGCCCACTGAGGAGTTGGCCGTGGTCGACCCAGATACGCCCGGCGCGGATGCCGGCCATGACGGCGGCGTACGAGAAGCCGTCGGAACCGACGTGGGTACGGCTGTACTGGCCGGGCCAGTAGTCGCCCTGGGTGATGTCGATGTTGCCGCCGTAGACCGGGTCCTGGTAGCGGCCGTCGGTGTTGAAGTCGCCGCCGGGTCCGCGCACGGCGGTGTCGGCGTAGACCTGGTGGGAGTCGGAGTTGGCCGTGATCCACCAAGGCTTGCCCTCGGCGATGAGGCTGTCCCACAAGCCGCCGACGGTGGCCGTCATCCAGTCGAAGCCGCCCCAGGTCCGGTAGCTCTCCAGTGGGTAGCCGGCGAAGGAGTTGGCGCTGGGGTTGTTGTCGTAGATGCCGCGAGCGCGGGCCGGGCCGAGCGGGGCGGGCAGGCCGGCCGCCTGGTGGCCGGGGGCGCCCTCGAAGCCGACGGCGATCTGGTGGCTCGCGGGCGTCGCGTCGCGCCAGGCGCGGATCTCGTGCGGGGAGTCGACGCCGCGCCGCGCCGGGTGGTTGGCGAGCATCAGCGCGTCCTTGACCTTGCGGCGGCGGACCTGCTCGCCGAGGAAGGCCAGACCCGCGACGGCGAGGGCCTCGTTGGCGGGCGTCGAGTCCGAGGTGCCCCTGACACTGCCGTCGTAGTCGGTTTCGAACTGCTTCAGGACCGAGACCTCGTGTCGGCCCGGGTGGACGAAGACGGTGCCGTGTTCGGCGCCCGGGATGTTCCATTCCAGGCCCTGGAAGACGAGCGTGTCCTCGTGCGCGGTCCGGGCCTCCTTGATGTCCGGGTTGACCTTCTCGACGCCGATCTTGGCGTGCGTGGTGCTGCCGTGATCGGTGATGACCAGCCAGTCCATGCCGTGCCTGGCGCCCTGCCGGACCTGGTCGACGACGCGGTACTTGCCGTCGCTGCTGTACTGCGTGTGGATGTGGTGGTCGCCGGCCAGCCAGAGGAAGCCCGTGGAGCGGCGGCCTCCGCTGGGGGCGGCTGCCGGAGAGGCGGCTGCCGGAGTCGCGCCGGCCGTCTGGCCGAGCACGCTTCCCGCGGCCAGGCCGGCCCCGAGCAGGCCGGCGCGGCGCAGCATCGACCGGCGGGACCGCTGCGCGGAGTCGAGGTCCTCGTCGGGCACGGAGGCGTCGAAGGCGGCGGGCAGCGCGGGGGCCGCCTCGTGGTCGTGGTGGTGACCGTGATGGTGATGGCCGTGCGCGTGTCCGTGCCCGTGTCCCATGATGCCCTCCCGGTTGCCGCTGCCTTCTGCGGCTGCCCCTCGCGGCGCGTACGCGCCGCGTGAAGAGAATCAGGGCGAAAGACGAACTTCGAACGACCGCAAGGTGAGCGGCGGCCGACCCGGACACGGCAGCTCGCCTCACCTCTCACTCTTCCCTCAACTGCCCATGCGTTTCGGGCTCTTGAGCCAGTGCCGCATCAAGCGACCTTCGCCCCGCGACGTTTGCCGTCTTGCTGTGCGGGATGGCAGTGGGCGGTCGGAATGATCAAGTGGCTGAGTGGCTGAGCGGGTGCGGGTCCGGGAGGTTGATGACGACGAGGGCGGACGGTTGCTGCATCGGTGAAGGCGTGTCAGGGCTGGGGATGCGCCAGGCGGCGGAGCAGGGCCACCGCGTCGTCGACGGGCACCGGTTCGAAGAACCGTGCGTCGGCGAGCTCGACGGCGGCAATCGCGCGTGGGGCCAGGTCGGCGCCGGTGTCGGTGACGCGCAGTCGTTTGGCGCGGGTGTCGGCCGGGTCGACTTCGCGCTCGATGAGTCCCTTGTGCTCCAGAGCGCGCAGCACCTGGGAGGTCATCTTGACATCGGTGCCTGCTTGGCGGGCGAGAGCCAACTGGTTGGGACGCTCGCCCTGGGAGTTGAGCCACCAGGTACAGGCGAGCAGTACGAACTGAACGTGGGTGAGATCGAGGGGCGCCAGGGCCGCGGCGATGTCGCGCTGCCAGCGCAGCGTGGCATGCCACAGCAGCAATCCGGGGCTGTCGCCGGGGCTGAGAGGCATCAGCGCAGAGCCAGCTTGATCAGTGAGTCCATGGTGTCGGGCCAGTCGGCGGTGATGCCCGGGCCGATGTCGGGGCCGACCTCGTCGGCGCCGGGGCCGGTGATCTCCATCCGGTACACCACTCGGATCCGGCCGTGGTCGATCCGGTCGATCCGATGGACCGTCCGCAGGAGCAGGTCGCCGAAGCGCGCCTCGTCGATGAACAGTTCGTTCTCGACGGCCTCGGCGATGCGCAGCTGTATCGGGTCGTCACCGGGCGGCGTCATCGTGATCTGGGTGTCCGGCGCGAACGGGCCACTGATCTCGATCTTCTCGATTTCGGCGTTCCAGGTGCCCCAGTTCTCCACGTCGGCCCAGAGCCCCCAGATCGCTTCGGGGGTGGCGCTGGTCTCGATGCTGTGCTCGTACGCCCACATGCGGGTAGCCTCCTCGGCCGGATGATGTGCCTACAGATTATCTACGCGCAGACTATTTGTCGAGGGTCTGATGATCCGGTCGCGGAGAGGGCCGCAAGATGGCCGGTACCGCCTGGGTTCTGTGTGAGGGGTTCTGTGCCAGGGGTTCCGTGTCGAGGTGCATTCCAGTTGCAGGACGGCCGTAGTGCTCCGCCCTCTTCGGCCGCGTCCTCCGGCATCGACTCCAGCGCGAACGCGGCCACCCCGATCCACCGGCGCCGAGGAAGTCGGTGCCGACAGCGGTATGGACGGAGGACGGTCCTCGCGACCGCGATCACCACCCGTACGGAGCAGGATGTAGTCGGTACGGCGGGGAAGTCGGATGCTGCGCCGCAGGTGTGGAGTGCTCCCCGCACTCAGGCGTCCGGGTGGCCGCAGTCGAACTTCCCCGAGTCGACCGCGGCCACCCGAGCAACAAGCAGTCCGCGCGTCGGTGGGGGCACACGGCTTTCGGCGCCCCCGGAGAGAAGCGGGATCTCCCTGAGGCGCGTCAGGCGTGGCTGGTGGGGTCGGCGGGGCCGCTCGCAGCGCTAGGGGTGACGCCGCGGGCTCCTGGTCGTTGGCGGTGCGTGATCACTCCACTCAAGCGGAGCCTGGCCCCGTTCGCCCGACTGGCCCATACTGCCGCTCAGCCCGCTGCGCCACGGCCCTGGCCGCTGAAGTCCGTCCCCCCAACGGCTCGGCGAGAGCTGCGTGCGGGCCTTGGGCTGTGCGCCGGTCACGCGGCTGGAGCGTCGTTGTGATCCCGGCACAGAGCGAGCGGACGGTCAGGGACGTACGGGCCGTGGTCGTCGGAGCGGGGTTCTCCGGGATCGGGGCCGCCGTCCGACTGCGCGAGGCAGGGTATGACGACGTCCTCGTTCTGGAGAAGGGAACGCACCTCGGCGGCACCTGGAGGGAGAACACCTACCCGGGCTGTGCCTGTGATGTGCCCTCGACGCTCTACAGCTACTCCTTCACACCGGATGCCGCCTGGAGCAGGGTCTTCGCCGGGCAACAGGAGATCCTGGCCTATCTGCGGGCGACGGCCGAGCGCTACCGGCTCAGTGACGTGCTGCGCTGTGGCGTCGAGGTGCTCGGGGCACGGTGGGACGGGCCGGCCGGCCGCTGGCTGCTGGAAACCAGCGACGGTCCCTACAGTGCTGCGGTACTCGTCCTGGCCACCGGCCCGTGGCATGTCCCGCGCCGCCTGGAGGTGCCCGGCATCGAGGACTTCGACGGTCCCGTGTTCCACAGCGCCCGGTGGGATCACAGCGTCGACCTGGCCGGGCGACGGGTGACCGTCGTGGGCGGCGGCGCCTCCGCCGTCCAGATCGTCCCGGCCATCGAAGCCCAGGCCGCGACCGTCAACCTCATCCAGCGCACACCCCAATGGGTCCTGCCCAAGCCCGATCTGCCGGTACCCGCAGCGCTCAACCGGCTTGTGGACCGCATCCCCGGCGCGCGCGACGCCATGCGCGCCGGCCAGTACGCCCTCCAGGAAGGCTTCGGCTACGCGTTCCGGCACCCGCAGGCCGCCCGCCTCCTCGAGGCGGGCGCCCGCGCCCACCTGTGCCTCGCCGTCCGCGACGGGCAGCTGCGCCGGCACCTGACACCGGACTACCGGCTGGGCTGCAAGCGCCTCCTGACGTCGAGCACCTTCTACCGGGCCCTGTCCCAACCGCACGTGCACGTGCATCCGACCGCCGTGAGCGCCGTACGCGGCAACGAGGTCGTCGGCGCCGACGGCACCACCGTCCACACCGACGTGCTCATCGAGGCCACGGGCTTCCGTGTCGGCGAGCTGCCGCTGGCCACGACCCTGTACGGCACGAACGGCCGGACACTCGACGACGCCTGGGGCGGTGAACCGCAGGCGTACCTGGGGACCACCGTCAGCGGTTTCCCCAACCTCTTCCTGCTTCTGGGACCCAACCTGCTCGGCGGCTCCACCTCCGCGATCACGGTCCTGGAAGCGCAACTGACGTACCTCATCGCTGCCCTGGCCCACCTCGACCAAGGCGGCCGACGCGTCTTGAACGTCAAGCCGGCCGCACAGGCCGCGCACAACAGCGCCTTGCAGGAGGCGCTCGCGAGCACGGTCTACAACACGGGCGGCTGCACCAGCTACTACTTCACCTCCACCGGGCACAACGCCTTCGCCTGGCCGTGGTCCACCGGACGACTCGTGCGCCACCTGAGCCAATTCGACGCCGACGCCTACACCTCCGACTCACCGGCGCGGCGCATTCCCCTCCCCACTCAGACGAGGCCGCAGCCCGGAGACCGTACGGCAGCCGCGAACGCGGAGCAGACATGACGGGGCGCAGGGCGTCGGCGCGCAGGACGATGCGGCGGACCCGGGCCCGCAGGAGCCCGGGGGAGTCGCGCAGTCGGCCGTCCCTGTGGGTCAACAGGACCCTGTGGTGAGTACCTTCCGGGCAGCTCCCGGAACAGGGCGGTCGCGTGTGCGTGGTCCCTTGGCCCGGCGGGGGTTCCGGCGGGGGTTCCGGCGGTGTGAGGGCGCCCGCGCGGCCGATGTCAGTGCTCGGCCGTAGCGTGTGCGCGTGACTCAACTCATGCACAGCTACTCCTACTTACGGCCCTCGGCCGTGCACGGAACCGGAGCCGGACGCACCCTCGCGCTGGAGACCTCCGGTGGTGCCACCCCGGCCGGAGAGGCGGCCAATCCCCGGTTCTTCAGCGGGTTCCTGACCGCGCCGGCCGCCGCGGCGACAGCGCTGCTCGCGGTCGCCGACGTGGCCGCCGCCCGCTACTACCGGCCGAGCGCGAATGCCTCGCTCGACCCGGTGGTGACGGCCGACGGCGACCGGCTGCGGCTTGAGTCCTTCTCCGGCTGCTGCGGTGTCTACGCCCGGCTCGACGTCCTCGCGCCCGGCCTCGACGGTGACGACGTCGGGCACGGCACCACGAACGTGGACGTCAACCTTCCGCTGCGGCGGGCACTGGCCGGGCTGGGCGGGCTCGACCCCCTCCATCTGGCTGTCGGGCCCGAGGAGTTGACGGTCAGGACCTTCGACGGTGAGTTCGTGGAGAAGAAGGTCCCGCTGCCGGAGCGCTGGCTTCGCGGCTTCGCCGAGGCCCAGGTGCTCGCGGCCGGCTTCGTCCTTCGGGCCGAGGTGCCCGCCGTCGAGGCGGCGTCCCTGCTGCGGGCGCTGCCCCGGCCCACCCAGCGGGCCGACACCCGTACGAGCCGCTGGGTGGTACCCGCGGGCCGCACCCTGCGTCCCACGACCAGGCCGGCGCCGGGTGCCGTGTGTCTGCCCGGGCCCGAACGACTGCTGACCCTTCAGACGGCCCTGCGGTACGCGACGACCGTACGGGTGTACGCGCCGGCCGCCCAGGCCGCCACGGACGGGGCCGCCGCCGTCGCCTGGGAGGTCGAACTGCCGGGCATGCGACTGACGTTGATGCTCTCCCAGAGTGCCTCGCGCGGCTTCTCCGGCGAGGGAGGAGTGCTCCACGACCTCGCCACCGGGCCCGCGGCCGTGGACGCGGAACGGGTCGCCGAACTGCTGGCCTGGGAGCCGAGGATTGATGTCGCCGAGCTGTCGGCGCATGCCGGGCTGCCGACCGGCCGGGTGCGTGCCGCGCTGACCATGCTGGGAACGTCGGGCCAGATCGGCTACGACCTCAACGAGGAGGCGTACTTCCACCGCCACCTGCCCTACCGCGCGGGCGCCGCCGAGACGCGCAACCCCCGGCTGCGCGGGGCGCGGGCGCTCGTCGCGGACGGGGCGGTGCGGCTCGAAGGACCGCTGGCCCGGGTCGGGAAGGGCGATGACGCCCATGTGGTCCGCGCCGACGACACGTCGGGCCGGCTGAGCTGCACCTGTTTCTGGTGGGCGAAGTACCGGGGCGGACGCGGCCCCTGCAAGCACGTGCTCGCGGTGGGCATGGTGCGCGGCACAGCGGCGGACGCGGACGGGGCAGCTGCTCTTGCTGTTGCTGAGAGCACAGCACGATCGGAGACGGCACGATGACCCTGGTCCCCCTCGCGGAAGCCTTCGACGTCGAGGGTGTGCTCCGCGAACTCGGCACCCTGACGCCGGACGAGCGCGCGGCACAGGCCGAGGCCCTGGAGGCCCGGCGCGCGACGCTGCGATCCGACTGGTACCACCGCCCCGAGGAGGAGAAGGCAGCCCAGCTCGCCGCCGAACTCGGCTGCCGGACCGACCCCGTGGCCGCGGCCGACTGGATCCTGCGGCCCGAGAACCACGGCAACGCGATCCGCCTGCCCCTCGGCGGTGCCTGGATGCTCGACGTCGTGAACCTCCAACCCGTCGCCTGGCGTGCCGAATTGGCCATGCAGCTCGCCGACCGGTCGACGCCCGGGAAGTCCATCAGGTCCGACCTCGTCGAACACCTCGTCCATGACACGGGCTGCCCCGTCCCGACCTCCGACGGGTTCATCGACAGCTGGCTTCGCTGGCGGGACAGCACCTGGGAGCATCCCGCACATCTGCGCGGTGGAGCCCGGCCCGGCGCCAGCTTCCTGAAGCGGCTGCGCGCGGACGACCTGTCGCCGACGCTCCTCCCGCTGGTGCTGCGTCGACCGGGCGTGTACCTCGGGGCGGGCTCGTTCCACCACATGCTCAACACCAGAGGCCTGTCGTTCATCAGGGAGGACACCAGGCTGGGCGTGTTCATCAGCCTCTCCGAGGAGGGCCTGGTGGACCGTGCCGCGCTGATCCGGCGCGTCTTCGCCGACCTGGCCGCCGACGGGGGGTGGGGATGGGACGCCGCGACAGCGTTGACGGAACTCGCCCTCACCCCGGCGGAACACGCCATGGTGGCCCGCGAACGCGTCGTACTCGCCGAGCCGTTGCTCGCCAGGCTGCTCCAGGACGGCACGCGCACGGAGACCGCGCCGCCGCTCGCGTACCTGCGTGCTCTCGCCCTCACCCCGGCCGAGAACGCGCCCGCCCTCCGGGACCATATGGCGCTGCTCGACCTGTCGTCGCCCGTGGCTGCCTACGCCCAGCAGGTCCTGATCGGCCTGGACGAGGCAGGGCTGCTGGAACCCGACGTGCTGACCGAGGCGTGCGAACGGATTCTGCTCCGACCGGAGAAGAAGCTGGTGCGCGCCCAGCTCACCCGGCTCGACCGGGCGGCGCGGAAGGACCCCACGCGCGCCGCCCGGGCCGTGCTCGACGTGGCGACGGCCCTCGACCACCGGGACGTCGACATGCAGGAGCGCGCCCTCGATGTGATCGCCCGGCACCTCAAGGCCGCGGGCGACTCCGTACTGCCCGGGCTGCGCACGGCCGCCGCACGGATCAACCCCGGTCTCGCGGCCCGGGCGGCAGATCTGTTCGGCACCACACCGGACCGAACCACCGGCGGGGTCACCGAGCAACTCACGGACCAGTACGTCGACTTCCTGCCCACCGTGCCCGGACCTCGCCCGGTGCCGGGGCCCATCGAGACGGCCGTCGAGGTCGCCGAGGAACTCGCTGCGATCGTCGCGAACGACAAGGACGTGGTGACGTTCGAACGCGTCCTGGACGGCCTCGTCCGGCACGCCCACCTCGACCGGGTCGCGCTGGCCCGGGCGTTGAAGCCGGTGATGCGCAAAGAACCCCGTGACGCGGTCGACTTCACCCATGCCGACGTGTACGACGTGGCCAGGGCGCTGCGAGGCGACGAGCCGAGGGGGCGCGACTTCACCGCCCGCCTCGGGCGCAACGTCTTCTCCCCGGCAGGGGAACTGCTGAGGGCGCGCCTGTACGAGGCGATCGACATCATCAAGGCCGACGCGCAGCCGTTCCTGCTGGCCGTTCCGACCGATGCCACCGGTGCGCTGGACGCCGCCGTGCTCGTGGAGCGGCTCTCGGTGTTCGACGGGCTCGGCAGCACGCCCGCGCCGGTCGACCTGGCCCAGGCGCTGCTGCGCGTCACCCCGACCGTCGATGCGAAGGTGCTGGGCGCCGCGGGGGAGTTGGGGTCGGACGCGGGGCAGCGGCTGGCGCGGTGGCTGCGTGAGGGTGGTCTGCCGCACTGGGATTCCAGGCCGGAGGGCTGGCCCGACGCCAAGCCGGGCGTGCACCCGGAGATCGGGATGACCCACATACGTCCCGAGACGGCTCCCGGGCCCCTGCTGCTCCCGGCCGCAGAGAACCTGATCGGGCCGTACCGGAACAGCGGTCTCTACGACCCGATGGTCCCCTTCTGGCTCGCCCAGCTGCCCCACCACCGCGAACTCGTGCTGGCACGGGACTACTTCAGGTACCGCGTGTCGATGCGGGGCTGGGCCCGCGCCCTGCCGTTCGCGGCGGAGTCCGGCGGCCCGGCGGGATTCGCGCTGCACCTGGCACTGGCGTACACCCTTACCTACGACCGGCAGGGCGAACGCGACGCGGCGGTGGACACGCTCCTCGTGCTCGCAGGGCGGGGGCAGCTGGACACCGGCCTGCTCGGACAGCAGCTGGCCGAGATGCTGCGCGGCAAGTGGATCGAGGCGAACCGGGTGACCGCCTCCCTGCGGACGGCGGCCGAGACGGGCGCGTACGCCACCATCTGGTCCGTGCTCGAAACCACGCTGCCCGACCTGCTGCGCGACCCCGTGGTCCGAGGAACCGGAGCGCTCCTCGCCCTCGGCGTCGACTGCGCCTCGCGCTGCGCGGCGAAGGGCGAGATACCCGAGGTCACGACAGCGGCGGGGCGCAGCGGAACGAGTCAGGTGGTGAAGAACGCGCGGCTGCTGCGCGACGTACTCGGCTGACCGGCCCTGCTTCGCGCTCTCCCTCTCATCCGTCCGGGCTGTGTTCCGGGCCTCCGGGAGCGGTTTCGCTGTTGTGCGGGGCGGTCGCCCTTGAGGGGGCGTACGGGGGAGCGCCGGACGGGTCTCAGGAGAGGGGCCAGTTGCGCAGGGCGGCGTCGGCCATCTCCTGCAGTTCGTCACGGCCGACACCGCTCGCGGCTTGTACGGCGATGCCGTAGGCGAAGGTGGTGACATAGCGGGCCAGTAGCCCGGGATCGGTGTCCGCGGGCAGGTCGCCGTCGTCGACGGCTCGCTGAAAGCGTTCTCTGACGCGGGAGTAGCCGTTGTCGCGCCAGGCTACGAGCAGGTCGCGGATCTCCTGCCCGGAGTCGCTGACGGTCAGGGCGCCATGGACGCCCAGGCACCCGTGGGGATTTGCAGGGCGGGTGGTGGTTCGCACGGTGCCGGCCAGGATCGCGGTGGCGACCCCCAGGGCGGTCGGCTCCTCCATGGCTTGGGCCAGGTATGCGCTCGGGCCTTCGGCGTACCGCTCCAGGGCCTTGCGGAACAGCTTCTCCTTGTTGCCGAAAGCTGCGTACATGCTGGTGGTGGAGATGCCCATCGCGCTCGTCAGGTTGGCGGTGCTGGCCCCCTCGTAGCCATGTTTCCAGAAGACCAGCATGGCGCGCTCGAGGGCTTCGTCGGCGTCGAATCCCCGCGGCCGGCCGATGGGGCCGCTCTGTTTCCTCTCCACGCCCACAGCCTACTCCTTCCGCAACGATCGCTGCAGAAGTGCTAGCGTTCGACTTCTGCAGCGATCGTTGCGGAAGTCGAAGGGTTACTCACGTGGACTGCTCGACAGGGAGACCGCGCTCTCGTCACCGGGGGCGGTACCGGAATCCGCCTGGCCGGCTCGGGCGCCCGGCAGAGATCGCCACCACCGTGACCTTGCGCGCTCCGAGCAGGGAGCGTCATCACCGGTCGGGGCCTGTACGCGGCCTCGATCCGGCAAGTCCAAGAACACTCCGGACACCGCCGACGGCCCACCCGGGCCTCATGATTCGCGAGGAAACGCAATGACGATCACATTGATCACCGGGGCCAACAAGGGAATCGGTTTCGAGACGGCCAAACAGCTTCTGGCGCTGGGCCACGTCGTCTACATCGGCGCGCGCGATGTCGAGCGAGGCGAGAAGGCGGCGGCAACGCTCGGCGCACGGTTCGTGCAGCTCGACGTGACCGACGACGCATCGGTGAGCAACGCGTTGGCGGCGATCGATTCGGCCGAGGGCCGACTCGACGTCCTTGTGAACAACGCGGGCATATTGGCGGCCGGAATCACCGACGGCCCCACGGCTCTCCAGGCCTTCGACACCAATGCGGTGGGGATCGTGCGCGTCACGGAGGCTGCGCTTCCCCTCCTGCGCAAGTCCTCGAACCCCACCGTGGTCACCGTTTCGAGCAGTGCCGGATCGTTCTGGGCGGTGACCAATCCGGACCGGCCGGAATTCGGCTTGCCGTTGGCTCTCTACTCCGCCTCGAAGTCCGCAGCCACCATGCTCACGGTCCAGTACGCCAAGTCCCAGCCGGGCATCAAGTTCAACGCGGTCGAGCCCGGAACCACCGCCACGGACCTGACCGCTGCGTTCGGCATCGGAAGGGCGCCGGAAGCGAGTGCCAGGGTCGTCGTACGTCTGGCAACGCTCGAAGCGGACGGCCCGACAGGAACCTTCCAGGACGAGAACGGGGAAGTGCCCTGGTAGCCGTGTAGGCACGAGTGAGGGGCAGCCCGTCGAGCTGTCCCTCGCACGTTCCCGCACGGCCTACGGACTTGTCCGTTCAGTTTCAGCGATCGACGAAGTCGATCAGCGACCGAAGTGCACATGGGCCGCCCAGAGGCCGGGGGTCTGCGGATTCTGGGCACGCTCCGCGACGACTGCTGCGTGCAGTGCCCGGGCCGAGGTGCCAGTGTCCGGCGGCCGGGTGCCGTCCGCGGTCAGATGCGTGTAGACGGTCGTGGCGACACGCGTGCCGGAGGTTCCCTGAATCTTCCACAGACTTCCGATGACGCTGCGGAATCCGGCTGTCTGAAAAGCCGCCGTGATATGCAGTGACTCGTCGACGAACCGTGGCGCGGTGTCAGTGGTTTCACAGGCCGAGAGATAGGCGAGGTCTGCTCGGGGGATGTCGAGCCGGGAGACATCGGCCACGGTGAAGGCACGCGCTTGATGGTCGTGGAGCAGGAGTCGGCTGTAGCCCCTGCCGCGCAGGTCGCTGACTCCATGGCAGACGAAGTGAGCGGTGGACGTGTGGTGCAGGGCGGCCGTGACCGCCTCATGGGTGGCATCCGGGCCGTACAGGGGAGTCGAGTCAGGGAGGAGGCGCTCCAGGGCGGCACATTCCTCCTCGGCCGAGCGCAGGGCGGGCGCGTCCGGCGTGTCCGGCAGCCCGACGATCAGCGTGCCGCCTCCTGGCCGCCCGTCATGGCCTGTCACCCGGCGGGCGTAGGCCAGTGCACCGATGGTGGGGGTGTACGAGGTGATCACGCGGTCGAGGACCGACGGCCCGCTCCCGCCGTCTTCGTACTGCTCGGCAGCGTGCAGAGGGAGGAACGCCATGATGCCCACTGGGCACCACCACCACCTGGGCAAGGCTGCTGCCTCGTCCGGGGGCGCACTCATGCCACAGGCGTTCAGCACGGGGGATGTGACCGTGTCCCACACGTCGCCGAGCACCTTCCGCAGATCGCGTTGGGCCGTCTTCCGGCCGCCGTAGCTGGGTTCGCTGTAGATCCGTGTACAGGCCGATCGAAGACGCACCACCAGGTCCACCGCGAACTTGTCCGAGAGGTCGGTCAGTTCCACGACCTCGACCGGTCGTCCATCGTCGGGATGAAGGACGAGCGCGTCGCTGCGTAAAGGGCCTGCGTAGACGGTGACGACGGGGCCCTCGGCGGCTTGCGCACGCAGCTCGCCGAGCGCGGGCGGCAGAAGGAAGCGCGCGAGGTCATCGCGGGAGCGCCTGATGCGGGCCAGCAGGTCCGTCCAGCCGTCCGCGAGTTCCTTGCGGCGGCGGGCCGCGGCCCGGTCGGCGAGGGCCGGGGCGAGGCCGGGACCTGTGGTTGAGGGCAGGATGCTCTCCATCGCCTCGGTACGGGAACGGAGACGACGGAACTCCTCGGCGAGGCCCGGTTCATGGTCTGCCAGCGTGTCCAGGTCGGTCCTGGTGCCCACCAGTTCCGATTGGAGCAGCGCGCGTGACTGCTCGAGCAGCTCCAGGGCGCGTCCGGGCTGCCCTGCGGCGGTGGCTGCGCCCGCCGCCTCGGCTGCAAGGCCGGCTACCGCGCCGAGGCCGGATTCCCTGTCCTCGCGCGGCAGTTCACGCGGCGCGATCCGGGGCAACAGATCGACGGCCAGTTCGAAGGCGGCGAGCGCCTCGGCGTGGTTCCCAGCCAACTGGGCCGCCCGTCCGGCCAGTCGCGCGGCCGCGACACGGTCCTTTGCCAGGACCTCATGGCGTGCGGCGACACGTTCCGTCAGCTCCTTGTGTGCGTCTTCGAGGGCCGCGTGCCCGAGAGCCCGGACGGGATGGGCACTGCCGAGGGCGAGCAGCGCCTGTCCAAGGGTGCGGACCGCGGCGGGCATCAGGGTGGAATCTGCCGGCAGCATCGTCACCGCGTCGCGCGCCCGACTCACCGCCTCCTCCAGATGCGTCACGCCGCCCAGCTGCGTGGTGTTCCCATCCGCCCATACAGCGCACAGCGATTGGGACAAGGTCAGCAGCGCTCCAGCCCTGGCCGGGTTGTTGACGTCGAGCAAGGCCACGGCCGAGCGACAGATGTCGACTGCCTCCCGCGCCGGGGCGGGATCCTGCTGCGTCCGAGCCGTTTCCAGCAGTAGTCGTGCGAGGTCGTACAGGTTCCCGGCGCGCTGGGGGTGGTCGGGCGGGCAGCAGGTGACGGCGAGCCGTGCCAGAGTGACGGCCTCCGCCAACGGCTGCGGGTCCTGTTCGTGGGCGGAGAGCAGGTGGAGGGCATTGACCAGTCGGTTGATGACCACCACGCGATGTGCCTGCCCTTCCGTGGTGGCCGCCACGGCGTTGCGGCCTGCCTCCACCGCCCACAGCAGAGACTGCAGGTCACCGTCCCGGGCATGGCGCAGCCGCAGGGCGAGACACAGATCCGCGAGCGCAGTGGCGGCCTCGGGCCCGCCCGTCGCCTCGCGTACGACGGTGACAGTGTGCCGGACATACTCCTCGAGGTAGCCGTCCTCGCCGGTGTCGCTGTACAGCAGACGCAGGGAGGCGGCGAGTCCGGACAAGCACAGGACGCGGTTCAGGCGGCCGGCACCGGCGGCTTTCACCGCCTCCCGCGCTGTCTTGAGCGCGTTGTTCATCATTGCGCGGTCGCCGGAGCGGGCGGCGAGCGTCCGCAGGGCGCCGGCGTGGTTGGACAGGGCGACTGCTCTGCGCGGGTCTTCGGCGGGGAAGGCCGCGACAGTCGCTTCCCCCAGGACGGTTGCCTCGTCCGTCAGGCCATCGTCATCGGTTCTCTCGAACAGCGATACCAGCGCATTTTGTAGATTTCCGGTCACGATGGCGCGCAGCGGGTCCTTCCGGCCTCGCGTCAGTGCCTCCGCCTGCCTGCCGACCGCAACCGCCTCGTCCAGTGCGGCGCGTTCATGGGTGTTCGCGCGGTACAACGAATGCAGGGAGTTGCACAGGTTGGCCATGCGGCCCGGCCGGTTGCTGTCACTCGGGTCGGAGCGCTCTACGGCCTCACGGTTCACGGCAACGGCCTCGGCCAGCAGCCCTGCGCCGCTCTGATGCTGGTGGAGTTCCTCCAGGGCCGATCCGAGATTCGACAGCAGGGCGATGCCGGAGGGCCGGCCGGCCGCCGTGTTGCGGATCCTCGCCGCTCTGCCGGTCTCTACCGCCTCCGTCAGCAGGTCGATCTCTCCGGTGTGCATGAACAGCTCCTGCAGGGTGCCGACCAGGCGGACTTGGACGCCCTCACGTGCATCGGGGTCTGCAACGGCTCTCCTCAGTACGCGGACGATCTCCCGGAGGATGTCGAGGTCCTCCGTGCGCTGGTACGCGTCCAGCAGTTCCGCCAGGGAATGCCGGTTCTGTCCGTCGACGCCATCGGACTCGAGCCCCGTCATGTGCGCATCCTGCCGTCCTGTCGCATTTCTCGCCTTTCGGGATGGCAACCCTTCGTATTGCTTACACTGCACAGAGCGATCCGTGTAGCGAAATGGCCCGGACGCGGACGGTGTTGGCTCACGGGCCCGAGGGTCCCACGCGCGAACGGAAGCGAGCCGTTTCTATGGATTTCCCGCCTGAAGAAGCCCAGCCGCTGGCGGAGGTCGGGCTGTTCCTGAGAGACGACGTGCGCTCCGGGGAGCCGCAGTCGGCGGGTGTCCCAGTCGGCAAGATCATCTTCCATGGCTGGCAGGTGCGGTCACTGCTGACCGCACCGCCCGAATATCCCGGCCACAATGTGTACTTGGTCAAAGCCCGCTACGACGTGGACTTTGACCCCGAGGTGCCAGGGCCTCAATGGGCCGAGGCGGGCTTCTCGTTCGATGTCGAAGACCTGACCGTCACCGCCGCGCTGCCCGTGAGTGTGAGCGGACCCGAGTCGGCGCGAACATACGTACTGACACGCGACCTGGATTTCGCCCTGCCGGACGCCGGCAGCATCGGTGGCACAGGCATGGACGGAAACAACGACACAGCCGTGACCCTCGCGCGAGTCGCGCTTCCTGCCCTCATGCCGGACATCACCGTCTTCGGAGTCGGGGGACAGACCTGCCGCTGGCGTCATCGCGCAGTGAACGGCGGCGAGGTGCGACTGGGCTCGCACGTCAGCTGGTTCGTCCTTCTGGTGCCGACGGGCTTCGACGAAGTGCACGTCATGGCCAAGGCGGGCTACATGCTCACCGAAGAGGCAGCGATGGGCATGCACCCCTACGCCGGCACGGACCGGTTCACCGTACGGCTTCCGGTGCGGGAGTCGCCTCAACCGCCGCCACCGACATCACGGGCTGCGGCAAGGACACCTGGCCGCGGCGATGAAGGCCACCGGAACTCCACCGAGACGCGCATGGGCTTCGGTGTCGATGTGGTGGGGTACTCCGAACGCCACGCCCTGGGCAGGGCAGCGCTGCAGAAGCGTCTGGACCGGCTCGTCCGCGACGTCCTCGACGGCATCGGCTTCGACCTGGCGCATCTGGAGCACCAACGCAACGGGGACGGCCTGAACATCGTCCTGCCACTGCACACCGACATCACCCAGGCGCTTCCAGGACTGATCAACACCATGGGTTCCCGGCTCCGACAGGACAATGAGCGCCACGACGACCAGATGCGGATACGGATGGCCTGCGACGTCGGCACCTTCAAGGTGGGCGCCAACGGCTACGAGGGCGAGGCGGTGCTCAGCTTCTGCCGCCTTCTGGACAGCTTCCCGTTGCGCAACGCGCTCACCGTTCACAAGGGCGCCGAACTGGGCGTGCTGATCAGCCAGTTTCTCTACGGGCAGGTCATCACGCCGGGCTACCCAGGGCTGAACAAGGAAGGATTCACCAGGGTGACCGCTCAGGTGAAGCACTACCAGGCGGACGCATGGCTCTACACATCGCCAAGCGCGGCGAGGACGGTATGACCCGTCCGCCCACTGAACGCGCCGACCTGCTGAGGGCCGTCCGCGCCTGTGTCGAGGGCCCCTGCGGGGGCGGCGCGAGCGAGTCCGCCGAACGTGACGCACTCGCGGCCGTCGGTCGTCTGCTGGCCTCCGTCGGCGACCTCTTCGACGACGTGGAAGTGGCCGTCGCCGCAGGGCAGCTGCACCTGCGCCGCGCGATTCGGAGGGGCGACGAGACAGGCGCCGAGGCGGATCTACGGGCAGCCGCCTGGTACTTCCTTCCTCTGGTCGCGAAGGGAGAGGCCCAGCTGCCCCAGGCCGTCGCCGACTTCTACGTAAGGGCCGCCGCCACGTACGAGCCCGGCGCGGGTCCCCCCGACGTTCCCGGACTTTCCCTTCGCAGGTGCCACGACCGCATGGTGACGGCGATCGCCACGGACGGTCCGGGCTCCCGGGGCGGCGTGGCCCTGCGGCCCGCCCTGTTCGTCCTTCGGCATGTCGCAGCCGCCTCCACGGGCGACAGCGACCGCCGTGCAGCGTACCTGTCCAACCTCTCTGGCGCTTTGCTCACGCTCTACCACCAGGACGGTGGAGCGGGACTGTTGGACGACGCCGTGGCAGCGGCGCGGCAAGCCGTCCGTACGACCGAGATCAAGACAGGGAACGGCGACGCCGGCGAAAGCAACAGCACCGTCCCCATGGCCCGGGACGAGTTGCCCAGTGGCCCCTCGGACCACGACCTGGCAGCTCGCCTGATGAACCTCGTCGGCACGCTACGCGCGCGCTACCGCCTTGTCGGCTCCCCGGAGGACCTTCGGGAGGCCCTGCAAGCCGGCCGCAAGGCCGCCTCCCTGACCTCCGCCCCCGTCCAGGACCGGGCACGCAATCTCAGCAATCTCGCCCTGGTTCTGCTGTCCCACTTCGAACAGACCGAGGACGAAGAGACGCTCGTCGAGGCGGCCGCCTACGCCAGAGAAGCCGTGGCCCTCGTGCCCCGCGGCCCTGGGGCCGCCCTGCCCCTCTCCAACCTTTCGGCCGTTCTGGGATCGTTGGGAGTCCAGACCCGTGACGCCGATGTCGTACGGGAATCCGTGGACGCAGCCAGAAGGGCCGTCTCCCACGGCGGCGACGCCCTCGGAGGTCCCGAGGACTTTTCGCTCTCGCTCGCCCAATCGCTCTTCGACCTGTATCAGACGACCGACGACACGACCGCCCTCGACGAGTGCGCCGAGGTGTGCCGCGGGGTCCTGGCTCGGCTACCTGAGTGCCACACCGCACACCGTCAATTCCTGTTGACGCTCGGGCGGGCCCTGCGCGCGCGAGCACGGTCCGGGACGGACCGACCCGCGGCGCTGGCCGAAGCCGTCAGTGTCCTGAAGGAAGCGGCCGCGGCCACACCGCCCGGTCATGGAGGCCGAGCGGACACTCTCGGCCACCTCATGCTCGCCGTACAGGACATCTACGACAGCGTCGGCGATCCGGAAGCTCTGGACGAGGCGATCACCACTGGACGGCTCGCTGCGGAGGCTGCTCGCGAAGACGACCCCGTACTGCTCAAGCTCCTGGGCAACCTTGCCAATTCCTTGCTCGACAGATACCTACGGGCCGGTATCCGGACAGACCTTGACGAGGCGGTCGAGATCGGCCGCCACGCGGTGGCCGTGACTCCTGCGGGCCACGCCGACGAGGCCGCCCATCTCACGTCACTGGCCCACCAGTTGCTCGTCCAGTACCAGACCACGGGAGACTCGGAGTTTCTGGAAGAAAGCATCGACACCTCGCGGCGGGCCATGGGCAGGAGCGACGAGGGCAGTGCCGTCGCTCTCGCCGTGCTGTCCAACCTTTCCGTCGCGCTGCTGATCCGGTTCGAACGGAGCGGATCGACGGAGGCACTCGACGAAGCCGTGTCGCTCAGGCGCCAGACAGTTCGTGCAACACCCGCCGACTCACCAGAGCTCGCAGGGCGGCTCTCAAACCTCGCCGGGGCGCTCAGGAGCCGCTACGACCATACGGGAGACCGTGCCGCGATCGAGGAGGCCGCAGGCTGCGCGCGTCGGCTCATGTCCATCATCGTGCCAGGACAGCCGGAGTACCCGCTGCGTATGGCGAACGTGGCCACCACGCTCTATCAGTGGAGTGAACTTGCCCGCGACGACGCTGCCGGAGGGGAAGCCGAGGACGCCGCCCGCCTGGCCGTGAACGCGGTGCCGGAGACCCACAGGGCACGGCCGGCGCTGCTGAGCAACCTTTGCGGGATTCTCCTCGCCCGCTATCGGCGGACCGGAGATCTCGCTCGACTCGTCGACGCCGAGAGCGCGGCCGACGCGGCTGTTCGCATCGCGCATCCCGAGGATCCGGACCGCCCTCTCTATTTGCTGAACCTCGCGATGGCTCGTCGGTCGCAGCACGAGCGCACAGGCGATCTGTCTGTGTTGCGCGAAGGCATGCGGGCGGCCGAAGAGGGGCTGCTCCTGACCTTGGCCGGAAACCCGATCAAGGCGCAGCTGTTCAACCAGATCAGCCTGGGATCGCAGGCCCGCTACAGCCGCAGCGGTGAGCTTCGGCATCTGACCGAGTCGGTCACGGCGGCACGTGAAGCCGTGTCCGGATGCCCGCCCGACCATCCGGACCACGCCATGTACCAGTCGAACCTCTCCGGAGTCCTGCAGATGCTGCACCAGCGGCAGGACCCCTCGGCCGCGGAGCGCACGCTCGAGGAAGCTGTAGCCGCAGCCCGCACGGCTGTCACCGCCACCGAACGTGGCCACCCCGACCTCCCCTTCCTCCTTTCCCATCTTTGCGGGGCGTTGATGTTCCAGCACGGAGTGACCGGAGGAAGGCGGGAGCTGGCGGGCGCAGTCACCGCGGGCCGCCGTGCCGTCGCTCTCACACCGCCCGGCCACCCCAACCAGACACGCCAGCTCGCCAATCTCGCGGCCGCATGGCGACTGCGGTACCGCCACGACGCCTCACCCAAGGCGCTGCACCAGGCGGTGGCAGCCGCCCGCCGCGCTGTCGCCTCCCTCGCCCTCGACCACCCCGACGAGGCATCCGTCCTGACCGGCTGCGCGGCCGCACTGCGGACCGCATCCCGGGCTGGAGCGGGGAACCTGGACGGCGAGGAAGTCCTTCGCATGCTCGACCGGGCGACGAACTCCACGGGCAGCCCCATCGGGGACCGGATCAGCGCGGCTCGCGCCCTCGGCAGGGCTGCCCTGGATGCCGGAGAGGCGGACCGGGCCCTGGCCGCCTACGAGACGGCGGTCGACCTGCTCGGCCAGCTCGCCCCCTGGAGGCTGGCACGCGGGGACAAGGAGTTCGGCCTGGGGGAGATGGAGGGGCTGGGCAGTGAGGCTGCAGGGGCGGCGCTGACCTGCGGCGATCCCGGACGAGACGTCGAACTGCTGGAACAAGCGCGCGGAGTGATGCTCAACCAAACCCTCGACATGCGCGGCGATGCCGACGAACTGCGGGCCGCCTGCCCCGACCTGGCCGACGAGTTCGAAGCCCTGCGGGCGCGCCGGGACGCTGCCGACCACATCAGGCTTGGCGAGCAGTTCGACGAAGTGTCCGGGACGCACGACAGCGAACCCAGCCGACCCGTGCAACGTATCGCCGCCGAGCGAACCGCCATGGACGCGGAATGGCACGCCCTCCTCACCCGGATCCGAGCTGTTCCAGGCCTGTCCGACTTTCTCGACACCCCAGACCTGAAAAGTCTCCGGCGGCAGGCCGAGCACGGCTTCGTGATCATTCTGGCGGTGAGCAGGCACCGCAGCGACGCGCTGGTCCTCACCGCGGATCCGCACTCCCCGGTCATCGTCGTCGCTCTTCCGGAGGTGACCGAGCGTTCTGTGATCGATTGGGCGGATCGGCTCCTGACGGGACGTGTCCCCGGCTCGCAGCCTTTGACCGCCTACGCGCAGGCGAAGCGACGCATGGAAGATCTCAGCGCGTTGCTGGCGTGGCAGTGGGACCACGTCGCGGAGCCCGTCCTGGAGCGCATCGGAGTCACCCGATCCCGTCGACCGGACGAACCCGGTGAATGGCCGAGGATCTGGTGGTGCCCGACCGGTGCCACGGCCTTTCTGCCCTGGCACGCTTCGGGCCACCACCACGGCGTCATGGAGCGCGCGAGCGCTCCGAACACGGTCATGGACCGCGCTGTGTCCTCCTGGACGCCGACCATCCGGGCTCTGGCCCACGCGAGGCGCCTCCTACGGACGACCGGACCGGTTTCCACTTCCTCCCCCGGCACTGTCGCCCCCGGGAGAGGAAGTGGAAAGGGAATTCTGATAGTTGAGATGCCGTATCCCACGGGAACGACGCGCCCTCTGCGACACGTGAGGACCGAGACCGCACACATCGCCGGCCTGCTGCCCGACACCACCCGGCTCGAACCTCCTCACAACACACCAGAGGCCGTACTCGGCGCACTGCCCGCCCATCCGACGGTGCACTTCGCCTGCCACGCCGTCAGCGAATGGGGTGCGCCAGGACGCAGCGGCCTGCTGCTGAGCAACGATGACGGGACGGCACGCCTCACAGTCGACGCGATCTCCTCGCGGAACATCGCGGATGCCGAACTCGCCTATCTCTCTGCGTGCAGCACCACGCTCACGAATCAACGGTTGGCGGATGAGTCCGTCCACATCACAGCTGCATTCATGCTCTGCGGTTACCGCCATGTGATCGGCACGCTCTGGCCCGTCGACGACGCAACAGCCGGAGAGATTGCCATTGACTTCTACACTCACCTGAAAGAAAGGGACAGCAAGAGGCTGCCGACGAAGGATTCGGCCTACGCTCTGCACCTCTCCTTGCACCGGGCGCGGGCCAAGCGTCCGTGGGCCCCGTCCTTCTGGGCGGCCCACCTCCACACCGGTGCCTGAGGCGGCCGTGCTCAGCGACGCGACCGCGGATGCTGTCAGGCGAGTATTCCCGCGATGACCACGAGGACCGCGCCGAATGCGAAGAGGATGAATGATATCTGGATATTCCGATGCTTGGTCCAGGCTATCCCGCTCATGACGATGAGCTGACGGCTCAGCACGGGAAGCAGATCGGTGTTCCTCAGAGACTCGGCGAGTTCGTTCGCCTCACGGTGCATGAGATGACCGAAGTAGATGAAGTTGGCGGAGGCTTCGGCTTGGAGTGCGGGGCCACGAAGGCGGGGCACCACGACCACTGCCGCGAAGATGGCGCTTACGACGATGAGACCACTGCCGACCCACAGCAGGTAAAGCGACTCCCGCGCGTGAACATTGTCGAAGACGTAGTTCTTGCCCGACAGCGCGATGATCGCGCCTACAGCAGCAGATTCGAAAGCCAGAGCAAACGAGGCCTTGGCGTCGACCCGGGCAGTCCACTCGCCGATCGCTCCGTGGATCCGCCATGCGGTCTCCACAGCCTTTTCGGTCTCGGGACTCGCTCCGCTCGGTTGAGGCATCAGATCACCCACCGGCAAGAAGCTCGGAACAGCATCATCAGGCGTCCTCCTCATGAACGTTGCCCGGTCGGGCCCGCGAAGTGCGAAGCTCGGCTCAGGCTTCCCGGTCACCATGCGTGTGCTGCCGGTCACCAAGGTACAGCGGGAGCGCCCTGACCCGTCAGCCCTTGAGTCCTCACCCCAGCCTCGCCCGGTCGACCTTCTGCTACTGGCGCCGGACGGCGTCGCTGCGGCCAGCCCGGCAGGCGCCTGACGCAGGGCTTGCCACTTGGATACGCACCGTCCACCGTCCCTCGGACGGAACCTGAAGCGGGCGCGACGGAAGTCGGCCTCATCAAGGACGGCGCCGGTGAAGTCGAGGCCAAGGCCCTGCCGCGATGCGTGCGACCCGTCGCGCAAGTGGGCCTCGATGAGCCCCGAAATGGTCACGCGCACTTCCCGCTCGCGCCGCCACGACACCCGAGGTGCCCCCGAACTCTTCTTGCCGGCGTCCTGGAGACCCGTTGCAGAGGTCGAAAACCTGGTGCGGCAGGGGAGCCGTTGCCGGCATCATGGCTCACATGATCATGTGTCGAAAGGCCGATGCCGCGTAGACGGCCACGCGCGCTGCGCGGTGAGCGGCCGCTCTCCCGTATCTGGGGGCCGGCCCCGCCGTTGCGGATCCACGGACTCTCCACCAGGGCGAGCCTGGCTGTGCACCGGGTCGAGTGCCTGAGCGACAGCTTCTCCGTCTACCCAGGAGCCACCGACCGGGCATTGCGGCGCTACCGCGAGTTCCTGCACCCGCCGGGAAGACGTCCGCTGTACCCGCGGGAGTCGTTCTGCTCGTGCCCCGGGTGCTCCTTCGACGACGTCAGACACGCACGCGACGTGCTGGAGGAGGTCATGGAGCGACTGCCGGAACGGGCCCGCGCCGAGCTCGTCCGGCGGGTGAAGCTTCTTGACGCGGTGTTCTTGCGCCGCACCCTGCCGGACCCGTTCGCGCACCGGCGTGAGTGGCGCACGCAGTTCTGGTGGTACCGCCGCCTGGCCGACAGGTCGGAGTGGGGGTGAGGCGCGGCTACCGCGGGTGCACCGTGGAGGTCAGGTGCGTCGCTCGCGACGACGGCTCCGAGCGGACCGGCTCCAGCGCGACCCTGGACGCGTCCACCCCGTCGAACAGGCGGGTGCCGGCGCCGAAAAGTACCGGTGACAGCGCGATCGAGAACTCGTCGACCAGACCACGCCAGCGTTCAAGTGTTCCAGGATCGTCGCGCCGCCGCCGGCGATACGGACGTCGAGGTCGCCGGCCGCGGCTCGGGCCTGGTCGACGGCGTGCTCGATGCCGTCGTTGACGAAGTGGAACGGTGCCGCCGGGCCGCTCCCACTAGGCACGCTCGGTGTGCGTCACGACGAAGACCGGGGTGTGGAAGGGCGCCGCCTCCGGCCAGGACTGCTCGCCGAGGTCGAACATGCGCTTGCCCATGACGCGCGCGCCGGTGCGCTCGAACGCCTCCCGCGCTACGTCGTTGTCGTGGCCTTCCTCGCCGCCCTCGCCCAGGTTCAGGTTCTCCGTTCCTTGGTCCCCGGTTCCTGGGTCGGCTCGGTCACCGGCCGCTCACCCGCCCGCAGCAGCGCCAGGATGTCCCGCCGCTGCGACTCGGCGATTCACCCGACGGCGTCCCCGGCCCTCTGCGAGAGAGTCCTCGGCGACCGTGACATCCCGGTCACAGAACCGGGGAGGGTCCGTCCGGGGCCGTCAGCAACGCCAGATGGGCGAGGTCTCCGGGCGGAGGTGTGGTCACCGACCACAGCGGCGCGGGAGTTCCGTCGGCGACCGCGGCCGGGGCATCGGTGAGGTTCATCCGCTCGCGCAACCGGCCGTAGAAGTCCATCGGTCCCAGCCGGACCGCTCGCAGGCGGCGCGGAGCGGCGTACACGCCGATCCAGTCTCCCGGATCGAGCACGCCCCGCAGCTGGCCGTCGATGCTCACCGCTGCCTGGCCCGACCGCTCCAGCAGGCGCAGCCCGATGGGCTCGTCGGGGGCTGTGACGACCGACCGGTCGAATGCCATGTGCGGGGCGACCGGGGTGAAGACGAGGACGTCGGCTCGCGGTGAGACGACGGGTCCGCCGGCGGCGAAGCTGTAGGCCGTCGAGCCGGTCGGTGTGGCCACCAGCAGCGCGTCGGCTGAGTAGGACGCCAGGAGCCGGCCGGAGACGTAGACCCCGACCGACACCTGGCGGTCCCTGGAGAGTTTCTCCACCACGATGTCGTTGAGCGCGGTGACGCTCAGCGCGATGCCCCACTCGTCGTCGACCTCGCAGTCGGACCGGACCTGAGGAGGTGGCAGGAGCGGTCCGCGGCCGTACTCCATCAGAGCCTCCATCCCGGCCGGCACTTCCAGGCGGCGGGAGGCCCGAAGAGTGAGCAGCATGCGGCTGTCGATTCTGACGCGGTCCTCACGCACCGCGTCCAGCGCCGTATGCACCGCGGACACCGACGTCTCGGTGAGGAAACCGACCCGTCCCAGGTCGACACCCAGCACCAGGGCGTCGTTCTCGGCGGCCAGCCGCGCACCGCGCAGGAAGGTGCCGTCGCCGCCCAGTGTCACGATGAGGTCCGGATCGCCCGCGGCATCCACCTCCTCGCGGGCGGTGCGGCGCCCTCCGTCGTGCCACACGTCGATGTCCGTGCACCGCACGGCGTGCTTGCCGCACCACGCACGGACCACGTCCGCCGCTTCCAAGGCCTCCGCGCGCCCACCGTGCACGACGAGACCCAGCCGGTTCACTGTCACTGCTGCCTCCGGGGCATTCGTGGTCACCACCTCGTGGCTACGGTGCGCAGATCGCGCCTACGCCGCCCTCACGGGCCTCGGCGAGCTCCTCGAGGGCTCCCTGGCGTACGTTCCAGAGCGGCATCCGATGGGCAAGGCTCCCCGCCCCTCTCCCGGGCCTGAACGCTGTTCGCGGCGAGATCTTGCCCTCTCGTATGCACAGCTGAGTTCAGCGTCCATCACATGCCCACTCCGCGCACGGTGGCAGACCGGGCTGTTACGGGGAACGGTGTTCAACGGCGTTCAAGGGAGTGGGACACAGGCCATGCACCGGGCGTAGTCGTCCTCGCCGTCCTCGCCGACCTCGCCGACCTCGCCGACCTCGCGGGGTACCGCGGTGGCGGGGTCCGGCCTATCGGCGGACCGCCGAGAGCAGCCCGCCGGGCCGCTCCTCGCGCCGCGGCGGGGTGCTGATCGGCCGGCCGTACGCGGCAGCGCGCTCGCGCAGGGTGTGGCTGTCGCCTTCCCAGCCGTGCCCGGCCAGCCAGCCCACCGGGTCGTCGGGCATCTCCGAGACCCACATGGACGCCGCCGATCCCGGCGAGGCCTCCGCGCCGAAGCGCTCGATCACGCCGCGCGAGCCCAAGGTGAGCCCCATCCGGCTGCCTGCCGCCGACCGCGTGCTGATCCGGGCCAGCAGTAGCTCCACCGCGTCCACGGGCAGATAGATCAGTAGCCCTTCGGCGATCCACGCGGTCGGCACGGCCGGGTCGTGCCCTGCGGCGGCCAGCGCGCCCGGCCAGTCCTCACGCAGATCCACCGCGACGGTGATCCGCTCGCAGCGCGCGACGGCCCGCTCCTGGCGCAGTACCGAAGCCTTGAAGTCCAGTGGCGCGGCGGTGTCGACCTCGAACAGCCGGGTGCCCTCGGGCCAGTCCATCCGGAAGGCCCGGCTGTCCATGCCGGCGCCGAGCAGCACGACCTGCCGGACCCCGGACGCGCAGGCCTGCTGCAACAGGTCGTCGAGGAACTTCGTCCTGATGACGATGGAGAACGACACGGCCAGTCGACGGCGTCGCGCGGCCTCGTCGTCGGGCGGCGGCGAGGAGGGCCACAGGCCGCCGGCGCCGGCGAAGGCCTGTGCCAGTGGGTCGCGGAACAGCGCGTTCTCCCGCTCGGTCTCCAGGGCCCGCACCCTGGCCACCCCCACCGCCGTGGCCCACACTCCCGACGGCTGCACCCGCTGCTGCTCACCAGTCACCGCGCCAGCCTAGATGGTCGATTCCAAGGGGCTCCCCGGTCAGCGGTCGAGGCGGGCGATGAGCAGGTTGGGGTCCTTGTCCGTGAGGTAGGCGGCGCTGGGCACGTACACCGTGCCGTCGTGGACCGCGATGGAGGTCGCGGTCTGCAGCCCGTCCTGTGCGGTGAGCACGGTGATGTGGGTGCCGTCCGGGCGGACGAGGTCGACCTCGTCGTCGTCACGGGCGGCAAGGAGGGTGTCGCCGCGGCCGGTGAAGGCGAAGTCGTCGATGGAGGGCATGCCGGTGGCGCGGACCTCGACCTTTCCCGCAGTGCCGCGTGCGGTCACCGGAATGCGCCGGACGGTGCCCTTGTCGAGGTTGGTGGCCCAGACGGCGCCGTTGTGCAGCTTCAGACCGTTGGCCCCGGCGAACGTGCTGGGCTGGAGCGTCTCGCCCTCGGCCCACACGACGGCCTTGCCGCCGCACGCGGGGACGCGGTAGATGACGCCGTGGCGCGAGCCCCACGTACGCGGTGCTGTCCACCCTGCTGGGCCAGTTGCGCGCCGAGTACGACCGGCCGGAGCAGGCCGTGTCGGCGGAGATCCTGCAACTCCTGCTGGCCACCGCGCTGTTGCAGATCGACCGGCTGCCGCATCCCGACAGCGGCGCCGACCCGCACCCGGGCGGCGAGGTCTACGCCCGCTTCCGCGCCGAGCTGGAACGCCACTACGCCACCACCCGCCGCGCCGCCGACTACGCACACCGCCTCGGATACACCGTCAAGACCCTCACCCGCGCCTGCACCGCCGCCACCGGACAGCCCGTCAAGCACGTCATCGACGGCCGCGTCGCCCTGGAGGCCCGGCGTCTGCTCGCCCACACCGACGAACCGGTGGCGACCATCGCCCGCCGCCTCGGCTTCCCCGAACCCACCAACTTCGGCAAGTTCTTCACCCGCCACACCGGTGTCACCCCCGGTACGTTCCGTCAGGCGCATCAGCGTCAGCAGTGAAGACGGCGTCGCACGGTGATCTCCCGGACCACCGCGCGGCGACGGCCCTGAGGCCGCCGCGGCACGGTCGGCGCCGAGGTGGAGCGGGTGCGCGTTTCGTCTGCGCTTCCTTCCGCGTTTCAGTCCTGCGGCCGGCCGAGTGCGCGGTGCAGGCCCTGCTCGATGTCCGGGGCGCTGATCGAGCCGTAGCCGAAGACGAAGCCCGGGCGCGCGGAGCGGTCGGCGGCGACCTCCGACAGGGTGTGCACGGCCACGCCGGCTGCCCGGGCCCGGCCGGCCCGGTACGCGAGGGCTTCGGGGTCGGCGAGACGGCCGCGGGTGAACGTGGTCACGTGCAGGCCCGCGGCGGACGGCACCAGCTCGGCGAGGCCCGCGAAGCGGTCGGTGAGCACGCGGGTGACGGCTCGGTGCCGGATCGCGTACGTGTGCTGCATCCGGCGGATGTGCCGGGCGAGCAGCCCGTCGTCGACGAAGTGGGCGAGCGCCGCCTGCGTGGGGACCGCCGTGTGCCAGTCGGCGGTGTACTTGGCGGTGCGCAGGGCCGTGCGCAGCGGGGCGGGCGCCACGAGGAAGCCGACGCGCAGGGAGGGCAGCATCACCTTGGAGAACGACCCCACGTAGATGACGTGTCCGTCCCGGTCCAGACTCCGCAGCGTCTCGACCGGCCGCCCGCCGAAGCGGAATTCGCTGTCGTAGTCGTCCTCGATCACCGCCGCGCCGTGCCGCCGTGCCCACCGCAGCAGCGCCGTTCTGCGCCGCAGGGACATCGGCATGCCGAGCGGGAACTGGTGGGCGGGGGTGACGTAGACGGCACGGGTGTCCGGCGGGAGGGCGTCCACCAGCAGGCCCTCGGCGTCCACCGGGATGCCTGTGACCTCGGCGCCCTGCGCCAGGAACGCCAGCCGGGCCGGCGGGTATCCGGGTTCTTCGACGGCCACCCGGTCGCCCGGTTCGAGCAGCACCCGCCCGATGAGGTCCAGGGCCTGCTGCGTGGAGGTGGTGACCAGTATGTCGTCCGGGCCGGTCCGCACGCCGCGGGAGAGTCCGATGTGCCGGGCGAGTGCGGTCCGCAGCCCGGTGTGGCCGGCCGGGTCGCCGTATCCGGCCGACCCGGCCGCCGAGAGGCGCAGTTCCCGGGCGATCAGGGGACGCCAGGCGTGGTAGGGGAAGAGCCGGGCGTCCGGCAGGCCGACGCGGAAGTCGTGGGCCGCCGTGGTCGGTCCCCTGGTCTCCGGTGCCGCCCACGGGGACAAGCCCTCCCACAAGGCGCGCGGGCGCAGTCCGGAGCCGGTGGTGTCGGCGGCGGTCGCGGCCTCGTGCGTGGGCAGGCCCGTCGTGCGCACATAGGTCCCGGAACCGACTCTGCCGTCCGCGTAGCCCTCGGCGACGAGCCGTTCGTAGGCCACGCCGACGGTGTTGCGGGCCACCGCGAGGCGGCGACTCAACTCCCGAGTCGGGGGCAACGGATCGCCGGGCCGCAGCAGCCCCTCGTGGATCGCGGTGCGCAGCTGACGGTAGATCTGGCCGGACAGGTCGCGCTGCCCGTCGAGCCTGACGTGCACGTCCATCTCGGCCTTCCGTTTCCGGCCCGGCAGTTGTCGGCTCCGAGTCCGGCAATTGGCTCAACCATTCGGGAGCTTATTGGCTCTGGAGCTGGACCGCTGGGTGATTTTAGGCTCCGGCCATGGACATACGACGACTCGACCGCCAGGCGCTGTTGCTGACCGGGGAGGTGATCTCGGGGGTGAAGCCCGACCACTTGAGGTGGGCGACGCCGTGCGCGGACTGGAGCCTGTACGGCCTGCTTCGCCATCTGGTCAGCCAGAACGAGGGGTTCGCCGCCTCCGCTCGCGGCGCGGGTGAGCCGTGGGCCGTATGGCACGCCGGCGATCTCGACGATGACCCGGCCGCAGCGTACGAGGCGTCGGCGGCCGAGGTCACCGCGGCCTTCGCGGAAGACGGGGTGCTGGAGCGTCGGTTCGCGCTGCCGGAGGTGGGGGAGGGCTTCGCCGTCCCCGGACGGACAGCGATCGGATTCCACCTGCTCGACTACGTGGCGCACGCCTGGGACGTGGCGGTGACGATCGGCGCCCCATGGGAGCCCGCCGCCGAACTCACCACCGCCGCGCTGAGCATCGCCGCTCTGGTCCCGGACGAGGGCCGCGGGGCCGGTGCCGCGTTCCGCCGGCGGATCGCAGTCCCTGACAACGCCCCGCCGGGCGACCGGTTGCTCGCCCTGCTCGGCCGCGACCCGTCCTGGAGGCCGGGGCCGTGCTGAGGAGCCGCTGGTACCAGGGCCCGGCCGGGGACTCCCTCGGAGACGGCGACGGCGCCGGCGACGGCGCCGCGCCGAATGGCAACGGCAACGGCAACGGCAACGGCAACGGCAATGGCAACGGCAATGGCGTGCGTGGTTGTCAGAGCGGTCCGGTGATCGTCAGCGCCACCGACTTCACCAGCGACGCATACCGAGACCTGCCCGGAATCGCGCGTCGCGGCTTCGTGCTGCGGCGCCGCTGGCCGCATCTCGACGGAGCGGTCGGCATGTGGTTGTGGGTCGCGCCCTTGGCCCGGCGCTGCGGATCGGTCTCGGTATGGAGCGGTCGGCGAGCTCTGGCCGATTTCGTACGCCTGCCGGAGCATGTCGAGATCATGGACAGGTACCGCGAGCGAGGCACGACCCGGTCGGTGATCCGGGAGTACGAGAGCTTCGACGCGGCGCGGATCCGGCAGGACGCGGAGGCATGGCTGATGTCGGACGATCGCCACCGTGGCGCGCGGGGGGCGCCACGGCGGAACGGATGACGGCCGCTTCTCGGCCCAAGGGTCGAGACCACGAGCCGGAATCGGTCCGGCCCACGACTGAGACAGACCACAGGCTCCAGGTCAGGACACCGGTGAAGCCACACGAGGCGTGGGGGGTGCTCGGCAGGTCGAAGGCCTGCTGGGCGTGTCCCGCGGCGGGAGTGGGATTTCGGTTGCTTGCTTGCTTGCTTGCTTGCTGGCGTCCGCGTAGCAGGGGAGTGGGCGCCGCCTGCGCGGTCTCTGCCCGCGGGCTCAGGCGAGGGCGGCGACCAGCAGGGCGAAGGCGGCGACGATGACGGCGACGCGGACGTAGTGGAAGCGGTCCCAGCGGTTCATCTGCTGCTTCCAGTCGGCGGGCAGGCCGTCGGCGGTCCACGTCTTGACCCGGTTGTTGATCGGGACGAGCAGCAGGATCGACATGACCACGCTGAGGATCAGCAGCGTGGAGGCGGTGACGACGAGGCCGGCGCCGCGATGGTGCCATCCGGCGATGGCCCAGACCGCGCCGAGGACGAGCGAGCTGATGTACCAGAACGGCATCACGGCGCCGAGCAGCCGGGCCCCGTGGACGCGGCCGCGCAGGCCGTTGTCGCCGGGGAGGCCGTTGAGGATCGGGTTGACGAAGAAGGCGACGGAGAACTCCACCCCCACCATCACGCCGACGACCACGGTGGTGAAGACCTCGAGTGCATTGAGCATGACGACCCCTCCTGAGATCTAGCGTTGCTAGATGATGAGGCAACGCTAGTACTGCTGCCGCTCGATTGTCTAGCGGTGCTAGGATCGAGTCATGTCGGTACAGGAACGCAAGGAGCGCGAACGGGCGGTCCGCGAGCGCCTCATCGTGGCGACGGCCCGCGAACTCGCCGAGCAGCAGGGCTGGGACGCGGTCACCACCCGTCGGCTCGCCGAGCGCATCGAGTACAGCCAGCCCGTCCTCTACAGCCATTTCCGCGGCAAGCGCGAGATCATCGGCGCCGTCGCCCTCGAGGGTGCTGCCGAGATGGCCGCGGCGTTGCGAGCCGCGGCAAGCGCGGCGGACGGCCCGCGCGCCCGCGTCACCGCCCTTGCCCGCGCCTACCTCGACTTCGCCGAGCGCAACCCGGCGGTCTACGACGCCGTGTTCCAGCTCGACGGCGGCCTGGCGTTCGCGAAGGAGGACACCCCGGAGCCGTTGAAGGACGCCTTCGACGCCCTGCTGGAGAGCCTCGGCGAGGTCGCCGGGGACGGCGTCCACCCGGCGCTGTTCACCGAGGTGTTCTGGGCGGCCCTGCACGGACTGGCGACCCTGACCCGGGCGCGACGGCTGCCGCCCGGGGACACTGAGCGAAGGGTGGAGCTGCTGGTGGGCCGACTCGCAGAGTGGGCGCGCTGATCAAGGCAGTCCCCCCGCTGCCCGTGGCCCAGTTGTACGCGCTTGACATACCCCTGCTGCGAACGCCTGGGAAGAACGATCTGCTCCAGGTGCTGTGGTGTCCCTGAGCTGTCAGTTGATCTGTCGGCGCCTGTTCCTGATGCGGCCGTGCCGCGACGGTCTTGGTGGGTCCCGGGTTCGTTGCGTGCGTCCGTCGGCCGTGCTTGGCTCGTGCGATGAACTTTTTGTTGACGGCGAGTGGCCTGCGTAACGAGACGCTGCGGGATGCGCTGCGGGAGATGCTGGGAAAGCCGTTCGGATCGGCGAACGTCGTGTTCGTTCCCACGGCGTCCGTCGCCGAGCCCGGGGACCACGGGTGGGTCGTCGAGGACATGAACCGACTGCACGGCCTCGGCTGGCGGGAGTTCGACGTCCTGGAGCTGAACGGCCTGCCCCGGCAGATGGTGCTCGACCGGCTGCTGCACGCCGACGTCGTCTACGTCGAGGGCGGCAGCCACTACCACCTCGCGCGCAGCATCACCGGCAACGGCCTGGCCGACGGCTTCCTGGAGGCGCTGGAGAGCCGGGTCTACGTGGGGGTCAGCGCCGGATCGATGATCTTCAGCCGTCATCTCACCGCACACTCCGCCGACGTCATCGGGGACACCGCGGACCTTCACGTGCTCGGCGCGACGAGGGTGGAGCCGCCGTTCGGCCTCTTCGACTGGTATCTCAAGCCCCACCTGTACTCGCCGGACTTCCCCGAGCGGGACGACGCCTGGGCCGATCGCATCGCTGCGCGGGCGGACTTCCCGATCTACTTCATCGACGACGAGACGGCCGTCCGCGTCAGGGACGGCAAGGTGGATGTCATCTCGGAAGGACGGTGGCGGCACCATCCGTGACTCGACCCGTCCTCGTCGGCAAGGTGACGAAGCGTTCGTGTGATCAACGAATCGCTCATGAGGCACGCCGGGGTCGGACTCCTTGCGGGAGACGCCGTGCCGGGCCCGGGCCCGGTAGCGAGAGGCGGCGAGTGGGTTGATCGTGTAGACCTGCCGGCTTTCCGTCAGTTGGGGGCGCCGGGCGGGAGGGGAGTCGGTGATGTCGTCCCGGCCGGGAGCGGCTCGGCGAGTCGGGAGGTGATGGCGTGTGCCGCCTCCCGCTGCTGGGCGTCCCCCGTGCGCAGGAGCGCCGCGAGGGAGCGCAGCGCGTCGCGGACGGTCGCGTCGACCGTGGAGTGCGCGATGCCTCCCGCGAGGACGGCGAACAGGTGGTGAAGGACTGTCCACCCTGCGGTGTGGGTCACGGCGTCCGCTCCGGTGACCGTGGCCTCCACGGGGTCCTTCCGAAGCCAGGTGGCCGCGAACACGGCGTCCAGGACGTCGGCGACACCGGGTACCGCCGGATCGGCCGCGTGCTGCCAGGCCAGCCGGTTCAGCCTGGTGGGTTCGACGAGTGGTTCGGCCACGGCGGTCACCGCCGCCGCGGCCGCGGTGAGCGGGTCGAAGACCCGGCCGGCCCGGGTGGCGAGGTACTGGTCGGTCCGGTCGTGGCGGATCGCGGGCGGGGTGAGGACGTTCAGCACGGCCGGGGGCAGTGCCAGTTCCTCGGCGCGCAGGAGGGATGCGAGGCGGGCGAGGGCCTCGTGCTGGAGGTCGGCCGCCACGGGCCGGGTGCCCACATCGGGGTCGCCGGCCCAGGCGTAGCCGTAGCGGACTCCGCCCAACAGCCGTGCCACGGCCTGGATCTCGTGCCGGTGCAGCAGGTGCAGGATCGCCGCCCGTTCCTCGAGCTCGCCGCTCTGGCGGTTCGGGGGCACCGCGCCGGCGCCGAACGCGGCCAGGGCGGTCCGCCGCACCTCCAGGATGCTGTCGAGCGCCTCCAACGCGTCGCCACCGGTCACCCACGGGACGGCGTCCGCGTGCGCCGCGTGTGGACCGTGCCCGTCCTCGTCGGTCAGGTACACCAGGCCCGACTCGGCCGCGGTGCGCCGGAGTTCGGCGAGAGCGGTCTCCTCGTCGCGGCCCGGGAAGCGGCCGTAGGCGTGGGCGACGAGGAAGTGGTCCCAGGGGCCGAGCCCGTCCGCGTAGGCGCCGGACGCGTCGATACGGCCGTCCTCGCCGACCACGATCCGGGCGTGCGGATAGTCCATCACGGACGGCTTGGCGTGGTGGGTGCTGGCGTAGTTGTGCATGAACCCCAGGGCGTGGCCGATTTCGTGTGCGGCCAGCTGGCGAAGGCGCGCGAGGATCAACTCCTCCACGGCTGCCAGGCGTTCGCCTTCGTCGGGACGGCCGTACGGGGTCAGCAGGGCCTCGCCGAGCGCGCGTACCTGCTCCACGCGCTGCGAGCCGAGCCGGACCCGGCCGAGGACGATCTCGCCGGTGCGCGGATCGGTCAGGCCCGCGCCCATGGACCAGCCGCGTCCGGCGCGGTGCACCCACCACACGGCGTTGACGGACGGGTCGTGGAGGTCGGTGGTGTCGTCGGCGACCTCCACGCGGAAGGCGTCGGTGAATCCCGCGCCCTCGAAGGCCGCCCGCCACCAGTTGCCGCCCTCGACGACGGCAGAGCGCAGGGGTTCGGGTATGGCGGGGTCCACCAGGAAGACGATGGGGCGGCGCACGCCGGTGACGGCCGCCGAGGGGTCGAGCGGTTCCAGACGGAACCGGGGCTGGAGGCGGACGGTGGGGGAGTCGCCGCCGGTGAGGCGGGCGTGGTCGGCGTGGCCGATGGCGTAGGCGCCGGAGCCCGGGTGGTAGCGGCGCGCGGGCAGGGCGGGGTCGGGCAGCGGCAGGAAGAGCAGATGCTGCACGAGGCTGACGTAGCGCGGGTCGGGCACCACCTCGCGCAGTGCCGCTCCGGTACCGGGACCGCGCAGGGTGAGCAGGGCGGACAACCGGGCGCGTCCGTCGCGGGAGAAGCTCTGGCCGGGGAGCGGCAGGCTGCGGTCGGGTTCGAGTGTGTGCCCGCCCTGCTCACTCTGCGTCAGGTGGGTGACGAGGTCCTGGTGGTCCGCGACGGCCAGCGTGCCGGCGTCCACGACGACGACGCCGTCCTCCTCGCGCAGCACCGGCGCACTCCACAGCACGGACACCGCGAAGGACTCCTCGCCCGCCCGGCGGGCCGCCGTGTCACCGTGGGCGAGGTGGTGCTTGTTGTGCTGGACAAGCAGGACCCGGGAGCCGACACGCCGGAAGGACGCGACACGTACCTTGCCGGGCCGGGCGCGATCGGGCAGCAGACGGCTGGTGCCGACCCCCGTGCCGAGGGCGGCGATCAGGAGGAACGGCGTGTCGAAGTGGCGTACACCTACCAGGAGTCGGCCTCCGTCGGGGTCGTGCGCGATGTCGAGCATGGGGGAGCCTTTCTTCTCGTGGGCGAGTGCACGGAGGGCGAGTGCACGGAGGGCGAGTGCACGGAGGGCGAGGACGGGGCGGCGCCCGGCGTCGGAACGGAATGCCGCTGGGGCACGTCGCGCTCTCGTGCGTATCCAGCGGTATCCAACCGCATCCAGTCGTGCTCGGTCGTTTCCCTGCGATCGCCGGCTTCGGCCGCGGTTTCCCTCGCGATCTTGACCAGGTGGTCGGACCGAGGGTCAGGGTCGGGTGCGGGCGAGGGCGGCCAGGCGTACGTCCCGGTTGCGGCCGAGGTGGGCGACCACCTCGGCACGCGCCCTGTCGGCGTCGTGTTCGCGGATCGCGGCGATGATCCGGGCGTGTTCCTCGTGGGTGAGGTCGCGGTTGGCGGGGGCGACTGTCGGGGCGCGGTCGAACAGCCGCATCTGGATGATCAGCCGGTCGAGCAGTCCGGACACGATGGAGTTGTGCCCGGCGAGCCACAGCGCCTGGTGGAAACCGGCGTTGGCGTCGGCCGCCTCCTCTGTCTCGGACGCCGCCGACAGGCTGTCGTGGTGATGGGTGATACGGGCGAGATCGAGGTCGGTGCGGCGCAGTGCGGCAGCGGCTGCCGCCGCCGACTCCAGGGCGATCCGGGCCTCGTACAACTCCAGGATGTCCTCGGCGGTGATGGCCGGGACGCGGTAGCCACGGGGGACGCGTTCGAGCAGGCCGTCCTGTTCGAGGCGGTTCAGTGCCTCGCGCACGGGGGTGCGGGAGACGCCGTACCTGCTGCCCAGGGCGGTCTCCAGCAGGAGTGATCCGGGGTCGATGGTGCCGTCGATGAGGTCCTGGCGCACCTGCCGGTACATGCCCAAGCCGGAGTCCGCGGGAACCTCGCGCTCACGCGCCGCTTCGGGAGCCGACTTCTCGGCGGGGTGTTTCGGGGCAGGGCTCACGGGGGCGTCCATCCTTATTGGTCGTCCTCGACGGTCGGTGCCCCATTGAAGCACGTGGGCCAACGAGCGAGTTCACATGGTTGACATCAGTATCCACTTGAATACGCCTGGATTCGCTGCGAATCATTGAAGACATGAGTTCCGCCCACGACACGGTCGACCTCCTGTCGGCGATGATCCGCAACGCCTGTGTGAACGACGGCAGTCCGGACTCCGGCCAGGAGTCGCGCAACGCCGGGGTTCTCCTCGACTACCTCTCCGACACCTCCGTGCAGGTCGAGGTGGTCGAGCCGCACCCCGGACGCGTCAGTGCCGTCTTCCGGGTGCCGGGCCGTCACCGTGACGCTCCGGCGCTGACCTTGCTCGGACACACCGACGTCGTCCCCGCCGACCCCCGCACCTGGACGCACGACCCGTTCTCCGGAGCGGTGCGCGACGGGATCGTCTGGGGACGCGGCGCCATCGACATGCTCAACCTCACCGCCGCCATGGCGGTGGTGACACGTGCGGTGGCCCGCAGACCACGGCCGCTCGCCGGCGACCTGGTCTTCGCGGCCGTGGCCGACGAGGAGTCCGGCAGCCGGTTCGGCGCCGGCTGGATCGCCCGCCACCGCCCCGAACTGCTGGCCTGGGACCACGCCCTGACCGAGAGCGCCGGGGCGCACGTCGGCTCGGGCGCGGTGAGCGTCACCGTCGGAGAGAAGGGCTCCTTCCCGCGCCGGCTCCTCGTACGGGGCCGCTCCGGACACGGCTCGATGCCCTGGGGGGCACGGAACGCGGCAGTGATCGCCGCCGAGGCGGTGGCCCGCATCGCCCGGCACCGTCCCGCGGCCCGCACCGACGAACGCTGGGAGGCGTTCGTCCACGCACAGGAACTGCCTCCCGCCGTCACGTCCGCGCTGCTGGACCCGGCCACCCTCGACGACCATCTGCACCGTCTGGGGGAGACGGCCCGCTTCGCCCACGCCCTGACCCACCTCACCCTCACCCCGACCATCGTGCGGGCCGGCGGCAAGATCAACGTGATCCCCGGCACCGCCGCGGTGGACATCGACATCCGCGCCCTGCCGGGGCAGAGCGAGGACGAGGCCGACGCCGAACTCCGCGCCGCGCTCGGCGATCTCACCGAGCACATCACCGTCGAACCGCTCGGCTCCCGCACGCCCTCGCAGTCCCCGCCCGGCCGGCTGTACGACACGATCGGCGCCGCTGTGAGCCGCCGGTTCCCCGGCCGCGGACCGCTGCCGTTGCTGACGGCCGGCGGCACCGACGCCCGTTTCGTGCGCGAACGGGGCGGCCTGGCCTACGGATTCGGCCTCTACAGCTCCGACTGGGACGTCGGCCGCTACCGCCGCCTGTTCCACGGCGACGACGAACACGTCGATGTCGAAAGCCTCCGACTGACCACCGACGCGTTGCAGGACGTCGTCGAGTCCTTCCTGGAAGAAGAACGATGAGCACCGAGCAGGAACCGCCCACCGGACAAGAACCCTGGCAGTGGCCCGAACCGGTCTGGCGCGGCCTCGTCGAGCACGTGCGCGCCGGCCGCGATCTCACCCCCGCCTCCTGGCCGGGCGGCGCCGCCGTAGCCGTGGCCGTCTCCTTCGACAGCGACCACGAGACACCCGCCCTGCGCGACGGCCACACCACGCCCGGTGTGCTGGCCGCCGGCGAGTACGGGGCACGCGTCGCCGTGCCTCGCATCCTGGCCCTCCTGGAGCGACACGGGGTGCCCGCGTCGTTCTTCGTGCCCGCCGTCTCCGCGCTGCTGCACCCCGGCGAGATCGCCGACTACGCCGCGGCCGGCCACGAGGTCGGCGTCCATGGCTGGATCCACGAGCGCAACACCCTCCTGACCCGCGCCGCCGAGCGCGACCTCACCCTGCGCAGCCTGGACGTCCTGGAGAGGCTCTCCGGCAGCCGCCCGGTGGGCATCCGCACCCCGTCCTGGGACTTCTCCCCGGACACCCTCGGCATCATCCGCGAACTGGGCTTCCTCTACGACTCCTCGCTGATGGCCGCCGACGACCCCTACGAACTGCTGGAGGACGGCCGCCCCACGGGCGTGGTCGAACTCCCCGTGGAGTGGATCCGCGACGACGCCCCGTACTTCGGCATGGCCCGCTACACCGGCCTGCGCCCCTACACCCCGCCGCACGAGGTGTTGCGGGTGTGGCGGGACGAGTTCGACGGAGCCCGCCGCGACGGCGGCCTCTTCCAGCTGACCCTGCACCCCTCCATCTCCGGACACCGCTCCCGGATCTGGCTGCTGGACGAACTCCTGCGCCACATCACCTCCTCGGGCCCGGTCTGGTTCGCCACCCACGAGCAGATCGCCCACCACGTACGCACCGCAGGAGGCCTCGCATGAGCCCGCACGCCCTCGTCACCGGCGCCGCGTCCGGCATCGGCGCCGCCATCGCCGACGACCTCGCCGCCCACGGCTGGCGCATCACCGGCGTCGACCTCAGAGCCGACGCCCTGCGCGTCGCGCTCGACGCGATCCACGACAGGCACGCCGTGCCCGTCCGGGCCGTCACCGGAGACCTGGCCGACGCCGACTTCGCCGCCGCGCTGGTCGACGAGGCCTGGTCCGAGGCACCGGTCGACGGACTGGTCAACGCCGCCGGCATCTACCCGGCGATCCCCTTCGAGGAGCTGACCCCCCACCTGTGGGACCGGGTGCAGCACGTCAACGTCCGCGCGGCGGTGCTCACCGCACAGCGCCTCGCCCACCACGCCCGCCCGGCCGGCCGCACTCCGGCCGTCGTCAACATCGCCTCGGGCGCCGCGCTGCGCGGCCGCCCGGGCGCCGCCCACTACGCCACCTCCAAGGCCGCCCTCGTCATGGCGACGAAGGCGACCGCCGTGGAGCTCGGCCCCCACGGCATCCGCGTCAACGCCGTCTCGCCCGGCTTCGTCGATGTGGACAGCCCCGTCAACCCCGTCACCCCCGGCTACGCCGACGCCGTCGGCCGCTCCCTGCTGCCGGGCCGGGCCGAGGCCGCCCACATCGCACCCGCGGTCCGCTTCCTCCTCGGCGCCGAGGCCGCCTGGATCACCGGCGCCAACCTGCCGGTCGACGGCGGCGGTTCCGCCGGCACCACCGCCCTTCCCCACCACTGGCCCGAACCCACTCCCTGGCAGCTCGGCAGCACGGAGGCCACAGCATGAGCACCTACACCCTCGTCGGCGCCGGAGCGATCGGCGCGACCCTCGGCCACGCCCTCGCCCGCGACGGGCACCACGTCACCCTCGTCGACACCGACGCCGACCACATCGCCGCGATCCGCGCGAACGGGCTCGCCATCCGCCGCCCCGACGGCACCGACGACACCGTACGGGTCGCCGCCGCGCACACCACCGACGACCCGGACCTGCCACCGCTGTCCGGCCCCGTGCTGCTGGCCGTGAAGTCGCAGCACACCGCCGACGCCGCCCAGTGGATCGCGGCCCGGCTCTCCGGCGACGGCTACGTGGTGTCCGCCCAGAACGGCCGCAACGAACCCGTCATCGCCGACCACGTCGGCGCCGACCGCACGCTCGGGATCTTCGTCAACATCTTCGCGGACTACCTGGAGCCCGGGGTCATCCGCGACGGCGGGCCGGGCGCCCTCGCCGTCGGCCTGCCCGACGGGGGCGTTCCCGACCGGCGGGTCCTGGACCTCGCCGCCGACCTGCGCGCCTACGGGCCGGTCACCGCCACCGCCAACCTCCCCGGCTTCCGCTGGGCCAAGCGAGGCTTCGGCGCGATCCTCGGCGTCACCACCCTCGTCGACGCGCCGATCGCCGAGATCGTCGACGCCCACCGCGACCTGGCGTCCGCCGCCGCCGCGGAGAGCACCGCCGTCGCCGTCGCCGAGGGCGTCACCCTGGAGGCGTTCGACGCGTACGAGCCGTACGCCTTCTCGGCCGCCGCCTCCGACCGGGCCCGCACCGCCGCCCTCGACCGGCTCGTCGCCTGGCTGGCCACCCAGCCCAAGGACCGCAGCGGAGTCTTCCGTGACATCGCGGTGCGCCGCCGGCCCATCGAACGCCCCAGCCGCGACGACGGCTACCCGGCCCTCGCCGAACGCCACGGTGTCGCCACCCCGGTGGGCCGCGCGCTCGGCCGACTGCTCGCCGAGATCGAGGCGGGCACCCGCTCCTTCTCCCGCGCCAACCTCGACGACCTCCGCAAGGAAGCCGCCACCGCGTAAGCGCCTCCAGGCCTGCCCGGCCCCGGCCGTATCAGCCCGGTCGTCCCCGGACCGCCGACGGCGACACCACGCCGTGCACCGGCGAACCGGCTCAGCCGCACCGGCCGGATCAGGATCCTGCTCCGGCCGGCGCCGTACCTGAACCGCCGACGGCGACACCTCGCCACACGATCGGCGAACCGGCCCACCCACCCCGGACGAAGCCGCCCCTGTTCCGACCACCGCCGTGTCCGGGCCGCTGATGGCGACACCTCGCCATGCCCCGCCCCGCATCGGCGACCGGCTCACCGAACAGCCGGCGACGCCCCGCCCCCGCCGCACACACCCTCCGAAAGGCCCTGTCATGCGGACACTCCCGCCCCACGCCCTGCGCAGCGCAGCCGTACCGGCTCTGGCGCTCTCGCTCGCCGCCGTCCTCGCGGGCTGCGGTACCGGCACCGGCACCTCGAACGCCGGTGCCTCCGCCTCGCCGAAAGCCGGCGGCAGCCTGAAGATCGCCATCGACTCCGACCCGGTCTGCCTGGACCCGCAGCAGTCGACCCTGATCGCCAGCGCCGTCATCAACCGCCAGATCGTCGACTCCCTCATCGCGCAGGACCCCGGCACCGGCAAGTTCGTCAGCTGGCTCGCCGACACCTGGAAGGCGTCCACCGACGCCAAGTCCTTCACCTTCCACCTGCGCCCCGGCATCACCTTCTCCGACGGCACCCCTGTCGACGCGGCAGCCGTCAAGGCCAACTTCGACGCGATCGTCGCCGCCGGCGCCAAGTCGCCCTACGGCAGCCAGTACCTGCTGGGCTATACCGGCACCCAGGTCAAGGACGCGCAGAACCTCACCGTCACCTTCGACCGCCCCAACGCCCAGTTCCTGATGGCCGCCTCGACCCCCACCCTCGGCCTGCTGTCCACCGGCAGCCTCAAGACCTCGCTCGCCGACCGCTGCACCGGCAAGGGCCTCATCGGCTCCGGCCCCTTCACGTTCTCTTCGTACACACGGAACTCCAGCACCACCATCGTCAAGCGCACCGGCTACAAGTGGCCCTCCGCGCTCGACAAGCACACCGGCGACGCCTACCTCGACAAGGCGACGTACAACGTGGTCGGCGAGCCCAGCGTCCGCTCCGGCAGCCTCAAGTCGGGCCAGGTCGACGTCGCCACCACCCTGCTCCCGACCGACGAGAGCACCCTCAAGAGCGCCGGCTACACCCTCCTCGCCCGCGTCAACCCCGGCGTCGTCATCGGAGCCGCGCCCAACCTCAAGAGCTCGAAGATCCTCCAGGACGCCGACGTGCGCGAGGCGATCCAGCTCGCCATCGACCGGCAGCAGATCACCGACACCGTCCTGTCCCCGTCCTACGGCGTCGCCAAGAGCATCCTCGGCTCCACCACTCCCGGCTTCACCGACCTGGCCGCCGACCTCGAGGCCGATCCGGCCGAGGCCGCCGCACTGCTCGACGCCGACGGCTGGAAGAAGGGCTCCGACGGCATCCGCGCCAAGAACGGCAAGAAGCTGTCGATCAGCCTCCTGTACTTCTACCAGCCCAACGTGATCGAGGCCGTCCAGCAGCAACTGCGCGCCGTCGGCATCGACCTGAAGCTGAAGCAGGTCACCGCCGCCGAGTACGCCGCCGCCTCCGCCAAGGGCGACTACGACCTGCGCTCCACCTCCGTCAGCCGCCCCGACCCCGACATCCTGCGCGCCATGTTCTCCAAGTCGGCCGGAAACCTGGACTGGTTCACCGGCACCGAGGCCCAGCAGGCCCAGCTGGAGAAGCTCCTCGCCGCCCAGCTCGCCACCACCGACACCGCCGAGCGCAACAAGCTCGCCGCCCAGGCCCAGGAGATCCTGATCAAGGAGGGCTACGCCTTCCCCTTCAGCCAGCTCACCCAGGTCGTCGGCATCTCCTCCAAGATCACCGGCATCCGCTACGACGCCGCGTCCCGCATCCTCCTCTACGACGCGGGCCGGACCTCCTGATGACCCGCTACCTGATACGCCGTGGCGCCACCGCGCTGCTCGTCCTGTGGGCGGCGTTCACCGGCACCTTCCTGCTCATGTACCTGCTGCCCGGCGACCCGGTCGAGATGATGCTCGGCCCGGAAGCCCTGCAGAGCACCCCGCCGCAGCAGATCCGCGCCCTGCGCGCGGAATTCGGCACCGACCGCCCGCTGATCGTGCAGTACGGCGACCAGCTGTGGCACCTGCTCCGCCTCGACCTCGGCCGGTCCTTCCAGCAGAAGACCCCCGTCGGAGACCTGCTGGCGGCGGCGTTCCCACCGACCCTGACGCTGGCGGCGACCGCTCTGGTCCTCGGGGTGCTGCTGGGCGCCGCTCTCGCGGTGTGGACCGAGACCACCCGCAGCACCCGGCTGCGCGGCCTGCTGCGGGCCCTGCCCGCCGTGGGAGTCGCCATGCCCACCTTCTGGGTCGGCCTGATGCTGCTGCAGCTGTTCTCGTTCCGCTGGGGCCTGTTCCCCGCCTTCGGCGACCAGGGCGTTCCCACGCTCGTCCTGCCGGCCGTCACCCTGGCACTGCCGCTGGCCGCGGTGACCGCCAAGGTTCTCTCCGACGGCATCTCCACCACCCTGGCGGAGCCCTTCGTGCAGGTCCTGCGCGCCAAGGGCGTCGGCACCGCACGGCTGTTCACCCGGCACGTGCTGCGCAACGCCTCGCTGCCGACCCTCACCACCGTCGGCGTATGGACCGCGCAGCTGTTGGGCGGCGCGGTCCTCACCGAGACCGTGTTCTCCAGGCCCGGACTGGGCCAGACCGCCGAGAGCGCGGTCTCCGCCCGGGACGTACCGGTCGTCCAGGGCGTGGTGCTCTTCGCGGCGGCCGTGTTCGTCCTGATCAGCCTGAGCGTCGACCTGCTGTACGGGATCATCGACCCGCGGATCCGGCTGACGGCGGTGACCGCGTGAGCGCCCCCACCGCCGCGACGGCCCCGACCGCGGGCGCATCCGCCGGGACTGCCGGAACCACCGGGCCGGACGGATCCGCGCCCGCGCGAAGCGCCCGCCGCCGGCTTCCGGGGCCCGGCCTGGTCCTGTCGTGGCTCGTCCTGGCCGTCGTCGTGCTGTGGGCGCTGTTCCCCGGCCTGTTCACCTCGCAGGACCCACTGCTTGGAGACCCTGCGGAGAAACTGCTCGGCCCGTCCTGGCAGCACCCCTTCGGCACGGACCAGCTCGGCCGGGACCTGTACGCGCGGGTCGTCCACGGCGCGTGGCTGTCGCTGGGCGGCGTGTTCCTCGCGGTCGCGCTGGCCGTGGTCGTCGGGTCGCTGCTGGGGCTCCTCGCCGGCTACTTCGGCGGACTGGTCGACGAGTGCGTGATGCGCGTGTGCGACGTCCTGCTCGCCATACCGAGCCTGCTGCTGTCGATGGCCATCATCACGGTGCTCGGCCATGGATCGGTGAAGGTGGCGGTCGCCGTCGGCGTCGCCGGAGTGGCCGGTTTCGCCCGCACCGTGCGCAGTGAAGTGCTCAAGGTGCGCGAGTCCGGTTACGTCGAGGCGGCGCGAGCCGCCGGCGTGCACCGCTGGAAGGTGGTGGCCCGGCACGTCGTGCCCAACTCCTACCGGCCCGCGCTGGTACTGGCCACCGTGGAGTTCGGCACCTCCCTGCTCGCCATCGCCGGACTGAGCTTCCTCGGCTACGGCGAACCGCCGCCCCAGCCCGAATGGGGATCGCTGATCTCCGGAGGCCGTGACTACCTCCAGAACGCGTGGTGGCTCACCACGGTTCCGGGCCTCGTCGTCGTGGCGATCGTCCTTTCCGTCAACCGCATCTCCCACTTCCGGAGAACCGCATGACCTCTCCCCTCGAACCGCGGACGGCACCGGGAGCACGACACCGTCCCGTCGCCGACCCGCCGTCCGTGACGGCGCCGGAGCCGGAGGCGCCCGCGGCTCCGGCCGCGACAGGAACCGCGCTCTCGGTGCGCGGTCTGTCCGTCGCCTACGCGGGACGGCCCCCGGTCGTCCAGGACGTGACGTTCGACGTGCCGGCCGGTCAGGTCGTCGCCCTGGTCGGTGAGTCGGGTTCCGGCAAGAGCACCACCGCGCTGGCCGCACTCGGGCTCCTGCCCCCGACGGCGCACGTCGTGGCGGGCACGGTCGTCTTCGACGATGTCGGTGACCTGCTCGGCCTGCCCGCATCCCGCCTGCGGTCCCTGCGCGGCGCGGACATCGGGTTCGTCCCCCAGGACCCTGGTGTCTCGTTGGACCCCACGCAGCGGATCGGCCCCCAGGTGGCCGAGACGCTCCTGGTGCACGGGCGCTGCGACCGGGCACAGGCGGCCCGCCGGGCTGTCGAGATCCTCGAGCTCGCCGGGCTCGACGACCCGGCCCGGCGCGCACGCCAGTACCCCCACGAACTGTCCGGAGGCATGCGTCAGCGCGTGCTCGTCGGTATCGCCTGGGCCTGTGAGCCCCGGCTGATCATCGCCGACGAACCGACCAGCGCGCTCGACGTCACCGTGCAGCGGCAGATCCTCGACCACCTGGACCGGCTGCGCACCAGGTCGGGCACCGCACTGCTGCTGGTGACGCACGACCTGGCCGTGGCAGCGGACCGGGCCCAGCACATCGTCGTCCTCTCCGGAGGCCGCGTGGTCGAGCAAGGGCCGCCGGACAAGGTGCTGCACGATCCGGACGACGACTACACCCGCCTGCTCGTCCGCAGCATCCCCGGACGCGGGCGCGGCCGCGGGCGCGCAGAGCGACGCGGGCCAGGGCCGGGGCTGGGGAGGGGGAGCGACCCCGGCCCCGGGGCCGAGGACGGACGCGACGCCGGACGCGACGACGGACCCGATGCCGGAATCCAGGGCACCGCACCAACGCGGCAGCGCCCCGCGCCGCTGGTGCAGGTGACGAACCTGGTCAAGGAGTTCGACGCCCGTCGCCCCGACGGCAGCCCGTTCCGTTTCCGCGCGGTGGACGGCGTGAGCTTCACCGTGGCGCGCGGCGAGACCCTCGCCCTGGTCGGCGAGTCCGGTTCGGGGAAGTCGACCACCGCACGCACGGTGATGGCGCTGGAGCGCCCCACCAGCGGGTCCGTCGACTTCGACGGCGTCCCGCTGCACTCCGTGCGCGCCCGGGACCTGCGCCGGTTGCGGAGGCGCTTCCAGCTCGTCCAGCAGAACCCGTACAACTCCCTGAGTCCGCGGCTGAGCGTCGAAAGCATCGTCGCCGAACCCCTGCGCGCCTTCGGCGTCCCCCGCGACCCCGGCAGGATCCCCGCCCTGCTGGAACGCGTGGGCCTCGCTCGCTCGCTGGCCGCGCGCCGTCCCGCGGAACTGTCCGGCGGACAGCGCCAGCGCGTCGCCATCGCTCGCGCCCTGGCACTCGAACCCGACCTCGTGGTCTGCGACGAACCGGTGTCCGCCCTGGACGTCACGACCCAGGCCCAGGTCCTGGACCTGCTGGCCGAACTCCAGACGGAACTGGGCCTGAGCTACCTGTTCATCTCACACGATCTGGCCGTGGTCCGGGACATCGCGGACCGGGTGGCGGTGATGCGGACCGGCCGAGTCGTCGAAACGGGACCGACGGCGGGCGTCTTCGACGATCCGAAGGAGGAGTACACCGCCCACTTGCTGGCGTCGGTCCCGGGTGGCCGCTGAGAGGCGCTCGCCCGATGAGGCCGTGCTGCCGGCAGGCGACGCACCGGGTGAGGTTTCCGACGTCCCCGCCTGCTCGGCGCGGGGCGACTTCCCCGACGCCGGCGGCGAGCACGGAGTCGATCCGCGGCCTTGCCGTGCAGACCATCAGTGGTAGGGCGTAGGCCCGCAGCCGGTATGCCACCGGCTGACTCTCGTCGCGGGCGGCCGACAGCGGCCGCATGGTCTCCGCACGGGGCGATCCCGCAGTCGCCGAGTGGTCCGGGTCGCTCACCGGCTGCCGCACCTCGGCGAGGAGCTGCGGCGGCCGGCCGGCCGGATTCGAGAAGCGCCCTGCGCCCGTGCCGATGAGGCGGGTGCAGTGCTCGGCGTCGCCTCGCCCACGAGCCTTACGAGTGTTCGCCGAGTTGGAGGACGCCCGCGAGGGAGAAGCACAGGGCGCCGGTGAGAGTGCCCCAGTTGGCGATGTCGGCGTTGACCAGGCTGCCGGTGGCGGGCCGGGTGTAGGCGGCGAGCGCCGAGACCATGAACAGGACGGACCCGAGCTGGTTGACGGCGACGATCCACCAGCCGAGGTCGTGCGGCCGGACGCAGAGCCGTCCGTGACAGATCTCGACGAAGGCCAGGTGGCCGGAGAGCAGGAAGAGGATGCAGCCGATGACGTCGGGCGCCCAGATCAGCCGGTTGACCTGCTGCACGGACAGGCCCTGAAGAAACGAGTCCAGCAGGTCGACGGCGAAGACGAGTGTGCCGGCGAAGAGGACGAACGTGCTCAGCCAGTCCACCCGCGTCGGCTCATAGCTCCACCATCGCCAGTGGCGGGTGACCAACCGTCCTTCGCCGCCGACGACATGGCGGGGCGCGTTGACCACCTGGAGGAGCGAGACGTAGCCGCCGGTGCTGAAGAACAGGCCGCCCGCGAAGTAGATCGAGGCGCTCTCGGTGGCGTCGCCGGAGCCGAACTGGGCGACAGCCGCGCCGGCCGCGAAGAGGGCCCCGCCGAAGACGAAGGCGATCGCGGCGATGGCGTTGAGGCGACGCAGCCGGGTGATCGACACAGCGTCCGCACGGATGTGACGAGTGGCCGCCGCACTGCGAGGACGAACGGCCAGCACTCCACGCCGCCGCGCGAGCCGGGACTCCCACACGGCGGTGCCGCCGTCGGGAAGATGCCAGGTGAGCCGGGTGGTGAACGGTCCCGCGCCCTCGGCGCGCTGCTCAGGTTGCCCCACGGGCCGAGCCTAGAGCCCGGGCAGGAGCGAAGACGGGCGAAACGCCGCCCCGGCGAGCCGTTGCCGCAGTCCGGGGGCTGCGGCACGGTGCCCGGGCCGGGCCTGCCGAGCTGGTCGAAGGCGATGGAACGGACCGACCGGCCCCGGGCGGCAGCCCGGGGCCGCGCCGCGCCACTGCCCCCTGTTCTGCGACCGCTCGAAGATGAGCCGACCCGCGGCCTCCCGCACGGGTCGCGGGCTTCATGGGCTTCATGGGCCCAGCGTGTGGTGCACTCTCAGATGGGCTGTGCGGCCGGAGATTGGTTTGAGCCTGCGCCGCAGACGCCCCGACGGTGGCGGACGTCCTGCCTCGAACCGCCGTCCGGCGTCCGCGGCGCGGCACGCGTCAGTCCACGATCACCTCGGCGCGCGGGGCCGGGGTCCGGCCGACGAGGGCTCCGTCGAAGTTCCCCTCGACCTCCGCCTTCTCCGCGGAGTTCGGGTACGGGTTCGTGCACGCGGTGCCCGCGCTGGAACCGGACATCAGACTCGAGCAGGGACCGGGCTTGCGATCCGGCAGACCCAGGATGTGCCCGAGTTCGTGGGCGGAGATACGGACCGTGTCATAGCCCTGGTCGACGGCCTGGCGCCCGATGTAGACGGTGCCGCTGCCCAGTGTGGTGGGCAGGGCGCGCGGCCAGCCGTTGTCCGCGAGGACCCGTATGTTCGCCCGTTGCCCGGCGGTGGCGGGTCGGAGCTCGACGGCGTCGACGCTCTCGTTCCAGATCGCCGCGCCCCGGTCGACGGCACTGCGGAACTCCGCGGAGCCGCCGGCGTCATAGATCAGGACACGGGCGGCTGCCGGGGCGTTCGGTGCTTGGGGGGCGGCCGCGGCCTGACCGCCTGTCAGAGCCAGAGACATCAGACAGGCAGCGGCCAGGCCGCCGGTCAGTGTACGGACGTGCATGATCGACCTCCTTGTGGGGGAAGGGCAGTCGTGCTCATGACATTCGTAGAGTCCACTGCCCAACTGGGACGCGGACGAATCCGTCGATGTGGCGGCACCCCGAGCGTGCGGTGCCGCCGGCACTCACCCGACTGCGCCGTCGCGTCCCGGGCTGTCGGCCGGGACGTGGCACCAGGGACAGCTTGAGCGCGGGGTAGGTTGTCGTCGGCTCAGGAGGGAGAGTCGATGTCCGAGCATTTGATCGAGGATCTGGTCGCGGACTCGGTTCGCGTTCTGGACGGGCACGCCGAGGCGGGCGACCCACGTGTACGGGACTGGTTCGCGGCGCTGTACGACTTCCAGGACGGGTACGACTGCTCGTTCACGCACTTCCGCGTGATGGACATCCTGCTGCGCCGTGGGCACACCTACCGCGTGCCGGTCTCCCGGCATCCCGACTACACCGAGCGGGCCGCGTACCTCGACGCGCTGACGGAGTTCACCGCTCTTCGAGGTTTCGACGAGGACGCCCCCGGCTTCGACGGCTACGCGTCCTGGCTCGAAGACGGCTACGTCGAGCCGCCGTTCCTCTACTGCGACGCCGGGACAGCACTCTGGCGGCGCCTGGTCGCCGCCGGACGACTCCACGGCCCCGACGCCGTCCTGCCCCGCCCCGCCCGGTTGATCGAAGTCGTGCGTGAGGTCGCCGTCGCCGCCGAGCAGGCGCAGGACCGCGAACTCATCGGAACGTGGTACGGATTCGGCTGCGGCGCCCTCCTCGGCGGCCCCGCCGGCTGCCCCTTCGACGTCGCCGAACTCGCCGACATGCCTGCCGTGCAAGACCTCCGCGCCGTCGTCCGCCGCACGGACGCCCTGGCTGTTGCCCGACGATCGCCCTACGCGGTCCCCGTGGAGTTCGCCGATGGCGGCGACCTGGAAACCTGGTGGTGGGATCTGTAGGAACGCGGGGCCCGTCCGGCCCGAGAGGCCGTGCCTGTCCTTGGGCGAGGACGGCAATGGCTGCTGACGGCACGGTCGCGCCGATGTCCTACAAATGGATCCAGTAGCGTCGCTTGATGCCGGCGCCGGTGGTGCGGACGTCCTCCAGGACACCACCGTTGCGCTCGATGCTGCGTGCCGATCCGATGTTGTCGTCGTCGCAGGTGACGAGGACCCGGTCCAGGCCGAGCGCACGGGCCTCGGGCAGTACCGCCCCGAGGGCCCACGTGGCCACACCGCGCCTGCGGGAGGAGGGCCGGATGCTGTAGCCGATGTGCCCGCCGACATCGAGCAGAACGGCGTTCAGGTAGTGCCGCAGATCGATGGCTCCCAGATAGCTGTCGCCCTCCACGATCCACCAGTGGGTCGCGTGAACGCGGCCTTCCCCCACGGCGACCGACCTGTCCGACTGTTGTTGCAGTCGCTCAACCCAAGCGGAGAAGACCGCGGGGTTGCCCAGCTCGGCATCGGGAGCGAGACGCAAGCCCGTCCCGTCCTGATGGGCACCCGGTGGCCACTCCTCATAGGCGGCGAGCCACGAAGACTGAAGTCGGCCTGCGGGTGCGATCAGTTCGGGCATGCGGCGACGCTAGCACTGGCCCACCCACCGTGATCACGCAATTCTGCGAGGCGGGTGAGCCGGTCATGCGGCGGGTTGGGGTTCCGGTTCGTTCTCGGTCTGCGTTCCGCCTGTCGGGGGTTCGTCGTCGGCCGGGGTCTTGACCGATTCCAGGAGGAGTTGGGAGACGTCGACGACCTGGATGGATTCCTTGGCCTTGCCGTCGTTCTTCTTGCCGTTGACGGAGTCGGTGAGCATGACGAGGCAGAAGGGGCAGGCGGTGGAGATGATGTCGGGGTTGAGGGAGAGGGCCTCGTCGACGCGCTCGTTGTTGATGCGTTTGCCGATCCGTTCCTCCATCCACATCCGGGCGCCGCCGGCGCCGCAGCAGAAGCCGCGTTCCTTGTGGCGGTGCATCTCCTCGTTCCGCAGGCCCGGGACGCCTGCGATGATCTCGCGCGGGGGCGTGTAGATCTTGTTGTGGCGGCCCAGGTAGCAGGGGTCGTGGTAGGTGATGAGGCCCTCGACCGGGGTGACGGGGATCAGCTTGCCGGCGTCGATGAGGTGCTGGAGCAGCTGGGTGTGGTGGATGACCTCGTAGTCGCCGCCGAGCTGCGGGTATTCGTTGCCCAGGGTGTTGAGGCAGTGCGGGC
>NZ_JBEOVB010000011.1:0-261764 GCF_040295245.1 Streptomyces sp. NPDC002884 | reverse complement strand
AAGGCCTCGGCGAGGAAGATCACGTCGGGGTCGGCGCGGTTGATGTCCGCGATGACCCGCTCCCAGAACACGACCGGCTTGGTGTGCGGGTTGTCGACCCGGAAGATCCGCACCCCGTACGACATCCAGTGCCGCAGGACCCGCACCGTCTCGGCGACGAGACCGTCCAGGTCGGCGTCGAAGGCGATCGGGTAGATGTCCTGGTACTTCTTCGGCGGGTTCTCGGCGTAGGCGATGGTCCCGTCGGGCCGGTGGTGGAACCACTCGGGGTGTTTCTGCACCCAGGGGTGGTCGGGGGAGCACTGCAGGGCGAAGTCGAGGGCGATCTCCAGACCGAGCTCGCCCGTCCGCTCCACGAACCAGGCGAAGTCCTCGATGGTCCCGAGGTCCGGGTGGACGGCGTCGTGGCCGCCCTCCGGCGAGCCGATCGCCCAGGGCACGCCGACATCGTCCGGGCCGGGGTCGAGGGTGTTGTTGCGGCCCTTGCGGAAGGTCGTGCCGATGGGGTGGACGGGCGGCAGGTAGACGACGTCGAACCCCATCGCGGCGATGGCGGGGAGCCTGCGCGCGGCGGTGCGGAACGTGCCGTGCGGGCGCTCGGGGGTCCCCTCGGAGCGGGGGAAGAACTCGTACCAGGCGCCGTACAGGGCGCGTTCGCGCTCGACCAGCAGCGGCAGCGGCTCGGAGGCGGTGACCAGCTCGCGCAGCGGATACCGGCCGAGCACGGCGTCGACCTGCGGCGTCAACGCCGCCGCCAGCCGGGAGACGGGCGGGCGGGTGTCGTCGCGCAGCGCCTCGGCCGCCGTCAGCACCGCGGTGCGGTCGGACCCCTCCGGCACTCCGGCGGCCGCCCGCTCGTAGAGCCGCGCGCCCTCTTCGAGGACCAGCTCGGTGTCCATCCCCGCGGGGATCTTGATGCGGGCGTGGTGGCGCCAGGTGGCGACCGGATCGCTCCAGGCCTCCACGGTGTACGTCCAGCGGCCCGTCGCGTCCGGCGTGACGTCCGCGCCCCAGCGGTCGGTGCCCGGGGCGAGTTCGCGCATCGGCGTCCAGGGGCCCGGGTCGCCGTCCGGATTCCGCAGGACGACGTTGGCCGCGACGGCGTCGTGCCCTTCCCGGAACACGGTCGCCGAGACCTCGAACGTCTCACCCGTGACCGCCTTGGCGGGCCGGCGTCCCTGCTGGACGAGCGGGCGGACGTCCAGGACGGGTATGCGCCCGACGGTGGTGACGCCGTCGCCCGAGGAGGATCGCTCCGGGGCCGGCGGACCGGGTGCGGGCGTGAGCACCGGGACGGGCGGGGCCTTCTCGGCCCTGTCGGTGCTCTTGCCGTTCTTGCTGCTCTTGTCGTTCTTGGGGCGAGGCGTCGGGGGTGATGACGGGTGGTGCCTTGCTGGCATGACCGCTCCTGTCCGCATCAACGGGGGGTAGGCGGATGGATGTGGTGGGGAGGGGGTCCTGCGGGGGAGCCTTCCACCCTATTCGGGTGAGCAATCCGGCACGTTGTTAACTACTCGTGCCTTTGTCAACGCACAAGACCGGCCCCGTTCGAGGGGAACGGAGCCGGCCTGGGAGCCCCGTCAGGTGAACGGTGGGACCTGGAGGAGTTTGTTCGGCGAACCGGTCCCCCGACCGGAGACCTTGCCGTTCACCGCCCCCGTGACCAGCGCCCGCGCGACCTGGGCGGGCGTGGCTTTCGGGTGGTCGGCGAGGTGGAGCGCGGCCGCGCCCGCCGCGTGCGGCGCCGCCATCGACGTACCGGAGTACGTCACCCGGCCGGTGTCGCTCGTGTACGAAGCGGAGGTGATCGACACGCCCGGCGCGAACAGGTCGAGGGCCGAACCGTAGTTGCTGAAGCCCGCCCTGGCGTCCCCCCGGTCGGTCGCGCCGACCGTGACGGCCTCCCGCACGTCGGCGGGGGAGTGCAGGGCGGCCGGCTGTCCCACGTTGCCCGCGGCGACGGTGTAGGTGACGCCGGACCGGATGGAGCCGCGGACTGCCGCGTCCAGCGCCGCGTTGTAGCCGCCGCCCAGGCTGAGATTGGCGACCGCCGGCTTGTGCGCGTGCCGGGTGACCCAGTCGATGCCCGCGATGGCCTGCGCGGTGGTGCCCGTGCCGGCGTTGTCGAGCACCCGTACCGCGACCACCCTGGCCTTCTTGGCGACGCCGAACCGGGTGCCCGCGACGGTGCCGGCGACATGCGTGCCGTGGCCGTTGCCGTCGGCGGCGACACGGTCGCCTCCGACGACGTCCCAGCCGTAGCCCGCCCGGCCGGCGAAGTCGGCGTGCGTGATCCGGACGCCGGTGTCGATCACGTACACCGTGACCCCGGCGCCCGCGGACTTCGGCCAGTTGTAGCTGTTGTCCAGCGGCCGGCCCGGCTGGTCGACGCGGTCCAGCCCCCAGGACGGCGGATTCTTCGCGACCCCGGCCGCCTCCAGGGTCACCCGGGTGTCCTGGACCACCGAGGCCACCCGCGGATCGGCCGCGAGGCGCCGGGCCTGTCTCTCGTCGGCCGCGACGGCGAACCCGTTGAGGACCGTCCCGTAGGTCCGGCCGATGGTCGCCCCGTACGAACCGACGAGACTCCGGCCGGCCTTCGACGACGCGTCGGTGTCCCCTTTCAGTGTCACCAGATAGCTTCCGCCGACGGAACCGGGCAGACCGGCGCCGAGTATCTTCCCCTCCGGTGCGGCGTGCGCGGGCAGGGTGACGGCCGAAAGGACCACGGCCGTGACGACCGCGGTCAGACCCCCCACCCGGCGCAGACGCCGCGTTCGCGTCCGTGCCATGGTTCGAGTTCCCCTCCTCGACTCGGCGCACGACGGCTCCGCCGACTTATCCGACTTCGCCGGGTACGCCACTGGGCAGCCTCTCGTGCGGGGCGAACGGCCACAAGGTGGCCTACCGGGGCGAATCAGGGTTTCGGCCCGTTGTCGCGGATCGGGCCGAAAAGCGAGGGTCCGCGGGCGGCCAGCCCTCAGCGGGGCCCGCGTCGGCGCCGGTACCTTCTTAGACGACGTGGACGCACACCGCCGTGCGTCTCTTCCTCACGCACGCCGAGGTGGAATGTGAAGGCGATCCGTCGATTCACCGTCCGACCCCTCCTCCCCGACCCCCTCCGGCCACTCAGCGAGCTGGCCCGCAACCTGCGCTGGTCCTGGCACGCGGAGACCCGCGACCTCTTCCAGTCCGTCGACCCCGAGCGCTGGGCCGTCTCGGACGGCGATCCGGTCAGACTCCTCGGCGGCGTGCGTCCGGCACGCCTGACCGAGCTCGCCGGGGACCGCCGTTTCCTGCGCAGGCTGAGTGCCGCCGCCGACGACCTGCACGACTACGTGACCGGCGACCGCTGGTACCAGGCGCAGCCGCGCACCGCGGGGCTGCCCGCCGCCGTCGCCTACTTCTCACCCGAGTTCGGCGTCACGGCCGCGCTGCCCCAGTACTCCGGCGGTCTCGGCATCCTGGCCGGCGACCATCTGAAGGCGGCCAGCGACCTGGGCGTCCCGCTGATCGGCGTGGGGCTGCTCTACCGGCACGGCTACTTCCGGCAGTCGCTCTCCCGGGACGGCTGGCAGCAGGAGCACTATCCGGTCCTCGACCCCAACGAACTGCCGGTGACCCTTCTGAAGGAGGACGACGGCACCCCCGCGCAGATCTCCCTCGCCCTCCCCGCCGGCAAACAGCTGCACGCCCGGGTCTGGCTGGCCCAGGTCGGCCGGGTCCCGCTCCTCATGCTCGACTCGGACGTCGAGGAGAACGACCTCGGCGAACAAGGGGTGACCGACCGGCTCTACGGCGGTGGCAGCGAGCACCGGCTGCTCCAGGAGATGCTGCTGGGCATAGGAGGTGTCCGGGCGGTACGCACGTACTGTCGGCTGACCGGCCACGCCCCGCCCGAGGTCTTCCACACCAACGAGGGCCACGCGGGCTTCCTCGGCCTGGAGCGGATCGCCGAACTCGGCGACGCGGGACTGGACTTCGACTCCGCCCTCGAAGCCGTCCGGGCCGGCACGGTCTTCACCACCCACACCCCCGTCCCGGCCGGCATCGACCGCTTCGACCGTGAACTGGTCGCCCGCCACTTCGGCCCGCAGGCCGAGCTCCCGCGCATGGACGTCGACCGCATCCTGCGGCTGGGCATGGAGACCTACCCGGGCGGCGAGCCGAACCTCTTCAACATGGCCGTGATGGGCCTGCGGCTGGCGCAGCGCGCCAACGGTGTGTCACTGCTGCACGGCCAGGTGAGCAGGGAGATGTTCTCCGGCCTGTGGCCCGGCTTCGACCCGGACGAGGTGCCGATCACCTCCGTCACCAACGGTGTGCACGCGCCGACCTGGGTGGCCCCGGAGGTCCTGCGCCTCGGCGCCCGCCAGTTCGGCCCCGGGCGGGCCGAGGACGCGCTGAGCGTCGGCGGCTCCGACCGCTGGGACGCCGTCGCCGACATCCCCGACCAGGACATCTGGGAGCTGCGCCGCGAGCTGCGCGAGCAACTGGTGGTGGAGGTGCGGCAGCGGCTGCGGGCCTCCTGGCGTCAACGGGGAGCGGGAACAGCCGAGTTGGGCTGGATCGACGGCGTCCTGGACCCGGACGTCCTCACCATCGGCTTCGCGCGCCGGGTCCCCTCGTACAAGCGCCTGACGCTGATGCTGAGGGACCGCGACCGGCTGATGGACCTGCTGCTGCACGCGGAGCGGCCGATCCAGATCGTCGTCGCGGGCAAGGCGCACCCGGCGGACGACGGCGGTAAACGGCTGGTCCAGGAACTGGTCCGGTTCGCCGACGACCCGCGCGTGCGGCACCGCCTCGTGTTCCTGCCCGACTACGGCATGGCGATGGCGCAGAAGCTGTACCCGGGATGCGACATCTGGCTCAACAACCCACTGCGGCCCCTGGAGGCCTGCGGCACGTCCGGTATGAAGGCGGCGCTCAACGGCTGTCTCAACCTCTCCGTGCTGGACGGCTGGTGGGACGAGTGGTTCCAGCCCGACTTCGGCTGGGCGATCCCCACCGCCGACGGCGTCGGCACCGATCCCGACCACCGCGACGACATCGAGGCGGCGGCCCTCTACGACCTGCTCGAACAGCGCATCACCCCCCGCTTCTACGAACGCGGCCAGGCGGGCCTGCCCGACCGCTGGATCGAGATGGTCCGCCAGACCCTCACGCTGCTCGGCCCGAAGGTGCTGGCGGGACGCATGGTCCGCGAGTACGTCGAACGGCTCTACACGCCCGCCGCCCACGCGCACCGGGCGATGGGCACCGACACCGCGCGCGAACTCGCCCGCTGGAAACAGCGGGTGCGCTCGTCCTGGCACGCGGTGCAGGTGGACCATGTCGAGACGGCGGTGGCCACCACCACCGCCGAACTCGGCACGACCCTCGCACTGCGGGTCCGCGTCGGCCTCGGCGACCTCACCCCCGACGACGTCGAGGTGCAGGCCGTCTCGGGCCGCGTCGACGAGCAGGACCGCATCACGGACGCGACGACGGTCCCGCTGAAACCGTCCGGCGGCCCGGACCTGGAGGGCCGCTGGCTCTACGAGGGCCCTCTCGCCCTCGACCGCACGGGCCCCTACGGCTACACGGTCCGCATCCTGCCGTCCCACCGCCTCCTGGCCTCCGGCGCGGAACTGGGCCTGGTGGAGGTGCCGACGGAGGAGGCGGTGGAGGGAGCGGGGGTGGTGTTGCGGTAGCCGTGCGGCAGAGGCACGACGCGCACTTCGGGCGCCGACGCGATGGCGTCGGCGCCTGCGCCGTGTTGAACGCACCCGACCTGTCGAGATCGCATCGTCACCCTGTCCGATCAGCGCTGGCATAGGCTTTGCCGCTCGTTGATCGACTGAGAGAAAGGCCGACGAGCGCGTGGCCGAGAGACCGTCCGAAGAGCACAGATCCGGTTCGCAACAGGGGGATGGGGACAAGGACGGGGTGCCTCCCGGGTCCGGTGGCTCCATATCCGACGCGGAATGGGCGAAGTTCGTCCAGGAGAGCGAACGCGGGATTCCCGCCTCCGCGCCGAAGGAGCCGTCCGCGCGGGCTCGGTCGGTCACCAGGCGGCTGCGGGAGCAGGAGTCGCGCGGGGAGAAGCCCGGGGGGTGGCGTACCACTGCTTCCCTGCAGGAGATGGAGGAGCGGGCGTCCCGCAGAAGACGGCGGCGGTGGGCCTTCCTCGGTCTGCCCGTCGTGGCCGCTCTGGCCCTCGTGGCGATGCGGCCGTCGCTGCTGCCCGGGAATCTCTTCAGCGCCTCTGATCCGCAGGCCGCCGTCTCCGCGCCGCCGCTGCCGGCCGAGACCGCGGCCCCGAGCGCGGCACCCGACTCGGTGGATCCCGAACGGCCCACCCTCGCACGGCCGTTCGCGGGCTCGCCGGCCGCGCGGTGGGCCGACGGCGAGGCCGGCATCGTCCTGCCGAAGGCGACCCCGGTCGGATCGTTCTCCAAGGCACAGGTGGAGCGGGCGCTCGAGCAGACCGGGAAGCTCCTGATCGACGCCAACCTCGACCCGGCCACCCTGCGCGGCGGACGTCCGGAGACCGCGCTCGCGGTGATCGACCCTCAGCAGACGGACCTGATCGAGCTGCTGAACACCGCGCTGAGCAAGCCGGACAAGGACCACGACCCGCTGTCGATGTTCAGCCGCTTCGACCCCGCCGAACTGCGCCTGGCCGGCGACGTGGTCAAGACCCGGGGACGGATGACGTTCAAGGCGAGCAAACGTTCCTCCGTCGTCGTGCACGCCGACTACACCTTCGTCTACCCGGTCATGCGCATCGGCAAGGACGCCACCACCGAGGTGGAACGCACCATCATCCGCCGCGTACTCGACGTCGAGCTCTACGACGCCGCCGAGTACATCGTCACCCCGGGGAAGATCTCCGTCACGAAGTACGACGAGGAGATCGGCAACTCCGCCTGCGACGTCTACGACGGCTATCTGCACCCCGAGTTCTCGACGACCGAGCCGACGGGCGCGCCGGCCACCGGACCGACCTCGGACCCGTACGACCGCAGCCAGAGCCTCGACGAGAAGCGCGAAGCGGGCTGCGGCGTGGTGTCCCGCACCTGAACCCGATCGACGGGGACGGCGCCCGGTGATGGTGGCGGCGGGGTCGGGAAGTCGGCCGGGGTCCGAGGTCGGTGGGTGAGGGCCGGCGGGGCCGGGGGAAAATTCGGTGGGCAGATCGCGGGGCGGGGGCTATGCTCCCCGCGATGACTACTCCTTCTGGTGTCAGATCGGGGGACCCGTCCGCGCAAGGTGAGTGCTGATGCTCACCCAAACCGCGAACGAGGATTCCCGGCTTTCCTTCTGGCTGCGCGTGCGCGAGTTCGCCGTGCCGGCCTCCATGATCGAGACTGCGACCGCCCGCCGCCACGTAGGGGACTGGGCCGGGGCCTGTGCCGCCGCAGGTATCGACGTCGATCTCGACCTTCGTACCGTGGCACGCGTCCACGGTCGTGCCTTCGTGTCCCGGCTTCGGGACGATCTCCGTCACCTGGCCCCTGACCTGCTGCGCTGGCATCTGCCGAGGGTCGCTCCCGACGGGTTGCTCCGGCCGGGGGTGACCGTCTCCCTCGCCCGGTACGAGGCCGGCGTCGGCGCCGCCGGGCGGGACGACACCCGGTGGCCCGTGCACCTTGTGGTGCGGACTCCGCCCGCCTGGGCGGACTCCGGGCAGCGGATCAGCCTCGCGCTGTGGGACGCGGCCGGATCGGCGGCGGGCGACCGCCGTCATCCGCATCCGCGCCCCGACCGGCGGTTCCGTCTCGACCTGCACCGACATCTGTGGGACGCCCGCAGAACGGATGAGCTGCGGGTCCGGTGCGGAGCCGATCGGCCGCCGGGGGACGATCCGCCCCCGCCGGATCCGCTCGGGCCCGCTGCGGAACTGCCGGGACCCGGCTGCGCCGTGGACCGGTGGGCGGCCGAGGCGAGGATCGTGCTGCGGGCGGAGGGGCGGACCACCGGGAACGTCCTGGTGCGCTTCGGGTCCGGGCGGCGGCTGGTCCTGGATCCGGCCGGCGGCCCGGACGCGCGGCCCGTTCTGCGCGCTGCGACAGGCTGTGTCTCCGCGCTGCCCGTGCTGCCCGAAGCGGCGACCTGGGTGCTGCCCGACCTGGAGTTGCTCCGTACGGGGGCGATCGAGGCCGGACGCCTGCATCCGCTGGTCGCCTCGGCACTCGTACCGGAGCCCGTCGTGGCGGAGTCCGTCGTGCCGGAGCACCTCGCACCGGAGTGCGCGGAGCCCGGTCCGGGGCGGGTGCCCGACCGGGCGGGACGGGCCCGGCTCGTGGAGTGCCGGGGCGCCACGCACCGGATCGGCCTGGTCGACGGGGTACTCGCTGCGCTGGACCACGACCCGGCCGAGATCCGGCGCGAGGAGCTGCTGGCCGCGCTGACCGGCACTCCGCTGCCCTGCCTCCAGGCGATCGACCGGGCACACCGGCGCCCGGACTGTCTCTTCGGCGTGCGCGAACGCCTGGTCCACGGTGATGTCGCCGGTGCGCTGGCCGTCGTGGAGGGGCTGCTCGGCCCCGAGGCGGTCCTGCGCGACGGCGCCCTGCGGGACGAACTCGAGGCGGCCGCGCAACGGCGGATCACCTACGGGCTGTTCAGGGCCGGCCTGGTCGGTCCCGGGCCCGGCCAGGATCGCCGCCGAACCGGCCGGCTGCGCGCACACCCACGCCACGGCGCCCTTCGCTGACCCCTCTTCTCGTCCTGCGTACCTTCCTCGAACCTCCCTCGCACTTCCCTCGCACTTCCTACGAACCCCCAAGGTGATCACTCATGCCCACACCCATGCCCACACCCATGCCCACGCGTACCCTTTCCGTCCCTCCGGCGCCTTCTGTCCCGGCGTCTTCCGTCCCGTCTTCCGCGTCCCGACTCGACGTGGCGGGTGAGCTGTTGGCGCTGCTGCGCGACTCCACCACCGAACCGCGCCCCGACAGCCAGCTGGAGGCCCTGACGCTGGCCGTGGCCGCCGACCTCCCCGTGCTGCTGTGGGGTGAGCCGGGGATCGGCAAGACCGCCGCGCTGACCCAGCTCGCGGAGGCGCTGGACCTGCCGCTGACCACGGTGATCGCCAGCGTGCACGAGCCGTCCGACTTCTCCGGGCTGCCCGTCGTCGGGGACGATCCGGCGGAACAGGGCGTCCCGATGGCACCGCCGGACTGGGCGGTGCGCCTGGTGCGGGCCGGCCGCGGACTGCTGTTCCTCGACGAGCTGTCCACCGCGCCGCCCGCCGTGCAGGCCGCCCTGCTCCGCCTCGTCCTGGAGCGCCGGATCGGAGCGCTGACGCTGCCGCCCGGCGTACGCATCGTGGCCGCCGCCAACCCGCGGGGCTCGGCCGCCGACGGCTGGGAACTGAGCCCGCCGCTGGCCAACCGGTTCGTCCACCTCCAGTGGACCCACGACCACGAGGTCGTCGTCCGCGGACTCGGCGGCACCTGGCCGCGGGCGACCCTGCCCCGGCTCGACCCGGCGAAGCTGCCGGAGGCCGTGGACTTCGCGCGGCGCGCGGTGTGCGGACTGCTCACCGCCCGGCCCAAGCTCGTGCATCAGCTGCCCAGCAGCGAAGCGCGCCGGGGCGGCGCCTGGCCGTCGCCGCGCAGCTGGGACATGACGCTGAGTCTGATCGCCTTCGCGACGGCGGCCGGCTCCTCCCGCGACGTACTCTCCCTGCTGGTCAGGGGCACGGTCGGTGACGGTCCGGGACTGGAACTGCTGGCGAGCCTGGACCGGATGGACCTCCCCGATCCCGAGACGCTGCTCGCCGACCCGGCGGGCGCCGACCTGCCCGAGCGGGGCGATCTGCGCCAGGCCGTGCTGGACGGTGTGGTGGCGGCGGTCCGCACCCGTGCCGACCGGTCCCGCTGGGACGCGGCCTGGGCGCTCCTCGTACGGGCGTTGGAGACCGGCGCCCCGGATCTGGTGGTCGTCCCCGCGACGACGCTCGCCTCGCTGCGCCGGGAGGACTGGGACGTACCGGCGTCGATCGAGAAGCTGGCCGGAGTGGTCACCCTGTCCCGGCGGGCGGACCGGGCGGCGGGCCGTGCGGCGGTACGGACCGCGGACACCGCGAAGGCGGGCCGATGAGCCCCGACGAGCCGCGGAACACCGGTGTCACCGGCAGGCCCCAGGGCAGGGTGGAGCCGCTCCCGGGCAGGGTGGAGCCGAGGCCCCTGGACTTCGACAAGCTCTTCGCCGCCCGGCTGCAGGCCGCCCGGGCCCGGCCCTACCTGGCGACGGCCCTGTTCGCGCTGCACCCCGTGGAGTCGCGATGGGTGCCGACGATGGCCGTGGACCGGCACTGGCGGTGCTACGTCTCACCGGCGTTCGTCGACCGTATGCCGGTGGAGGAGCTGGCCGGGGTGTGGGTGCACGAGGTCTCGCACCTGCTGCGCGACCACCACGGGCGCAGTGAACGGGTCGCCCGGGAGCAGGGGCTGACCGGTGCGGGGGAGCGGCTGCGGATGAACATCGCCGCCGACTGCGAGATCAACGACGACGTGTTCGGGGACGGGCTGGTCCAGCCCGAGGGCGCGGTCACCCCGGGTTCGCTCGGGCTGCGGACGGGCGAGCTGATGGAGGACTACCTGCGCAAGTTCCGGCTCGGACCGCACACCCAGAACCTGGCCTGGCTGGACTGCGGCAGCGGCGCCGACGGACGGGAGCGGGAGTGGGACCTCGGCCCGGACGGCGCGCACGGCCTGAGCGAACAGGAACGGGACGCCGTCCGCTTCCGCGTGGCACAGGGCATCGCCGGGCGCCGGGGGACCGCCCCGGCGGGGTGGCGGCGGTGGGCGGAGGAGGCCTTCCATCCGCCGCAGCCGTGGCGGGAGTTGCTGGGTGCGGCGGTCCGCTCGGCGGCCTCGGCCCCGGGCGCGGGCGAGGACTACTCCTACGGCCGTCCGTCCCGCCGCTCGGCCGGCGTCCCGGGCGCGGTGCTGCCGAGCCTGCGACGCAGACCGCCGCATGTGAGCGTGGTCATCGACACCTCCGGATCGGTCAGCGACGCCGAGCTGGGGAGCGCGATCCTCGAGGTCGCCGCGATCTCCCGGGCCGTGGGCGGCCGGCGCGACCTGGTCACCGTGGTGCCGTGCGACGCGGCGGCCCGCATCGTGCACCCGCTGTGCCGGGGCGAGGGGATCCCCCTGCTGGGCGGGGGCGGTACGGATCTGCGCGCGGGCTTCACCAAGGCGCTCCGCTCGCGGCCCCGTCCCGATGTCATCGTCGCCCTGACCGACGGCCAGACCCCCTGGCCGAGCAGTCGCCCGCCGTGCCGGACGGTGGTGGGCCTCTTCCCCCGCGGGTCGGCGTCGTACGACGAGGAAGACCCGGACTACGTGCCGAAGTCGCCGCCCGCCTGGGCCCGGGTGGTGGAGATCGGGTGACCGGGTGACCGGGCGGCAGGGTCAGGGCGTTCTGTGGCGAATGTCGTGTGATCGCGTTCACTTCGAGCGGGGGGACCATGTGAACATCTTGTGCTTCGGCTGGGAGATCCTTTAGGACTTGGCCACTCGTGATCGTTTGGGCGGGGGATTCCGCACGTTCGGCACGTCGGAACAGCGAATGAGTGGAATGAAGCAAGTGAGCGAAGAGAGACCCGAGATGTCGAGACTCCGCCCTCGTGGGCCGGCTGTCCTGAGGGCTGTCGTGGTGCTGGCCGGTCTGTGCGTGGTGGGGTGCTCGGCCGCCGGGGGAACCAGTGCCGACGAGCCTGCGGACGGGAAGCGTTCGCCCGGGAGCACGGTGTCCGCGTCGGTGAGCACGTCGGTGAGTTCGTCGAGTGGTGCCGTCTCGCCGAGCCCCGCTCCGAGTCGCTCGGCGGCCGCGTCGGCCACGCCGTCACGCTCGAAGACCTCGGCTCCGCGGGCGACGAGGAACTCGTCGGCGGGTGTGGGCGGCGGCTCCGGCGGGTCGGGTGGTTCCGGCACGAGTGGGCGGGGGTCGGGCGGGTCGGGTTCCGTCGCGCAGAATCCCAACCGGGGATCCAACCCTCCGCCCGCGCCGGCCCGTCCGTCGCCCACGCCGGAGTGGAGTTCCGAGGAATGGCAGCCGGGGGACCCGGTCGAGACCAGGCCTCTTGCCACGCCTTAGGGGGCCGGCCGGCGCAGGGGTGCCGGGCGGGCCGGAATCCGCCGCCTCCGCGTCGCCGCCTCCGCGTCCCCGCCGCCGGCGGGGACCGTCGCCCGCCCGGCCCGACCGGCTACGACTTGTCGCCCTCGCTCAGCTCCCGCAGCACCACACCGCACCGGCGTGCGTACGCCTGCTGCAGGCCTCGGGTCGCGGGGCCCGCGGCCCTCGCGTACCACTTCGCGCCGCGGCTGAAGGCGGACACCGTCAGCCAGACCGTGCCGTCTCCGGTGCGGTCGACGACGAAGGACTCCTCGCCGCATTCGGGGTGGCCGGGGAGGGTGCCGTACGCCCAGCCGGCCCGCCGGTGTTCGTCCACCGTCCAGACCACTCGGCAGGGGGCTTTTATGAGGCCGGCCAGGGTGACGGTGACCTCGACGTCGGGGGCCGCCCGCTCCGCGGTCGTGTCCATACCCACGCCGAGGGTGCGGTGCATCTCCCAGGTCAGGACCGCTTCGGCGGCTCGGCGGAAGACGTCGTGGCCCTCGCCGAGGCGGGTGCGGACGTGCAGGGAGTGGAAGCCGGGAGGGCAGTGGCCGGGGCGGTCGCGGGTCGCGCCGACGTCGTCGTACGTGAAGTCCTTCGAAGACATGGGAGCCAAGAGTAAGGCGGTACCCGGGGATGCCTTCGTCCCGGGTACCGCCTCACGTCAACTACTGATGGGTCAGGCGACGTTGACGGCGGTCCAGGCCGCCGCCACCGCCTTGTACTCGGTGCTGGTCGAGCCGTACAGCGCCGACGCCGCGCTCAGGGTCGCCGTGCGGGCGCCCGAGTAGGTGGTCGTCGAGGTCATGTAGGTCGTGAGCGCCTTGTACCAGATCTGGACGGCCTTGGCGCGTCCGATACCGGTAAGGGTGGAGCTGTTGTACGTCGGGGAGTTGTAGCTCACCCCGTTGATGGTCCGGCTGCCGCTGCCCTCGCTCAGCAGGAAGAAGAAGTGGTTCGCCGGGCCGGACGAGTAGTGCACGTCCAGGTTCTTCAGCGAGGACGACCAGTAGTTGGCCGAGCCGCCGTCCTTGCTCGGCTGGTCCATGTAGCGCAGCGGGGTGCCGTCGCCGTTGATGTTGATCTTCTCGCCGATGAGGTAGTCGCCGACGTCGGAGGTGTTCGCCGCGTAGAACTCGACGGCGGTGCCGAAGATGTCGGAGGTCGCCTCGTTGAGGCCGCCGGACTCGCCCGAGTAGTTCAGGCCCGCCGTGTTCGAGGTGACGCCGTGGGTCATCTCGTGCCCGGCCACGTCCAGCGAGGTCAGCGGGTGGGTGTTGCTCGACCCGTCGCCGTACGTCATGCAGAAGCAGCTGTCGTCCCAGAAGGCGTTGACGTACGCGTTGCCGTAGTGGACGCGGGAGTACGCGGCGACACCGTTGTTCTTGATGCCGCTGCGGCCGAACGTCGACTTGTAGAAGTCCCACGTCGCCTGCGCGCCGTACGCGGCGTCGACGGCGGCCGTCTGGTCCGTGGTCGAGCTGGAGGCGGCGCCGGTGCCCCAGGTGTCGTCCGCGTCGGTGAACAGGGTGCCCGCCGAGGAGGTCGTGGCGTGCGCCTTGTTGTACGTCTTGTGCCCGCCGCGCGTGCTGTCCGTCAGGCTGTACGTCGAGCCCGAGAGGGTCGTGCCGAGGGTCACCGTGCCCGAGTAGAGGCTCTTGCCGGTGCCGGTCTCGATGCCCTGGTACTCGTACAGCTTCTTGCCGGTGGCCGCGTCGGTGATGACGTGCAGCTCGTTCGGGGTGCCGTCCTCCTGGAGACCGCCGACGACCGTCTCGTAGGCGAGAACCGGCTTGCTGCCGTTGCCGGCCCAGATCACCTTGCGGGGCGCGTCGCTGGCCTCGGTGCTGGCGGAGCCGGCGTCCTTGGCGAGGGTCAGGGCCTGCTTCTCGGCCTTGGCGGCGGTGACGACGGGGGTGAGCGAGGCCACCTTGATGGTGGTGTTCGTCGCCTTGGTGACGCCCTTGTTCGCGCCCGCGGCCGACTCGTGGACGACCAGGTCGCCGCCGAGGACCGGCAGACCCGCGTAGGTCCGCTCGTAGCGCGTGTGGACCGTGCCGTCCGCGTCCTTGACGACGTCGCGCACGACCAGCTTCTCCTGGACGCCCAGGCCTATCTCCTGCGCGGTCGCGGGCGCGTCAGCCTGCTTGTCCTGGATCAGGGCGGTGCGGGCGGCCGGGGCCAGCGCGGTGGGCACGGCGAGGGGCGTCGCGCTGGTGGCGTCCGCCGGGGTCTGGGCGGCGGCGGTGCCGGCGGTGAGGCCGGTGGTGACCAGGGCTCCGGCCGCGACGGCGGTGGCGATGGCCAGAGTGGTGCGCTTGTGACGCGCGTAGAGGGAGGTCACACAAGCTCCTTGGATGTGGGGGTGCCCGGGCGGCGTGGGGTGGCTGTCCGTGGCTGTTGTGAAGTTGTGCGGCGGGTGACAGGAAGACTGGCATCAAGGCGCGTACATGTCAGGACCCCGAAGTGATGTTGGCTGAAAATCAACTGCCGGATGAACATTGCCGGAATGTAAACGGACTTGACCTCGGTAAAAGGCCAACAGGGCGTAGGTAAGGCACTGGCAAAAAGAGGACGCCGCCCCGGAGGAGTCGAAACTCCGGGACGGCGTCCTGTGCCTTGCCTCTCGATGGGCTGTGCGCGGCCCCTGCCGGGCCTGTGACCTACGGGAAGGTCAGTTTCCAGCTGTTGATGTAGCCGGTGTCCTGCGCCGCGTTGTCCTGGACCCGCAACTTCCAGACCCCGTTGGCGACCTCGGACGAGGCGTTCACCGTGTACGTGGTGTTGATGTTGTCCGTGCTCCCGCCGGTGCCGTACGCCTTCAGCGTGTAGGCCGTGCCGTCGGGGGCGAGCAACTGCACCTGGAGGTCACCGATGTAGGTGTGGACGACGTTGACCGCCACCGCGAGGTTCGAGGGCGCGTTGCCGGTCCGGCCGGAGACGGTGACCGAGGAGGTGACCGCCGCCCCGTTGTCCGGAATCGATACGTCGGCGGTGTTCTCGAAGGAGGTGCCGCCACCGCCGCCCCCGCCGTCGGAGCGGGCGCCGACCGCGACACCGGCCCACGCGTCCTGCACCGCCTTGTACTCGGTGGAGGTCGTGCCGTAGAGCTCACCGGCCGCCGCCAGCGTGCCGGTGCGCGCCGCCGCGTAGTTGGTGGTCGTGGTGAACTTCGTGGTCAGCGCGCGGAACCAGATCTTCTCCGCCTTGTCGCGGCCGATGCCGGTGACCGGCAGGCCGTCCGCGGTGGCCGAGTTGTAGGTGACACCGTTGATGGTCTTGGTGCCGCTGCCCTCCGACAGGAGGTAGAAGAAGTGGTTCGCCGGGCCGGACGAGTAGTGGACGTCGACCGATCCGATCCCCGAGTACCAGCTGTCCTTCGACGCGCCGTCCTTGCTCGGCTTGTCCATGTAGCGCAGCGGCGAGCCGTCGCCGTTGATGTCGATCTCCTCGCCGATGAGGTAGTCGCCGACGTCGGAGGCGTTCTGCGCGTAGAACTCGACCGAGGTGCCGAAGATGTCCGAGGTCGCCTCGTTGAGGCCGCCGGACTCGCCGCTGTAGTTGAGGCCCGCGGTGTTGGAGGTGACGCCGTGCGTCATCTCGTGCCCGGCCACGTCGATGGACGTCAGCGGGTGGGTGTTGCCCGAGCCGTCGCCGTACGTCATGCAGAAGCAGCTGTCGGACCAGAACGCGTTGACGTACGCGTTGCCGTAGTGGACGCGCGAGTACGCGCCGACCCCGTCGCCCCTGATGCCGCTGCGGCCGTGCACGTTCTTGTAGTAGTCCCAGGTCAGGGCCGCGCCGTAGTGGGCGTCGGCGCCCGCGGTCTCCAGGTTGGACGCGGCGCCGGTGCCCCAGACGTCGTCGGAGCCCGAGAAGAGCGTGCCGGTGCCGGAGGTGCCCCGGTTGAGGTTGTACGTCTTGTGGCTGCCGCGCGCCCCGTCGGTCAGGTTGTACGTCGACCCCGACTGCGTGGTGCCGAGGGTCACCTGGCCGCTGTACATCGTGTTGCCGGTGCCGGTCTCGATGCCCTGGTACTCGTACAGCTTCGCGCCGGTGGTGGCGTCGGTGACGACGTGCAGCTCGTTCGGGGTGCCGTCCTCCTGGAGGCCGCCGACGACCGTCTCGTACGCCAGGACCGGTGTGCCGTTCGCCGCCCAGATCACCTTGCGCGGGGCGCGGTTCGTGTCCGCCTGCTCGGCGCCTGCGGCCGCGGCGAGGCTCAGCGCCTGCTTCTGCGCCTTGGCCGCGCTGAGGGTGGGCGACAGCGAGGCGACCTTGATGGCGGCCCGGGTGGCCTTGGTGACGCCCTCGGTGGCGCCGGACTTCGCGGTGGCGACGACGAGGTCGCCGCCGAGGACCGGGAGACCGCCGTAGGTGCGCTCGTAGCGGGTGTGCAGGGTGCCGTCGGCGTCCTTGACGACGTCGCGGACGACGAGCGCCTCCTTGGCGCCGAGGCCCAGCTCCTTGGCGGCGGCGGCCTTGCCGGCATCCGCCTCGCGTATCAGCGCGGCGCGCTGGGCGGGGGTCAGGCGCACCGACTCGGCGCCCGGGGCGGCCTGGCCGGCCGCCTGCGGTGCCTTCACCGGGGCGGCGGTCGCGGCGCCGGACTGCACGGCGGCGGCGATGAGCGCGGAGACGCCGACGAGGGCGACGGCCGCGGCACGACGGGAGGTGCTGTGGGGGGTGCGTCTGCGAGAGGGACTGCTGCTCAACACTGACTCCTTCTGCGCGGCCACGGGTCACGCGGCCAGGGGAGACCCGACGGCGGGTGAGCCGTGCGGGCACGACAAAGGCGGTACGCAGAACAAAGGCGGAACGTGGAGCGGGCTTAGCTGTGGGGTTGCTGTGAACCAGCAGTGGGAAGAGTGGCAGTGGATTGCGCTATCTGTCAGGAGCGCGTCAGTAAGTTGGCCGGAAACGGTTCGTTGTCCGGTAGTTCATGTTCGATATGCGGTCAATTGGCCGACGGGACATGCCGACGGGAGACGCCGACGGTCGGCGGGGCGTGACGACGGTCGGCGGGACATGACGAGCGGCTCGCGGGGCATGGCGGGGGTGAACGGCGGAGCAGGATTCGGCCCGCCTTCCCTCGGTCCCGCTCCCCCTTCAGGTCCGTGCCCTTCAGGTCCGTTCTCCGTGCCATGTCCGCCAGAGGGCCGCGTATGCGCCGTCCGCGGTCACCAGTGCCTCGTGTGTGCCGAGTTCGGTGAGACGGCCGTCCTGCATGACGGCGACCCGGTCCGCGTCGTGCGCGGTGTGCAGGCGGTGGGCGATGGCGATGACGGTCCGGCCCCGGAGCACGGCGGCCAGGGCGCGCTCGGTGTGCCGGGCGGTCGCCGGATCCAGCAGCGCCGTCGCCTCGTCCAGGATCAGCGTGTGCGGATCGGCCAGCACCACCCGGGCCAGCGCGAGTTGCTGGGCCTGCGAGGGGTCCGTACGGGTGCCGTCCCCGCCGAGCACGGCGTCGAGACCGCCGGACAGCCCGCGCACCCAGTCGACGGCGCCGACCGCGGTCAGCGCCGCCCACAACTGCGCCTCGTTCGCCGCCGGTTCGGCGATCAGCAGATTGTCGCGCACCGTACCGAGGAAGACATGGTGCTCCTGGGTGACCAGCACGACCTGCCGGCGCAGCGTCTCGGGCGCCAGCTCCGCGACCGGCACCCCGCCCACCGTCACCGTGCCCGCGCTCGGCGCGTCCACCCCCGCGAGCAGCCTGCTCAGCGTGGTCTTGCCCGCGCCCGACGGGCCGACGACCGCGAGCCGCTCCCCGGGCCGCACCGTCAGGTCGACCCCGCGCAGCACCTCGCCGCCGCGCTCGTAGGCGTACCGCACGCCCGTCACGTCGATCCGGTCGTCCACCGGAGTGGGCGCCACGCCGTCCGGCTCGGTGCGCGGCGCCCCGGCCAGGCCCTCCACCCGGGCGAACGAGGCCCCGCTGCTCTGGAGTTGCTCGACGCGCAACAGGATCTGGTCGAGCGGTTCGGTGAACTGCCGCAGATACAGCGCGGCCGCCACCACCGCGCCCAGGCTCATCGCGCCCCGCGCGTGCAGCGCACCGCCGAGCAGCAGCACGCCCGCCACCGGCAGCGAGTACGACACCTCGATGACCGGGAAGAACACGGAGCGCAGGTACAGGGTCCGGAAGCGGGTGCGCCGCAAGATCTCCAGCGCCTGCCGGCTCGCCGCCGTCCGCCGCTCCTGGAGCCGGAACGCCTCGACCGTGCGCGCCCCGGACGCGGTGGCGGCGACGATCTCGGCGACCTCGGAGGTGGCCGCGCCCTCGGCGAGGTAGGCCGCGCGCGCCCGCCGCAGATACCAGCGCAGCGCGAACCAGATCGGGGTCAGTCCCAGCACTCCGACCGCCCCGAGCAGCGGGTCGATCACGAACACCGCGCCGAGCGTGAACAGCGCCTGGACCGTGCAGACCAGCAGCTCGGGCCCGGCGTCCCGCAGCGTCGTGCCCACGGCCGCCACGTCGGCGGTGCCGCGCGTGGTCAGATCGCCGGTGCCGGCCCGCTCCACCACCGACGCGGGCAGCGCGAGCGCCCGCCCGACGAACTCCTCCCGCACCCGCGCCAGCGTCCGCTCACCGAAGCGGTGCCCCGCGTACCGGGCCCAGCGGGCCAGCAGCAACTGCGCGAAGGCGCAGGCCAGGATGGCCGCCGCCAGCCGGTCCACGACCCCCGTGCCGTGTCCGGCCCGCACCTCGTCGATGATCCGCCCCAGCAGCCACGGACCGGCCAGACCGGCCCCGGCGGCGAGCACGTTCAGGGCGAGAGCACCGGCGAAGGCCCGCCGGTCGGCCCGCAACAGCCGGACCGCCGCCCGGCGCACGTCACGGGGCGCGGCGATCGGCAACCGTCCCGAGCCCTCGTCGGCCATCGTCACCGCACGATCTCCTCGGTGTCGGTGTCGGTGTCGGTGTCGGTGCCGTCGTCGGTGTCGGCGGCGTCCCGGGCCACCAAGGCCCGGTATCCCGGCTCGCGTTCGAGCAGGTCGTGGTGGCGGCCGGTCGCCGTGACCTTTCCGTCGACCAGGTAGTGGACGGTGTCGGCCTGGGCGAGGAGCAGCGGGGAGGTGGTGGTCACCACCGTGGTCCGGCCGGTCCGCGCCGCGCGCAGCCGCCGGGCGACCGCCGCCTCCGTGTGCGCGTCGAGCGCCGATGTCGGTTCGACGGCGAGCAGCACCCCGGGGTCGGCGAGCAACGCCCGTACCAGCCGCACCCGTTGCCGCTGGCCCCCGGAAAGGCTGCGGCCCTGCGCGGTCACCGGCGACTCGAGCCCCGCGGGCAGACCCTGCACGATGTCGTCGGCCGCCGCCGCCCGCACCGCCCGCCCGACGTCCGCCGGGGTCGGCGCACGTCGTCCGCCCACCACCTCGCGCAGGCTCCCGGCGAACAGGTCGGCCTCGTTGTCGGCGACCAGGATCCGGTCCCTGACCTGGTCCAGGGGGACGGCGTCCAGCCGTGTCCCGCCCCAGGTGGCGTCCGTGGGGCCGTACCGGCCGAGCCGGTCCACGACGGCGGTCACCTCCGCGTGCCGCGCCCCGGCCAGAGCGGTCAGCCGGCCCGGCGCCACCCGCACACCCGAGACGGGATCGTGCAGCACCGACGGCTCGACGGGTGCGTCGGCGACATCGGCGGCGACGGCGGAAGCAGCGGTGGTGGCGGAGTCCGGCTCCAGCCGCAGCAGTCGTACGACGCGCCGGGCGGCCACCACGCCCCGGCTGAGCTGGTAGCCCATGTCCACGAGGAACGCCACCGGCCCGATCAGGACCGCGACATAGCCGTACACCGACACCAGCTCGCCGACGGTCATGTCCCCCTGGGCGGCGAGCCGGGCCGCCAGCCAGGTCACCACGGCGAGGAACAGCGTCGGCAGGCCCGTCCCCAGCGCCTGCATCCAGCTGGTGACCGCGCCGACCCGGTAGCCCTGCGCCCGCAGCCGCTGCGAGTCGCGGTCGAAGGAGGCCGCGAACAGCTCCTTGCCACCGAAGCCGTTGAGCACCCGCAGCCCGCCCGCGAGGTCGCCGATCCGCGCGGTGAGCATTCCCTGCCGCTCCCGGTACTCGGTCTCCGTGCCCTGCAGCCGCGACATCAGCGGCCCGACCAGCACCGCGACCACCGGCATTCCCAGCAGCACGACCACCGCCAGCAGCGGTGACACCGACAGCAGCAGCCCGGCGACGAAGACACAGACGACGACGGAGCCGACCCCCGGCCCGACCACCGTCAGCGCGCCCGCGATCATGTGCACGTCGCTCACCCCGATGGTGACGACCTCCGCGGCCCCCACCTGGCGCGGCAGCGCGGCGCCGAGCCGCACCGTGTGGGCGACGACGACCTTGGTGGTGCGCAGGTAGGCGTCCATGCGCACCCGGGTCATCGTGCGGTGCCGCATGATGCTCACCCAGGCGTTGAACGCGCCCACGGCGAACAGGGCCGCCGTCCAGCCGGCCAGCGCGGCCGTGTCACCGGGCTCGAGACCGTCGTCCACCGCCTTCGACAGCAGATACGGCGTGAACGCCATCAGCACCATCCAGACGCTGGCCAGCACCGCCCCGGCCAGTGCCCGCCACGGCTGGCAGCGCACCAGCCACGCCAGATACGCCCAGCCGCCGCGGCGGTCGGGCGTGCCGGGATCCTCGTACGCGTCGATCATCCACTCGTCCTTCCGGCCCCCGAGGTCCCCCCTGGACGCTCACGCCAGACTGTCCCGCCAGGCCCGGTGCAGGTCCGCGAACCGGCCGGTGCCCGCGATCAGTCCGGCCGGGCTGCCGTCCTCGACGATCCGTCCGTGCTCCATGACCAGGACCCGGTCGGCGATCTCCACGGTCGACAGCCGGTGCGCGATCACCACCGCCGTACGGCCCTTCAGCACCGTCGCCATCGCCGCCTGCACGGACCGCTCGCCCGGGATGTCGAGCGAGCTGGTCGCCTCGTCGAGGATCAGCACCGCCGGGTCGGCGAGCAGCGCCCGTGCGAACGCGACGAGTTGCCGCTGCCCGGCGGAGATACGGCCGCCGCGCTTGCGTACGTCGGTGTCGTAGCCGTCGGGCAGGGCGCTGATGAACTCGTGGGCGCCGATCGCCTTCGCCGCCCGCTCGATCTCCTCCCGGCTCGCGTCCGGCCGCCCGATGGAGATGTTCTCGGCGACCGTGCCGGAGAACAGGAACGCCTCCTGCGTCACCATGACGACCCCGCGCCGCAGTTCGGGCACGGCCAGCTCGCGCAGGTCGACCCCGTCCAGCAGCACCCGCCCCTCGGACGGGTCGTAGAAGCGGGCGAGCAGCTTGGCCAGCGTGGACTTGCCCGCGCCGGTCGAGCCGACCACGGCGACGGTCTGCCCGGCGGGAAGGGTGAGGTCGAAGCGGGGCAGGATCTCGCCGCCCGTGCGGTAGCCGAAGGAGACCCCGTCGAAGACGACCTCCCGGCCGGGCAGTTCGCCCTCGAGCGCCGGGAGTTCGCGCGGCGCCGACGGCTCGGGCACGGACGGCGTCTGCGCGAGCAGCCCCGCGATCTTCTCCAGCGAGGCGGCCGCCGACTGGTAGGAGTTGAGGAACATGCCGAGCCGGTCTATCGGGTCGTACAGCCGCCGCAGATACAGCACGGCCGCCGCCAGCACCCCCAGCTCCAGCGAGCCGTCGGCCACCCGGGTGGCGCCCCACAGCACGATCACCGCGACCGCCGTGTTGGCGACCAGCCGCGATCCGACGACGTACCGGGCCATCTCCAGGAGCGCGTTGCCGTTGATCAGTTCGTGCCGCCGGTTCAGGACCTGGAAGTCGGCGTCGTTGACGGGCTCGCGGCGGAACGCGCGCACCGGCCGGATGCCGTTCATCGTCTCGACGAACTTCACGATCACGGCCGCGATCGCGGTGGAGCGGGCCCGGAACACCTCCCCGGCGCGCCGCTGATAGATCCTGACGAGGAGGTACAGCGGTACGAAGGAGGCCACCGCGACGGCCCCGAGGCCCAGGTCCAGCCAGAGCAGCATCGCCGAGATGTAGAGGAAGGACAGGATCACCGTCACGAGTTCCTGGAGACCTTCGCTGAGCAGCTCGCGCAGCGACTCCACGTCCGTGGTGGACCGGGAGATCAGCCGGCCCGAGGTGTAGCGCTCGTGGAAGTCGAGGCTCAGCGCCTGCGCGTGCCGGAAGATCCGGCCGCGCAGGTCGAGCAGCGCGTCCTGGCTGACGCGGGCGGAGGCGATCAGGAACGCGTACTGGAGTGCGCCGGAGACCAGCGCGCACAGCAGATAGCCGACGCCCACCGCGACCAGCGGCCCGTGGTCGTCGGCCCGGAACGCCGGCACGGCGCGGTCGATGGCGTACGCCACCAGCAGCGGGCCGGCCTGCACGGCGGCCTGCTGGAGCAGCAGCAGGAGCGCGGTGCAGGCGACCCGCGCCCTCATGGGATCGAGCAGGGAGCGCAGCAGGACGCCCGTGGCGCCGGGCGGGGTGGGCAGGACGTCCTTGTCGAAGGGGTCGTCGACGGTCGTCCGCGGCGGGACTTCGGGGTCGTCGTCGGTGACGGGGGAAGCGGTGGCGGGGGCGGTCATCGGCGGTCGGCCTCCTGTTCACCGAACTGGGTGGCGAACTCTGTACCGGACGGCTCTCCGGACATGAGGTGGGCGTACTCGGTGTTGCTGCGCAGCAGTTCGTGATGGGTGCCCACGGCGGTGACGCGTCCGTCGGACAGCAGGGCGACGCGGTCGGCGAGGAGCACGGTGGACGGGCGGTGCGCCACGATCAGCGCGGTGGTGTCGGCGAGGACCTGCCGCAGCGCGGCCTCCACGGCGGCCTCGGTGTGCACGTCCAGCGCGGACAGCGGGTCGTCCAGGACGAGGAACCGGGGCTGCCCGACGACGGCTCTGGCCAGCGCGAGGCGCTGCCGCTGCCCGCCGGAGAGGCTGAGCCCCTGCTCGCCGACCTGTGTCTCGACGCCCTGCGGCAGCGCGTGCGCGAAATCGGCCTGCGCCACGCCCAGCGCCCGCTCCAGCTCGACGGCGCCCGCACCCTTCGCCGCCCCCATGAGGACGTTCTCCCCGACGCTCGCGGAGAACAGGGTCGGCTCCTCGAAGGCGACGGCGACCCGTGAGCGCAGCTCTTCCCGGGACATCGTGGTGATGTCCTCGCCGTCGAGCGTGATGCGGCCGGCGGTCACCTCGTGCAGCCGGGGGACGAGGGCCGTGAGCGTGGTCTTCCCGCTGCCGGTCGCCCCGACCAGCGCCATCGACTCGCCGGGCCGGATGTGCAGGTCGACGCCGTCGAGGGTGGGCGGGGAGTCGGGGGAGGCGTCGGGATAGCGGAAGGTGACGCCGGCGAACCGCAGACCGCCGTCGGACGCGGCGGCCCGCCCGGCGTGGCCGTCGGGCTCCTCGGGCGGCTCGTCCATCACCTCGAAGTAGCGCTCCGTCGCCGTCGCCGCCTCCTGGCTCATCGCCAGCAGGAACCCGATCGAGTCCACCGGCCAGCGCAGCGCGAGCGCGGTGGACAGGAAGGCGACCAGGGTGCCCGCGGACAGCTCGCCGTCCGCCACCTGCACCGCGCCGAGCACCAGCGCCGCCCCGATCGCCACCTCCGGGAGGGTCACGATGACGGCCCAGATCGTGGCCAGCAGCCGCGCCTTGTGCAACTCCGTGCCGCGCAGCGTCGACGACAGCTCCCGGAAGGCGCGTGCCTGGCTGCGGTGCCGCCCGAAGCCCTTGATGATCCTGATCCCGAGGACGCTCTCCTCGACCACCGTCGTCAGGTCCCCGGCCTGGTCCTGGGCGCGCCGCGCCACGACCGCGTACCGGTTCTCGAAGTACACGCACATCAGGACGACGGGGACGGCCGGCCCGAGGATGACCAGCCCGAGCGTCCAGTCCTGGAGCAGCATGATGACCACCCCGAAGAGGATCGTCACCGAGTTGACCAGCAGGAACGTCAGCGGGAAGGCGAGGAACATGCGCAGCAGCCCCAGGTCGGCCGTCGCCCGCGACAGCAACTGCCCCGAGGCCCACCGGTCGTGGAACGCCACCGGCAGCCGCTGGAGCCGCCCGTAGAGATCCGCCCGCATCTCCGCCTCGACATGCGACAGCGGACGCGCCACCAGCCAGCGCCGCAACCCGAACAGGACCGCCTCCGCGAACCCGAGCAGCAGCAGACAGAGCGCGCCCAGCCAGACGCCGGCCGTGTCCCGGTCGGCCACCGGGCCGTCCACCATCCACTTCAGGACGAGCGGAATGACCAGCCCCGTACAGGAGGCGAGCACGGCGACGAAGGCGGCCACGAAGAGCCGTATCCGCACGGGACGGACATACGGCCACAGGCGCAGCAGGGAGCGTACGGCGGAGCGGTCGTGGGAAGCGGTTGCAGGTGTCCTGGGCATCACCGCGAGCCTACGTACCGGCACTGACAACGCACACCGAGTTTTGGCCCGACCGGGCTCGGTCGCAGGTCCTACGACCTGCGTGTCCGAGGGGCCGTACCAGGGGCATCAGCCGATCGGCCGATGCCCGTTCGGGCGAGCGGTCTTCGGCATCCTCGGCCCGGACGGCCCCGGCAGGACCACCACCGTCGAGTGCGTCGAGGGCATGCGGGTGCCGGACGCGGGCCGGGGCCGGGTCACCGGCCTCGACCCCGTCGCCGACCACGAGGGGGTGGCCCGCGTCCCGGGCGGGCGGGTGGCTGAGCGGCCGGTCCCCGCTCAGTCGGTGTACGGCAGCAGCCCGGCCGCGGTCCGCTCCCAGGACGCCTTCAGCTCGGCCAGCAACTCGGGCCGGTCCGGGGCGAGATCGGCCTGTTCGCGGGAGTCGGCGGCCAGGTTGTAGAGGTGGTCGGTCTTCGTGGCGTCCTGGTAGTACTTCCAGTCCCCGCGGCGCAGCGCCCGGTTGGCCCGGACCCGCCAGAACAGGTCGTGCTCCGGGAGACGTTCACCGCGCAGCAGATATCCCGCGAGGCTCCTGCCGTCCAGCGGGTACGCCGGATCGGGGCGGGCGCCCGCCAGTTCCAGCAGGGTCGCCGTCCAGTCGGGGGAGACGTTCGGCTCGTGGCTGACCTGGTTGCCGTCGATGCCGGCGGGCCAGCGGACGATCGTCGGGACCCGGATCCCGCCCTCGAGGAGCACGAACTTCTGGCCGCTGAGGGGCCAGTTGTAGGAGTAGCGCTCACCGCCGTTGTCGCTGGCGAACAGCACCAGCGTGTTCTCCTCCTGGCCCGAGCGGCGCAGCGCGGTGAGGACCTCGCCGACCGCCGCGTCCAGGCTCTCCACCATCTGCGCGTACTTCTCGACCGAGCCGCCGTCGTAGTGGTTGAGGGCCCTGCCGACCTCGGCCTGGGTCTTCGCGGCCCGGATCCTCGCCGCGATCTCGGCGCCCGTCTCGGCGTCGTCCTCCGCGAGCCAGGGCCAGTGCGGGGTGGTGAAGTTGAGGTTCAGCAGCCACGGCCTGTCGTGGTCCCGGCCGACGTACTCGACCGCCCGCTCGGTGAGGACCTCCGTGTAGTAGCGCAGGTCCTTGTACTCGGCGTCCCCCTCGTAGAGGTCGTAGTCGCCGAGCTGGCCCAGCTTGGAGAAGTACTCCAGCACGCCCCCGTGGTTGCCGAAGAACTCGTCCCAGCCGGATTTGGTGGGGCTGTAGTCCGGCAGCCAGCCGCAGTGCCACTTGCCGATCAGCGCGGTCGAGTAGCCCGCCTTCTTCAGCAGGGAGGCCAGGGTGGGGTGGTTCGGGTCCAGGCCCTGCGCCCTGTTGGCGATCGGCTCGGCCAGCCCGCCTTTCGTACGCCCCGGGTAGCGCCCGGTGTACAGGCTGAACCGGGTGGGCGAGCAGGTCGCCGACCCCGAGTACGCGTCGGTGAAACGCACCCCCTGCCGGGCCAGCCGGTCAAGGTTCGGCGTCCTGATGTGCGGGGCGCCGTAGGAGGACAGGTCGGCCCAGCCCAGGTCGTCGCCGAGGACGACCAGAAGGTTGGGGCGGCGGCTCCGCGCGGCGGTGGGACGGGCTCGGAACGGCTGTTCGGCGGGGGCCGCCTCGGCGGCGGTGGCCGTACCGGCGACGGCGGTGACGGCGCCACCGCCGACGAGACCGCCGAAGACACGACGGGACATCTCGGGCATGGGGATCCTCGGTGCAGGCGAAGGGTGGGGGGCGGCCTGGGCACTGCGTCCATGTGATCAGCCGTCCGCTCCCGGGGCCAGGAATCCGCGGGGGAGTTCATGGGCCTGAAACGTTGCCCGGAACGCTGCCCGCGACGTTGTCCGAAGCGTTGCCCGAGACGCTGCCCGAAATGGTGTCCCACCCCACCACCCGCAGCAGCAGGACCGCCCGGCCCGGCACCGTCACCGGCATCCCCGCCGGGTGCGTCACACCCGGCGCCGCCCCCTGCTCCTCGCTCGACGTGTCGACGACCACCTCGTACCGCTCCGCCCAGGGCGCCCCCGGCAGCACGAAGCTCACCGGCCGGTCCCCGGCGTGCAGGACGGCGAGGAAACTGTCGTCGATGATCGGGGCGCCCCGCTCGTCCCGGCCGGGAATGTCCCGCCCGGACAGATACATCCCGAGGGTCGCCGCGGGCGCGTACCAGTCCCCCTCGGTCATCTCCGTGCCCCGCTCGGTGAACCAGGCGAGGTCCCGCAGCCCGTCCGCCGAGTGCGCCCGCCCGGAGAAGAAGGCGCGGCGGCGGAGCACCGGATGCCGGTGGCGCAGCGCGATCAGCCGGGAGGTGAGGTCGAACAGGGCCCGCCACCCCGGCTCCTCGAGCAGCCCCCAGTCCACCCAGCTGATCTCGTTGTCCTGGCAGTAGGCGTTGTTGTTGCCCCGCTGGGTGCGCCCCAGCTCGTCGCCCGCGACCAGCATCGGCACGCCCGTCGACAGCAGCAGCGTCGTGAGCAGGTTGCGCAGCTGCCGCCGCCGCAGCGCCCGTACGTGTTCGTCGGCCGACTCGCCCTCCGCCCCGCCGTTCCAGGAGCGGTTGTCGTTCGTACCGTCCCGGTTGCCCTCGCCGTTGGCCTCGTTGTGCTTGCGGTCGTACGACACCAGGTCGCGCAGGGTGAAACCGTCGTGCGCGGTCACGAAGTTGACCGACGCGTAGGGCCGGCGTCCGCCCCACGCGTACAGGTCGCTCGACCCCGACAGCCGGTAGCCCATCTCCCGCACGTCCGGCAGCGCGTGCCGCCAGAAGTCCCGTACGGCGTCGCGGTAGCGGTCGTTCCACTCCGTCCACAGGGGAGGGAAGGCCCCCACCTGGTAGCCGCCCGACCCCACGTCCCACGGCTCGGCGATCAGCTTCACCCGCCGCAGCACCGGGTCCTGCGCGATCACCGCCAGGAACGGGGACAGCATGTCGACGTCGTGCATGGAACGGGCCAGCGCCGCCGCCAGGTCGAAGCGGAAGCCGTCGACGCCCATCTCCGTCACCCAGTAGCGCAGCGAGTCGGTGATCAGCCGCAGCACATGCGGCTGGACCACGTGCAGGGTGTTCCCGCAGCCCGTGTAGTCGGCGTACCTGCGCGCGTCCGACTGGACCCGGTAGTAGCCCCGGTTGTCGATGCCCTTCAGGGACAGCGTCGGCCCGAGCTCGCCGGCCTCGGCCGTGTGGTTGTAGACGACGTCGAGGATCACCTCGATGCCCGCCGCGTGCAGGGCCCGCACCATCCGCTTGAACTCGCCGACCTGCCCGCCCGTCGTCCCGGCGGAGGCGTACGCGGCGTGCGGGGCGAAGTAGCCGATGGAGTTGTAGCCCCAGTAGTTCTTCAGCCCCCTGCGCAGCAGATGGTCCTCGTGCGCGAACTGGTGGACCGGCAGCAGCTCCACCGCCGTGACGCCCAGTTTCACCAGGTGCTCCACCGCCGCCGGGTGCGCCAGGCCGGCGTACGTGCCGCGCAGCTCCTCCGGAATCCCCGGGTGCAGCCGGGTGAAGCCGCGCACATGCAGCTCGTAGATCACCGAGTCCGCCCAGGGCGTCTTCGGCCGGCGGTCGTCGGCCCAGTCGTCGTCATCGTGCACGACGACGCCCTTGGGGACGTGCGGCGCCGAGTCCCGTTCGTCGCGCACGGTGTCGGCGACCTGCTGCTGGGGCCAGTCGCGGACGTGCCCGTAGACCTCGGGCGGCAGGCTGAACTCGCCGTCCACCGCGCGGGCGTACGGGTCCAGGAGCAGCTTGGCCGGGTTCCAGCGGCCGCCGGTCCAGGGATCCCAGCGGCCGTGCACCCGGTAGCCGTAGCGCTGGCCCGGCATGATCCCCGGCACGAAGCCGTGCCAGATCTCGTGCGTGAGTTCGGTGAGCCGGGCGCGGGTCTCCCGGCCGCCCTCGTCGAACAGGCACAGTTCGACGGACTCCGCCCCACCCGCCCACAGCGCGAAGTTGGTGCCCGCGACCCCGTCCGGGCCGACCCGGAAGCGGGCGCCCAGTGGTGTGGACGCGCCCGGCCACACGGGTGGACCGGGCACCTTGCGCGATGCACCGTTCATGACGGCGTCCGGCGTGGCGCGCTCCGCCACCGCCTCCTGCTCGGCTGCGCTGGACACCGTTCAGCCTCCCGCGGCTCATGGAACGACGTGGGAAAAGAGCGCGCGGTGTCCCGGCCGCGGCTCCCCGTCGCGTCGTCCTCCCCCCATTTCTGCCCAGAGCGGCCCTCGCACTCACGTTTCCCCGGAGCGTGCCCGGTCGTTGGGCACCATGTGAGGCACGTACATGGGCGCGCACGGCGCGCGGGGGTCGCACTGGCCGCCGTACTGACATGGGCAGGACTACTCGCCGGGGCCGCCGGTTGCACCGGCGGCGACAGCCGGAGCGGACTCGACCGGGTGCTCGGCAAACCCCCGGCCCCCGAGGACGTCATCCGCGTCACCCCGGAGGACGGCACGAAGGAGGTACGGCCCGAGGAGCGGCTGTTGGTGCGGGTACCGGGCGGGCGGCTGGAGTCCGTGAAGGTCGTCAGGTCGCAGGACGCCCAGGAGACCCCGGTCCCGGGCAGGATCGCCGCGGACGGCCTGAGCTGGCGGCCGGACGACGACCGGCTGGGGCTGGCCGCCCGCTACACCGTCGACGCCGTCGCCCTGGACGGCGACGGGAACCGCTCGGCCCGGCACACCACTTTCACCACCTACGTCCCCGAGGAACGCTTCATCGGCTACGTCACCCCCGAGAACCGCGCCACCGTCGGCACCGGGATGATCGTCTCGCTGGAGTTCAACCGGGAGATCGACAACCGCGCCGCGGTCCAGCGCGCCGTCCGGGTGACGGCCGAACCCGCGGCGGACATCCGGCCGCACTGGTTCGGCGACACCCGGCTCGACTTCCGTCCCGAGGAGTACTGGCAGCCCGGCACCCGGGTCACCGTCACGCTCGGACTGCGGGACATCGAAGGGGCGCCCGGGGTCTACGGGCTCCAGGACAAGTCGTTCTCGTTCACCGTCGGCCGCAGCCAGGTGTCCCTGGTGGACGCGGCGAAACACACCATGCAGGTGCGCCGCGACGACGAACTGCTGGCCACCGTGCCGATCACGGCCGGGGCGCCGAAGAACACCACCTACAACGGGAAGATGGTGGTGACCGAGATGCTGGAGCTGACCCGGATGAACGGCGCCACGGTCGGCTTCAAGAAGGCCGACGGCAAGGGCGAGTACGACATCCCGGACGTGCCGCACGCCATGCGGCTGACGAACTCCGGCACCTTCCTGCACGGCAACTACTGGGCCGACGACGTCTTCGGCCGGGCCAACGTGAGCCACGGCTGCGTGGGCCTGCGGGACGTCAAGGGCGGCGCCTCGGACACGCCCGCGGGCTGGTTCTTCGACCGCTCGCTCGTCGGTGACGTCGTCGAGGTCGTGCACAGCAAGGACAAGCAGGTCGCCCCGGACAACGGGCTCGGCGGCTGGAACATGAGCTGGAAGGAGTGGATCGCCGGCGGCGCCCTGAAATGACCGCGCCCCCCGTGCAACCTTCCCCGCGTTCTCACGGTCCTAGTTGGGACTGAACGGTGACAATCTTGGCCCGTCCAGGCCGTTGACCTTGTGGTTAATATGCGGCGAACGCGGGGGACGCGTCGCGGTGCGGGCCCGGGGAGGGCCCGGGGGAGTGGGGAGAACGACTTTGAACGTGCGACCGATATCGGGGGCGTCGGTTGGGGGACGTCCGCGCGGCCGCGACAAGCGGTTGGCGCTGATCGTCGGCGGGCTGCTGCTCGCCGTCACGGCCTGCGGCGGGGGCGGCGACTCGGACTCCGACGCGAAGGACGCCGGCTCCGGCGGCAAGGGCGCTTCGGCCACCGCCGAGAGCAAGCAGTCCGAGGCGGTCGTGACCATCGCCCCGAAGACCGGCGCCAAGGATGTCGACACCAGCGGCGCCCTGAAGGTGACGGCGGCCAAGGGCAAACTGTCCGAGGTCGTCGTCAAGGACGACAAGGGCACGGCGGTCGCCGGCGCGATCTCCGCGGACGGCGCCGGCTGGACGCCGGCCACGCACCTCGCCGGGTCCACCAAGTACCAGGTGCACGCCGTCGCGAAGGACTCCGCGGGCCGTACGGCAGCCGAGGACTCGTCCTTCACCACGCTGAGCCCGCAGAACACCTTCACCGGCAACTTCACGCCCGAGGACGGTTCCACGGTCGGCGTCGGCATGCCGTTCTCGGTGCGCTTCACCCGGGGCATCACGCACCCGGACGACGTGGAGAAGGCCATCTCCGTCACCACCGTGCCGGCCGTCGACGTGCAGGGTCACTGGTTCGGCAACGACCGGCTCGACTTCCGTCCCGAGAAGTACTGGAAGGCCGGCACCAAGGTCACCGTGAAGCTGAACCTCGACGGCGTCGAGGGCCGCAAGGACGTCTACGGCAAGCAGGCCAAGACCGTCTCCTTCACCATCGGCCGCGACCAGGTGTCCGTCGTGGACGCCAAGAAGCACACGATGAAGGTCACGCAGGAGGGCAAGGTCGTCAAGACCATTCCGGTCACCACCGGCAAGCCCGGCTACGCCACCTGGAACGGCCAGATGGTCATGAGCGAGAAGTTCACCGTGACCAGGATGAACGGCGACACGGTCGGTTACGACGGCGAGTACGACATCAAGGACGTCCCGCACGCCATCCGCCTGACCGACTCCGGCACCTTCGTGCACGGCAACTACTGGGGCGGCGACGCCTTCGGCAACTACAACGCCAGCCACGGCTGCATCGGCCTGCGGGACGTGCGCGGCGGCTACGACAGCGGCGTGCCGGCCGCGTGGTTCTTCAACCACTCGATGGTCGGCGACGTGGTGGTCGTGAAGAACTCCACCGACCCGACCGTGAACCCGGCCAACGGCCTCAACGGCTGGAACATCCCGTGGGCGGAGTGGACGAAGTAGCTCCCGCCCGACCTGACGACCCGACGAAGGGCCCGGCGCCGCGACACACGGCGCCGGGCCCTTCGCCGTCCCGTCGCCCCGGACGCTCCCGGTACGGCCGACCGCACGGATCCGCCGGCGATCGGTCCCCGTGCTGTGTCTGCCCGGGGGCGACCCCCGGACCCCCGGCCGGATGTGACCGACCGCACCGATCCGCTCGCCGTTAGTCCCCGTTAACCTGCTGCCATGACCGTGAATCTCGAAGTCGCCGACGGCGTCGGCACGCTGCGTCTCGACCGTCCGCCCATGAACGCGCTGGACGTGGCCACCCAGGACCGGCTCAAGGAGCTCGCCGAGGAGGCGACCCGGCGTGACGACGTACGCGCGGTCGTCGTGTACGGCGGCGAGAAGGTGTTCGCGGCGGGCGCGGACATCAAGGAGATGCAGGAGATGGACCACACCGCGATGATCCTGCGGGCCCGCGCCCTCCAGGACTCCTTCACGGCGGTGGCCCGCATCCCCAAGCCGGTCGTCGCGGCGGTCACCGGCTACGCCCTGGGCGGCGGCTGTGAGCTCGCGCTGTGCGCGGACTTCAGGATCGCCGGGGACAACGCCAAGCTGGGCCAGCCGGAGATCCTGCTCGGGCTGATCCCCGGCGCGGGCGGCACCCAGCGCCTCTCCCGGCTGGTCGGCCCCTCCAAGGCGAAGGACCTGATCTTCACGGGCCGGATGGTGAAGGCCGACGAGGCGCTGACCCTGGGCCTGGTGGACCGGGTCGTCCCGGCCGCCGACGTGTACACGGAGGCGCACCGCTGGGCCGCGAAGCTGGCGCAGGGTCCGGCGCTCGCGCTGCGCGCCGCGAAGGAGTCGATCGACACCGGTCTGGAGACCGACATCGAGACGGGTCTGGCGGTCGAACGGAACTGGTTCGCCGGTCTGTTCGCCACCGCCGACCGTGAGATCGGCATGCGCAGCTTCGTCGAGGAGGGCCCGGGCAAGGCCAAGTTCCTGTGAGAGAGGTCTCCTTCGAACTCCCCGGAATCACTTGCAATTGACGGGGTGTCTCATCCGGATCCCTCGATGGGGCGGTTTATGGGAACCTTAAGGCGACCTTAAGTCTGCCTTGTCGAGCGGCTCCGCCGAGCGCCTTGTGGCATGTTGTCGCCGCAGGTCAGTCCTGGTTTGTCGGGCTTTGAACTGTCCCTGGCATATGCCGATCGATCCATCCGGAACGACAGGTTCCGGGGGGCGTATTCCGTCGGAACGGCCCCGGAGGCGGCCCGGGGCGGCCATGATGGTGGCATGGCGGGGCTGGAGGGCATCGAACAGCCGCGGGGACCGGGCCGTGCGACCGCGGCGCGCTGGTCGCCTGCGGTCGAGGACGAACGGGCGTTGAAGGCGCTGGAGTTGTTCGGCAACCCGACGGACGGCGAGGTTCCGCTGCCGTCCCGCCCCGAGTCCGCCGCCACGGCCCGCCGGCTGGCCCAGGTCGTCGTCCTGCGGCAGTGGGGACTGACCCCCAAGATGACCGAGGACGCGGTCCTCCTCGTCTCCGAGCTCGTCGGCAACGCCGTACGGCACACCGGCGCCCGGGTCTTCGGTCTGCGGATGCGGCGCCGGCGCGGCTGGATCCGGGTCGAGGTCCGTGACCCCTCCCGGGGGCTGCCCTGTCTGATGCCGGTCCAGGAACTGGACGTCAGCGGGCGGGGGCTGTTCCTCGTCGACAAGCTCTCCGACCGGTGGGGCGTGGATCTGCTGCCCCGGGGCAAGACGACGTGGTTCGAGATGCGGGTCGCCGACCGCTAGCGCCTCCGGCGGTCGGTCGGGTGTGCGCGGGTGTGTGCGGGTGCGTCCAGTGGCCGTCGTCCGGAGGCTGCCGCCCCGGGCCCCCACTTCGGCCCTGAAGGGCCTCGTCCTCAATCGCCGGGCGGGCTCGATGCGGCGCCGCCGTCCCCGAGCCGCGCGCCGGGTGTGGTGTTCTCGGTCGGCGGGGCGGGTGCCGTCAATGGCCGGAATTGCCCCGTATCGGCCCTTAAATGGTGCGGGTGACCACATCCGACCGTCGTTCCGTGCTGCGGGCGGGCACCGGGCTCGTCGCCGGGGGTGCGTTCGCGGCCGCGTGCTCGCCCTCCACGTCCTCTTCCGGCGCAGCCGCCCAGAGCGCCCCCGCCTCGCCGGGCTCCGCCTCCCCGGCCTCCGCCTCTTCGGGCACCGCTTCGCCCACCCGTGCCCCCGAGGCCCCGGCCCGACCCCTCGTCGCGCCCGCGCCCCGTGCCTTTCCCCGGCAGCCCGCTCAGATCAGTCACGGTCCGCTCGGTCGCTCCCGGGTCGCGCTCACGTTTCACGGTCAGGGGGAGCCCTCCGTCGCCCGGGCCCTGCTCGGTGAGGCCGAGCGGCACGGCGCGCGGGTCACCGTGCTGGCCGTCGGGTCCTGGCTCGACGCACACCCCGACCTCGCCCGCCGGGTCCTCGACGGCGGCCACGACCTGGGCAACCACACCCAGCGCCACCTGGACATCAACGCCATGCCGAAGGCCGAGGCGGCGGCCGAGATCGCCGGCTGCGCCGAGCGGCTGCGCAGGCTCACCGGGTCCATCGGCACCTGGTTCCGGCCCTCCCGCGCCATCCGCGCCTCCCCGCTCGTGGAGACGCTGGCCCGCCACGCCGGTTACCCGCACGTCCTCTCGTACGACGTCGACTCCCTCGACTTCACCTCGCCCGGCGCCGCCGCCGTCGCCCGCAACATCCTCGGCGAGATCCGGGACGGGTCCGTCGTGAGCCTGCACTTCGGGTACGCGGACACGGTCGCCGCACTCCCCGCCGTACTCGACGAACTCGACCGCCGCGGACTGCGCGCGGTCACCACCACGGAGCTGATCGGCTGATGCACCGCAACCTCGCGAAAAGCGCCCTGCTCGCCGGCGCCGCGCTCACCGTCCTCGCCGCCTGCGGCACCGGCGCCGGAGGCGAGGCGGGCAAGGAGGGGCCGGGCGGCGCCACCAAGGCAGCCTCCCCCGCACCGGTGAAGAAGGCCAAGCCCCTCGTCGACGGTCTCCCCGGCATGCCGCCGGTGCTCGACCCGAAGGACGTCTACGCCGCCGACCGCCCCGGCAGACTCTCCCCGGTGGTCAAGGACTTCCCGTCCCGGGTCTACGTCCCCAACACCGAGTCCGACACCGTCTCCGTCATCGACCCGAAGACGTACGAGGTGATCGAGACCCTCCGGGTGGGACGGCAGCCGCAGCACGTCGTCCCCTCCTGGGACATGAAGACGCTGTGGGTCAACAACAACCGGGGGCACACCCTCACCCCCATCGACCCGAAGACAGGCAGGGCGGGCAGGCCGGTCGAGGTGCACGACCCGTACAACCTCTACTTCACGCCCAACGGCAAGTACGCCGTCGTCATGGCCTCCATGGACCGCGAACTCGTCTTCCGCGACCCGCACACCATGAAGCGGATCAAGACGGAACCGGTCACCTGCTACGGCGTCAACCACGCCGACTTCTCCCTCGACGGGAGATACTTCATCGTGTCCTGCGAGTTCAGCGGCGAGTTGCTGAAGGTCGACACCGAGAAGATGGAGGTCGTCGCACAGCAGAAGCTGCCCTTCAAGGGCGCCATGCCGCAGGACGTGAAGGTCTCGCCCGACGGGAAGCGGTTCTACATCGCGGACATGATGGCCGACGGGATGTGGATCGTCGACGGCGACAGCTTCGGCAAGCCGGAGTTCCTGCACACCGGCAAGGGCTGCCACGGGCTGTACGTCGGCCGCGACTCCCGCGAGATGTACGTCTCCAACCGCGGTGAGGGCACGGTCTCCGTCTTCGACTTCCACGAGAACGCGCTCACCAGGAAGTGGCGTCTCCCGCACGGCGGCAGCCCCGACATGGGCGGCGTCTCGGCGGACGGCAAGGTGCTGTGGCTGTCCGGGCGGTACAACGCCGAGGTCTACGCCATCGACACCCGCACCGGAGAGCAGCTCGCCCGGATCAAGGTCGGCAGGGGCCCGCACGGCCTGGCCGTCTATCCGCAGCCGGGCCGCTACTCGCTCGGCCACACCGGCATCTTCCGCTAGGACCGACATCGTGCCGCGCAGGACCGGCACTCGCGTCCGGCGGCGGGCCGGAGGCGTCGCCCGGCCGTACGTCCTCGGCGCGTGTCCCGTCGGCAAGGCGACGAAGACCGAAGTGCTCAGCGGGTGTGTGGGCAACCCGCATCATGTGCCGTGGCACTGGCCGCCGCGACGCCCGTCCCCTGCCGGACGGTGAGCAGCGCCTCCGCCCCGACCGGCAGATAGCCCGCCGCCTGGAACGCCCGTGTGCTGCGGGCGTTCCCCGGCGAGATCTGCGCCCACACCGGCTCGCCGCCGCCCAGATGCCGCGCGGCGCCCACCAGGGCCCGGCCCAGCCCCCGGTGCCGTACGCCCTCCTCGACCTCCACGGCGACCTCCAGCCGGCCCGCGACCCCGCGGCCCAGGACGAGCACGCCCCCCTCCGCGGCCCATACCCGCACCTCGTCGCGCCGCCTGCGCGAGCTGACCACCCGGGGATGGTCCGGGTCCTCGATCTCGGTGAGCGCGAGGGACGGCGGGCCCGGCAGCGGGGAGCCGACCACCAGCGCGTCGATCGTCTCCGCGACCCGGCCCGTACGGTCCAGCAGAGCCGTCAGGAACCGGGGGCTCATCGACGCGGCGAGGGCGTCGCAGTCGGCGGCCCGCAACGTCTCGTGCACCCACCCGGGGTCCTCGTCCGTGAAGACCACCGAGTGCGCGGTGAAGGAGAGGACGCCCGCGTCGCGCGGGGAGGGCTGGGGGAGGACGGTCGTGCGGCCGTCGGGGGGAGGGAAGACACCGTGCGCGGCCGCGTCGAGAATGTTCCGCAGGTCCCCCACCGCACCGGTCCCCTTCGCGCTCCTTGAGCCTCCACCCACTGGAAGGCCCACACTCACACACATGATCGACGACGGCGGCGGACTTTTCACCATCGGAGAGCTGGCCCGTTCCACCGGACTGACCGTGCGCACCATCCGCTACTGGTCCGACGAGGGCGTGCTGACCCCGGTGACCCGCTCGGCCGGCGGCTACCGCCTCTACGACGCGGAGTCCACCGCCCGGCTCGAACTGATCCGCACCCTGCGCGAGCTGGGCCTCGGCCTGGCGGATGTGCGCCTGGTGCTGACCGGGGAGCGGACGGTCGCGGAGGTCGCGGCGGCGCACGTGGTGGCGCTGGACGCGCAGATCGGATCGCTGAAGGTGACCCGAGCCGTGCTGTCGTCCGTGGCGCGACGCGGTTCGACCGCGGAGGAGATGACCCTGATGAACAGACTGGCCCGGCTGTCGGCGGCCGAACGCAAACGGCTCCTCGACGACTTCATGGCGGAGATCTTCGACGGTCTCGACACCGCCGACCCCGACATCCGCACCCGGCTGCGGTTCGCCGCGGCGGAGCTGCCGGACGATCCCGCTCCCGAGCAGGTGGACGCCTGGGTGGAGCTGGGCGAGCTGATCCAGGACCCGGAGTTCCGGGTCCTGATGCGGAAGACGGTCGAGTTCAACGCGGCGGACCGCGGGCCGGACGTCCCGGCGGGCACGTCCCTGTGGTTCATGAGCCGTCTCGTGCACCTCGGCGGCGAGGCGCTGCGCCAGGGCGTCGCTCCCGACGACCCGGCCGCCGAGGAGTTCCTGCGGGGCCTGCTGGGCGACGCGGACCGGGCCGCCGTCCTGGACCGGCTGACCGCCGCCGCGAACGTACGGGTCGCCCGCTACCGCCGGTTGTCGGCGATCGTGAACGGCGTCGGAGGCGGGCCCTCGTACGACGAGGAGTTCTCCTGGGTGGTCGCCGCGCTCCGCGCTCACCAGGGCCGTTAATCTGACCTGCGTCAGTAGAACAGCGAGTATGACCGCAAGGCATGACGAAGAGGGGCGGATCGGTGGCCGACATCGAAGAAGCGCGCAAGCAGTTCCAGCGGATCGACACGGACGGGGACGGCTTCATCACCGCGGCCGAGTTCAAGACCGCCCTGGCCCAGGGGGGTGACTGGAACGTCACCGAGTCGGTCGCCGAGGTCATCATCAAGAGCCGCGACCTCGACGGTGACAAGCTCCTCTCGTTCGACGAGTTCTGGGCACACCTGAACAAGTGAGACGAGCGGAAAGGGGGCGCCTCGCGATGCGGGGCGCCCCCTCCTCATGACCGGCGCTCGATGCGCACGGTCCACCGGCCGCCGTGCCGTTCCAGCGCCAGCGGCAGGTCGAAGCACTTGCCGACCCGGTCACCGGTGAGGACGTCCGGGGCGGGGCCCTGGGCGAGGGCGCGGCCGTCGCGCAGGAGCAGGGCGTGGGTGGTGCCCGCGGGGAGTTCCTCCAGGTGGTGGGTGACCAGGACGGTCGCCAGGCGCGGATGCGCCCGGCGCAGGGAGTCCAGCGCGTCGAGCAGCTGCTCGCGGCCCGGCAGATCCAGGCCGGTCGCCGGCTCGTCCAGGAGCAGCAGCCTGGGTTCCGGCATGAGGGCACGGGCGATCAGGGCACGGCCGCGCTGCCCCTGCGAGAGCGTGGGCCAGCGTGCCGTGCGGTGCCCGGCCAGGCCGAGCGTGTCGACCAGATGGTCGGCGCGCGCCTCCTGCGCCGAGGTGGGACGCCAACGGGGGACGGGGGCGACGGAGTTGGTGAGACCGGTGAGGACGACGTCGCGGACCGTCAGCGGTTCGGACAGCGGATGACGGGGATCGACGTGCCCGACATGCGCCCGCAGCTCCCGTACGTCGACCCGGCCGAGTCGCCGGCCCAGTACCTCCACCGTGCCCCGGGTCGGGTGGACGAGGGCGCCGAGCAGGCTGAGCAGGGTGGATTTCCCGGCCCCGTTGGCGCCGAGGAGCGCCCAGTGCTCACCGGCCCGTACGGTCAGGGAGATCTCCTGGAGGATGGCCCGGCCGGCGCGCACGACGTGGATGTCCTCGGCGCGCAGTACCTCCGTCATCGCGCGCTCGCCCTGTTGACCGCGGACAGCACCGCGCGCACGGGAGCGGTCGTCCCCTCGCCCGCGCCCCAGGCGACGGCTCCGTCCACCCGGCACTCGGCGAAGGCGGTCGTACCGTCCGTTCCGAGGCCGAGGTCCAGGACGTCGACGTGGACGCCGCGGGCGGCGAGGGCGTCGAGCAGGCCGGACACGGTGCCGACCTCCTCGAACTCCCTTGCGCGGAAGGGTCCTTCGGTCATGTACGTCTCGGTGAACAGGTCGTGGAGCTCCTTCGCCGGCAGTTCGCGTCCGCTGTCGTCGGCCGCCTGCTGGACGACCCGGGAGAAGTCCGGCCGCATCCGCGGAGGCAGGTCGACTCCGTGGCGGGTGCGCAGCAGATACGCCACTCCGCCCTTGCCCGACTGCGAGTTGACCCGGATCACCGCCTCGTAGGAGCGGCCCACGTCCGCCGGGTCGATCGGCAGGTACGGCACCGCCCAGGGCGCCTCGGCCGCCGGCACCCCCGACTCGGCGGCCCGCCGGGCGTGCTGGGCGAGGCCCTTGCCGATGGCGTCCTGGTGGGTGCCGGAGAACGCCGTGTGCACCAGCTCACCGGCGTAGGGGTGGCGGGGGTGGACGGGCAGGCGGTTGCACTCCTCGACCGTGTCCCGCACGGCGTCGAGGTCACGGAGGTCGACCATGGGGTCGACGCCCTGCGCGTACAGGTTCAGGGCGAGGGTGACCAGGTCGACGTTGCCGGTGCGCTCCCCGTTGCCGAACAGGCAGCCCTCCACGCGCTGGGCGCCGGCCAGCACGGCGAGTTCGGCGCAGGCGACGCCGGTGCCGCGGTCGTTGTGCGGATGGACGGAGAGGATCACGCTGTCCCGGCGGGCGAGGTTGCGGTGCAGGTGCTCGATCTGGTCGGCGTAGACGTTGGGCGTGGCGATCTCGACGGTCGCGGGGAGGTTGTGGGTGACCGGGCGGTCGGGGCTCGCGTCCCACAGCCGCGTCAGCCCGTCGCAGAGTTCGAGGACGAAGTCGGGTTCGGTGAGGTTGAAGGTCTCCGGTGAGAACTGGAAGCGGATGCCACTCGTGTCGCCGGCCCGCCGTGCCATGCGCTCGGCCGCCTCCCGTACCGTCCGCCACACCTCGCCGCGGTCCCGGCCCAGCACCACCTCCCGCCATACCGGGGAGGTCGCGATGTACAGGTGGACGACGGCCTTCGGCAGCCCCTCGATCGCCTCGAAGGTCCGGTCGATCAGCTCCGGGCGGGCCGGGGTGAACACGACCGGCGTGACATCGTCCGGGACGGCTCCGGAGGTCACCAGATGCCGTACGAAGTCGAAGTCGGTGCGGCTGGCGGACGGGTAGCCGACCTCGATCTCCTTGAAGCCGGTGGCCACCAGCAGGTCGAAGAAGCGGCGCTTGCGGGGGGTGTCCATCGGTTCGGCGAGCGCCTGGTTGCCGTCGCGCAGGTCGACGGGGACCCAGAGCGGGGCGTGTTCGAGGCGGGCGGAGGGCCAGCGCCGGTCGGTGGCGGGGACGTCCACCCGCTCGTGGAAGGGGCGGTAGCGGTGGTACGGCATGGGGCTGGGGCGCTGCGGGTTCCAGCGGGACCTGGTGGTCAAGGGAGCGGCTGCCTTCGGCTCGGTCGGGCGGTGACCGGCAGCACGGCGACCCGCGGCGGGGTGCCGGTCGCGTCAGGCCCCGCCGCGGCAGCCGAGAAGAAGGAGACCGCTGAGCGTCATGCCGAGTACGCTATCCACTCCTCAGGTCCTCAGACAAGTGGAATCCACTCACTCCTCAGACAAGTTGGTCGCGCCGGTGTCCGTGCCTCCCCTGCCTTCGCCCCTCGGCGCCGTCCGCCCCAGTCCGCTGGTCGAACAGGCCGCCGAGGCCCTGCGCGCGCGGATCGCCGAGGGGTACTGGCCCGTCGGCGCGAAACTCCCCGGCGAGACCACGCTCGCGAAGGAGCTCGGCGTCGGCCGCTCCACCGTCCGCGAGGCCCTGCGCGCGCTGGCCGGCGCGGGCCTCGTCCGGTCCCGGCAGGGCGCCGGCGTCTTCGTCGTCGCGACCGAGCCGGCCGAGGACTGGCCCACCCGGCTGCGCCGGGCCGCGGTGACGGACGTGTACGAGGTCCGGGCCGCGGTCGAGGTCCACGCGGCCCGGCTCGCCGCGCGCCGCCGCACACCCGAGGACGTCACCGCGATCCAGCTCGCGCTGCGGGGACGCAGGGCCGCGTCGGAGGGGGACGACGAGGCCTTCGTCGACGCCGACATCGCCTTTCACGCGGCCGTGGTCGCCGCCGCGCACAACCCGGTGCTCACCGACCTCTTCGCGGAGTTCGTCCCGGTCCTGCGCAAGGGCCTGGTCGACCTCCTGACCCTGACCGGACTGCGCGTCCAGGAGCCCAACACCTCCGACGGGGCCCACGAGGCGCTGGCCCGGGCCGTCGCGGACGGGGACCCGGAGGCCGCGGCGGCCGTCCTCACGGCGGAACTGGAGGACCCGTTCGGCGGCCGGTGCTAGGCCGCGCCCCGGGCCGCGGAGAAATCTCGTACGGATCGCCGCGGAGGCGGAATAGCCCGCCGACGGCCGAGGTTGCCCCCATCAGGTGCATGCATGTGCATCGAACCTGAATCGACTCTCGGTCCCGGAAGGCAAGGCCTCTCATGAAGATCGGCATCATCGGCGCGGGCAACATCGGCGGCAACCTCACCCGGCGCCTCAGCGCGCTCGGCCACGACGTCTCCGTCGCGAACTCCCGCGGCCCGCAGACGCTCAAGGAACTCGCCGACGAGACGGGAGCGACCCCCGTCACCGTCGAGGAGGCGGCGCGCGGTGCCGAGGTCGTGGTCGTCACGATTCCGGTCAAGGCGGTCCCGGACCTGCCGTCCGGCATCCTGGACGGCGCGGCCGACGGCGTGGCCGTCATCGACACCAACAACTACTACCCGCAACAGCGCGACGGCCGGATCGCGGAGATCGAGGACGAAGGCCTCACCGAGAGCCGCTGGACGGAACGCCGCATCGGCCACCCCGTGATCAAGGCCTTCAACGGCACCTACGCCCAGGACATCCTTGACCGCCCGCTCGCCGCGGGCGACCCCGACCGCATCGCGCTCCCGGTGGCCGGCGACGACGAGGCGGCGAAGGCGAAGGTACGCGCCCTGATCGACGAGCTCGGCTTCGACACCGTCGACACGGGCGGCATCGACGACTCCTGGCGCCAGCAGCCCGACACCCCCGTCTACGGACTGCGGGCCGGCGTCGAGGCGGTCACCAAGGCCCTGGCCGAAGCGAGCCCGGAGCGTCCGGCGACCTTCCGGGGCTGAGCGGGTCCTAGACGATCCGCAGGGGGCGGTGCGGTCCGTCCGGCAGCTCGACGGTGATCGAGTCCCCGGGCCGCACCACACCCCCGCTGAGCACCACGCCCATGATCCCGGACCGGAAGACCGGCCGGCCGTCCGGACCCCGCCCGACGACCTGCTTCATGAGGCCCTTGCGGAAGTCGTCGATCTGCTTGCAGGGATTGCGCAGGCCGGTCACCTCGACCACGGCCTGTCCGCCGAGCCGCAGCAGTGTCCCCACGGGCAGCCCGAGCAGGTCGATCCCGCGGGTGGTCACGTTCTCCCCGAGCTGCCCGGCGGCCACCTCGAACCCGGCCGAGCGCACCTCCTCGAAGAGCTCCTCGTGTATGAGGTGCACCTGCCGCAGATTGGGCTGCGAGGGATCCTTCTCCATCCGGAACCGGTGCTTCACCGTGGTTCCGGCATGCACGTCCCCCGCCACCCCGAGCCCGGCGACCAGCGTGACGCTCTCCCGGTTGGGCTTGGTGAAGGAGTACGTGCCGCTGCTGCTGACAGCGCTGACGACGGACCTGCTCATATCGGGGGAAGCTCCCTCAGTGTTCGATCAGCATTCGATGATGTTCACGGCCAGCCCGCCCCGGGCGGTCTCCTTGTACTTGACGCTCATGTCCGCGCCGGTTTCCTTCATCGTCTTGATGACCTTGTCCAGGGACACCTTGTGCGAACCGTCGCCGCGCATCGCCATACGGGCCGCGGTGACCGCCTTCACCGAGGCCATGCCGTTGCGCTCGATGCACGGGATCTGGACCAGGCCGCCCACGGGGTCGCAGGTCAGGCCGAGGTTGTGCTCCATGCCGATCTCGGCCGCGTTCTCGACCTGCTCGGGGGAGCCGCCGAGGACCTCGGCGAGCGCGCCCGCCGCCATCGAGCAGGCCGAGCCGACCTCGCCCTGGCAGCCGACCTCGGCGCCGGAGATGGAGGCGTTCTCCTTGAAGAGCATGCCGATCGCGCCGGCCGCGAGCAGGAAGCGGACCACGCCGTCCTCATCGGCGCCGGGCACGAAGTTCACGTAGTAGTGCAGGACCGCCGGGATGATGCCGGCCGCGCCGTTCGTGGGGGCGGTCACCACCCTGCCGCCGGCCGCGTTCTCCTCGTTCACCGCCATCGCGTACAGCGTGATCCACTCCATCGAGAGCGCCAACGGGTCGCCCTCCGCCCGGAGTTGACGTGCCGTCATGGCCGCCCGGCGGCGGACCCGCAGACCACCCGGCAGGATGCCCTCCCGGGACATGCCCCGGGAGACGCAGGCCTGCATCACCCGCCAGATCTCCAGCAGCCCGTCCCGGATCTCGTCCTCGGTGCGCCAGGCGCGCTCGTTCTCCAGCATCAGCGAGGAGATCGACAGGCCGGTCTCCTTCGCCAGGCGCAGCAGCTCGTCGCCCGTGCGGAAGGGGTACTTCAACACCGTGTCGTCGAGTTTGATGCGGTCCGCGCCGACCGCGTCCTCGTCCACGACGAAGCCGCCGCCGACCGAGTAGTACGTCTTCGACAGCAGCTCGGCGCCCTGGGCGTCGTAGGCCCATATCGTCATGCCGTTGGCGTGGTACGGGAGGGCCTTGCGGCGGTGCAGGACCAGGTCGTCGTCGAAGGAGAACGGGATCTCGTGCGAGTCCAGCAGCCGCAGCCGGCCGGAGTCCTTGATCTGCTCCACCCGGTCGTCCGCGCCCTCCACGTCCACCGTGCGCGGCGAGGAGCCCTCCAGGCCGAGCAGGACCGCCTTCGGCGTGCCGTGGCCGTGGCCGGTCGCGCCGAGCGAGCCGTACAGCTCGCAGCGCACCGACGCGGTGGAGTCCAGCAGGCCCTCGCCCCGCAGCCGTCGTGCGAAGATGCGGGCCGCGCGCATCGGGCCGACCGTGTGGGAGCTGGACGGGCCGATGCCGATCGAGAACAGGTCGAAGACCGAGATGGCCACGGGGACTCCTCAATACAGGGGTGGTGCGGGGTGCCGCCCACACCTCACAGTGTGCGCGGCACCCGGGAAAGGGAACTACCGGCTCAGACCGGGGTACAGCGGGTGCTTGTCGGCCAGGGCCGTGACCCGGGCCTTCAGCGCCGCCGCGTCGGCCTGCGCGAACGGGGACGGCGCCTTCAGCGTCTCGGCGATCACGTCCGCGACCTCGGCGAAGTCCTCGGCGGTGAAGCCGCGGGTCGCGAGGGCGGGCGTGCCGATACGGAGACCGGAGGTGACCATCGGCGGCCGCGGGTCGTTCGGGACCGCGTTGCGGTTGACCGTGATGCCGACCTCGTGGAGCCGGTCCTCGGCCTGCTGGCCGTCCAGCTCGGACTCGCGCAGGTCGACCAGGATCAGGTGCACGTCGGTGCCGCCGGACAGCACGTTCACCCCGGCCGCGCGGGCGTCCGGCGAGGTCAGGCGCTCGGCGAGGATCCGCGCGCCCTCGACCGTGCGGGCCTGACGCTCCTTGAAGTCCTCGCTCGCGGCGACCTTGAAGGAGACCGCCTTGGCCGCGATCACGTGCTCCAGTGGACCGCCCTGGAAGCCCGGGAAGACGGACGAGTTCAGCTTCTTCGCGAACTCCTTCTTCGCGAGGATGATGCCGCCGCGGGGGCCGCCCAGCGTCTTGTGGGTGGTGGACGTCACGACGTCGGCGTACTCCACCGGGTTCGGGTGGAGACCGGCCGCCACCAGACCCGCGAAGTGGGCCATGTCGACCCACAGGAAGGCCTCGACCTCGTCCGCGATCCGCCGGAACTCCGCGAAGTCCAGCTGCCGCGGGTACGCCGACCAGCCGGCGATGATCACCTTCGGGCGGTGCTCCTTGGCGAGCCGCTCGACCTCGGCCATGTCGACCAGGCCGGCGTCGTCCACGTGGTAGGCGACCACGTCGAACTGCTTGCCGGAGAAGTTCAGCCGCATGCCGTGGGTCAGGTGACCCCCGTGCGCCAGGTCCAGGCCGAGGATCGTGTCGCCGGGCCGGGCCATCGCGAACAGGGCCGCCTGGTTGGCCGAGGCGCCCGAGTGGGGCTGGACGTTGGCGTACTCGGCGCCGAACAGCTCCTTGACCCGGTCGATCGCGATCTGCTCGGCCACGTCGACGTGCTCGCAGCCGCCGTAGTAGCGGCGGCCCGGGTAGCCCTCGGCGTACTTGTTGGTCAGGACCGAGCCCTGCGCCTCCATCACCGCGAGCGGAGCGAAGTTCTCCGAGGCGATCATCTCGAGCGTGGACTGCTGGCGGTTCAGCTCGGCGTCGACCGCGGCGGCGATCTCCGGGTCGAGCTCGTGCAGGGGCGTGTTCAGGACGGACATGCGACTACGACTCCTCAGCCGGCGATGAAGGCGGTGTACTCGTCGGCGGTGAGCAGGTCGTCCTGCTCGCCCGCCGTGCGTACCTTGAACAGCCATCCGCCCTCGAACGGGGCGGAGTTCACCAGCGCCGGGTCGTCGACGACGTCCTGGTTGACCTCGACGATCTCGCCGGAGACCGGCGCGTACAGCTCGCTGACCGACTTGGTCGACTCCAGCTCGCCGCAGGTCTCGCCCGCGGTCACCGTGGCACCGACGTCGGGGAGCTGGACGAAGACCACGTCGCCGAGCGCGTTGGCCGCGTGCTCCGTGATGCCGACCGTCGAGACGCCGTCCTCGGCGACCGACAGCCACTCGTGCTCCTTGCTGTAGCGCAGCTGCTGGGGGTTGCTCATGGCTTGAATTCTCCTGTACGCGGGAGGGTGCTGGTGAATGGGGGACTGCTGTTGACGCACGTGAGCAGCGGAAATGTGCGCAGGGTCACGCGCGGGCGGGCGTCGATGCGCCCAGTGTCTACTTCTGGCGCTTGTAGAACGGCAGCGCCACGACCTCGTACGGCTCGTGGCTGCCTCGGATGTCCACCCCGACGCCGGTGGTCCCGGGCGCCGCGTGGGCGGCGTCGACGTACGCCATCGCGATCGGCTTGCCGAGGGTGGGGGAGGGGGCGCCCGAGGTGACCTCGCCGATCACCTCGCCGCCGGCGACCACGGCGAACCCGGCGCGCGGGACCCGGCGGCCCTCGGCGACCAGGCCCACGAGGACCCGCGGGGGCTGCGAGGCGGCGCGCCCGGCGGCCGCCTCCAGCGCCGTACGCCCGACGAAGTCGCCTTCCTTGTCGAACTTCACCACCCGGCCGAGCCCCGCGTCGAACGGGGTGAGGGAGGTGCTCAGCTCGTGTCCGTACAGCGGCATGCCCGCCTCCAGGCGGAGCGTGTCCCGGCAGGACAGACCGCAGGGCACCAGCCCGACGCCCTCGCCCGCCTTCGTCAGCGCCTGCCACAGCTCGACGGCGTGCTCCGGCCGCACGAACAGTTCGAAGCCGTCCTCACCGGTGTAGCCGGTGCGCGCGATCAGCGCGGGGACGCCGGCGACGGTGCCGGGCAGGCCGGCGTAGTACTTCAGGCCGTCCAGGTCGGCGTCCGTGACGGCCGCGAGGATGCCGGGGGACTCGGGGCCCTGCACGGCGATCAGCGCGTAGGCGTCGCGGTCGTCGCGGACCTCCGCGTCGAAGCCCTCGGCGCGCTCGGTCAGCGCGTCCAGCACGACCTGCGCGTTGGAGGCGTTGGCCACCACCATGAACTCGGTCTCGGCGAGCCGGTAGACGATCAGGTCGTCCAGGATGCCGCCGTCCGCCCGGCAGATCATCGTGTAGCGGGCGCGGCCGGCCTTGACCGCCCCGATGTTGCCCACCAGGGCGAAGTCGAGGAGGGCCGCGGCCTGCGGGCCGGTGACGGTGATCTCACCCATGTGCGAGAGGTCGAAGAGCCCGGCCCGGGTGCGGACGGCCTGGTGCTCGTCGCGCTCGGAGCCGTAGCGCAGGGGCATGTCCCAGCCGGCGAAGTCGGTCATCGTCGCGCCGAGCGCACGATGCGCGGCGTCGAGGGCGGTGTGGCGTTGTTCGGTGGGGGCGTTGCTGCTCATCGGACGTTCGTCTCCCAAGGCATGACGGCGAGGTCGTTCCTCCCCATCTGTCATCGGAACCTGAGAGGTTCGTCGTGACCGCGCGAACGCCGGTGACGACTTGCACCTTGGGTGGGGCCACTGGAGACAGCGACCCGCTTTTCAGATGTGCCTCGCCCGCGCGGTAACGGGGCCTGAGAGATTCAAGGGAGGGACTTGCTCCTTCGGCGCCCCAGCGAAGCTGCTGCTGAGGACTCTCCCGCGCGGATTCAAACGGCCGGTATGCAGTTGGCGCGGCCATCATTGCACGGCTCGCCCCGATCACGGCAGGCCGCATCTGTAACCGGCTTGTGTCGGTACGCGCACGAAAACGCCGGGCGCGGCGCATTACCTTCTCTTTACGCTCGGTGGGGATGAGGACACCATCTGACCCCAGGGGAGGACGATCACGGTGAACAGGACGACCACGGCGAGGTCCACGGCATTCGCGACCGGCTCGGCGATCGCGCTGCCCGCGCAGCCCGTCGCCCCGACCCGGGAGGGGTGCGGTCCGCAGCCGGCGCCCGTCGTCCGCGACCTGCGCGAGCGGGCCGGCCGCAGCCCGCACGGCCTGCTCTTCGGCCCCCGCGACCTGGTCGTGGTCACCGGCCTGCCCGGCAGCGGCAAGTCCACGCTCATGCGGCGGACCGTGCAGGGCAGCCGCATCGACTCCCAGGACACCCGGGACCGCTGGGACGCCCGCGCCCCCCGCTTCCTGCCCTACGGCCTCTACCGGCCCCTCGTCCGGCTCGCCCACTACGCCGGGCTGCGCCGGGCGCTGCGCGGCTCCGCGGGCGTCGTCGTGCACGACTGCGGTACGCAGGCCTGGGTCCGTGACTGGCTGGCCCGCGAGGCCCGCCGCCGCGGCGGCACCCTCCACCTGCTGCTGCTGGACGTCGGCGCGGACACGGCACTGGAGGGGCAGCGCGAGCGCGGCCGGGGCGTCTCCCGGTACGCGTTCCTGCGCCACCGCCATGCCGCCGCCCGACTGGTGCGCTCGGTGGAGAAGGGCCGGCTGCCCGACGGCTGCGGCTCGGCGGTGCTGCTCGACCGCGAGGCGGCCGACGCGCTGCGCCGTATCGGTTTCACGGACTGAGGGCTCGGGTGCGACCCCCGGCACCCGCTAGCCTTTCAGCCACAGCGAAGTGAGCGGTTCTCAGCAGGCGGTAGGCAGATGGATTTCCCCCCGGCGAACTTTCCGACGGACTACTCCGCGGACTTTCCGGCGCAGGCACACCCCCATCCGCACGGCGGATGGCCCGGCAACGAGCTGGAGGAGGTGCTCTCCGTCTCCCTCGGCGTGCCGGGAGCCGGCGGCCGGATCGTCGAGGTGCTCGGGCGCAGCTTCGTCTGGGTGCCGCTGCCCGGCGGCGGCGGCCCGCGCAGCGGTCCCCTCGACCTGCCCACGATGGAGCTCGAGGGCCAGGTGTACGTGCCGGTCTTCAGCTCCGAGGAGCAGTTCCGGCAGGTCGTCGGCTCGCACATGTCGTTCACGATCGCGCCGGCCGTGGAGTTCGCCCGGGGACTGCCCCCGCAGGTGGGCATCCTGGTCAACCCGGACGGCGTGGTCGGCGTCCCGCTGCCGCCGCCCGCGGTGGCCGAGCTCTGCCGGGCGGGCCGCACCCCGCTGGACGGCACCGCGGCCGGCGGCCGGGTCCGCCTCTACGAGCCCGACTGGCAGGACGACCCGATGGACTTCCTGGCCGCGGCCTCGGCGGAGTTCGAGGCCACGGGCGTGGTCCGCACGGCCCGCCGCTGCCTGGCCGCCATCGAGACGGCGGACCCGGTGATGTTCGTGGGCGTGGAACTCTCCCCGCGGGAGGGCGACCTGCGCGCCCTCCCCCTGGAGGCCCTGGGCAGGGCCCTGACGAGGGCGGCCGCACCCTGGCCGGTCAACCTGGTCCTCCTGGATGTGGCCCAGGACCCGGTGGCCGACTGGATGCGGGAGCGGGTCCGCCCCTTCTACACGACGCTGCACCAGACACCGGGCTGAGGAGCAGCCCACCGCGGGGGGAGCGGGGCCGTATCCGGCCGCGGCTCCGCCGCGGGGCCCGCCCGGCCACACCCGACATGCATCCGCCGACGCACAGCCGGCCTCGAGCTCTCAACGGCTCGACCGAGCGGAGCGCCTAAGCTGGGCCCCTACGCGGGGCAACTTCTCGAAGGGGCGATAAAAAGTGAGCGCTGGCACTGCCGCGACCGGCTCGGTCGAGCACATGCTGCGCCAGGTCACGCCCGGGCGTTACGACGCCTACGAGGCGCTCCTGCGCGCGCTCGCGACCCCCTCCTCCGGCCGGCTCTGGATGCTGCTGTGGCACGGCCAGGCCGGCTCCCCCGACGCCCAGTACGGAAACATGGAGGTCGAAGGGCACGGCTACGCCCCCTGCGTCACCTCCGCGCAGGAGCTCAGCGCGAGTGGCTGGAACAGGTCGTACGAGGTGGTCGACGGGCTGGACGTGGCCCGCACCCTCTACCCCGACCACTACGGCCTCTGGCTGAACCCGCACGCCCCCGGCGGCGGCGTCGGCATCCCGTGGCTGGATCTGCGCCGTATCGCCACCGGTCTGGAGCGCCAGCCGGCCGGGCCGTTGCGGCTGTCCGAACCGGGCATCGAGATCCCGCAGTTCTATGCCTTGCTCGCGCAGAACGCCCACCGTACCCCGGCGGTCCGCGCGTTGCGCCGCGCCTGGGTCCAGCCGGCGCTGGGCGCGCCCTATCTGGCCATCGGGCTCGACGTGTACGACTCCTCCCCGCCGGCCGTGGACGCCGTACGGGCGATGATGCAGCAGTCCATCGGGGCCGTGCCGGACGGGCTGCCGGTGTCGACGGTGGCGATGACCGACGAGTACGACCCCGTCGTGATGTGGATGCGTGCCACCGCCCGGCCCTTCTACGACCGCGAGGCCCACGCCCCCGCTCCGGCCCAGGCTCCCGCCGGCGGTTACGGCTACCCGCCCACCGGACGATACTGACGTCCGAATACGGTCCTGTCGCGAGGTCGGGACAGGATGTCTTCGCGCGTAGATGACGACGATTGATACCGGTTTTGTCCGATGTGACCCAATAAGTCACTGTCCGGGGGCCGTTACCCGCCGTCCGGATAACGGAACCCCTCTACCCGGATCACGTTTACGCATCCATTCACTGCCAAGTCTGGCTACAGATCGCCAAACCGTTGAAGACTCCGGCGTCAGGGGACTTATCCCCTGCGTATTACGGACTGATCACGCCGCTACAGCGGCAAGTGCGGGCCGGCTACCGCCGGTTGAGAGGGGTCCCTGCCAGATGACGGCACCATTGCACGAGCCGACCGCGGAAGCGGCCCCGAGCGCGGCCGAGGAAGCGTCGGTCGCCACCAGCGGCGCCAAGGCCGTTCAGGGCCGCTCCCTGGGCCGGATCGCCTGGGAGCGCCTCAAGCGGGACAAGCTCGCCCTCACGGGCGGCGTCGTGGTGCTCGCCCTCGTCGTGATCGCGCTGCTCGCGCCGGTCATCACCGGGCTCCTGGGGCAGGACCCGAACGAGTACCACGAGAACCTGATCGACCCGCTCTTCGGCACGCCCACGGGCTCCCTGGGCGGCGTCAGCGGCGATCACCTCTTCGGTGTCGAGCCGGTCAACGGCCGTGACATCTTCGCCCGCATCCTCTACGGTGCCCGGATCTCCCTGCTGGTCGGCTTCCTGTCGGCCGTGGTCGCCGTGATCCTCGGAACGGTGCTGGGCATCCTCGCCGGTTTCTTCGGCGGCTGGGTCGACTCCCTGATCAGCCGGGTGATGGACGGTCTGCTCGCCTTCCCGCAGCTGCTGTTCATCATCGCGCTGGTCTCCGTCATGCCGAGCGACATGCTGGGACTCTCCGGTTCGAGCGTGCGTGTCTTCGTGATGATCCTGGTCATCGGCTTCTTCGGCTGGCCCTACATCGGACGCGTGGTGCGCGGCCAGACGCTCTCGCTGCGGGAGCGCGAGTACGTCGAGGCCGCCCGATCGCTGGGCGCGGGGCGGCTGTACATCCTGTTCAAGGAACTGCTGCCCAACCTGGTCGCCCCGATCGTCGTGTACACGACGATGATGATCCCCACCAACATCCTCACCGAGGCGGCGCTCAGCTTCCTGGGTGTCGGGGTCAAGCCGCCCACCGCCTCGTGGGGGCAGATGCTCTCGAGCGCGATCGACTACTACGAGTCGGACCCGATGTACATGGTGGTCCCGGGTGTGGCGATCTTCATCACCGTGCTCGCCTTCAACCTCTTCGGTGACGGCATCCGGGACGCGCTGGACCCGAAGGCCTCCCGCTGATCCGCCCCGTCGGGGATCCGCGAACACAGCGAGCCGCAGAACCGCCGAAACACGGCGCCTCAACCGTCCCGTGGTCTCCACACGGGGTATCTCTCATCTATCCGGAGGATCCGAGATCGTGACTACCCAACGCACCTCAGGGCGGCGGAAGCAGGCATTTGCCGCTGCTGCCGCGGTCGCCGCGCTGCTGACCACGGCGGCGTGCGGCGGCGGTGGAGATGACGGCGACAAGGGCTCGAGCTCCGGTGCCGCCGGCTTCGACGCCGCGAACAACAAGGTCGCCCAGGCCTCCGCCGCCAAGAAGGGCGGCACGCTGAAGTTCGGTGCCGCGCAGGATGCCGACTCGTGGGACACCACGCGTGGCTACTACGGCATGATGTGGAACTTCGCCCGCTACTACAGCCGCCAGCTCGTCACGAACAAGGCCGAGCCGGGCGCTGCGGGCGCCGAGGTCACTCCGGACCTCGCCACCGAGACCGCGAAGGTCACGGACGACGGCAAGACCTACACGTACACCCTGCGTGACGGCATCACGTGGGAGGACGGCAAGGCGATCACGTCCAAGGACGTGAAGTACGGCATCGAGCGCGTGTGGGCGCAGGACGTGCTGTCCGGCGGTCCGACGTACCTGAAGGACGTGCTGGACCCCAAGGGCGAGTACAAGGGCCCCTACAAGGACACGTCCGCGGACAAGCTGGGTCTGAAGGCGATCGACACGCCCGACGACAAGACCATCGTCTTCCACCTCCCGCAGGCCAACTCGGACTTCGAGGAGATGCTGGCCCTGGTCTCGGCCTCGCCGGTCCGCCAGGACCAGGACACGAAGGCCAAGTACGGTCTGAAGCCGTTCTCCTCGGGCCCGTACAAGTTCGCGTCCTACAGCCCGGGCAAGGACCTCAAGCTGGTCCGCAACACCTCCTGGAAGCAGGCCTCGGACCCGATCCGCAAGGCCTACCCGGACGAGATCACCATCAAGTTCTTCTCGGACGCCAACCAGCTCGACCAGCGTCTGCTCAGTGGTGACCTGGACCTCGACCTGAACCAGACCGGCATGTCGCCGCAGGGCCGCACCACCGCCCTGAAGGAGCACAAGGGCAACCTGGACAACCCGGTCACCGGCTACGTCCGCTACGCGGTCTTCCCGCAGAGCGTCGCGCCGTTCAACAACATCGAGTGCCGCAAGGCCGTCATCCTCGGCGCCGACCACGTGTCGCTCCAGACCGCCCGCGGCGGTCCGGTCGCCGGTGGCGACATCGGCACCAACATGCTGCCGCCGTCCGTCCCGGGTGCCGAGGGTCAGAAGTACGACCCGTACGAGATCTCCGGCGCCAACAAGAGCGGCAACGAGGCCAAGGCCAAGGAGGCCCTGAAGGCCTGCGGTCAGCCGAACGGCTTCAAGACCACCATCGCGGTGCGTAACAACAAGCCGGTCGAGGTGGCCACCGCCCAGTCCCTCCAGGCGTCGCTGAAGAAGATCGGCATCACCGCCGAGATCGACCAGTACGACGGCTCGCAGACCGCCGGCATCATCGGTAGCCCCTCGAACGTGAAGAAGAAGGGCTACGGCATCATCATCATGGGCTGGGGTCCGGACTTCCCGTCCGTCCAGGGCTTCGGTCTGCCGCTGTGGAACAGCAAGTACATCGCCGAGAGCGGTAACAACAACTACGCCCTCATCAACGACAAGACGATCGACGGTCTGTTCTCGTCGTACGTCACCACGCTGGACGACGCCGGCAAGACCAAGATCGCCACGGAGATCAACCACAAGGTGATGGAGGGCGCGTACTACCTGCCCTTCGTCTTCGAGCGGTTCCTCAACTGGCGCTCGGACAACCTGGCGAACGTCTACACCACCGACGGTTACAGCGGTCAGTACGACTTCGTCAACCTCGGCCTGAAGAACCCGAAGAAGTAGTCCCGGCACACCCGCCGAACGGCACGAAAGGCAGGTGAAGGCCGGCGCGGCGTGATCGCGGGCCGTCGGACGATCTCCGACGGCCCGCGGTCCGCGGCGGGCCGAGAGCTGTGCTCGCTTATCTCATCAGGCGGTTGTTCGCCGCCGCAGTGATGCTCGTGGTCATCGTCATGGTGGTCTTCGGCATCTTCTTCCTCATCCCCAAGTGGGCTGGCGTAGACATCGCCTTGAGCTTCGTGGGCAAGCAGGCCGACCCTGCCGCCGTCGAGGGTGTGCGCGAGAAGCTGGGCCTGGGCGACCCGATCTACGCCCAGGTCTGGGAATTCTTCAAGGGCATCTTCGCCGGCCGGACCTACACGGGCGGTGGCGATTCCATACACTGCGCCGCCCCGTGCTTCGGCTACTCCTTCCGCAGTGAGCAGGCCGTCTGGCCGGTGCTGACCGACCGCTTCCCGGTGACCCTGGCGCTCGCGCTCGGTGCCGCCGTGCTGTGGCTGATCTTCGGTGTCTCGGCGGGCGTGCTCTCCGCGCTCAAGCGGGGCAGCCTGTGGGACCGCGGCGCGATGGTGATCGCGCTCTCGGGCGTCTCCCTCCCGATCTACTTCACCGGCATGGTCGCCCTGTCGATCTTCGTCTACGGACTGGATCTGTTCGACGGGCAGTTCGTGCCACTGGAGGACAGTCTCAGCGGCTGGTTCGGCGGGATGATCCTGCCTTGGGTCACCCTCGCGTTCCTGTACGCGGCCATGTACGCCCGCATCACCCGGGCCACCATGCTGGAGATCCTGGGCGAGGACTACATCCGCACCGCCCGCGCCAAGGGTCTCAAGGAACACACCGTCATCGGCAAGCACGCGATGCGCTCCACGATGACTCCGCTGCTGACCATGCTCGGCATGGACCTGGGCGCCCTCATCGGCGGTGCGATCCTGACCGAGACGGCGTTCAACCTGCCCGGCCTCGGCCAGGCGGTGCTCAACGCCATCAAGAACCAGGACCTGCCCATCATCCTGGGCGTCACCCTGATCACTTCTCTGGCGGTACTCGTCGCCAACCTCGTGGTGGACATCCTGTACGCCGTGATCGACCCCCGAGTGAGGCTCTCATGACCGAACTCAGCAAGAGCGGAGCGGCCGTGGGCGAGCCCACCCCCGCCTCGCCCGCGCCGAACGCCTTCCTCGAAGTGCGCGACCTCAAGGTGCACTTCCCGACCGACGACGGTCTGGTCAAGTCCGTCGACGGGCTCAGCTTCCAGCTGGAGAAGGGCAAGACCCTCGGCATCGTGGGCGAGTCCGGCTCCGGCAAGTCGGTGACCTCGCTCGGCATCATGGGTCTGCACACGGCCGGCCAGTACGGCAAGCGCAAGGCGCAGATCTCCGGCGAGATCTGGCTGGACGGCACCGAGCTGCTGTCCGCCGACCCGGACCACGTGCGCAAGCTGCGCGGCCGCGAGATGGCGATGATCTTCCAGGATCCGCTGTCGGCGCTGCACCCGTACTACACGATCGGTCAGCAGATCGTGGAGGCGTACCGGATCCACCACGACGTCACCAAGAAGGCCGCCAAGCGCCGCGCGGTCGAGATGCTCGACCGGGTGGGCATCCCGCAGCCGGACAAGCGGGTCGACAGCTACCCGCACGAGTTCTCCGGCGGTATGCGTCAGCGCGCGATGATCGCGATGTCGCTGGTCAACAACCCCGAACTGCTGATCGCGGACGAGCCGACGACCGCCCTGGACGTGACCGTCCAGGCGCAGATCCTCGACCTCATCCGTGACCTCCAGAAGGAGTTCGGCTCCGCGGTCATCGTCATCACCCACGACCTGGGCGTCGTCGCCGAACTCGCCGACGACATCCTGGTGATGTACGGCGGGCGCTGCGTCGAGCGGGGTCCGGCCGACAAGGTGTTCTACGAGCCCCGGCACCCCTACACCTGGGGTCTGCTCGGCTCGATGCCGCGGCTGGACCGTGAGCAGCAGGAGCGCCTGATCCCGGTCAAGGGCTCCCCGCCCTCGCTGATCAACATCCCGTCCGGCTGCGCCTTCAACCCGCGCTGCCCGTACGCGGACCTCCCGAAGGACAACGTGACCCGCACCGTCCGGCCCGAGCTGGCCGAGGTCGGCAGCCGGCACTGGGCCGCCTGCCACCTGGGCACGGAGCAGCGGGAGCGTATCTGGACCGAAGAGATTGCGCCGAAGCTGTGAGTGACGACGACAAAGCGGTGAAGATCCCCGCACAGGCCGACGGGCCGACCGATCAGGGCGCCACGCTCACCGCGGACGCCGCCCCGGGCGAGGTCCTGCTGAAGGTGACCGGGCTCCAGAAGCACTTCCCGATCAAGAAGGGCCTGCTCCAGCGGCAGGTCGGGGCGGTGCACGCGGTCGACGGCATCGACTTCGAGGTCCGCTCCGGCGAGACCCTCGGCGTCGTGGGCGAGTCCGGCTGCGGCAAGTCCACGATGGGCCGGCTGATCACCCGGCTGCTCGAGCCGACCGCGGGCAAGGTCGAGTTCCAGGGCAAGGACATCACGCACCTCGGCGTGAGCGGCATGCGTCCGCTGCGCCGCGATGTGCAGATGATCTTCCAGGACCCGTACTCGTCGCTGAACCCGCGCCACACCATCGGCACGATCGTCGGCGCTCCCTTCAAGCTCCAAGGCGTCGAGCCCGAGGGCGGCATCAAGAAGGAAGTGCAGCGGCTGCTGTCGGTCGTGGGGCTCAACCCCGAGCACTACAACCGCTACCCGCACGAGTTCTCCGGCGGTCAGCGTCAGCGCATCGGCATCGCCCGCGCGCTCGCGCTGAACCCGAAGCTGGTCGTGGCGGACGAGCCGGTCTCGGCGCTCGACGTGTCGATCCAGGCCCAGGTCGTCAACCTGCTGGACGACCTCCAGCAGGAGCTCGGCCTCACCTACGTGATCATCGCGCACGACCTCTCGGTCGTCCGGCACGTCTCGGACCGCATCGCGGTGATGTACCTCGGCAAGATCGTGGAGCTGGCCGACCGGGATCTGCTCTACCGGTCGCCGATGCACCCGTACACCAAGGCGCTGATGTCGGCGGTGCCGATCCCGGACCCGCGGCGCAAGCACGCCAAGAGTGAGCGGATCCTGCTCAAGGGCGACGTGCCCTCGCCGATCTCGCCGCCGAGCGGCTGCCGCTTCCACACCCGGTGCTGGAAGGCGACCCAGGTCTGCAAGACCACCGAGCCGGTCCTCGTCGAGCTGCGGACCGGCCAGCAGGTGGCCTGCCACCACCCGGAGAACTTCGAGGACCAGGCCCCGCAGGACACCGTCCTGCTGACCGTCGCCAAGGAGGCGGCGGAGCTGGTGGCCGACGAGGTGCTCGCGGAGTCGGCGGAGACGTCGGCCGCGGTGGCGGCGGAAGTGGCGGAAACGGCGGCCGAAGCGGCTGCGGGGCCCGCCGAGCCGGGCGAGGCCGGCGGGGACGCCGAGGAGACCGGCGGAGCCGCGCAGGCCCCGCAGGCCGCTCCGGAGGCTTCCGGTGACGATGCTCCGGCCAAAGAGAAGTAAGTAACACCGAGCCCCCGCCTTGCAATGTAAGGCGGGGGCTTTGTGCTGGGTGAGAATGTAGGGGTGCTCCAGCAAATCTTCAGCCCCTCCGTCCAGCACACGCTCGACCTGATCGGCATCTTCGTCTTCGCCATCTCGGGCGCGCTGCTGGCCGTCCGCAAGAACTTCGACGTGTTCGGCATCGCCATGCTCGCCGAGGTCACCGCGCTGGGCGGCGGAGTCTTCCGGGACCTGGTCATCGGGGCCGTGCCCCCGGCCGCCTTCACGGACCTGGGGTACTTCCTCACCCCGCTGCTGGCCGCCCTCCTGGTCGTCTTCCTGCACCCGCAGGTGGAGCGCATCCAGGCGGGCGTCAACGCCTTCGACGCGGCCGGCCTCGGCCTGTTCTGCGTCACGGGGACGACGAAGGCCTACGACTACGGCCTCGGCCTCACCGCGTCGGCCGCGCTGGGCGTCGCCACCGCCGTCGGCGGCGGTGTGCTGCGCGATGTGCTGGCCAACGAGGTCCCCTCGCTGCTGCGCTGGGACCGCGACCTCTACGCGGTCCCGGCGATCGTCGGCGCCACCGTGGTGGCGCTCTGCATCCGCTACGACGCGCTCACCCCGCTGGCCAGCGGGGTGGCCGTCGTCACCGCCTTCGTGCTGCGGCTGCTCGCGATGCGGTTCCACTGGCGAGCGCCGCGTGCCTGGAATCGACGGTCGACGGTGCGCGAGGAGTAGTCCCCTTGGCCTTCCCCTTCCCCTTCCCGTCGTGGGTGACCGGGTGCTGGTCCAGCTGGGTGGTCAGCCAGCGGAACGCCGGCACGACCTGCGGCCGCCACAGCGCCATGGTGTGGCCGCCCGCATCGGTCGGGATGTAGACGACGTGCACGGCCGTCGGCGCCTTCGCCTCCCGGCGCAGGGCCAGCGCCGCCTCGTAGCCGTCCTTCGGCTGGCCGGAGAGGTAGAGGGCCACGGGGGGCGGCACGGCGGCCTTGCACAGCAGCACGTAGGGGTTGTTGGCCCGGCGCAGGGCGGGGCTCTGCGCGGCGAGGGAGTTGGGCTCGACGATCGGGTCGCTGTACCCGGACAGGCTCACCGCGGCCCGGTAGCGGTCCGGGTGGGCGACGGCGAGCTTGGCCGCGCAGTGGCCCCCGGCGGAGTAGCCGGCGACCGCCCAGCCCTTGGGCGCGGGCTGGGCCCGGAAGTTGTCCCTGACCATCTTCGGTACGTCGATGCTGAGCCAGCTGTCGGCGTTGACGGTGCCCGGGACGTTGGCGCAGCCGGTGTCCACGCCCGGGAGCAGCGTGGTGCGCGGCGCGACCAGGATGAACGGGGCGACCTTGCCCGCGCGCATCAGCGGCGCCAGTTGCTCGTGCACGTGCAGCGTCCCGTACCAGGACTTCGCGGAGCCCGGGTAGCCCGGCAGCAGCTCCACCACGGGGAAGGCGCGGCGGGCGTAGGCGGGCTCGTCGTACTGCGGGGGCAGCCAGACGTAGACCTCGGCGTTGACGCCGGAGACCTGGCCCTTGAGCTGGGTGACGCGTACCCCGCCCGCCGCGTGCATGCCCGGCCCCTCGGCCTGCGTGAACGTCTGCCGGACCCTGGGCAGCCGGTCCAGCGCGATACCGCCGGTGCCGTCGGCGCCCAGGTCGGCGGCCTGCTGCACATGGGTGCCGGTGCCCAGCAGGTCGTCCCAGGTGTCGTACAGGCCGTTGGAGTTGTTGACCAGGACGAAGACCAGGGCCACGGCCGTGCCCTGGGCGAACAGCAGCATCACCATCCGGGCCGCGGCGCGCAGGACCCGCGGCCCGCGCAGCCGCGACCACATCAGCAGCGGCAGCGCGACGGCGAGCACGGACAGCGCGATCAGGGTGTAGAGGAACGGAGTCCCGGTGAGGCTCATGTCCTTGCAGAGGGGAAACCGGGCGTCGAGGTTACGGACGAGTTCGGACACTTACCAAGAAATTGCCGACCGCTCACCCGAACCGGTCACCGATGGGACCCGAACCGGTCATGACCCGGGCTCGGTGTGTTCATCCGGCGGCAGTGTGCCTGTAGTACGCCTGTAGTACGCCTGTAGTACGCCTGTAGTGCGGCAGTGACGCGGCCTTGGCGCGGCCGCAGCGCCGCCGTAGCCCGGCCGAAGCATCCAAAGCTACCGCTTAGTAATGAGCTGTTGTACGGTTCAGGCATGCCAGAAGCAGCTACCGCGGCGGCCGAGCGCACCTCCACCGCCTTCGTCACGGCCCCGACCGGTGACAGCGAGTCCGAGTTCGAGTTCGACCGCGACACCGCGCTCACCCGACGCGCGCCCGGCGTCTACGACATCGACCTCTCGGCCGGCTGGACGATCATCAGCGCCGTCAACGGCGGCTACCTTCTCGCCGTCCTCGGCCGCGCGCTCGCGGACGCCCTGCCGCACCGCGACCCGTTCACGATCTCGGCGCACTACCTCACGGCGTCCCAGCCCGGCCCCGCGGTCGTCCGTACGGACATCGTCCGCACCGGCCGCACCCTGTCCACCGGCCAGGCCTCGCTCTTCCAGTACGACGAGAACGGCGCCGAGGTCGAGCGGATCCGCGTCCTCGCCTCCTACGGCGACCTGGACACCCTGCCGGACGACGTCCGTACGACGGCGAAGCCGCCCGCCCTCCCGCCGATGGACCAGTGCTTCGGCCCCGAGGACGGACCGGCGCCCGTCGACGGCAGCTCCGCGATCGCCGACCGTCTGATGCTCAAGCTCGACCCGTCGACCCTCGGCTGGGCGCTCGGACAGCCCTCCGGCAAGGGCGAGATGCGGGCCTGGTTCGGTCTGAAGGACGGCCGTGACCCCGACCCGCTCTCCCTCCTCCTCGCGGTGGACGCCCTGCCGCCCACCGCCTTCGAGATCGGCCTGCGCGGCTGGGTCCCCACGGTCGAGCTGACGGTCCACGTCCGCTGCCGTCCGGCTCCGGGCCCGCTGCGCGTCTCCGTCACCACCCGCAACCTCGCGGGCGGCTTCCTGGAGGAGGACGCCGAGGTGTGGGACAGCGCGGACCGACTGGTCGCGCAGTCACGGCAGTTGGCGCGGGTCAGGCTCGGCTGAGCCCGGGCACCCGGGGGCTTCTGTCACGGAGCTGTACCAGCGCACCGAGCCGACCGCCGAGGTGAACTGCCAGGTCAGCAAGGTTTCTTGAGATGCGCTTTACCTGATTGACAGGCAGGGGACAGAGGGGCCCCAAGGAAGGCCTAAGCGCCGTTGGTTGAGTTCCGGTCTCAGGTCCTCCTCATCTTCCCCGGAGCTGTTTCTCATGAAGCGTGCGCTGATGCCCGTCCGTCTCGTCCCCGCGGTGGCGTTGCTGGCGCTCTCGCCCCTCGCCCTGGTGGCCTGCGGTTCGGGCGACTCCTCCTCGACCAGCGGGACGACTGCCCAGCAGTCCTGTCAGCCGCCGTCCGGCAACCCCTCGGGCAGGCCGAGCGGCGCCCCCTCCGGTGCTCCGTCGGGAGCCCCGTCGGGTGCGCCGACCGGCGCCGCCTCGGGGCAGCCGACGGGCACACCGACCGGCACGCCGACGGGTGTTCCGTCGGGCATGCCGAGCGGCGGTCCCGGCGGCGGCGGTCAGGGTGGCCCCGGCGGCGGCCAGGGCGGCGGCTGCGGCGGTCCGGGCGGAGGCCAGGGACAGCAGGGGCAGCAGGCCCAGCAGCAGGGCTGACGACGGTTCGGCCACAGGGGCGGCGCACCCGGGAACGGGCGCGCCGCCCCTGTGGCGTCGGCGTACGGGTGTGCCGCGGGGCTGTCAGTCCAGCCAGTGCCGGCGGCCGATGCTGATGAGCCGCATCTGGCGGGCGGCGAGCAGGCCGACCCGCTCCCGTTCCTCCTGTGAGGACTCCAGCGCCTCCAGGAACAGCGAGGCCGTGACGAGCATCTGGTCGACGTAGAGGTGCGAGAGCATCAGCAGGTCGTCGTCGCTCCAGCCCTCGGCCTCGGCGTCCTTGGCCAGCTCGGTCCTCACCTCCTCGGCGAACCGGGCCAGTTGGTCCCGGATCGCCTCCCGCACCGGCTGTACCCCGCCGTGCCGCTCCCGGGCGATGAAACGGACGGGGGCGGGGTGCGCGGTCACATGACCGGCGATCAACTCGACGGCGCGCGTGATGCGTTCCTCGCTGGAGCCGGCCGTGGTCACGGTGGTGCGGATCATCGGGTGCAGGCTGCCCAGCGCCTCCTCGACCAGGGCCACGCCCAGATCCGCGGTGGAGCGGAAGTGGCGGTAGAAGGCGGTCGGGGCGACCCCGACGGCACGGGTGACCTCGCGCAACCCCAGGCTGCTCAGGCTCTGCTCCTCCAGCAGCACCAACGCCGCGTCCATGAGCGCCTGCCGGGTCTTCTGCTTCTGGGCCTGCCTGATGCCGAGGGTGTGACTCATGTCATCCAGTTAACAACTGTTCTCTGGAATTGGAAAGCCGGGGTACACGCTAGACTCAAGAGTCAGTGAACAAGTGTAACCACAACTGTTCACCCAAACTTTACGGAGGGGGATCCGATCCCATGCTGTTCCTCGTTGCGGCCCTGCTGCTGTTCGGCGTCGTCATGGGCACCGTGGCCCACGCGCCGTTCGCCTTCACCCTCGTGGCCGCCGCCGTGATCGCCGCCTGGCTCGGCGTCTTCGCGCTCCGCGAGCGCCACGGCCGTCGCCGGCACACCTCGACCTCGGCCCACTGACCCGCCGCACCGTCATCCACAGGAGCTGACCAGCCATGCAACTCACCGCACCGGCCACCCGCCGCACCGGCATCCGGGACACCGACGGCATGGCCGTCGCGTCCTTCGTCCTCGGCCTCGTCGGCCTGCTCGTCCTCAACGTCTTCCTCGGCCCGATCGCCATCGTCCTGGCGACGGTCGCCCTCTGGCGCGGCACGGCCCGTCGCGGTCGCGCCTTCCTCGGACTGGGTCTGGGCGTCGCCGACCTGCTGGTCCTCGTGGCGTTCATGCAGGCGGACTCGACGGTTTCCTGGAGCTTCTGACCGCCCGGGCTCACCTGCCAGCGAGGCGTGCCACCCGGCCCCCGTAGAATCGGGCCCACCATGGCATACCTCGACCACGCCGCGACCACGCCGATGCTCCCCGAGGCGGTCGAGGCACTCACCGCGCACCTGGGCGTCACCGGCAACGCCTCCTCCCTGCACGCGGCCGGCCGGAAGGCCCGCCGCACGGTCGAGGAAGCCCGGGAGACCCTCGCGGACGCGCTCGGCGCCCGTCCCAGCGAGGTCGTCCTCACCTCCGGCGGCACCGAGGCCGACAACCTCGCGGTCAAGGGCCTGTACTGGTCCCGCCGCGACACGGACCCGGCCCGCACCCGCGTCCTGGCCAGCCCGGTCGAACACCACGCCGTCCTCGACGCCGTGCACTGGCTCGGCGAGCACGAGGGCGCCACGGTCGAGTACCTGCCGGTCGACTCCTACGGGCGGGTCCACCCCGAAGCGCTCCGCGAAGCCATCGCCCGCAACCCTCACGACGTCGCCCTGGCCACCGTCATGTGGGCGAACAACGAGATCGGCACGATCCTGCCGGTCCGTGAACTGGCGGACGTGGCAGCCGAGTTCGACGTCCCGCTGCACGCCGACGCCGTCCAGGCCTTCGGTCAGGTCCCCGTCGACTTCACCGCCTCCGGCCTCGCCGCGATGACGGTCTCCGGCCACAAGATCGGCGGCCCGTACGGCATCGGCGCCCTCCTCCTCGGCCGTGAGTACACCCCCGTGCCGGTCCTGCACGGCGGCGGCCAGGAGCGCCATGTCCGCTCCGGCACCCTCGACGTCCCCGCCATCGCCTCCTTCGCGGTCGCCGGACGCCTCGCCGCAGAGCAGCGCGAGTGGTTCGCCCGCGAGATCGGCGCCCTGCGCGACGCGCTGATCGACGCGGTCCGTGCGGCCGTCCCGGACGCGATCCTCGGCGGGGACCCGGTGGACCGGCTGCCGGCCAACGCCCACTTCACCTTCCCGGGCTGTGAGGGCGACTCCCTGCTGCTGCTGCTCGACGCCCAGGGCATCGAGTGCTCCACCGGCTCCGCCTGCACCGCCGGCGTCGCCCAGCCCAGCCACGTCCTGCTGGCCACCGGCACCGACCCCGACCTGGCCCGCGGCACCCTGCGCTTCTCGCTCGGCCACACCTCCACCGAGGCCGACGTCGAGGCCGTCGCCAAGGTCATCGGCCCGGCGGTGGAGCGGGCACGCGCGGCCGGACTGACGTGACGCCGGCCGTCCCCGGCGGCCGCGACGCGGCGGCGGCCGGTCTCGACGGTGACGGCGTACGCGACCTCGCGGTGGCCGACGGCGCCGGAGGCGAGGCGGATGTGTTCAAAGGTGCCTGCCAGCCACCGCCGCCACCATGGACCTGGCCCGGGTACGCCCGGCCGGGGCTGCCGCCGGCACTTCCACTGCCGGCGGCAGCCTGCTCGGGAGGGCCGCGGTGACCGGCCCGCCGGGGGCGGGCTAGCTCTCCGTGACCATGAGGGACGCCATCATGCCCTCGTCCTCGTGCTGGAGAAGATGGCAATGGAGCATGTACATGTACGTGTCGTCGGTGAAGTCGGTGAACTTCATCGCGATCTTGATGGAGCCGCCGCCGACCACCTCGAAGGTGTCGAACCAGCCGAGGTTCACGCCGGTCGGCGCCTCGCCGTTGATCTCGATCAACTGGTAGGGCACGTCATGCAGATGGAACGAGTGCTCGAGCTGCGTGCTGTTCGTGATCGTCCAGATCTCCTCGGCGTCCAGCGTGGTGCTGATCATCGCCATCTTGGCCATGGTGGTGCCCACCGAGCCGTTGATGGTCATGGTCCCGCCGGTGCCCTGGCCGAGGGTGATCGTCCGGGCGGTGAAGGTGCTCGTGTCGTATCGGGTGATGGTGTTGAGCGTGCTCGGCAGGGCGGCCGGGGTGTCGGTGGCGTCCGGGGTCACGGTCAGGAAGTCGTAGGTGCCGCTTCCGCCGCGGATCCAGCCGGTGGTGACGACGGCCTGGAGGGTGACCGCGTCCTCGAGGTCGAGGACGAACTCGGCGCGGGCGCCGGCCACCAGCCGGATGGTGGTCACCTCGGTGGGCTCGGTGAGATAGCCCTGGTCGGTGGCGATCTGGGTGAGGGTCCCGCCGTCGCCGCGCTGGACGGTCATGATGTCGGCGGGGGAGGCGTTCAGGACCCGGAAGCGGGTGCGCTTCTTGGTGGCGGTGAAGCCGAGGGTCGTCGAGTCCACGTTGGTGCCGTTGACCAGCACCGGGAAGACGACGCCCGAGCTGCGGTAGCCGGTGGCCTCGTACTTGATGTCGCCGGCGGCGTCGACCGCCAGACACTGGAGGATGATCGGGATGTCGTCGACGCCGTACTCGCTCGGCAGCGCGGCCGAGACGTCCGAGTCGTCCTCCACGATGATCATCCCGGCCAGGCCGTGGACCACCTGCTCGGCCGTGGTGCCCAGGGCGTGCGGGTGGTACCAGAGGGTCTTGGCCTCGTCGAGGACCTCGAAGGTGGGCGACCAGGTCACGCCGTCCGCGAAGGCGTTCTGCGGGCCGCCGTCCATCTTGGGCGGGATGTGGGCGCCGTGGAAGTGGACCGAGGTGTCCGCGCCCAGGGTGTTGGTGAAGTTCATCAGGACCGTGTCGCCCTTGGTCCACTTCATGGTCGGGCCGAGGTACGAACCGTTGTAGCCGGCCGTGGTGCTGGTGACGCCGCCGAGCACCTCGCTGGTGCCGGTCTTCGCGGTCAGGGTGTAGGTGGTGGCGCCGTCGGTGGTGGTGGCCTCCAGCAGGTCGGGGATGGTCAGGGTGCCGGTGGCGTCGGCGGCCGACGCCTTGTTGCTGTTGCCGCCCGTCAGCAGGGAGAAGGTGACCCCGGCCGTCCCGACGGCGGCCAGCCCGGCCGCGCCCGCCATGCCGCCGAGGAACTTCCGCCGGTGCAGGCCCTTGCCCTGCCCGCCCTTGGTCTCACCGCTCTTCGCGTGGCGCTCGTCCTTGGCGCCCCGGTCGTTTCGCGCGTGGGCGCCCTTGCTCTGCCGTCCCGCGCCGGAGGCGGGATCTGTGGTGTGGGTCATGGCCGTGGAGCTTCGGGCTAAGGCCTATGTGAAGACTGGGTCGAACCTAGGAGTGAGCCGAGGAGGCTGTGCGACCTCCGTGCCTCCCAACTCCCTTGAAGAAAAGCCAAGTTGGTGGAACGCAGGTCATGTTCATGGCGCGGGACACATCGGACGGCCGGCTCTCATCGGTTGTTCACGATATTGAGCACATGTGACCTGTATCACATTGCTGATCCTCAGGCGGCCGAGGTCTGCGCCTCGCGCACGAGCCGCAGATACCGATCCCAGTCCCAGTGCTCGCCCGGGTCGGTGTGATCCGTGCCCGGCACCTCCACATGCCCGATGATGTGCTCCCGGTCGACGGCTATGTCGTACCGCCGGCAGATCGCTGCGGTCAGCCGGGCGGAGGCGGTGTACATCGCGTCGGTGAAGTCCTGCGGCCGGTCCACGAAGCCCTCGTGCTCGATGCCGACACTGCGCTCGTTGTACGCCCGGTTGCCCGCGTGGTACGCCACGTCCAGCTCCCGGATCATCTGCGTGACGTGGCCGTCCTTGCCGACGATGTAGTGCGCCGCCGCCTTGTGCCCCGGGTCCTCGAACGCCTTCACCGCGCTGTCGAGGTCGCCCTGCGTGACATGGACGACGACCATGTCGATCCCGTAGTCGTCCGGCCGGTCCGCCCAGCGGAAGTTGGCCTCCGACGCGGCCACCCACCGAGCGCCCCGGAAGTCCACCGCCCCCTCCACCCGCTGTCTGCGCACGCCCGGCAGCCGCCAGTACAGCCGCGCCAGTTCGTCACGCGCCAGCACGCCCGTGCCGACGGCGGCCGCCGCCCCGCCGATCAGCAGGGCACGCCGCCCGATCCGCCGGTCGGAGTCGCTCTTCTTCGCCCCCATGTCCGTGCCCTTCCTCGCCCCTCGTGATCGTCAACGCATACTCGCGGGCTCCGGTTCCCGACGACCCGTACCCTGGAAGGGTTATGACTGAGACCTCGCAGCGTTCCCGCCCCCTCCGCGTACTCGCCGCCATGTCCGGCGGGGTCGACTCCGCCGTCGCCGCCGCCCGCGCAGCCGAAGCCGGCCACGACGTGACAGGCGTCCATCTCGCGCTCTCCGCGAACCCGCAGTCGTTCCGCACCGGCGCGCGAGGCTGTTGCACGATCGAGGACTCCCGCGACGCCCGCCGGGCCGCCGACGTCATCGGCATCCCGTTCTACGTCTGGGACCTCGCCGACCGCTTCCGCGAGGACGTCGTCGACGACTTCGTCGCCGAGTACGAGGCCGGCCGCACCCCCAATCCCTGTCTGCGCTGCAACGAGAAGATCAAGTTCGCCGCGCTGCTCGACAAGGCGCTCGCCCTGGGCTTCGACGCGGTGTGCACCGGCCACTACGCGAAGGTGCTGGTCCGGGAGGACGGCACGCGCGAGCTGCACCGCGCCTCCGACATGGCCAAGGACCAGTCGTACGTCCTCGGAGTCCTCGACGACCGGCAGCTCGCCCACGCGCTCTTCCCCCTCGGCGACACGGTGACGACGAAGGACGAGATCCGCGCGGAGGCCGAGCGCCGGGGCCTGGCGGTCGCCAAGAAGCCCGACTCCCACGACATCTGCTTCATCGCCGACGGCGACACCCAGGGCTTCCTCGCGAACCGCCTGGGCCGGGCGGAGGGCGACATCGTCGACGAGTCCGGCGCGAAGGTGGGCAGCCACGAGGGCGCGTACGGCTTCACCATCGGCCAGCGCAAGGGCCTGCGCATCGGCACCCCGGCCGCCGACGGCAAGCCGCGCTACGTCCTCGACATCTCCCCGGTGAACAACACGGTGACGGTCGGCCCGGCCGCCTCCCTGGACGTCGGCGCCCTGACCGCGATCAGGCCCCGCTGGTGCGGAGCCGCCCCGACCGGCCCCGGCACCTACACGGCCCAGCTGCGCGCCCACGGCGGCGAGACCGAGGTGCGGGCCGAACTCGTCGACGGCTCCCTCGAGGTCACCTTCACGGAGCCCGTCCGGGGCGTGGCCCCCGGCCAGGCGATCGTGCTGTACGACGACACGCGCGTGGTGGGCTCGGCGACCATCGCGGCCACCGTGCGGACGACGGCCGGGGTGGCCTGACCGTCAGCCGCGCGACCCGAGGAACTCCGCCAGCACCGGCGCGAGGACGTTCGGGTCCACCATGTGGGTCTGGCCCCCGAGCACGCGGTACGCGCCGTCCGCGACCGCGTCCGCGACGGCACGTGTGGCCTCGCGCAGCCACGGCGGGCTGGCCTCGCCCGCAAGGGCGAGCACCGGGACGCCGACCGAGGCCAGCCGCTCCCGGGGCGGCGGGCCGCCGCCCAGTACGGCGTCGTCGTGGGCGAGGGTCGGCGCGATGGCCTCCATCCCCTCCCACATCGGTGACTGCCGGGCGCCCCGGATCATCTCCTCGGCCAGCCCCGTCAGCCGCAGGAACAGCTCGACGGCGTCCCCGCGCCGTCCCTGCGCGAGCGCCTCGGTGAGGTTCGCGGTGTACGCGGCACGGCCCCGCACGTCCTCCTCGTCCAGGGCGTACGGCGTCTCGTACACGGCCACGCGTGGCACCGGCAGGCCGGCGGCTGCCGCCTCCAGCACCAGCGCGCCGCCCGAGGAGACGCCGTACAGCGCCGCCTCGCCGCCCGCCGCGTCGATGAGGGCCGCCAGGTCCTCGACCTCGCGTGCCACCGCGTAGGGGGCCGTGTCGCCGCTCTCGCCGCGGCCCCGGCGGTCGTACCGCAGGACCGTGAAGCGGTCCGTGAGCAGGCCGGCCAGGGGCGCCATGGTGCCGCCCGTGGACATCGCCCCGCTCACCAGGATGACCGCGGGCCCCTCGCCTGCGCTTGCGTAGGCGAGTTCGGTGCCGTCGCGCGAAATGGTCTTCTTGTCCATGCTCATGCAGACTGCCGCACGGCACGGCGGTCATCGGCCTACGACACCTCGGCTTCCGAGACTTCCACTTCGTAGAAGCAGAGATGGTTCTTGATCTCGGCGACATCGGGCTTGGGATCGGGATAGCCCCAGACGAGGTCCGGCGCGTCCGGCAGTGACCAGTACGAGGCCGTCCCCTTGAAGGGGCAGTACGTGTGGGTGTCGGAGGGGGTCAGCAGGTCCAGCCGTACGTCCTCGGCGGGGAGGTAGTACCGCACCGGACAGCCGGTCTCGCGCAGGGCGAGCGCCCGGTCGGTCTCGGCCAGCACGTGGCCCCCGTGGACGACCCTGACGTGCCGGTCGTCCCGCTCGATGGTGATCGTGTGTCCTCGGGTCATGACGGGAAAGCGCCTGCGGGCCGCCGGTTCTTCCCGCGTACGGTGGTCGCATGCGTATCTGCGTCTTCCTCTCCGCCGCCGACCTCGCCGACCGCTACACTCGCCCCGCGCGCGAGTTCGCCGAACTCCTCGGCAAGGGCGGCCACACCCTCGTGTGGGGCGGCTCCGACACCGGCCTGATGAAGGTGGTCGCGGACGGTGTGCAGGAGGCGGGCGGCCGGCTGTGCGGGGTGTCGGTGGACTTCCTCGCCGCCAAGGCGCGGGCCGGGGCCGACGAGATGGTCGTCGCGCGGGACCTCGCCGAGCGCAAGCGGCTCCTGCTGGAGAAGTCCGACGCCGTCGTGATCATGGTCGGCGGGACCGGGACGTTGGACGAGGCCACCGAGATCCTGGAACTGAAGAAGCACGGACACACCGACAAGCCGGTCGTGCTGCTCAACACCGCGGGCTTCTACGACGGCCTCAAGGAGCAGTTCCGCCGCATGGAGGACGAGGGTTTCCTGCCCCGCCCCCTCGCCGACCTGGTGTTCTTCGCGGAGGAGCCGGTCGGCGCCTTGGCCTACCTGGAGGCCGGGACATCGTCGGCCGCCGCCGCGGGGCAGGACATCGCGTGACTCCCCGGTGATGCGAGCATGGCGGGCATGGCTACTCATGTGATCACCGGAGCAGGTTCCGGCATCGGCGCGGCCGTCGCCCGCCGCCTGCACGCGCGCGGGGACGAACTCGTGCTGCACGCGCGCGACGCGGGCCGCGCGAAGGAACTCGCGGCGGAGTTTCCCGGGGCCCGGACCCTGGTCGGCGACCTGGCCGAGCCCGCCAAGCTGAGCTGGGCCTTCTCCCACCAGACGCTCCCCGACCGGGTGGACTCGCTCCTCCACATCGCCGGCGTGGTCGACCTGGGCCCGGTCGGCGACCTGACCCCGAAGGCCTGGCGCCACCAGCTCGACGTCAACCTGATCGCCCCGGCCGAGCTGACCCGCCACTTCCTGCCCCAGCTCCGGACCACCCGGGGGCACGTGGTCTTCGTGAACTCCGGGGCGGGGCTGCGGGCGAGCGCCGACTGGTCCGCGTACGCCGCCTCCAAGCACGGCCTGAAGGCGCTGGCGGACGCCCTGCGCGCCGAGGAGCACGGCAACGGCGTCCGCGTCACCTCCGTCTACCCCGGCCGCACCGCCAGCCCCATGCAGGCCAAGGTCCACCGGCAGGAGGGCAAGGAGTACGACCCGGGGGAGTGGATCGACCCCGAGTCGGTCGCGACGACGATCCTCATGGCCCTCGACCTGCCCCGGGACGCGGAGGTCAACGACCTGACGGTGCGGCCGGGGCGGTGAGGCGTCCGCGGGGGGCGGGACACGCTCCCGCGCCTACGTAGGCTTCACCCGTGAACGCACACTTCAGTTTCGGCCCCGCCACCGGCGTCGGCTCCCTGCCCGGCGGTGACGCCCGCGAGGCCGCCAGGGCCGCCACCGGGTCCTTCGAGGACTTCCCGTTTCTCGCCGAGCTGCCGGCCCGCGGTCCGGGCGCCGACATGATCGGCCGTACCGCGGGGATGCTCGTCGAGCTGTTCGCGCGCGTGGAGCCCAGTGGCTGGCGCCTCGGCGACCGGCCGGGCCGGGACACCAAGCGGGCCCGGTCCTGGCTGGGGGAGGACCTCGACGCGCTGGAGGAGTTCACGCAGGGCTACGAGGGCCAGGTGAAGGTGCAGGCCGTCGGGCCCTGGACCCTCGCCGCCGCCCTGGAACTGAGGAACGGTCAGTCGGCGCTCTCCGACCACGGCGCCCGCCGCGACCTCGCCGGCTCCCTCGCCGAGGGTCTGCGCCTCCACCTCGACGAGGTGCGGCGCCGGGTACCCGGCGCGCAGCTCGTGCTCCAGCTCGACGAACCCTCCCTGACCGCCGTCCTGCGCGGCCAGGTGCGGACCGCCAGCGGCTACCGGACCCACCGCGCCGTCGACCGGCAGGTAGTGGAGGCCACGCTCCGGGACGTCGTCCAGGCGCACGGCGACGGGCCCGTCGTGGTCCACTCCTGCGCACCGGACGTCCCGTTCGCCCTGCTGCGCCGGGTCGGCGCGGCGGCCGTCTCCTTCGACTTCTCGCTGCTCACCGAGCGTGACGACGACGCGATCGGCGAGGCGGTCGAAGGGGGTACCCGGCTGTTCGCCGGTGTCGTGCCGGGCGTGGACGCCCCTTTGTCAGACCCTGCCGGTAGCGTCATGGGTGTCAGGACGCTGTGGCGCAGGCTGGGGCTGCAGCCGGGGCTGCTCGCGGAGGCGGTCACGCTCACGCCGTCGTGCGGCCTCGCGGGAGCTTCCCCCGCGTACGCGCGCCAGGCCCTCGCCCACTGCGTCCTGGCGGCGAGATCCCTCGCGGACAACCCAGAGTAACGGGAGGACGACACGGTGGCCGGCGACAGGCAAGCGGAGACGACGGTGCCCAGCGAGGCACGGGAGAAGCACGCGCAGCTGGCTGAGCAGATCGAGGAGCACCGCTTCCGGTACTACGTGAAGGACGCTCCCGTCATCAGCGACGCGGAGTTCGACCGGCTGCTGCGCGCCGTGGAGGCGCTGGAGGAGGAGTACGCCGAGCTGCGGACGCCCGACTCGCCGACCCAGAAGGTCGCGGGCGCTTACGCCACGGAGTTCACGGCCGTCCAGCACCGCGAGCGCATGCTCTCCCTCGACAACGCCTTCGACGACCTGGAGCTCGCCGCGTGGGCCGAGCGCGTCCACAAGGACGTGGGCAGCTCCGCGTACCACTTCCTGTGCGAGCTCAAGGTCGACGGCCTCGCCGTCAACCTCACCTACGAGAACGGCCGGCTCACGCGCGCGGCGACCCGCGGCGACGGCCGCACGGGCGAGGACATCACGCCCAACGTGCGCACCATCGCGGAGATCCCCGACCGCCTCACCGGTGACGGAGTCCCGACCCTGGTGGAGATCCGGGGCGAGGTCTACTTCCCGATGGAGAAGTTCGAGGAGCTGAACGCCCGGCTGGTCGAGGCGGGCGACAAGCCCTTCGCCAACCCGCGCAACGCGGCGGCCGGTTCACTGCGCCAGAAGGACCCGCGTGTCACCGCCTCGCGCCCGCTGCACATGGTCGTGCACGGCATCGGCGCCCTGGAGGGCTACGAGGGCCTCACCCGTCTCTCCGAGGCCTACGACCTCCTCAGGACCTGGGGCCTGCCCACCTCCCCGCACAACAAGGTGGTCGGCGACCTCGACGGCGTACGGGCGTTCATCGCGTACTACGGCGAGAACCGGCACTCGGTGGAGCACGAGATCGACGGCGTGGTCGTCAAGCTCGACGACATCCGCCTCCAGGGGCGGCTCGGCTCCACGGCCCGTGCCCCCCGGTGGGCGATCGCCTACAAGTACGCGCCGGAGGAGGTCAACACCAAGCTCGTCAACATCCGGGTGGGTGTCGGCCGTACCGGCCGCGTGACGCCGTACGCCCAGGTCGAGCCGGTCACGGTGGCGGGCTCCGAGGTCGAGTTCGCCACCCTGCACAACCAGGAGGTCGTCAAGGCCAAGGGCGTGCTGATCGGCGACACGGTGGTGCTGCGCAAGGCCGGTGACGTGATCCCGGAGATCCTCGGCCCGGTCGTCGACCTGCGCGACGGCAGCGAGCGCGCGTTCGTGATGCCGGCCGAGTGCCCGGCGTGCGGTGCGGCGCTGCGGCCGATGAAGGAGGGGGACATCGACCTGCGCTGCCCCAACGCCCGTGCCTGCCCGGCCCAGTTGCGCGAGCGGGTGTTCTACCTGGCCGGCCGCAAGGCGCTGGACATCGAGCAGTTCGGTTACGTCGCCGCGGCCGCCCTCACCAACCCGCTGGAGCCGGCCGACCCGCCGCTGCGGGACGAGGGCGACCTCTTCGACCTCACCATCGACCGGCTGCTGCCCATCAAGGCGTACGTCCTCGACCAGGACAGCGGGCTGCCCAAGCGGGACCCGAAGACGGGCGAGGAGAAGATCGCCACGGTCTTCGCCAACCAGCAGGGCGAGCCGAAGAAGAACGCGCTCGCCATGCTGGAGAACATCGCCGCCGCCAAGGAGCGCCCGCTGGCGCGCATGCTCACCGGGCTGTCGATCCGTCACGTCGGACCGGTCGCGGCCGAGGCGCTGGCCCGCGAGTTCCGCTCGATCGAGCGGATCGAGCAGGCGTCGGAGGAGGAGCTGGCGGCCACCGACGGGGTGGGTGCCATCATCGCGGCCTCGCTCAAGGAGTGGTTCGCCGAGGACTGGCACCAGGAGATCCTGCGCAAGTGGAGGGCCGCCGGCGTCCGCATGGAGGAGGAGGGCTCCGGGGAGGACGAAGGACCGCGTCCCCTCGAAGGGCTGACCCTCGTCGTCACCGGCACCCTGGAGCACTTCACCCGGGACGGCGCCAAGGACGCCCTGCAGAACCAAGGGGCGAAGGTGACCGGTTCGGTTTCGAAGAAGACATCTTTCGTCGTTGTGGGTGACAATCCTGGATCCAAGTACGACAAGGCGATGCAACTGAAGGTGCCGGTTCTGAACGAGGACGGCTTCACCGTCCTCCTGGAACAGGGACCCGAGGCGGCGGCCGAAGTGGCCCTTCCGACCGAGGAGTAGCCAAGATCGGCGGTTGAAGGTCACCCGATCGGCGCATACCAGATGCATACGGGTGGCCGGGGCGCATTCGGGCAACCGTCGACGACCGCTGCCCGTGGAAGCCTTCCGCGGCCTACTGTTGAGACGTGCGCCTGCCGTGCCCAGCCGCGGCCGGGGCATCCCCGTGCTCCTGGTGAGACACGGGGAAGGGTTCTCCAACGCGGCGCCGCCCGGAGTTGTCGGGCAACGGGTCGCGTGGCGTGGGCACCGCAGGCTGTGAGAGGGACGGGAATGGAACCGACCGAGAGCGCCGCCCCGGACGAACGGCTGCGCCGACGCCGGGTCGCCGGCGTCTGGTGGGGGAACTGGTGGACGGCGCGCTCCGAGCGGCCTCCGGGCGCGGAGGCCTACGTGCCGCACACCGCGCCGTACGCGACGCCGCATTCCGCTCCCGACCTCCGCGTCACCTCCGCCCCGCATCCGGGGCTGTCCGACCCCGAGGCCGACCGGCACCTGGCCTGGCCCGCGCTGCCCGCCTCGGTCGTCTCCGTGGCCGCCTTCGCCCTCGGCGCCGGCTTCTACCGCGCCTTCACCGGCCACCACGCGCTCTTCCCGTCCGGCACGGCCGGCTGGGCCCTGGCCGTACTGGCCGGCGTCATCGTCGGCCACCTGGTCCTGCTCGGCCGCGCCCGCTGGTGGGGCGGCACCGGCTCCGGCGCCGCCCTCACCCTCGCCGTCCTGCTGCTGTACGGCTGGGTGGCGGCCGGACTGGTCAGCCTCACCGTCGTCGTCCTGGTCGGCATAGCCCGGCGCCACCGCTGGCGGCAGGGCATCCTGCACGGCGCGGTGGACATCCTCGGCATCGGCGCGGGCGCGCTGCTGCTGGCCGCCTGCGGCCGGATACCGTCCGTGGAACACCCCTGGACCCCCGACAGCTGGACGGTCTACACCGGCCCCCAGGTGGTCCTGGTGGCCGTCGCCTATCTCGCCGTCACCCGGGTCCTGCTCTGGTACCTGCACGCCCCGCGCTCCGGCGGACTGCCCACCGTCGCCCGCACGGCCCTGGTCCGACAGGGCCTGGTCGCGGTCGCCCTGCTGGGCATCGCGCCGCTGATCTGCGTGGTGGCCGTGGCCAAGCCGATCCTGCTGCCGCTGTTCGCCATCCCGCTCATCGCCCTCGACTCCACCCTGTGGATGGCCCGCGCCCGCGCCGAGGAGCAGCTGCGCGACCCGCTGACCGGGCTGCCCAACCGCCAGTGGCTGCTGGAGCGCATCTGGACCGCCCTGGACGACGCGGAGCGCATCGGCGCCCGGGCCGCCCTGATGCTGATCGACCTGGACCGTTTCCGCTCGGTCAACGACACCCTCGGTCATCTTGCCGGCGACCGGCTGCTGCTCCAGATAGCCGAGCGGCTGAAGCTCGCCCTGCCGCGCGGGGCGGAGGTCGCGCGGCTCGGCGGGGACGAGTTCGCCGTCTTACTGCCCGTCGCGGACTCCACGACCTCGGCGTCACGGGTCGCCCGCGGGCTGGTCTCCGACCTCAGCTCGCCGCTCGACCTCGACGGGCTCACCCTCGTCCTGGAGGCCAGCGCGGGCGTCGCCGTCTACCCCGACCACGCTCTCGACGCGGAGGGCATGCTGCGCCGGGCCGACGTGGCGATGTACCAGGCCAAACGGGACCGTACGGGCGTGGAGGTGTACGAGTCCAAGCGCGACTCCAACACCCCCGACCGGCTCGGACTGCTGGGCGACCTGCGGCGGGCCCTCGACGCCCACGAGGTCGAGCTGCACTACCAGCCGAAGGTCCGCTTCGACGGGCAGGTGGCGGGGCTGGAGGCGCTGGTCCGCTGGGTGCACCCGGAGCGCGGGAGGGTACCGCCGGACGAGTTCATAGCGATCGCCGAGTCGTCCGGGCTGATGCCCCATCTGACGGAGTACGTGCTGGAGACGGCGCTCGGCCAGGTCGCCAAGTGGCGGGCCCAGGGGCTGTACGTGCCGGTCGCGGTCAACGTCTCCCCCCGCGACGTGCACACGCCGGGCTTCGCCGGCTCCGTCGCGGCCCGGCTGGCCCGGCACGGAGTGCCCGCGGGAGCGCTCCAACTGGAGATAACGGAACACGTGCTGCTGGAGGACCCGCAGCGAGCCGCCGACACCCTGAACGCGCTGACCGGGCACGGCGTGAAGATGTCGCTGGACGACTTCGGGACGGGCTACTCCTCCCTGGTGCACCTGCGCCGCCTCCCCGTGAGCGAGCTGAAGATCGACCGCTCCTTCGTGGCCCGGCTGGCCGTCGACACCGAGGACGCGGAGATAGTGCGCTGCACGGTCGACCTCGCGCATTCGCTGGGGCTGCTGGTGGTCGCCGAGGGCGTCGAGGACGACGAGACCTGGGAACGCCTGCGCGACCTGGGCTGCGACGCGGTGCAGGGCTGGCTGGTGGCCGCGGCGATGCCCCCGGAGGAGACGACGGCCTGGCTGCGGGCCCGCGGCTCACGCGGCTGGCAGCGCCCCGCCGCGGCCCTTCCGGCAGCGGCGTCCGACGAGTAGCCCCCGCCCCGGACAGCCCCGGAGTATCCGTGTCACGGGTTCAGGGCCCCGCCCCCTAGGATTGGGCCCAAACCACACACTCACTCCACCCCAGAGGAACGCTGCATGCCTGGCATCACGCGCGAGGAGGTCGCCCACCTCGCCCGGCTGGCGCGTCTGGAGCTGAAGCCCGAAGAGCTCGAACACTTCGCGGGACAGCTGGACGACATCATCGGCGCGGTCGCCCGCGTCAGCGAGGTCGCCGACCAAGACGTACCGCCGACCTCGCACCCGCTCCCGCTGACGAACGTCATGCGGGCGGACGAGGTCCGTCCGTCGCTCACCCCCGAGCAGGCGCTCTCCGGCGCCCCGGCCCAGGAGCAGCAGCGTTTCAAGGTGCCGCAGATCCTGGGGGAGGACTAACCGCCATGACGGACAACGTCACCATCATCAAGCTCACCGCCGCCGAGACCGCCGCGAAGATCGCCTCCGGCGAGCTCACGGCCGTCCAGGTCACCGAGGCGCATCTGGCGCGCATCGAGGCCGTCGATGAGAAGGTCCACGCCTTCCTGCACGTCGACCGTGCGGGCGCGCTGGCCCAGGCCCGCGCCGTGGACGAGAAGCGGGAGCGGGGCGAGAAGCTCGGCCCGCTGGCCGGCGTACCGCTCGCGCTCAAGGACATCTTCACCACCGAGGGCATCCCGACGACCGTCGGTTCCAAGATCCTCGAGGGCTGGATCCCGCCGTACGACGCGACGCTCACCAAGCGGCTGAAGGCCGCCGACGTCGTCATCCTCGGCAAGACCAACATGGACGAGTTCGCCATGGGGTCGAGCACCGAGAACAGCGCCTACGGGCCGACCGGCAACCCCTGGGACCTCACCAAGATCCCCGGCGGTTCCGGCGGCGGCTCCTCCGCCGCGCTCGCCTCCTTCCAGGCGCCCCTGGCCATCGGCACCGACACCGGCGGCTCCATCCGCCAGCCGGCCTCTGTCACCGGTACGGTCGGCGTGAAGCCGACGTACGGCGCGGTCTCGCGGTACGGCATGGTCGCCTTCTCGTCCTCCCTCGACCAGGGCGGCCCCTGCGCCCGTACGGTCCTGGACGCGGCACTGCTGCACGAGGTCATCGCCGGGCACGACCCGCTGGACTCCACCTCCATCGACGCGCCCGTCCCGCCGGTCGTCGAGGCCGCCCGCAACGGCAGCGTCGACGGCATGCGGGTCGGCGTCGTGAAGCAGTTCCGCGGCGAGGGCTACCAGGCCGGCGTCATCCAGCGGTTCGACGAGTCCGTCGCGCTGCTGAAGGAACTGGGCGCCGAGATCGTCGAGCTGGACTGCCCGTCCTTCGACCTCGCGCTGTCGGCGTACTACCTGATCGCGCCGTCCGAGTGCTCCTCCAACCTCGCCCGCTTCGACGGCCTGCGCTACGGCCTGCGGACCGGCGACGACGGCGGCCACTCGGCCGAGGAGGTCACCTCCCTCACCCGTGAGGCGGGCTTCGGCCCCGAGGTCAAGCGCCGCATCATGCTCGGCACGTACGCCCTGAGCTCCGGCTACTACGACGCGTACTACGGCTCCGCCCAGAAGGTCCGCACGCTCATCACGCGGGACTTCGAGAAGGCCTTCGAGCAGGTCGACGTGATCGTGTCGCCCACGACGCCGACCACCGCCTTCGCGATCGGCGAGCGCGCCGACGACCCGATGGCGATGTACCTGGCCGACCTGTGCACCATCCCGACCAACCTCGCGGGCAACGCGGCCATGTCGCTGCCCTGCGGCCTCGCCCCGGAGGACAACCTCCCGGTCGGGCTGCAGATCATCGCCCCGGCGCTGAAGGACGACCGGCTGTACAAGGTCGGCGCCGCCGTCGAGGCCGCCTTCGTGGAAAGGTGGGGTCACCCGCTTCTCGAGGAGGCTCCGTCGCTGTGAGCGCACTGAACAAGGCCAAGGGCTTCAAGAAGTCCAAGTCCGGTACGTACCTGTCCATCGCCGGGACCGCGTTCGGCGCGTTCGGCGTCGCCAAGCGGCTGAAGAAGGCCCGCGCCGAGAAGGACACCCTGGTCCTGATCGACGCCACCGTGTCCGCCGTCGCCATCGTCACCGGCCTCGCCATCCTCTACCGCGAGCTGAAGCGGCTGGGCGACGACGACGTCCTGCTGGGCTGAGAGGGAAGTTTCACCGTGACCACCACGACCGACCTGGAGTCGTACGAGGACGCGCTGGCGTCGTACGACCCCGTCATGGGCCTCGAGGTCCACGTCGAACTCGGCACCAGGACGAAGATGTTCTGCGGGTGTTCGACCGAGCTGGGCGCCGAGCCCAACTCGCAGACCTGCCCCACCTGCCTCGGCATGCCCGGCGCGCTTCCGGTCGTCAACGCGATCGGCATCGAGTCGGCGATCAAGATCGGTCTCGCGCTGAACTGCGAGATCGCCGAGTGGTGCCGCTTCGCCCGGAAGAACTACTTCTATCCGGACATGCCGAAGAACTTCCAGACCTCCCAGTACGACGAGCCGATCGCCTTCGACGGCTACCTCGACGTACAGCTGGAGGACGGCGAGACCTTCCGGGTGCAGATCGAGCGCGCCCACATGGAGGAGGACACCGGCAAGTCGACGCACGTCGGCGGCGCCACCGGCCGTATCCACGGCGCGTCCCACTCCCTGCTGGACTACAACCGCGCCGGCATCCCGCTCATCGAGATCGTCACCAAGCCGATCGAAGGGGCCGGCGAGCGCGCCCCCGAGGTCGCGCGGGCGTACGTCCGTGAGCTGCGCGAGCTCATCAAGGCGCTCGGCGTCTCCGAGGCCCGCATGGAGATGGGCCAGATGCGCTGCGACGTGAACCTGTCGCTGCGCCCGCACGGCCGGGAGAAGTTCGGTACCCGGTCCGAGACGAAGAACGTGAACTCGCTGCGGTCGGTGGAGCGCGCGGCCCGTTTCGAGATCCAGCGGCACGCCGCCGTGCTGAACGGCGGCGGCACGATCATCCAGGAGACCCGCCACTTCCACGAGGACACCGGGTCGACGACCTCGGGCCGCGTGAAGGAGGAGGCCGAGGACTACCGGTACTTCCCGGAGCCCGACCTGGTGCCGATCGCCCCGTCCCGCGAGTGGGTCGAGGAGATCCGGGGCGGTCTGCCGGAGCTGCCGCTGGCCCGCCGCAACCGGCTGCTCGCCGAGTGGGGCATCGCCGCCGCCGACATGCAGTCGATCACCAACGCCGGTGCGCTGGACCTGATCGTCGCCTCCATCGACGCCGGCGCCGACGCGGCCTCCGCCCGTAAGTGGTGGATGGGTGAACTGGCCCGCAGCGCCAACGAGTCGGGCGTCCCGCTCGACGAGCTGGCGATCACGCCGGAGCAGGTCGCCCGGGTCACCGAGCTGGTGAACAAGGGCGATCTGAACGACAAGCTGGCCCGTCAGGTCATCGAGGGCGTCCTCGCCGGCGAGGGCACCCCGGACCAGGTCGTCGACAAGCGCGGTCTGAAGGTCGTCTCCGACGAGGGCGCGCTCACCGCCGCCGTCGAGGAGGCCATCGCCGGCAACCCGGGCATCGCCGACAAGATCCGCGGCGGCAAGGTGGCCGCGGCCGGTGCCCTGGTCGGCGCCGTGATGAAGGCCACGCGCGGGCAGGCCGACGCGGCCCGCGTCAAGGAGCTGATCCTGGAGAAGCTGGGCGTCAGCGAGGGCTGAGCCCGCCGTTCTCCTCGCGCCCGGGGGGAATGCGCCGCACCGGCGCGTTCCCCCTGGGCGTCTCCCTTCTCAGCGCGACGCGCTACGCTCGCCCGCCATGAGGGCACGAACCGACTCCGACACGCAGGACGACATACACGACGGCCCGCAGGCCGGAACGACCGGAGCGAACGGCACGGCCGAAGCGGCCGACGCGGCGGACCCGGACGACGACACGGACAGCGACACGGACGGCCAAGCGGACGACGAAACGGACGAGGAACTCGGCACCGAGGACGCCCGGCGGGCCCGCTGGACGGCGATCGGCACCGGAGCGCTGCTCACCCTCGCCGGACTCGCCGCGTCCCTCATGCGCCTCACCGGCTCCGCCCCCGCCCTCGTCCCGGCGGCCTACGCCCTCGGCGCCGCGGTCTGCGCCCTCGCCGCCCTCCTGGGCTCCCGCGGCCGTACCCGGCGCGCGCTGTGGCTGCTGATCGCCGGGGTGATGGTGATGGCGATCGGCGACCAGGCCGACTGACACGTGCCCTACGTGGCCTGACACCGCGGCCGTTATTGTCCTGTGATCTGCCTCCCACTCCTGTGAAAAGCCCCACGAACGCGGCAAACGATCGACTTCGCCTGTAAGAGTGGCCCCACATCGCTCATACGTTCTTTGCGGGCTGTTCTGGTCAGATGTGACGGTTCCCGGTCAAAGATCGACCATTCACCCTCCGGGAGCACGTCAAGTGGCAGCCCTCGCACGCTGGTGTGTTCGCAACCGCCTCATGGCGGTACTGATCTGGCTGCTCGCTCTCGGCGGCACCGCGACCGCCGCGCTCGCCGTCGGCTCCGCGTACTCCGACGACTACGAGGTCCCCGGCACCGAGTCCGACCGCGCCACCCGGCTGCTCACGGAGGGCTTCCCGGACCTCGCCGGCGACAGCGACACCGTCGTCTGGCACACCGCCTCGGGCTCCGTGCGCGCCGCCGACGTCGAACAGACCGTGAACCGCGCGCTGGAGGAGATCGCCGACCTGCCCGGCGTGGCCTCCGTCGCCGGCCCCTACGACGACCGGGGCGCGACGCGGATCAGCAAGGACGGGCACACGGCGTACGCCACCGTCACCTTCGAGGACCGCGCCGAGGACGTCGACGAGGGCGAGGCGCGGGCCGTCGTCGACGCCGCCGAAGCAGCCGAGACCGACGGCCTCCAGGTGGAGCTGGGCGGCGCCGCGATCGGCCTCACCGAGTCCTCCGGCGGACATCTCGCCGAGATCGTCGGCGTGGTCGTCGCCGCCGTCGTGCTGTTCCTCGCCTTCGGCTCGCTCGCCGCCTCGGCCCTGCCCATCGCCACCGCCCTGGTCGGCGTCGGCACCGCGTACGCGGGCATCGTGCTCCTCGGACACGCCATGACCGTCGCCGACTTCGCGCCCATGCTCGGCCTGCTCGTCGGGCTCGGCGTCGGCATCGACTACGCGCTGTTCATCGTGACCAGACACCGGCGCGGACTGAAGCGGGGGCTCACGGTCCCCGAGGCCGCCGCGCATGCCGTCGCCACCACCGGACGCGCGGTCGTCTTCGCGGGCGCCACGGTGTGCATAGCCCTGCTCGGCATGCTGACCCTGCGGCTCGGCTTCCTCAACGGCGTGGCGATCGCCGCCTCCCTGACCGTGGTCCTCACGGTCGCCGCCTCCGTGACGCTGCTGCCCGCCCTGCTCTCCTTCATCGGGATGCGCGCCCTCAGCCGCCGCGAACGCCGCCGGCTCGCCGAACACGGACCCCGGCCGGAACTGCCGACCGGCCTGGCCGCCCGCTGGTCGGCGTTCGTGGAGCGCCACCCCAAGCTGCTCGGCACGTTCGCCCTCGTCGTCATCGCCGTCCTCGCCCTGCCCACCTTCTCCCTCCGCCTCGGCACCTCCGACCAGGGCAACGGCCCAGAATCGGCCACCACCCGGCAGGCCTACGACCTCCTCGCCGAGGGTTTCGGCGCCGGCGTGAACGGTCCGCTGACGCTGGTGACCCGCGTCGAGGGCGCCCAGGACCGGCTCGCCCTCGACAACCTCGACACCGCCCTGCGCGGCACCGAGGGCGTGGCCTCGGTGACACCGGTGACGTTCGACTCCGGCGGCCGCACCGCGTACCTCACCGTCGTCCCCGAGTCCGCCCCGCAGTCGCAGCGCACCAGCGAACTCGTCGACCGGCTGCGCACCGAGGTGCTGCCCCGCGCCGAGACCGGCACCTCCCTCGACGTGCACGTCGGCGGGGTGACGGCAGGCTACGACGACTTCGCGGACGTCATCGTCGGCAAGCTCCCGCTGTTCGTCGGAGTCGTCATCGGCCTGGGCTGCCTGCTGCTCCTGCTCGCGTTCCGGTCCGTCGGCATACCGCTCAAGGCGGCCGTGATGAACGTGGCCGCCGTCGCCGCCGCCTTCGGGGTCGTCGTGGCCGTGTTCCAGAGGGGCTGGGGCAGCGAGCTGCTGGGGCTCGGCCGCGCGGGGCCCATCGAGCCCTTCCTTCCCGTGATCATGGTGTCGGTGCTGTTCGGCCTCTCCATGGACTACCAGGTCTTCCTGGTTAGCCGGATGTACGAGGAGTGGCTGGAGACCGGCGACAACCGGCGCGCCGTCCGGGTGGGCCTCGCCGAGACCAGCCGGGTGATCAACTCCGCCGCGGTCGTCATGATCTCGGTCTTCCTCGCCTTCGTGCTCAGCGGAGACCGGGTGATCGCCATGTTCGGCATCGCCCTCGCCGCCGCCGTCGCCCTGGACGCCTTCGTTCTGCGGACACTCCTGGTGCCCGCCCTCATGCACCTGCTCGGCAGCGCCAACTGGTGGCTGCCCCGCCGGCTCGACCGGCACCTGCCGCGGATCAGCATCGAGCCGCCCGAGTGCCGTACCGCCCATGAGAGGCTCACCGAGGCAGTGGAGGCGATGGAGAAGGAGCGGCGGCCGGATGTACGCGATATCGCTGGGTGACGACGGAGCGGAACTGCGCCCGCTGGAGCCCTGGCACGCCGAGGAGTTCCTGGCGCATCTCGAGCGGGGCAGGGAGTTCATCAACCAGTACGTCCCCTTCGGCTCGAAGGCCACCGACGTGGCCGCCGCGCGCGAGGCGCTCCAGAGGTACGCCGACATGCGCGCCGCCGACACCGGCTCGCTGCACGGCCTGTGGCTGGACGGCATGCTCGTGGGCGGTGTGCTCTTCCTGAACTTCGACGCCGAGGACGCCAACTGCGAGGTCGGTTGCTGGCTGGAACCCGCCGGTACCGGGCGCGGTCTGGTCACCCGGGCCATGCGGGTACTGATCGACTTCGCCGTGGAGCGACGCGGGATCCAACGGGTCGAATGGGTCGCCTCCGCGGGCAACACCCCCAGCCTGGACGTCGCCCGGCGGCTGGGAATGACCCGCGACGGCGTACGCCGGCAGGCCTACCCCTATCGTGGGGTGCGGCACGACCTCGAGGTGTGGTCCGTGCTCGCCCAGGAGTGGCGCGACGCACGCGCGGGTGCCGCTCACAACGATCATTAAGGGACCTCTCAGAGAGCGTCCGTACGGTGCGAGGTATGGGAACCAAGACTGTGGACGAGGCCGGCACGGAATCCGGTACCGAGGCGAAGCGCGACGAGGAGAAGGTGGACGTCACGAAGACCGAGGCGCCGGACGAGGCGACCGGGACGAAGGCGGAGGCCGTCGAGGACGCCACCGCCGTCGACGCGGACGACGCCGACGACACCGAGGACGGTGACGAGGTCCTCGCCGAGGAGGGCGCCGACACGGCGGCCGCCTCCACCGGCGTCGGCCAGGGCGCCGGAGCCGTCGTCTCCGCCGCGCTCGGCCTCGTGTCGCTCACCGGCGGCTGGATCGGCACCGTCGCCGCCGCCCGCGAGACACTGGTCGGTCAGCTCCAGACCTCGTCGAGCGCCAGCGTGGCGACCCAGATCAAGGAGGTCTACGGCGACGCCTGGCAGACCACCGCGCTGTGGTCCGGCCTGTTCGCGCTGGTCGCGCTGATCATCGGGGTGGTCGTCCTGGCCCTGCCCGCCTTCGGCACCCCCGCCAGGCCGCAGGCCCCCTGGATCAAGTCCGTCTCCTGGGCCGGCGTCGCGCTCGGTGTCATCGGCCTGCTGCTGGCCGTGCTCAAGTACACCGACGCCCTGCTCGGACTGCCGTCCGCGAGCTGATCGAACCGCAGGTCACGAGGGGTCTTAGGCGACCGTGAGCCACTCACGGGACGCCCTAAGGCCCCTCGGCCGCGTCTAAGGCGCCGTCCGCCGCCGAAGATGCGGAACTCTCCCGATGTGGCGGACCCCCCTGGGAGACGAAGGTTGAGGCATCGCGAAGAGCGAAGCCGGAACAACGACCTCTCAGGGGACACACCATGTACGAGTACGAACTTCAGCAGGCCCGTTCCGCCGAACTGCGCAGCCGGGCCGAGCACGAGCGACTGGCCCGCGAGGCCCTCCGCGGCCGTCGCGCCGCCCGCCGCGAGGCCGCCGGACGCGCCGCCGCCGAACGGGCGGACGGCGGCGCGGGGAGCGAGTCGCATACCCATCTCCTGCGCCGGCTCCGGTTCGCCCGGCCGGCGTGAACACGGGGGCGGGGGAGGGCGGCCGCACGGGGGTCGGCCGCCCTCCCGCCGGGGCCCCGGCGATATCCGCTGGGCCGTCGTCGCACCCGCGTGCGATGCTCGCCTGCGTGGAGACCAGGTCCGTCAGCCCCGTCTTCGTCGGTCGCGCCGACGAGTTGCACACCCTGAACGACGCGCTCTCCCGTGCCGCCGCGGGAGAGCCGCAGGCGCTGCTCATCGGCGGTGAGGCCGGGGTCGGCAAGACCCGGCTCGTCGAGGAGTTCGCCGCGGCCGCCCACCGCGGGGGCGCCGTGGTCGCGCTCGGCGGCTGCGTGGAGATCGGCGCCGACGGACTGCCGTTCGCCCCGTTCTCCACCGCACTGCGCGCCCTGCGCCGAGCCCTGCCGGACGAACTGGCCGCCGCCACGGCCGGCCAGGAGGAGGAACTCGCCCGGCTGCTGCCCGAACTGCGGGAGACCGCCCCAGGCCGGGGCCACGACGAGGAGGGCATGGCCCGCCTCTTCGAACTCACCGCCCGTGTCCTGGAGCGCGTCGCCGCCGAACGCACGGTCGTGGTCGCCCTGGAGGACCTGCACTGGGCCGACGCCTCCACCCGCCACCTGCTGTCCTATCTGCTGCGCACCCTGCGCACCGGCCGGCTCGTCGTCCTCGCCACCTACCGCGCCGACGACATCCACCGCCGCCATCCGCTGCGCCCCCTGCTCGCCGAACTCGACCGGCTGCGTACCGTCCAGCGCCTCGAACTCGCCCGCTTCACCCGCGACGAGGTCTGCCGCCAGATCGCCGGCATCCTCGCCGCCGAACCCGACCCCGCCCAGGTCGACGACATCTTCGAACGCTCCGACGGCAACGCCTTCTTCGTCGAGGAACTCGCCGTGGCGGCCCACGAAGGCTGCTGCACCGGCCTCACCGACACCCTGCGCGACCTGCTGCTCGTCCGCGTCGAGGCGCTGTCCGACAGCGCCCAGAAGGTCGCCCGGATCATCGCCGAGGGCGGCTCCACCGTCGAGTACCGGCTGCTCGACGCCGTCGCCCGGCTCGCCGAGGACGACCTCATCGAGGCACTGCGCGCCGCCGTCGGCGCCAACCTCCTGCTCACCACCCCCGACGGCGACGGTTACCGCTTCCGCCACTCCCTGGTCCGTGAAGCGGTGAGCGACGACCTGCTCCCCGGCGAACGCGCCCGCCTCAACCGCCGCTACGCCGAGGCCCTCCAGGCCGACCCGGCCCTCGTCCCCGCCGACGAGCGCGTCATGCGGCTGGCCAGCTACTGGTACCACGCGCACGACCCGGCGAAGGCCCTCCCCGCCGTCCTCGACGCCTCCGTCGAGGCCCGCTGCCGACGCGCCTACAGCGAGCAACTGCGGCTGCTGGAAAGGGCGATGGAACTGTGGGAGACGGCGCCCGAGGACATCAGGGCCGCTCTGCGCCCCGTCGACTACACGGAGGCTTATCCCCCCTGCGGCTGCGATCCGGCCACCACCCCGCTGCGCTACCTCGACCTGATGGCCGAGGCCGCCGTCGCCGGCCGCTACTGCGGGGAACGCGAACGCGCCCTGAAGATCACCAAGCGGGCGCTGCGCCTGCTGGAGGACGAGGACGACCCCCTGCGCTCCGCCTGGTTCTGGGTGCAGCGCTCCCGGCTCACGCACTCCCTGGGCCGGGGCAGCGGCCGCGAGGAGCTGGCCACCGCGCAGGACCTCCTGCGCGGCCTGCCGCCCAACGAGGTGCACGCCGAGGTGCTCACCCACGTCGCCTGCTGGTCCCTCGTCCACGCGCCCGGCCCCGACGCCTACGGGGCTGCCGAGCGGGCCGTGGAGTACGCCCGGCTGGTCGGTGCCCGTGACATCGAGCTCGACGCCCGCCAGGTCCTCGGCGTCCTCATGGTCGACGCCGGCCACATCGAGGCAGGCCTCGCGGAACTGTACGAGGTCAGGGAGCAGGCCCTCGCCGAAGGCACCCCCTCCGTCGCGCTCAACGCCTACGTCAACCTCCCCTCCGAACTGGAGGGGATCGGCCGCTCCCGGGAGGCCGTGCCGATCCTGGAGGAGGGCCTCGCCTTCGCCGAGCGGCACGGACCGCCCGACTCCGAGGCCTGGGTGGGGGGCAACCTCGCCGAGTCGCTGCTCTCCCTCGGCCGCTGGGACGAGGCCGACCGTGCCTGCGCCGCCGCCGGAAGGGTGGGCCAGGGCGTGGCGGTCCGGGGCTTCCACGCCACCCTCGTCGCCGAACTCGCCCTCGCCCGCGGCGACCTCGCCGAGGCCGGCCGTCAACTGGCCGCGGCACAGGGCTTTTTCGGCTCCCACGGACACGCCCCTCAGAACCACCTCCCCCTCACCCGCCTCGCTGTCGGACTCGCCGCCGCGCAGGGCCGCCCGCTGGACGCCCGCGCCCACTTCGCGCGCGCCCTCGACCGCGACTTCCAGCCCGGCACCCAGCGCTACGCCTGGCCGCTGCTGCTCGCCGCGGCCTCCGCCGAGGGCGACGCCCGCGCGCTGCCCGCCGCCGACCCCGGCCGCGCCGGCCTCCTCGACCGGATCCGGGCGGCCGCCAAGAGACTCGCCACGATCGCCCCCGTCTGGCAGGCCCACGAACGCTGGGTCCGCGCCGAACTCCTGCGCGCCGAGGGCCGGACCGACCCGGAGGACTGGACCGAGGTGGTCGCCGCCTTCGAGTGCCTGGAACGGCCCTACGACCTCGCCCGTACCCGGCACCGCCTGGCCGAGGCACTCCTGTCCGTCGGCGGGGACGACGAACGCGACCGGGCGGCCGAGCTGCTGCGTCTCGTCCACGCGGTCGCCGCCCACCTCGGCGCCCGTCCCCTCACCGAGGCCGTCACCCTTCTCGGCCGACGCGCCCGGCTCACCCTGACCCCCGCCGCGGGCCCGCCGGGCACCCCGGCCGACCCCACCGACCCCCTGACGGCGCTGGGCCTGACCAGCCGGGAGCGCGACGTCCTGCGTCTGGTCTCGGCCGGCCGCACCAACCGCCAGATCGCCGAGACGCTCTTCATCTCCCCGAAGACGGCGAGCGTCCATGTCTCGAACATCCTGTCCAAGCTCGACGTCTCCGGCCGCGGCGAGGCGGCGGCGGTGGCCCATCGGCTGGGGCTGTTCCCGCAGACGGCCGAAGAACGGCTGATCGCGCGATAATGGGGCAAGCCACCAGGGAGGAGCCGTACAGGCCACCGACCGCGAGCCGGCCCGGCATGGGAGAACGATGTTCAACGCATTCGAGGACCTCTTCGCGCCGGGCCGCAAGCACACCCGGGACGAGCAGAACCGGCTGGAACTGACCAGGGAGGACGTCGGCGACGGCGACCCGGGTCGCGGGCCGATAGACCTCGCGTCCGGAAAGGTCGTGGTCCGGCCGACCGAGCCGGAGGAGGCGGACGCGCAGGCGCGGGACGAGTGACGCCGCCGCTCAGCTCACCCGCAGCTCCAGGATCCGGTCGTCCCCCTTCGCCGGGTCGCCCCGGCCGTCCGTGTTGCTGGTCGTGACCCACAGCTTGTCGCCGCCCGCCGACAGCACGGTGCGCAGCCGGCCGTACTCGCCCTGGAGGAAGGCCTGCGGATCCGCCGAGGCCGCCGTGCCCTTCAGCGGGACACGCCACAGGCGCTGCCCCTTCAGCCCCGCCATCCAGACCGAGCCCTCGGCGTACGCGATGCCGCTGGGCGAGGCGTCGTCGGTGTGCCACTGGGCTGTCGGGTTCCGGAACTTCGTGTCCTCGGACTTCCCCTCGGCCGTCGGCCAGCCGTAGTCGGCGCCCGGCACGATCGCGTTCAGCTCGTCCCAGGTGTCCTGGCCGAACTCCGCGGCGAACAGGCGCTGCTTGGAATCCCAGGCCAGCCCCTGCACATTGCGGTGCCCGTACGAGTACACCGCGGAGTCCGGGAACGGGTTGCCGGGGGCCGGTTCGCCCTCCGGGGTCAGCCGGAGGATCTTGCCGCCGAGGGACTTCTTGTCCTGGGCCAGGCCCCGGTCGCCGCTCTCGCCGGTGCCGACGTAGAGCAGCCGGTCGGGACCGAAGGCGATCCGGCCACCGTTGTGGATCATGCCCTTGGGAATGCCCTTGAAGACCGTGTCGGGCGCCCCCAGCTGGTCGCCGGCGGGCCGCGCGGGGTCGTAGATCATCCGGACGACGCGGTTGTCCGAGGCCGAGGTGAAGTACGCGTAGACCATGCGGTCCGCCGCGTAGTCGGGGGAGAGGGCGAGGCCCAGCAGGCCGCCCTCGCCGGCCGCCGAGACCCCCGGCACCTCGCCCAGCTCGGTCTTCCCGCCCGTCTCCGTGTCCACCCGGGTGATCGTGCCCTCGTCGCGTGAGGCGACCAGGAGGCCCCCCTCGGGCAGGGGCGCCAGGCCCCAGGGCGTGTTCAGGCCCTCGGCGACCGTGCGCACCATCTCGACCGTGCCCTTCGCGGGCGGGGTCTCCTCGGCGGACGGGGAGACCTGGGCCGCCGTACGACTCGGGGACGCACTGGCCGAGGCGCCCGAGGACCCCCCGGCGTCGGAGGAGCAGCCGGCCGTCACCAGCAGAGCACTCGCGGCCAACACGGCTGAAACAGCTCGACGTTGCACGATCATGGTCCCTTCGACACGGCGGTTCCTGCGGCGGGCTTCACCTGTCCTACGCGGCTCAGGCCTCACAGGTTCCCGATTCCGGCCGTCGCGACCCGAAATCGGCGCTACTCCCACGATCCCTGTGCCCCGGGCAGCTCCGCGACCTCCGTCAGATCCTGTGGCGTCAGACGCAGGCCGGCCGCCGCCGCGTTCTCCGTCACCCAGCGTTCCCGCTTGGCGCCCGGGACCGGGATCACGTGCCGGCTCTGTCCCAGTACCCAGGCCACGGCCACCTGCGCCGCCGTCACGGTCCCGCCGTGCCGGGCGGCGACCCGGCGCAGACCGGCGACGATCGGCTGGTTCGCGGCCATCATCTCGGCGGTGAAGCGGGGGTGCCGGGCGCGCATGTCGTCCGGTTCGAAGCCCTGGCCGGGGGTGAGCGTGCCGGTGAGGAAGCCGTTGCCGAGCGGCATCGCCGCCAGGAAGCCCACACCGCGCGCGTCGCACCAGGGCAGCAGGGTGTCCAGCGCCTCGGGAGACCACACCGACAACTCGGCCTCCACGGCGCTCACCGGGAAGACCTGCTGGACGCGCCGCAACTGCCGAATCGTTCCGTCGTACAGGCCGCCCGACCGGCGACCACCCCGGGCCCCCACCGCGCACAGCCCCAGCGCCCGCACCTTCCCCGCCCGGACGAGCTCGGCCATCGCGCCCCAGGTCTCCTCGACCGGCACCTCGGGATCGGCCCGGTGCAGCTGGTAGAGGTCGATGACGTCCGTCTGGAGGCGCCGCAGCGAGGCGTCGCAGGCCCGCCTCACATACCCGGGCCGGCCGTTGGCCACGATGTGCTGCTCGCCGACGAGCAGTCCGACCTTCGTCGACACGAACGCGTCCTCGCGCCGCTCCTTCAACACCCGCCCCACCAGCAGCTCGTTGGTGAACGGGCCGTACATGTCGGCGGTGTCCAGCAGGGACGAACCCGCGTCCAGCGCCCGGTGCACCGCCCGGAGCGACTCGTCGCCCCGCTGCCGCGACCCGCTGTACGCCCAGCTCATCGGCATGCACCCGAGACCGACGGCTCCCACCTCGAGCGCCCCCGCGCCGATCGTCCTGCGCTCCACCTGCCCGTGACCCTCCCTCTCCCGAGCCCCCAACCTAACCTCTGCACGCGCGCGTACCTGACATAGCCTCCTGACCATGAGCGCTGACGTCTGGCTTCCCATCCCCCCGGAAGAGATCGAGGGCCTCCCGGAGGGGCCGAACTACCGCTTCTGGAACGGTGAGGAGGACTACCCGGCGGACCCGGCCGACTGCGCCTTCTACGTCGTCCCCTACATGAAGCCCGCCGGCCTCGGGCAGCGGCCGCTGTCCGCGATGACCTCGCTGGAGGTCGTCCAGACCCTGTCCGCCGGTATCGACCACGTGGTGCCGGCCCTCGCGTCGCTGCGGCCGGGCGTGCGGCTGTGCAACGCGCGGGGGGTCCACGAGGCGAGCACGGCCGAGCTCACGCTCACCCTGATCCTCGCCTCGCTGCGAGGGATCCCCGACTTCGTCCGGGCCCAGGACCGGGGGGAGTGGCTGAGCGGGTTCCGGCCCGCGCTCGCCGACAAGAACGTGCTCATCGTCGGATACGGCTCCATCGGTTCCGCCATCGAGGACCGGCTCGTGCCCTTCGAGGTGGCGCGGGTGGCGCGCGTCGCGCGCTCCTGGCGCACGACGGCGCGCGGTCCCGTGCATCCGATCGCCGAACTTCCCGCCCTGCTTCCCGACGCGGACGTCGTGATCCTCTGCACGCCCCTGAACGAGAGCACCCTCGGCCTGGCCGACGCCGGTTTCCTGGCCCGGATGAAGGACGGCGCGCTGCTCGTGAACGTGGCCCGCGGCGGGGTCGTCGACACCAAGGCCCTGCTCACCGAAGTGGAGAGCGGCCGCCTCACCGCCGCCCTGGACGTCACCGACCCCGAGCCCCTGCCCCCCGGTCACCCGTTGTGGAGCGCGCCCGGCGTCCTCGTCAGCCCGCACGTCGGAGGGCCCACCTCCGCCTTCCTGCCCCGGGCCGTACGCCTGCTGGTGGACCAGTTGGGCCGCTTCGTGAACCGGGAGCCACTGCGCAACGTGATCCTCACTACGGGCACGGCGAACGGATCGTGACGGCCGGGGCGCTCCTGTAGTCCGGTTCCAGCACCCTCCGCAGTCCTCCGGACGCGTTCCGTACCTCTTCCGGGCGCATATGCCGATGATCGTCACGCAGCGTAGAGGAACTATGTCCCTGAGTGACGAGACTGGTGTATCGTCCCGACAGGGGCTGCGCCGCGCACGTTCGGCGTCAGGGATGGACATTTCAGACTTGCGAGGGGGGCGACGGGCGATGCACGGCCTATGGACGAACGATCCGACGCGGCGGAACCGCCGGCGGCGACCCTGGCGCTCCACCACGCGCCGACACGGTCACGGCACTCACCCCGGCCATCACCGCCACAGGTGCGGCGGTCACGGGAAGCACGCGCCACCGGCGGCCCGGGACCCGAGGGATCCGGGAGTGACGCGGACCGGGAGGACCCGGTGAGTCCGCCGCCGACCTCCACGCCCGTCCTCGGCGGAGCGCTGCGGACGCAGCCTTCGACGGGGACACCGCGCACCGCGACGCCGTCCACCGGCGGCTCCGGGACGAACCTGGTCCACCAACTGCTGCTCGCCCTGCTGTGCGCGGGATACGCCGTCGGTTCCGCGCTCGGCTGGGGCTCGGACCGGCTCGCGCTGATCATGGGCGACTTCGGGCTGGCCGCGGCGGCGGGCACCGCGGCCGTGTCCTGCTTCCTCTACGCGCGCAACCGCCGGGTCCGGTTTCGACCCGCCTGGCTGCTGTTCTCGATCTCCTCGGCGATGGCGGCCCTCGGCAACCTGATCTGGGGGTGGTACGAGGTGGTCCTCGGACGGCCCGTGCCCAGCCCCAGCTTCGCCGACCTGTTCTTCCTGTGCTTCGCGCCCCCCGCCATCGTGGGGCTGCTCGTGCTCGCCGCCCGGCCCATGACGAAGGCGGGCTGGGTCTGTCTGGCCCTGGACGCCTGGCTGATCGCCGGCTCACTGCTCACCCTCTCCTGGAGCCTCGCGCTGGCCCAGGCGGCGAAGTTCGACGGGCCGAGCGTGGCGCACGCCGCGCTGTCGCTCGCGTACCCGCTGCTCGACATTGCCCTGGTGAGCATGGTGCTGGTGCTGCACTTCCGGCGCACGGCGGTGAACCGCACGGCGGTCAACACGGCCGTCGGCGCGCTCGCGCTGACCGTCATGTGCGACGCCCTGTTCACCTCGCCGCTGCTGCACAACAACTACCGCTCGGGCCAGCTCCTCGACGCGGGCTGGTTCGCGGGCTCGCTGCTCCTGGCGTACGCGCCCTGGGCCGCCTCCCGCCGGCAGCGGTCGGCCGCGGACGAGGGGCACACGCGTGTGGTGCACGAACACGTACCCGGTCAGCGTCCCACCGGCACCGGGCACCCCCACGGGCCGTCGCGCACGGCCGCCGCAGCGTCCGCGCAGACGTCCGCGCAGGCATCCGCGCCCGCACAGCGGCCCGACCAGGCGCCTTCCCAGGGAGGCGATCACAGCCGGTATCCGTTCACCCGGCCCATCACCGGCTCCCTCGCCGCCCTCACGCCCTATCTCGCCGCCGCCGTCTGCACCCTGGGCATCCTCTACAACGTCCTCAACGGCCGCAGCGTCGACCGCGTGGTGCTGCTGACCGGCGGCACGGTCGTGCTCGCCCTCGTGGTGCGGCAGGCGATCATGCTGCTCGACAACATCACCCTCACCCAGGAACTGGCCCAGCAGGAGAACCACTTCCGCTCGCTGGTGCAGGGCTCCAGCGACGTCATCATGATCGCCGCGCCCAGCGGCGTCCTGCGCTACGTCTCCCCGGCCGCCGCCGGGGTCTACGGCCGGCCCGCCGAGGCCCTGGTGGGCACCGAGCTGGCCGACCTCATCCACCCGGAGGACCTGGGCTGTGTGGTGCACGAGGTGCGCCGCTTCCTGGCCGCCGTCCCCTCGGAGGAACCCACCACCCGCATCGAGTGCCGCTTCCGCTCCGGCGACGGGGGCGCCTCCCGCTCGGGCGGAACCGAGGGCGGGGGAGGCTGGCTCAACGTCGAGTCGACCGTCAACCGCCACCACGGCGGCCTGATCTTCAACAGCCGGGACGTGACCGAGCGGGTGCGGCTCCAGGCGCAGCTCCAGCACAACGCCGAACACGACCCGCTCACCGACCTGCCCAACCGCGCGCTGTTCACCCGGCGCGTCCAGCAGGCGCTGTCCGGCCGCCGCAGCTCCGACCGGGGCCCCGCCCTGCGCAACACGGCGGTCCTCTTCATCGACCTCGACGGCTTCAAGGCCGTCAACGACACGATCGGCCACGCGGCCGGCGACGAACTGCTGGTCCAGGCCGCCCGCAGGCTCCAGGACGCGGTCCGCAAGGGGGACACCGCCTCCCGGCTGGGCGGCGACGAGTTCGCGGCCCTCATCGTCGGCGACGGCACCCGAGACCGGGCCGCCCGGGAACGCCACATAGTGGAACTCGCCGACCGCCTCAGGCTCACGCTGTCGCAGCCGTACCTCATCGACGGCAACGAGGTCCGGGTCGCCGCCTCCATCGGCGTCGCCTTCGCCGAGGCCGGTCTGGGCGCCGGTGAGCTGCTGCGCAACGCCGACCTCGCCATGTACCGCGCCAAGGCGGGCGGCAAGGGCCGGGTCGAGCTGTACAAGCCGCAGATGCAGCAGGACGTCGTACGCAAGGCGGAGCTGGCCACGCGGCTGCGTGCCGCCCTGCACGACGGCGAGTTCGCGCTGCTCCACCAGCCCGTGGTGCGGCTGGAGGACGGCCGGATCTCGTCGGTCGCCGCGCAGGCCCGCTGGCGCTCCTCCCAGGGGGTGCTGTTCACGCCCGCCGAGTTCCTGCGGGTCGCGGAGGACAGCGACAAGACGGCCGAGCTGGGGCGCTGGATGCTGGAGGAGGCCGTCGAACAGGCCGCCGACCGGGCCGCCGGCGGGCTCACCCTGCCGGTGGTCGTGCGGGTGGGCGCCCGACGGCTGCTGGACCGGTCGATGCCGCTGGGCTCCGTGGAGGCGCTGCTGACGCGGCACGGACTGCCGTCGGGATCCCTGGTGGTCGAGCTGTCCGACACCGACCCGAGGGTGCCGCTGGACGAGCTGGAGCGCCGTCTGGGGGCGCTGCGGCGCCTCGGCGTGCGGATCGCCCTCGACGGCTTCGGCAGCGGCTACGCGGCCCTCACGGCGCTGCGGCGGCTCCCCGTCGACGTACTCAGGCTCGACCGTTCGCTGGTCGAAGGGGTGGTCGAGTCGGCGCGGCTGCACAAGATCACCAGCGGTCTGCTGCGGATCGCCACCGACCTCGGGCTCCAGTCCGTCGCCGAGGGCGTGGATCTGCCCGAGCAGGTGGTCGCCCTGCGCGCGATGGGCTGTACGCACGGCCAGGGCATGGCGTTCTCCGGGCCGCTCGACGAGTACCGGCTGCGCCGGGCCCTCGCGACCGGCCGCTATCCGGTACCGCACGGGCCGGCCGAGCCCGCGTTCGCGGGCGGGGGCTCGGGGGTGTACACCGGTGGTGTCCACGCCGGTGGCGTCGCCGGCGGTGTCACGGCCGTCCTGGGGAGCGGAAGTGCCCTTCGCTCACATAATGAGACTCCCGTCCCACCCACTTGACAGTCGGTGCGCGCCGGGGGGAGGGTCAATGCCATGCGCACCCGAATTCTCGTACTTGGAAAGCGCGTCGGCTGAAGCTGGTGACGCTCCGGACGGACCCGGAACTCCCAGCGACCCACACCCGGCGCGCTCCCCTCGCTTGCCTTTTGGCACGAGGGGTTTTTTGTTGCACAAAACCCGCCGCGGCACTCGTGCCGCAGCCCTGAAGAACCCTCAGTAAGACCCTCAGTAAAACCCTCAGCATCGAGAAGAGAATGCCGATGACCGAGCAGGCCACCGGGGCCCATCCGCAGCCGCGGCCCCGATCCGGAGGACAGCACTCCGCGACCGTCGAGCACGTGACGGGTGCGCAGTCCCTCATCCGTTCTCTCGAGGAGGTCGGCGCCGAGACGGTATTCGGCATTCCCGGCGGCACGATCCTGCCCGCCTACGACCCGATGATGGACTCGACGAGGGTCCGCCACGTCCTGGTCCGGCACGAGCAGGGCGCGGGTCACGCGGCCACCGGCTACGCGCAGGCCACCGGCCGGGTCGGCGTCTGCATGGCCACCTCGGGGCCGGGCGCCACCAACCTGGTGACCCCGATCGCCGACGCCCACATGGACTCGGTGCCGCTCGTGGCGATCACCGGCCAGGTGGCGTCGAAGGCGATCGGCACGGACGCCTTCCAGGAGGCGGACATCGTCGGCATCACCATGCCGATCACCAAGCACAGCTTCCTGGTCACCAAGGCCGAGGACATCCCCCGGGTGATCGCGCAGGCCTTCCACATCGCCTCCACCGGCCGCCCCGGCCCGGTCCTGGTCGACATTCCCAAGGACATCCTCCAGGCGAGGACGACGTTCTCCTGGCCGCCGGTCATGGACCTGCCCGGCTACCGCCCGGTGACCAAGCCGCACGCCAAGCAGATCCGCGAGGCCGCCAAGCTGATCACCGCCGCCAAGCGGCCGATCCTGTACGTCGGCGGCGGTGTCCTCAAGGCCGGCGCCACCGCCGAGCTGAAGGTCCTCGCCGAGCTGACCGGCGCGCCCGTCACCACCACGCTGATGGCACTGGGCGCCTTCCCCGACAGCCACGCGCAGCACCTGGGCATGCCGGGCATGCACGGTTCGGTGGCCGCCGTCACCGGTCTGCAGAAGGCCGACCTGATCGTCGCCCTCGGCGCCCGCTTCGACGACCGCGTCACCGGCAAGCTCGACAGCTTCGCGCCGCACGCCAAGATCGTCCACGCGGACATCGACCCGGCCGAGATCGGCAAGAACCGCGCCGCCGACGTGCCGATCGTGGGGGACGCCCGCGAGGTCATCGCCGACCTGATCCAGGCGGTGCAGAAGGAGCACAGCGAGGGCCAGGCCGGCGACTACACCGCCTGGTGGAAGGATCTCGACCGCTGGCGCGAGACCTATCCGCTGGGCTACGACCAGCCCGCCGACGGCTCGCTCTCCCCGCAGCAGGTCATCGAGCGCGTCGGGCAGCTCGCCCCGGAGGGCACGATCTTCACCGCGGGCGTCGGCCAGCACCAGATGTGGGCCGCCCACTTCATCCAGTACGACAAGCCCGCCACCTGGCTGAACTCGGGCGGCGCGGGCACCATGGGCTACGCCGTCCCGGCCGCGATGGGCGCCAAGGCCGGCGCGCCCGCGCGCACCGTCTGGGCCATCGACGGCGACGGATGCTTCCAGATGACCAATCAGGAACTCACCACCTGCGCCCTGAACAACATCCCGATCAAGGTCGCCATCATCAACAACGGCGCCCTCGGCATGGTCCGCCAGTGGCAGACGCTGTTCTACAACCAGCGGTACTCCAACACCGTGCTGCACTCCGGCCCGAACGACGTCAACCCGGACGCCCGCGGTACCCGCGTCCCCGACTTCGTGAAGCTGTCGGAGGCCATGGGCTGCTACGCGATCCGCTGCGAGTCCCCCGACGACCTCGACAAGGTCATCGAGGAAGCCAACTCCATCAACGACCGCCCGGTCGTCGTCGACTTCATCGTCCACGAGGACGCGATGGTGTGGCCGATGGTCGCCGCCGGCACCTCCAACGACGAGATCCTGGCCGCCCGGGACGTCCGCCCCGACTTCGGCGACAACGAAGACGACTGAGCGAGAGAGACGTAAGAAGACATGTCCAAGCACACGCTCTCCGTCCTGGTGGAGAACAAGCCGGGCATCCTGGCCCGGATCGCCGCCCTGTTCTCCCGTCGGGGCTTCAACATCGACTCGCTCGCCGTCGGCGTCACCGAGCACGCCGACATCTCCCGGATCACCATCGTGGTGAGTGTCGACGCCCTGCCGCTGGAGCAGGTCACCAAGCAGCTCAACAAGCTCGTCGAGGTGCTGAAGATCGTCGAGCTGGAGCCGGGACAGGCCGTTCACCGCGAACTCGTTCTGGTGAAGGTGCGCGCCGACAACGAGACGCGCTCGCAGATCGTCGAGATCGTCCAGCTGTTCCGCGCCAAGACCGTCGACGTCTCCCCGGAGGCCGTGACCATCGAGGCCACCGGCAGCAACGACAAGCTGTCCGCCATGCTCAAGATGCTGGAACCGTACGGCATCAAGGAGCTGGTCCAGTCCGGCACGATCGCCATCGGCCGCGGCGCCCGCTCGATCACCGATCGGTCGCTGCGCGCTCTCGACCGGTCGGCGTAAGTACGTAACCGGTCTCCGTACGAACGGATCCGGGCGATCGGTGATCGCCGATCGCCCGTATACCGAGACCCCGAGACTTCCCTTCCGCCCGCCGTCATACGGTGGTACGCAACACCTGCACCCAAGGAGAGAACCCAAAGTGGCCGAGCTGTTCTACGACGCCGACGCCGACCTGTCCATCATCCAGGGCCGCAAGGTCGCGGTCATCGGATACGGCAGCCAGGGCCACGCCCACGCCCTGTCGCTCCGTGACTCCGGTGTCGACGTCCGGGTCGGTCTGCACGAGGGCTCCAAGTCCAAGGCCAAGGCCGAGGAGCAGGGCCTGCGCGTGGTGACCCCGGCCGAGGCCGCCGCCGAGGCCGACGTCATCATGATCCTCATCCCGGACCCGATCCAGGCCCAGGTCTACGAGGAGTCCATCAAGGACAACCTGAAGGACGGCGACGCGCTGTTCTTCGCCCACGGCTTCAACGTGCGCTTCGGCTTCATCAAGGCACCGGCCGGCGTCGACGTCGCCCTGGTCGCCCCGAAGGGCCCGGGCCACCTGGTGCGCCGCCAGTACGAGGAGGGCCGCGGCGTCCCCGCGATCGCCGCCGTCGAGCAGGACGCGACCGGCAACGCCTTCGCGCTGGCCCTGTCGTACGCCAAGGGCATCGGCGGCACTCGCGCCGGCGTCATCAAGACGACCTTCACCGAGGAGACCGAGACCGACCTGTTCGGTGAGCAGGCCGTCCTCTGCGGTGGCACCTCCGCGCTGGTCAAGGCGGGCTTCGAGACCCTGGTCGAGGCCGGCTACCAGCCGGAGATCGCCTACTTCGAGTGCCTGCACGAGCTGAAGCTGATCGTGGACCTCATGTACGAGGGCGGCCTGGAGAAGATGCGCTGGAGCGTCTCCGAGACCGCCGAGTGGGGCGACTACATCACCGGCCCGCGCATCATCACCGACGCCACCAAGGCCGAGATGAAGCAGGTTCTCGCCGAGATCCAGGACGGCACCTTCGCCCAGAACTGGATGGACGAGTACCACGGCGGTCTGAAGAAGTACAACGAGTACAAGGACGCGGACTCCGAGCACCTGCTGGAGACCACCGGCAAGCAGCTGCGCAAGCTGATGAGCTGGGTGAACGAAGAGGCGTAAGGCCTCGGGACAGGGGGCCGGAGCCGATCGCTCCGGCCCCGTTGTCCATTCCGTCCACTCACGGACGGGTGATCCTTCCGCGGAGGCGTGAGGCGGCCTCCGTCGCAGCACTACACTGCTGCACTACATACGCGTCAGGCCCACAGCGTCGTGCGTCTTCCACGCGGCTAGCCCCTCCTCCGCCTGCGGCCGTCGGGACGGCCGTCCGCACGCTTTGGACTTGTGAGGACTCACGTGAGCTCGAAACCTGTCGTACTCATCGCTGAAGAGCTGTCGCCCGCGACCGTGGACGCGCTCGGCCCGGACTTCGAGATCCGGCACGCCAACGGGGCGGACCGGGCCGAACTGCTCCCGGCCATCGCCGACGTCGACGCGATCCTGATCCGCTCGGCCACCAAGGTGGACGCCGAGGCGATCGCCGCCGCGAAGAAGCTGAAGGTCGTCGCACGAGCCGGCGTCGGCCTGGACAATGTCGACGTTCCGTCCGCCACCAAGGCCGGCGTGATGGTCGTCAACGCCCCCACCTCGAACATCGTGACCGCCGCCGAACTGGCCTGCGGTCTCCTGCTCGCCACCGCCCGCCACATTCCGCAGGCCAACGCCGCGCTGAAGAACGGCGAGTGGAAGCGCAGCAAGTACACGGGCGTGGAACTGGCCGAGAAGACCCTCGGCGTCGTCGGCCTCGGCCGCATCGGTGCGCTCGTCGCGCAGCGCATGTCCGGCTTCGGCATGAAGGTCGTCGCGTACGACCCCTACATCCAGCCCGCGCGCGCCGCGCAGATGGGCGTGAAGGTCCTGTCGCTGGACGAGCTGCTCGAGGTCTCCGACTTCATCACCGTCCATCTGCCCAAGACCCCCGAGACGGTCGGTCTGATCGGCGACGAGGCGCTGCGCAAGGTCAAGCCGAGCGTGCGCATCGTCAACGCCGCGCGCGGCGGGATCGTCGACGAGGAGGCGCTGTACTCGGCGCTGAAGGAGGGCCGCGTCGCCGGCGCCGGCCTCGACGTGTACGCGAAGGAGCCCTGCACGGACTCCCCGCTCTTCGAGTTCGACCAGGTCGTGGCCACCCCGCACCTCGGCGCCTCGACCGACGAGGCCCAGGAGAAGGCCGGTATCGCGGTCGCGCGTTCGGTGCGGCTGGCTCTCGCGGGTGAGCTGGTGCCGGACGCGGTGAACGTCCAGGGCGGTGTCATCGCCGAGGACGTCAAGCCCGGTCTGCCCCTCGCCGAGCGCCTCGGCCGGATCTTCACCGCGCTCGCCGGTGAGGTCGCGGTCCGCCTCGACGTCGAGGTGTACGGCGAGATCACCCAGCACGACGTGAAGGTGCTGGAGCTGTCGGCTCTCAAGGGTGTCTTCGAGGACGTCGTCGACGAAACCGTCTCGTACGTCAACGCCCCGCTGTTCGCGCAGGAGCGCGGCGTCGAGGTGCGGCTGACCACCAGCTCCGAGTCGGCCGACCACCGCAACGTCGTCACCGTGCGCGGCACGCTCTCGGACGGCGAGGAGGTGTCGGTCTCCGGCACGCTGGCCGGTCCCAAGCACCTTCAGAAGATCGTCGCGGTCGGCGAGTACGACGTCGACCTCGCCCTCGCCGATCACATGGTCGTCCTCAAGTACGAGGACCGTCCGGGTGTCGTCGGCACCGTGGGCCGGGTCTTCGGCGAGGCGGGGATCAACATCGCCGGTATGCAGGTCGCCCGCGCGGCCGTGGGCGGCGAGGCGCTGGCCGTTCTGACGGTCGACGACACGGTGCCCGCCGGGGTGCTGGCGGAGGTCGCCGAGGAGATCGGCGCGACGTCGGCTCGTGCGGTCAACCTCGTCTGAGGTTGCCGCACGTACCGGGGGCTGCCGCCCCCGGGCCCCCGCTTCGGCCTGAACGGCCTCGTCCTCAAACGCCGGACGGGCTGGATGTACTGAGCGTGGCTCGACGGCCGGCGCGGGGCGGGCTGGATGTACTGAGCGTGGCTCGATGACAGGAGCCGGGCGGGCTGGAGTGATCCAGCCCGCCCGGCTCCTGTTCTGTTCGGGTCACTTCACGCGGATCCTTCGCAGGGTCACCGAGGCCGCTGCCGCCGCTCCGGCCAGGAGCACCGCTCCGGCGATCGCCGCGCCCTGCATCCCGTTGGTGAATGCCTCGCGTGCCGTCGTCGCCAGGGCGTCTCCCGTGCGCCCCGGGAGCCGACCTGCCACCGCGAGGGCGCCGCCGAGGGTCTCGCGGGCCTCCGCCGGGGCCGTGGCCGGGATGTCGTGGCGGTAGATCGCGGTGCCGATGGAGCCGAGGACGGCCATGCCGAGGGCGCCGCCGAACTCGGTGCCGGTCTCCAGCAGGGCGGACGCGGATCCCGCGCGTTCCACCGGGGCCGCGCTCATCGCCAGGTCCGTCATCTGCGACAGGACCATGACGATCCCGCAGGCCAGGACCGCGCAGGCGGTCAGCACGAGCCACATCGAGTCCGTACCGGCGAGGGCCAGCAGCGCGTAGCCGCTCGCCCCGATCGCGAAGCCCGCCGTCACGACGTAGGCGCGGTTGACGCCCTTCTGGACCAGCGAGGTCGCGACCGGGGCCGCCGCGCCGATCGGCACCGAGGGGAGCAGGGCCCACAGGGCCGCCTCCAGCGCGCTCTTGCCGAGCACCGACTGGAGGTACTGGGTGGTGAAGAACGCCGAGCCCAGCATGCCGAAGGCGGAGACCAGGTTGAGGGCCAGGGCGGGGGTGAAGCCGTGGCCGCGGAACAGGGCCGGGGAGATCATCGGTGAGGCCGCGGTGCGCTGGCGGTGGACGAAGAGGGCCGCGAAGAGCAGACCGACGGTGACCGAGACGACGTACTCCACGTGCCAGCCGTCGGACGGGATCTCCTTCAGGCCGTAGATCACGGGCAGCACGGCGGCCATCGACAGGGGGACGCTCGGCCAGTCGAAGCGGCCGGGGGCGGGATCGCGGGACTCCGGCAGCAGGACCGGGCCGAGGACGAACAGCAGGGCCATCGCGGGCAGGTTGACCAGGAAGACCGAGCCCCACCAGAAGTACTCGACCAGCAGGCCGCTCATCACCGAGCCGAGCGCGATGCCGCCCGTCATCACCGCGGACCACAGGCCGATCGCCTTCGCGCGCTGGGCCGGGTCGGTGAACATCGTGCGGATCAGGGCCATCGTCGAGGGCATCAGGGTCGCGCCACCGATCCCGAGGACCGCGCGGGCCGCGATCAGGGTCTCGGCGCTGTTCGCGTACGCCGCGATCAGCGAGGCGGCGCCGAAGGCGGCGGCGCCGATCAGCAGCAGCCTGCGGCGGCCGATGCGGTCGCCGAGCGAGCCCATCGTCATCAGCAGGCCCGCCAGGACGAAGGCGTAGATGTCGAAGATCCACAGCTGCTGGGTGCCGGTCGGCCGCAGGTCCGCGCTGATCGCCGGGATCGCGAAGTAGAGGACGGAGACGTCCATGGAGACCAGCAGCAGCGGAAGCATCAGTACGCCCAGCGCGGTCCATTCACGGCGGCCGGCGCGGCCTGCCGGGGTCGCCGGGGCGCCCACCGGGTCCATCGGGTCCGTCGGGTCCATCGGGTTCGTGTGCGTCGGGTTGGTCATGACGGTGACTGTACGAGCGTATTAAACGGTTGTCTAGAACGAATGTATAAGTCAGTCGTCTAGGACGTCTGTATGGATCGAGGGTAGGGTGGCGGACATGGGACACCGTGAGGATCTGCTCGAAGGCGCCAAGCGCTGCCTGCTGGAGAAGGGGTTCCTGCGGACGACCGCGCGGGACATCGTCAAGGAGTCGGGGACCAACCTGGCGTCCATCGGCTACCACTACGGGTCGAAGGACGCGCTGCTGGTGCAGGCGTACGTCTCGCTGATCGAGGGCGCCGGCGACGAGTTCGACCCCGGGTGGGGCGTGGGGGACGAGCTGACGGCGGCCGCCGGGTCGCTGGAACGCTTCCAGGAGGTGTGGGCGAGCATCATCGGCTCGGTGCCGCGGACGCGCGCTGTCTGGCTGCTGAGCTTCGAGCTCATCGTCCAGGGCGACCGCCTCCCCGAGGTGCGCAAGCTGCTCGCCGAGGCGCAGGAGCAGGGCCGGTCGGGGATCGTGCCCATGTTCAACGGCGTCCCGGAGGACGAGCTCGACAAGGAGACCGTCGACACGGAGGGCCGCTTCTACCAGACCCTCCTCAACGGACTCATGGTCCAGTGGCTCTTCGACCCGGCCTCGGCGACCGACGCGGCCCAGCTCACCGAGGGACTGCGCCGGGTGATCGAGGGCACGAGGGGGAACTGACCCTCACCCCGTTCTCGGTGCCGCTGTCGGTGCCCTCCGCTAGCCTGACGGGCTCGGGGGAGGGGGACCTGCGTGGCTGGTGGTCGGGGGGCCTGGCGACGCTGCCTGGCGGGAGTTCTGCTCTCGCTGTTCACGGCGGCAGGATTCGTGGGCGCGCATCTGGCGTGGGTGGCAGCGGTCGACCACAGTTATCGGGAGCAGATGGACCATGCCTGGCCCGGGTCGGAGGAGCTGGGTGAGCTCACCGAGCAGCAGCGGAGGGAGCTCGAGAAGGAACAGCGCGAGATCCGTGAGCGGTACCGGGGAAAGGGGCGCGCACCCCGCACCGGGGCCTCGAAGTTCACGCTCGCCCTCTCTTCCGGCTGGTCCGCGCAGGCCCGGCACCGGCTGACGCTGACCGGCGACGACCCCTTCACCGCCGCCCTGCGCAGCGGTGAGTCGATGGCCGAATGGATGCCCTTCACCGCCCGACTCAGCGACAACGAGGACTGCCACTTCGGCAAGGTGGACTCGGTCACCGGCTTCGAGCGCAACCAGGTGGCGCAGAACAGCCCCGAGGCGAAGGTGTCGGTCACCTCCGAGGCCTCGGGCGAGCAGCTTGCCCCGAAGTGTCTCAAGGACATGGATCTCGACGGCTCCATGACGCTCGTGCTGAAGCCGAAGAGTGCGCGGCTGGGCGCCGCCGGGATCTACGACCGGTGGACCGTGAGTGTCCGGGCCGACGCCGGCAGGATCCAGGCCGTCGCGTTCGAGTCCGGCAAACAAGGCCAGGTCCTCAGGCAGTCCGTCGACCGGGTCGACATCGTGCTGCCGGCCAAGGGGAGAGTGGCCGTCACGGTCGGCGACTTCGACGCGGTCGGCGACAGCCGGAGCGACTTCGTGATCCTCAGCGATTCGCTCCAGTCCAACTCCTCCCTCGTCCGCGACGTGATCTTCCTGCTCGTGGCGGTCGCCGTGCTCCTGTTCTGCCTGGTGCTGCCGTTCGTGCGCGCGTGGGCGCCACTCCCCACGCTGCGTCGCTGGCAGTCGGCGGCCACGGTGGCCACGGTCGGCACGGCCGTGTTGCTCCTCAATGCCCTGAACGCTTTCGGCCTGGGCATCGAACCGGAGAATCCGGCGGCCTGGGCCGGTACGGCCTTCGTCGCGTGGTGGTGGGTGACGGTTCCGCTGCTCCTCGTCGCCCTCGCGGCCCGGCTGAGCAACGGCCGACCGCCCGAGGCCCGTTGGATGCTGCTCGCCGCCGTGCCCGGACTGGCCCTGCTCGCACCCGTGGCGGCGCTCTCGCTGACGGACCGGTCCCTGTGGCCCTGGCTTCAGCCTGCCGCCGTCACCCTGTTCGCCTGCGCCGCGGCCGCCGTGCTGCGTGGCGGACTGCTCGGCGTGCCGGGCCGGCGCTGGGCCGTGACCGTCGCCGTCGCCGGATGGGCGGGCCTGCTGGCGGTCGGGCCGGGTGCGGGCCTTCCGGACGACATCCTCGGCGCCGCCGTCGAGGGCCACTGGCAGACCGCGAACACCGTGGCGACCTATGCCCTGGAGTGGTTCTGGCCCGCGGGCGTTCTCGCGGCGCTCGTCGCCCTGGGGGTGCGAAGCCGATCGGCGGCCGGTGCGGCTGTGCTGCTGTGGTGGCTGCTGAGCGTGGGGGAGGGGGGATCCGTCCACTTCTGGGCGGACTACACCGGCACAGCACGCTGGAACGTGCTCGGTGTGGCGTACACCACCGCGGTCAACGGCACCCTGGTGGTCGTGGAGGCCGCCGTCGTGTGCGTCGCCGCCGCCCTGCTGTGGCGCTTCCGGCACGACGCCGGATCCTGGCCGCCGCACGCGCGCACGGCGCTGATCGCTCTCGGCGTCACGGCGGCCGTGGCCGTACCGGCCGCCAGCGGTTTCAGCCGGGTAGGCGGCATTTACGTGCCGGGCGACTCCCTGCTCCTGGCTCTCGCCTTCGCCGCGGCCGGCTTCGGCTGGCTGATCCCTGTCGCCGCCCGGCCGAGGGCCGAGCGTCTGCATGCGACGACACCGGGCGCGCATCTTCGCCGCGTCCACGCCCTGTTGAAGGAACAGGCGCTGGCGGCCGGCCGCCGGATGTTCCTGACGGCCTCGCACACAGCCCTGGCCGAGGGGGCCCTCAAGCCCCGCGACTTCAACACCCGGCTGAGAGCCCTGGGCGCCGGCGCGCCGCTGCGCCCCCTCGCCCTGCGCGCCCTGGCGCTCGGATCCTCCGGCGGCCGCACGGCTTGGCGCAACGGTGTGGCGGCCGCCGTGTTCGTCGGTGCGCTGAGTCTGCCGTGGATCGCGTACACCCTGCCCCCGCGGATCTCCACCATCACCGTCTACGACCCCCCGGAGGTCGCCGGCGAGTGGCTCACCGCTCTGCGCTGGCCGCTGTACGGCTTCGTCTACGGTTACCTCTACTCCTGGCTGCGCGGCAGTACCCCGCTCGGCCGGGCGATGTGCCTGCTCGCGGTGGTGCTCCCCGCCGAACTGGCCGCCCTGCTCTACCAGTTCGAACCGGCCGCCGAGTTCGGTGCGTCCCTGCTGCTCACCACCGGCGACTGCCTGGCCGTCTTCCTCGCCCTCGGCCTGTACTGGGAGGCCCGTCAGGTGCGGGCCGCCGGTCTGCGCTGGGGGCAGATCCGGAACTTCCGTACGCTGTCGGCCCTCGCGGTCCCGGTGACGACCGTGCTGGTCGCGGTGACGACGGCCCTCGCCACGGCTCTGGTCGGAGTGTGGGCGACCGCGCCGCAGGACTCGGGACCGGAGCCGCCGCAGACCTCGGCGACCAGCAGCCCTCTGACCTCGACCAGCAGCCCCTGACCTCGACCAGCGCCTCTGGCCTCGACCGGCAGCCTCCGGCCTCGTCAGAGCCGGGCCGCCTTCAAGGTCATGTGCAGGAGCAGCCGGTCCTCGCCGTCGTCCAGGTCCAGGCCGGTCAGCTGCTCCACCCGGGACAGCCGGTAGTAGAGGGTCTGCCGGTGGATGCCCAACTCGGCTGCCGTGCGGCCCGCCTGGCCCGCACAGTCGAGGTACACCTCGGCCGTGCGGGCGAGTTCGTGGTGGGCGGGCGTCAACAGGGTTCGTACGGCGGGGTCCTGGGCGGTCTCCCGGGGCAGCGAGGTCAGCAGCCGGTAGGGGCCGATGGACGCCCACCGGGCGACCGGGCCGAGGCCGGGCTCCGCCAGCGCCGCCCGCGCCGACGCCGACGCCTCCTGCCAGGCGATGCCCAGTTCCGCGAGGCCGGCCCGCCCGGCGGCCACTCCCGCGGCGGCCCCTTCCGCCCGCTCGAGGAGCCGGGCCGCCGCCGACGTCGCCGGGGTGAGGGTGTCCGTGGAGCGCAGGCGGACCAGCAGGGCCAGGGACTGGGAGGCCGTGCCCCACGGGACCGTGCACAGCGCCGTCGCCCCGGGCAGCGTACGCAGCGAGGGCGCGTCGTCCGGGTCGGCGGACGGCCAGGGCGTCACGCACACCACCGTGTGCGGGCCGTCCGCGCGGGCGCCGAGCGCGGTACGCAGCTCCGCCACCGCCATGTCCCGCTGCCAGTCCGGCTGCGCGGTCAGCACCGCCCGCAGCTCCCGGGTGAGGTCCGCGCCGTGCTGGGCCTCGTCGGCGAGCAGGGCGCCGATCCGGACGGTCACCTCCATGGCGGCCGCCAGCTGGGCGTCCGAGGGCCCGGGGTCGTCGTCGAGCAGCCAGACATAGCCGAGGACGACCCCCCGGTGCCGTACGGGGAGACAGACGCGCCCCCGGTACACCCCGGCCTCCGGGGTCGGCGGGATCCGGACCGGGCCGGTCGCCCGGGTGATGCCGAAGCCCTCGAACCAGGTGCGGACGGCGGCCGTGGAGCGCCGGGTGAGGATCGAGCGGGTGCGCACCGGGTCCAGCGCCGACGCGTCGAGCTCGCCCTCGCTGTCGTAGGCGCCGAAGGCGATCAGCTCGAAATCCCGGTTCTCCAGGGTCGCGGGAGCGCCGAGCAGCTCGGAGATCTCGTCGACGAGCTCCTGGTGGTCACCCTGGTAATCGGCTGTCACCCGGGCATTCTCCCGCATCTCCCCGCCCTCTTCATACATCTGTCTGAGATCCGCGGCACGGATGCGTGACAGCTGTCGATGGCCCACGATCGGAGGGATCCTTAGGTTTCACGGTGGTTCTCCGTGCCGTTCCCCGATCGTCGGGCGACGGCCTCGTATGGGTTGGTATGTGGAGGTGCCCCGTGCTGGGTCCCGTGATTCTCGCCGCTTCGCGCAGCGACCGGATGCGACGCCTGATCTCGGCGGCCCCGGTGACGAAGCAGGTCGTGGACCGCTTCATCCCCGGGGAGACGGTCGACGACATCGTCCCGATCGTCGAGGAGCTCACCGCCGGTGGGCTGGAGCTGACGATGGACGTCGTCGGCGAGGACATCACCACCCCCGAACAGGCCGCCGCCGCCCGGGACGCCTACCTGGCGCTGATCGACCGGCTCGCGGGGCTGGAGCTCGGCGAGCGGGTCGAGATGTCCGTCAAGCTGTCGATGTTCGGCCAGGCCCTCCCGGCGCCCACCACCGCCCTGATCGAAGGGCCCTCCGGGCCCGCCCCCGCGTTCCAGGGCGGCCACGAGCTGGCCCTCGCCAACGTGCGCCCGGTCGTCGAGGCCGCCGCCGCGATCGGCACCACCGTCACCCTCGACGCCGAGGACCACACCACCCTCGACTCGATGTTCGCCATCCACGAGGAGCTGCGGAAGGACTTCCCGCAGACCGGCTGTGTCATCCAGGCCTATCTCTTCCGCACCGAGGCCGACGCCCGCCGGCTCGCCGCGAGCGGCAGCCGGGTCCGCCTCGTGAAGGGCGCCTACAAGGAGCCCGCCGAGGTCGCCCACCAGCAGAAGCACGAGATCGACAAGGCGTACGTGCGGATCCTGCGCACCCTGATGGAGGGCGAGGGGTACCCCATGATCGGGTCCCACGACCCGCGCCTCATCTCCATCGCGCAGGAGCTCGCCCGCAAGGCCGGGCGCAAGCTGGACGAGTACGAGTTCCAGATGCTGTACGGCATCCGCAGCGACGAGCACCTGCGGCTGGCCGCCGAGGGGCACCGCATGCGCGTCTACACCGCCTACGGCACCGACTGGTACGGCTACTTCATGCGCCGGCTCGCCGAGAAGCCGGCCAACCTGCGGTTCTTCGTCCGCAGCATGCTCACCAGGGGCTGAACGATGAGGCAGGCGCAGTGGCTTCTCTGCCGGGGGTCCGGGGGTCGTCCCCCGGGAAGGCGCAGCATGCGCCGGCTCGCCGAGAAGCCGGCCAACCTGTGGTTCTTCGTCCGCTCGATGCTCAGCAAGGGCTGAGCCCGCACCCCCGATCGCAACACCCGCTCAGAAGGAGTAACGGAAGACATGGACGCGGTAACCCAGGTCCCCACCCCCGTCAACGAGCCGGTGCACGGCTACGCCCCCGGTTCACCGGAGCGTGCCCGGCTGGAGGCCAAGCTCAAGGAACTGGCCGACAACCCGATCGACCTGCCCTGCACGATCGGCGGCGAGCAGCGGATGGGCGGCGGCAAGCGGTTCGACGTCGTGCAGCCGCACAACCACCAGGCCCGCCTCGGCACCTACGCCGACGCGACGCAGCAGGACGCGCAGGACGCCGTCGACGCGGCCCTCGCCGCCGCGCCCGCCTGGCGCGCGATGTCCTTCGACGACCGCGCCGCGATCATCCTGCGCGCCGCCGAACTCCTCGCCGGCCCCTGGCGCGAGACGCTCGCCGCCTCCACCATGCTCGGCCAGTCGAAGACCGCCCAGCAGGCGGAGATCGACTGTCCCTGTGAACTGGTCGACTTCTGGCGCTTCAACGTCGCCTACGCCCGCCAGATCCTGGCCGAGCAGCCCCCGGCGAACTCCCCGGGCGTCTGGAACCGCCTCGACCACCGGCCGCTCGAGGGCTTCGTCTACGCGATCACGCCGTTCAACTTCACCGCCATCGCGGGCAACCTGCCCACCGCGCCCGCGCTGATGGGCAACGTGGTCGTGTGGAAGCCGTCCCCGACGCAGACCCACTCCGCCGTGCTGCTCATGCGGCTGCTGGAGGAGGCCGGTCTGCCCAAGGGCGTCATCAACCTGGTCACCGGCGACGGCGTCGAGGTCTCGAAGGTGGCCCTGGAGCACCGCGACCTCGCGGGCATCCACTTCACCGGCTCGACCAAGACCTTCCAGTACCTGTGGAAGACGGTCGGCGCCAACATCGAGAAGTACCGCTCCTACCCGCGTCTGGTCGGCGAGACCGGCGGCAAGGACTTCGTCGTCGCCCACCCGAGCGCGGACCGTGCGGTGCTGAAGACGGCGCTCACCCGGGGCGCCTTCGAGTACCAGGGCCAGAAGTGCAGCGCGACCTCCCGGGCCTACATCCCGGCGTCGATCTGGAACTCCGGCTTCAAGGAGGAGTTCGCGGCCGAGGTCGACTACCTGACGATGGGTGACGTCACCGACCTCTCCAACTTCGTCGGCGCCGTCATCGACGAGCGTTCCTTCGCCAAGAACAAGGCGGCCATCGACCGCGCGAAGGCGGACCCGACCTGCACGGTCGTCGCGGGCGGCTCCTACGACGACTCGGTCGGCTGGTTCGTGCGCCCGACCGTCGTCGAGTGCACCGACCCGGAGAACGAGGTCTTCACGACCGAGTACTTCGGCCCGTTCCTCGCCGTGCACGTGTACGACGACAGCTCCGCCGAGGCGTACGACGAGATGCTGACGCAGATGGAGTCGGTGTCGGACTACGCGCTGACCGGCTCGGTCGTCTCGGGCGACCGCGCGGCCGCCGCGTACACGATGGAGAAGCTGCGCTACGCGGCCGGCAACTTCTACATCAACGACAAGTCGACCGGCGCCGTCGTCGGCCAGCAGCCCTTCGGCGGCGGTCGCGCCTCCGGCACGAACGACAAGGCCGGCGCTCCGCAGAACCTGATGCGCTGGACCCTGACCCGCGCCATCAAGGAGACGCTGGTCGCGCCGACCGACTACCCGTACCCGCACATGGGCTGACACACCGTCGTACGACGGGGAAGGGGCCGGGCGTACTGCCCGGCCCCTTCCCCGTTTCCCGGTCAGTGGGTGCGGCCGCGTCCGAGGAAGTCCCTGATCAGCGCCGCGATCTGGCCCGCGTGCGTCTCCAGGGCGAAGTGCCCGGTGGGCAGCAGATGCACCTCGGCCCGGGGCAGGTCGCGGCGGAACGCGAGCGCGCCGGCCGGGACGAAGATCTCGTCACCGGCGCCCCAGACCGCCAGCAGCGGGACCTGGCTGGTGCGGAAGTACTCCTGGAAGGCCGGGTACAGGGCGAAGTTGGAGCCGTAGTCGGAGATCAGGTCGAGCTGGATCCCCGGCTGACCGGGCCGGGCCATGAGGGCCGCGTCGTGCTCGTAGGCGTCGGGGCTCACGAGCTCCTGCCACTGCGGCGGAACCCCGTGCAGGTACTGCCACCTGATCCCCTCCGGGCTGCTGATCTCCCGCACCGGCGCCTCGGTCTCCGGGGTCCGCTCCGCGATCAGCGCCCGCACCGGCGCCCAGGCCGCCTCCCCGAGCCCCTCCTCGTAGGCGTTGCCGTTCTGGGTGATGATCGCGGTCACCCGGTCGGGATGGGCGAGGGCGAGGCGCAGGCCGATGGGGGAGCCGTAGTCCTGGATGTAGAGCGCGAACTCCTTCAGGCCGAGCTGCTCGGTGAACTCGCCGGTGACGGCGGCGAGTTCGTCGAAGGTGTACCGGAAGTCGGCGGGCGCCGCCGACCGGCCGAAGCCGAGGTGGTCGGGGGCGATGACGCGATGGCTGTCGGCGAGCAGCGGGATCAGGTCGCGGAACATGTGGGAGCTGCTCGGGAAGCCGTGCAGGAGCAGCAGGACCGGCGCGTCGGCCGGGCCCGCCTCCCGGTAGTACACCTCGTGGCCGCGGACGGTGGTGGTGCGGTGACGGACCTGGCGGTAGGCGTGGAGGGTCATGACACGAGTGCACCATGCGCGCGTCTAACTGGTCAAGTAACTTTTAAAGGTTAGAGCTCCTGGAGGTCGGGCGACCGGCGCACCAGAGTCTTCCCCGTGTTCCCGCCGCGCAGCATCAGCAGGAACGCCTCCACGATCCGCTCGAACCCGTCCACCACCGTCTCGTCCAGCGCCAGTGCCCCGCTCAGCAGATGCGGTACGGCGAACTCGTACAGCTCCTCCTGTACGTCCCGGTGGTCGCGCACCAGGAAGCCCTCCAGGCGCAGGCTCTTCTCCACCACGTCGGCGTGGTCGAACACGACCGGCGTGGCGCCGGGCGTGTTGTACTGCCCGACCGTGCCGACGCGCACCACCCGCCCCCGTTCCCGCAGCGCGCCGATCGCCGCCCCGAGGTGCTCGCCGCCCACGTTGTCGACGAAGACGTCGATGCCGGTGGGGGCGGCCGCCGCCAGGAGGTCGGCGACCGGGCCGTCGTGGTAGTCGAAGGCCGCGTCGTAGCCGACCTGCCGGGTCAGGTACCGCACCTTCTCGGCCGTGCCCGCGCTGCCGGTCAGCCGGCCGGCGCCGAGCAGCCGCGCGAAGCGTCCCGTCGCCGTGCCGACCCCGCCCGCCGCCGCGGAGACGAACAGGTCCTCGCCCTCGCGCAGCCGGGCGATGCGGGTCAGGCCGACGTACGCCGTCAGGCCCGTACCGCCGAGGAGGCTCAAGTGCGCCGAGAGCGGCACCCCTTCGTACCGGGGGAGCCGTCTGACCTCCTCCGGGCGGACCACCGCGTGGGTGCGCCAGCCCTGCCGGTGGAAGACGATCTCGCCCTCGGGAAGGGCCACCGGATCGCGGGTGGCGACGATCCGGCCGAGTGAGCGCCCCTCCAGCGGGGCGTTCAACGCGAAGTCGCCGTCCATCATTTCGCGGTGGTAGGGGTCGACCGACCAGTAGAGGTTCTCCACCAGGGCGGTCCCCGGGGCCGGTTCGGGGACCGGGGACTCGGCGAAGCGGAAGTGCTCGGGGGTGGGGAAGCCGGTCGGACGGGCGGTCTGCTGCACGGTGAGCGCGGTGCTGGTCATGACAGGGGACCGTAGGAAGGAATGCGGGCGGTGGGCAGAGGGTTGCGCTCATGGAACGGGCCGATCCATGAGTCGCCCTCATAGCAGCAGGTGGGAGCCCCGAGTGAGCGCAGCCGACCTTGCGCCGAAGGAGTTGCGGACTCTGGTGGCCGTGGCGGACGAGGGAGGCTTCTCGGCCGCCGCCGCCCGGCTCGGGACCACCCAGTCGGCCGTCTCGCACGCGGTGCGGGGCATCGAGGGCAAGGTGGGGGTCGTCCTCTTCGAGCGCGGGCGGTACGGCGCCCGGCCCACCGCGGCCGGCGCCCGCGCGGTCGCGCACGCCCGGCGCGTCCTGCGGATGCTCCAGGCGCTGGTCGCCGAGACGCGGGGCGTGGGAACGGGCCAGGTCGACGGGCCGCTGCGCATCGCGGCCTTCCGCAGCGCGGCCCTGTATCTGCTGCCGCCCGTCCTGGAGCGGCTGGCCGCTCGGCACCCGGGGATCGAGGCGACCGTGACCGTCGTGCGGGAGGTGGGCCCGGGGACGGCCGGCGCGGTCGCCGAGGGGCGGGCCGACCTGGGGATCGCCACCTTCGGCACCAGCGCGCCGATCCCGCCGGAGCTGGTGGGGGACGTGCTGCTGGAGGAGCCGTACGCGCTGGTGCACCCGGTGGGTCACCCCGCTCCGCGCTCCCTTCCGCTCGTCGACTGGACGGAGAACTGCTCGTCCTCCACGCGCGCGTGGTGGGCCGCGCAGGACTGGATCCCCGCCGCGACCGTCCGTGCCGAGGACGACGGGGCGGTGCTGTCGATGGTGAGCAGCGGCCTGGGGATGGCGATCATGCCCACGCTCTCCCTCACCCGGACGCCTCCCGGGACGGAGATCACCGACCTCGGCCCGGAGCGGCCCACCCGTCGGGTCGGCTATGTCACGACCCCGGAGCTGGCCGCGACCGCGGCCGTCCGGGCCCTCGTGCGGGAGTTGAGGTCATCCGCGAAACCGCAGGTCGGAACCGGGTGACCCGGGTCGCCGTCTCAGATAGTAGGAAGTCCGAGTAATTGTAGAGACAGGCGCGTGCTCCTCCCTTAGCTTTGTAGGAGCCGAACGTCTCGCTCGACCAAGCGAATGGCGGTCGTGAGCCGGGCCCCGTGCAGGCAATCCCTGCGGCCCGCTCCCCGCCCCTTGGGGGCACCCCCCGCCCATTAGGCAGAGGGGGAGTCTCGCACCCCCCTTCCGCACTCCCTGGAATTCGAAGGAGTCGATTTCCCATGGCCGAGACGACCGTCCGCCGCCGAGTCCGCCACATCTCCCGTACGACCGAGTCCGACCGCAAGAACGCCGCCGCGGCGCTCCAGCGCGCCCTCGACCGCCGTGACAACGGCGGCGAGACCGGCCACTGAGCCGAGCCGCCCCGCAGTCCGGGAGCCGCCCCGCACGGGGTGCGGCGCGGGCCCCGAACGGGACTTCGGGACCCGCGTCGCACCCCGACCCCGCACGACTCCTCAGGTCCGCGCCGTCACCTCCGCACCGCGACTTCTCTGTCCGTATGGCGGACGGTCCATGTCATCCCATGGGACGAGGGGTACGGTTCCGGTATGTCTCGCAGCCTCAATCTCGCAGTGATTCCCGGTGACGGCATCGGCCAGGAGGTCGTGGCCGAAGGTCTCAAGGTCCTCTCCGCCGTCCTCCCGCAGGATGTGAAGCTGGAGACCGAGGAGTACGACTTCGGCGCCCGCCGCTACCACGCCACCGGTGAGACCCTCACCGACGCGGACGCGGAGGCCCTCAAGCGGCACGACGCCATCCTGCTCGGCGCGATCGGCGACCCGAGCGTCCCCTCCGGCGTCCTGGAGCGGGGTTTCCTGCTCAAGCTGCGGTTCCTCTTCGACCACCACGTCAACCTGCGTCCGTCGAAGCTCCTCCCGGGTGTCGCCACCCCGCTGGCCGGCCAGCCGGAGATCGACTTCATCGTGGTCCGCGAGGGCACCGAGGGCCCGTACACCGGCAACGGCGGCACGATCCGCAAGGGCACCCCGCACGAGGTCGCCACCGAGGTCTCCGTGAACACGGCCTTCGGTGTCGAGCGCGTGGTCCGGGACGCCTTCGCCCGCGCCCAGGCCCGTCCCCGCAAGAAGCTCACGCTGGTCCACAAGAACAACGTGCTGGCCTTCGCCGGTCACCTCTGGACGAACGTCTTCAACCAGGTGGCCGCGGAGTTCCCCGACGTCACCACGGACTACATCCACGTGGACGCCGCGACGATCTACCTCGTCACGGACCCCGCCCGCTTCGACGTCATCGTCACCGACAACCTCTTCGGCGACATCATCACCGACCTCGCCGCGGCCGTCTCCGGCGGTATCGGCGTCGCCGCGAGCGGGAACATCAACCCGTCCGGCGAGTTCCCGTCCATGTTCGAGCCCGTGCACGGCTCGGCCCCGGACATCGCGGGCCAGGGCAAGGCCGACCCCACCGCCACGGTGCTGTCCGTCGCCCTGCTGCTGCGCCACCTCGGCTACGAGGCCGAGGCGGTCCGCATCGAGGACGCCGTCTCCGTCGACCTGGAGGAGCGCGGCTCGCTGCCCGCGCGCAGCACCTCCGAGATCGGTGACGCGCTCTCCGTACGAGTAGCCGGCTGACCCCGCGCTGCGCGAAACCTCTCGAAGCCGCCGGGTCGCATCCGCACCCGGCGGCTTCCGCATGTCCCCCGCCGGGTGCCACCATCGACCCTGGGTCGCATTCACGCCGTTTTGGACCTCGTCCGCCGCTTGCGATAATCGAACGCGGAGCCGCGGTATGAGGCAATGCTCGGACGTCCTAGCACCGGCCACCGGCCGTACGGGCGTGAGCGCGGCCCGTCACTACAACCGGTGCTGCATCTTCCGGGGACAACCCCCGGACCCCCGGCCGAAAGACGCGGGGTGGCCCAGACGCTCGCCAGGAAGCGAAGGACATCTACTCATGACGACGCCCACGATCGAGCTCAAGCCCTCCGCCAGCCCGACCTCCGCCGCCGAGCGGCAGGCGATCCTGGCGAACCCCGGGTTCGGCCGCCACTTCACCGACCACATGGTGACGATCAAGTGGACCGAGGGCCGCGGCTGGCACGACGGTCAGCTCGTGCCGTACGCGCCGATCCCCCTCGACCCGGCCACCATGGTCCTGCACTACGCGCAGGAGATCTTCGAGGGCCTGAAGGCGTACCGCCGTCCCGACGGCTCGGTCGCCACCTTCCGCCCGGACCAGAACGCCAAGCGCTTCCAGCGTTCGGCCCGCCGCCTGGCCATGCCCGAGCTGCCGGTCGAGACGTTCGTCGAGGCGTGCGACGCGCTGATCGGCCAGGACAAGGACTGGGTGCCCGCGCACGGCGGGGAGGAGTCCCTCTACCTGCGGCCCTTCATGATCGCGACCGAGGTCGGCCTGGGTGTGAAGCCGGCCAACGAGTACCTGTTCCTCGTCATCGCCTCGCCGGCCGGCGCCTACTTCCCGGGTGGCGTCAAGCCCGTCTCCATCTGGGTCTCCGAGGAGCACGTGCGCGCCGTTCCCGGGGGCATGGGCGACGCCAAGACGGGCGGCAACTACGCCGCCTCCCTGCTCGCCCAGGCCGAGGCGGCCGCCCAGGGCTGTGCCCAGGTCTGCTACCTCGACGCGGTCGAGCGCAAGTGGGTCGAGGAGCTCGGCGGCATGAACCTGTACTTCGTGTACGACGACAAGATCGTCACGCCGTCGCTGACGGGTTCCATCCTGGAGGGCGTCACCCGTGACAGCCTCCTCACCGTCGCCCGGGACCTCGGCTACCGCGCCGAGGAGGGCCGGGTCTCGGTCGAGCAGTGGCAGCGCGACTCCGAGAGCGGCGCCCTCAAGGAGGTCTTCGCCTGCGGTACCGCCGCCGTGATCACCCCGGTCGGCACGGTCAAGCGCACCGGCGGCGAGTGGCAGCAGTCCGGCGACGAGCCCGGCGAGGTCACCCTCAGGCTCCGCCAGGCCCTGCTGGACATCCAGCGCGGCACGGCCGAGGACAAGCACGGCTGGATGCACGAGCTGGGCTAGTCACCCCTCGCCCGTACAGGGCCGTCCCGCGAGGGCCGTCCCGGCAGGGTCATCCCGTCAGGGCCATCCCGTCCGGGCTGGCCCTGTGGCGTTCTCGGGGCTCTCCCCGTTTTGAGCAGTGCTCAAAAGTTACGCGTCATGCCTTCTGATCATCGAGGAGAACATTTAGAGTACTGCTCAAAGAAAGGGAGAGTGACGTGCGACTCACCCCCACGGAACGGGACCGTCTTCTGCTCTTCGGCGCGGCGGAGCTCGCCCGGGCGAGAAGGGCCCGCGGACTGCGGCTCAACGTGCCGGAAGCCACCGCGCTCATCGCGGACACCGTCTGCGAGGCCGCCCGCGACGGCGCCCGGCTCGCCGAGGCGATCGCACGCGCCCGGTCCGTCCTCGGCCCGGACGACGTGCTGCCGGGCGTCGCTGACATCGTCACCGAGGTGCAGGTCGAGGCCGTCTTCGACGACGGCTCGCGCCTCGCGGTCGTCGGCGACCCGATCGCCGGGGGCGCGCTCGGGGACCGGGCGCCCGGGGCCCTGCTGCCGGGGCCCGAGCACGCCGAGCCCGAGGCGGCCGTACGGCTGACGGTCACGAACACGGCGACCGTCCCCGTCTCCGTCACCTCCCACTTCCACTTCTTCGAGGCCAACCCGCGGCTCGACTTCGTACGGGAGAAGGCCTACGGCATGCGGCTCGCCGTCCCCGCCGGGTCCTCCGTGCGCTTCGGGCCGGGGGAGAGCGGTGAGGTCGGACTCGTGCCGATCGGCGGCGACCGGGTCGCGATCGGCTTCGCGGGTCTGGTCGACGGGGCGCTCGACGCGCCGGGGGCCAGGGACGAGGCCCTGCGCCGGGCCGCCGCCTGCGGATATCTGGGAGCGGAAACGGGAGGCACCCGATGAACCCGTACGAGTACGCAGCCACCCACGGTCCCCGGGCCGGTGACCGCGTCCGGCTCGGTGACTCGGGGCTGGTCGTCCGCGTCGAGTCGGACTCCCAGCGGCACGGCGACGAGTTCCTCGCCGGCTTCGGCAAGACCGCCCGGGACGGACTGCACCTCAAGGCCGCCGCCGTCCGCGACACCTGTGACGTCGTGATCAGCAACGTCGTCGTGATCGACGCCGTGCAGGGGATCCGGAAGGTGTCGATCGGCATCCGCGAGGGACGGATCCACGCGATCGGGCGGGCCGGGAACCCCGACACCCTCGACGGGGTCGACGTCGTCGTCGGCACGGGCACGTCCATCGTGTCCGGCGAGGGGCTGATCGCCACCGCCGGCGCCGTCGACACCCACGTCCACCTGCTGTCGCCGCGGATCATGGAGGCCTCGCTGGCCTCCGGGGTGACCACGGTCATCGGCCAGGAGTTCGGGCCCGTGTGGGGCGTCGGCGTCAACTCGCCCTGGGCGCTGCGGCACGCGTTCAACGCGTTCGACGCCTGGCCGGTCAACATCGGCTTCCTCGGCCGGGGTTCGTCGTCGTCCCCCGCGCCCCTGGTGGAAGCCCTCGCCGAAGGCGGCGCCTCGGGCTTCAAGGTGCACGAGGACATGGGCGCCCACACCCGGGCGCTGGACACGGCCTTGCGGGTCGCCGAGGAACACGACGTCCAGGTCGCCCTGCACAGCGACGGGTTGAACGAATGCCTGTCGGTCGAGGACACCCTGCGGGTGCTGGAGGGCCGGACCATCCACGCCTTCCACATCGAGGGCTGCGGCGGCGGGCATGTGCCGAACGTGCTGAAGATGGCGGGCGTCGCCAACGTGATCGGCTCCTCCACCAACCCCACCCTCCCCTTCGGCCGGGACGCCGTCGCCGAGCACTACGGCATGATCGTCGCCGTCCACGACCTGAAGACCGACCTGCCGGGCGACGCCGCCATGGCCCGCGACCGGATCCGCGCCGGCACCATGGGAGCCGAGGACGTGCTGCACGACCTGGGCGCGATCGGCATCACCTCGTCCGACGCCCAGGGCATGGGCCGGGCCGGCGAGACGGTCCGCCGTACGTTCGCCATGGCCGGGAAGATGAAGGCCGAGTTCGGCGCCCCGGACGACGACCACGACAACGAACGCGTCCTGCGCTACATCGCCAAGCTGACCGTCAACCCGGCCATCGCCCACGGTCTCGCGCACGAGGTCGGCTCCATCGAGGTCGGCAAACTCGCCGACATCGTGCTGTGGCGCCCCGAGTACTTCGGCGCCAAGCCACAGCTCGTGCTCAAGTCGGGCTTCCCGGCGTACGGCGTGGTCGGCGACCCGGGCGCGGCCACCGACGCCTGCGAACCCCTGGTCCTCGGACCGCAGTTCGGGGCGTACGGGGCCACGCCCGCCGACATCTCGGTCGCCTTCGTCGCCCGGGCCGCCCTCGACCAGGGCGGCGACTCGATGCCGACCCGCCGCCGCAGGGTCGCCGTCCGCGGCACCCGCGGCATCGGCCCCGCCGACCTGCGCCGCAACTCCCGTACCGGAGCGGTCGACGTCGACCAGCGCACCGGCCTGGTCACCCTCGACGGCGAGCCGCTGCGCTCCGAGCCGGCCGAGTCCGTCTCCCTCAACCGCCTGTACTTCCTCTGAGGACCGCTGATGTCTGCTGCCGCCGACGGCTTCCGCATGCCCGCCGAGTGGGCCCCGCACGAGCGCACCTGGATGGCGTGGCCGGGCCCCAACCCCACCTTCGACGACCCCGACGACCTGACCGCCTCCCGCGCCGCCTGGGCCTCGGTCGCCCGCGCGATCCACCGCTTCGAACCGGTGACGGTGGTGTGCGGCCCCGGACAGTCGGCGGAGGCCCGCGCCCTTCTCGGCCCGGGCGTCGACACGGTCGAGCGCGATCTCGACGACGCCTGGATGCGGGACATCGGCCCCACCTTCCTGACCGGTCCGGACGGTGAACTCGCCGCCGTCGACTGGACGTTCAACGGCTGGGGGGCCCAGGGCTGGGCCCGCTGGGAGCACGACGCGAAGATCGCCGCGTATGTCTCGGACCTCGCGGGGGCGCGGACGTACGCCTCGAAGCTGGTCAACGAGGGCGGCGCGATCCATGTCGACGGCGAGGGGACGGTCCTGCTGACGGAGACGGTCCAACTCGGTCCGGAGCGCAATCCGGGGTGGACGCGGGAGCGGGTCGAGGCGGAGATCCACGCCATGCTCGGCACCCGCAAGGCGATCTGGCTGCCCCGCGGACTCACCGGCGACTACCCTCCCCACGGCTTCGGCACCCTCGGCCATGTCGACATCGTGGCCGCCTTCGCCCGCCCCGGAGTCGTCGTCGCCCACCACCAGCCCGACCCGGCGCACCCCGACCACGAGGTGACGAAGGAGGTCATCGGGCTGCTGAAGGCGCAGACCGACGCGCGCGGCCGCCGTCTGGAGGTCGTCGAGGTCGCCGCCCCGGCCGTCCTGGAGGCCGACGGCCACTGGGCCGACTACTCGTACATCAACCACTACCTCTGCAACGGCGGCGTCGTGCTCTGCGGCTTCGACGACCCGCGCGACGAACTCGCGGCGGACGTCTTCCGCCGCCTGTTCCCGGAGCGCACGGTCACGCTGGTGGACGCCCGTACGATCTTCTCCGGCGGCGGTGGCATCCACTGCATCACCCAGCAGCAGCCGAGGGTCTGAGATCCGGGGACGAGACGAAGGGGAGCCGGGACATGGCCGGAGCGGCACGGGCACGCAGGAACGCGCCGCCCCGCGAGGACGTCCTTGCCGCCGCCATGGAGATGATCGCCGAGCGCGGTCTGGAGAAGCTCACCATGGCGGGGCTCGGCCGCGAGGTCGGGATGAGCAGCGGCCATCTCCTCTACTACTTCCACTCCAAGGACGAACTCCTGCTGCGCACCCTGGAGTGGAGCGAGGGCCGGCTCGGCGCCGAGCGCGCCCGGCTGCTGGCCCGCGCCGCCCCCGCCCGCGAGCGCCTCGACGCCTACGTCGACCTGTACGTCCCCGACGGCCACCGCGACCCGCACTGGACGCTCTGGCTGGAGGTCTGGAACGGCTCGCAGAACGCCGCCGACGACGCGGACGCCCGGGACCGCCAGGCGGCCATCGAGGGCGCCTGGCACCGCGACCTGGTCGCCCTGCTGGCGGAAGGGGTGTCGCGGGGCGAGTTCCGGAGCGTGGACCCCGACCGGTTCGCGGCCCGGCTGCGCGCCCTCCTCGACGGCTTCTCCATCCATGTGGCCATCGGGCTGCGGGGCACCGGCCGGGAACAGGTCCTCGGGCACGTCCGGGAGTTTCTGGCCGAGAGCCTGCTCGCGGACGCGTGAGAGCGCGGGCGCGTGAGAACGCCCTGTTCGCATCCTGAGACACCCGGTGAGCAATCGGACGGTATGTGCCAGACTTCCGCCGTGCTCTCGTTCGCCACGATTATTGGCAGCAGGCGCGCCGGTCCGCAGTGACCGCTCCGTACGACCAGGTACGAGCGGCCATCGTCGTCCTCGACCCGCGCGCAGACCTCTCGCACCCGCGAGGGGTTTTTCGCTTTTCTGGCCCACCCGCAGCCGGAAGCGAGAGCGCGAGGGACCATGGGGGAATGGTGGAGCCGGTCATTCCGGTAACGACCGAGATCCAACACAGGAGCCTTCAGACCATGACCGCAACCAGCGAACTCGACGACTCGTTCCACGTCTTCGACACCACCCTGCGCGACGGCGCGCAGCGTGAGGGCATCAACCTCACCGTCGCCGACAAGCTGGCCATCGCCCGGCACCTGGACGACTTCGGAGTGGGCTTCATCGAGGGCGGCTGGCCGGGCGCCAACCCGCGCGACACCGAGTTCTTCGCCCGCGCCCAGGAGGAGATCGACTTCAGGCACGCCCAGCTGGTCGCCTTCGGCGCCACCCGCCGGGCGGGCGCGAAGGCGTCCGAGGACCCGCAGGTCAGGGCGCTGCTGGAGTCGGGCGCGGGGGTGATCACCCTGGTCGCGAAGTCCCACGACCGGCATGTCGAGCTGGCCCTGCGCACGACGCTGGACGAGAACCTGGCGATGGTCGGCGACACGGTGTCCTTCCTGAAGGAACAGGGCCGCCGGGTCTTCGTCGACTGCGAGCACTTCTTCGACGGCTACCGCGCCAACCCGGAGTACGCGAAGGCGGTCGTCCGGGCCGCCGCCGAGGCCGGCGCGGACGTGGTCGTCCTCTGCGACACCAACGGCGGCATGCTCCCGGCGCAGATCCAGGCGGTCGTCGCCACGGTCCTCGCCGACACCGGCGCCCGCCTGGGCATCCACACCCAGGACGACACCGGCTGCGCGGTGGCGAACACCCTCGCGGCGGTGGACGCGGGCGCGACGCACGTCCAGTGCACGGCGAACGGCTACGGCGAGCGGGTCGGCAACGCGAACCTGTTCCCGGTCGTCGCGGCCCTGGAGCTGAAGTACGGCAAGAAGGTCCTGCCCGAGGGCCGGCTGCGGGAGATGACCCGCATCTCGCACGCGATCGCCGAGGTCGTCAACCTGACGCCGTCCACGCATCAGCCGTACGTGGGAGTCTCGGCCTTCGCCCACAAGGCCGGTCTGCACGCCTCGGCCATCAAGGTCGACCCGGACCTCTACCAGCACATCGACCCCGAGCAGGTCGGCAACACCATGCGGATGCTGGTGTCGGACATGGCCGGACGGGCGTCGGTCGAGCTCAAGGGCAAGGAGCTCGGCGTCGACCTGGGCGGCGACCGTGAAGTGGTCGGCCGGGTCGTGGAGCGGGTCAAGGAACGCGAGCTCAAGGGCTACACCTACGAGGCGGCGGACGCCTCCTTCGAGCTGCTGCTGCGGGCCGAGGTCGAGGGCCGGCCGCTGAAGTACTTCGAAGTCGAGTCGTGGCGGGCCATCGTCGAGGACCGCCCCGACGGCACCCACGCCAACGAGGCCACGGTCAAGCTGTGGGCCAAGGGCGAGCGCATCGTCGCGACGGCGGAGGGCAACGGCCCGGTCAACGCCCTGGACCGCGCCCTGCGCGTGGCCCTGGAGAAGATCTACCCCCAGCTGGCCAAGCTCGAGCTGGTCGACTACAAGGTCCGCATACTGGAGGGCGTCCACGGCACCCAGTCCACCACCCGCGTCCTGATCTCCACGACGGACGGCACGGGCGAGTGGTCCACGGTGGGTGTCGCGGAGAACGTGATCGCCGCCTCCTGGCAGGCCCTGGAGGACGCGTACACGTACGGGCTGCTGCGGGCCAAGGTGGAGCCCGCCGAGTAGGCGGCGTTCGGCCGGGGATCCTCGGCGAGCCCTTCGAGCTCGCCGAGGATCCCCGCAACCGCTCACCGGCGGAGCCGCTGTCCTAGCGCAGCTGCCACTTCTGGTTGGCCGCTCCCGTGCACGACCAGATCTGGCTCCGTGCCCCGTTCGCCGACGAGTTGTCCGTGACGTCCAGGCACTTGTTCGCCGCCGTGTTCACGACATCACCGGTGGTGGCGTTGTACGACCAGCGCTGGGCGCCGGTTCCGTTGCAGTCGTACAGCTGCGCCTTGGCCCCGTCGGCCGTCGAACCCCCGACGACGTCGAGGCACTTGCCGAGCGCCTGGAGCGAGCCGTCCGGCTGGACCGTCCAGCGCTGCGCGGCCGACCCGTTGCAGTCGTAGAGCTGCACGGCCGTGCCGTTGACCGCCGCGCCGCCCGCCACGTCCAGGCACTTGCCCGCGAGGCCGACGAAGGCCCCCGACCGGCTCGTGTCGCCCGACTGCGTCCCCGACCAGGTGAAGGTCGCCGACGTGTTCCCCGGCAGCGAGTACGTCGCGTGCTGCGCACCCCAGTTGACCGTCACCGTCCTCGCGGCCGCCCCGTCGTTGAAGGCGATCAGCGCCTTGGAGCCGTCGGGGTTGCGCCAGGCCACGTTCGGCACGGACGTCGACGCCGTCGACGCGATCCGCTGCGCGCCCGGCCGGACGAACTTCGTCAGGTGCCCCATCGTGTAGTACTCGATCGTGTAGTCGACGGTTCCGCTCGCCCCGTCCCCGTTGTGCACGGTGACCAGCCCGTCGCAGGTCCCGCAGCCGCCGTTGTGCGGCCCCCGGTTCTGGTCCACGGCCAGCGACCACTTCGTCACCGACTTCGCCCAGTTGCGGGTGTAGTCCACGATGTTCAGCATGTCCTCGCGCTGCTGGTCGGCGATCCACGTTCCGCCGGAGTGCTCGGTGCCGAAGGCGTCCAGCTGCGGGTACTGGTTGTGCACCGTCGTCTGCTTCGCCACGTCCCCGCCGTAGCCGTGCCAGGCGATCCCGCCGAAGTTCGGGTGCGAGCGGACCGCCGCGTCGTCCACCGTCTGCGCCGCGTAGGCGTCGTAGGTGTCCCAGTTCCAGTCGTGCGCCAGCACCTTCGTCGACAGTCCCGCGGCCGCCAGCTTCGGCAGCAGTTCGCTCTTCGTGAAGTACGCCAGTCCCGAGCCGTTCCAGCTCATCGACGGGTAGCCCGAGCAGCACGTCGGCTCGTTCTGCGCCGTCACGTACGCCACCGGTACGCCCTGGTCCCGGTAGGCCTGGAGGTACTTCACGAAGTACGAGGCGTACGCCCCGTAGTTCTCCGCCTTCAGCCAGCCTCCGTTCAGCTGGCCGTTGTCCTTCATCCAGGCGGGCGCCGTCCACGGCGAGGCCATCACGGTCAGCGCCGGGTTGAGCTCCCGGGCCCGCCGGGTCAGCGGCACCACGTCCGCCAGGTCGTGTGCGATCGAGAACTGCGACAGAGCGGGATCCGTCCGGCCGGCCGGCACGTCGTCGTAGGTGTAGCCGAAGCGCGCGAGATCCGAGCCGCCCATCGGATTGCGCAGGAACGACAGGCCGATGCCCTCGGTCGGCGAGAACAGCTTGCGCATCGTCGCGTCCCGGGTCGCCGCGGACAGCGCCCCGCTGCTGTTCATCAGCCAGGCCGCGGTGTCGGTGAAGGACGCGCCGCCGCCGGTGAAGGTCTGGTACCCGGTGTTCTCGTCGACGGTGATGTTCTCGCCGCCGCCGCCGCTGCCCGCCTGGAAGGCGAAGGCGGGCTGGGCCTGCAGACCGCGGACCACGTGCCGTCCGCCGGCGTCGTCGGTGGTGGTGAGCCAGGCCGTGACCTGCTCGCCGGCCGCGTGTGCGGGCGCGGCCGCCGCGGTGATCCCGGCGGTGGTGAGCAGACCGGCGAGGAGCAGCCGGAGGACGCGAGTGGATCTCCTCATGGAGCGCCGCCCTTCTGGAGGTGGGGGGTGGGGAGGCGTGTCGAGGCGTGAGTAAATGACGGCTTCCGGGGCGCGTCAAGGGGTCGCGCGTTCATCTGTCGAACGAACAACGTCCCTGATCCGGCCGGGTGTTGCGGCCGTACCAGTTGTGGCGTGAAGTCTTGACGGCGCAACAGGTCACCAGTTAACTCACGGCGTGATCTAAGTCATGAGTGGACCACGAGAGTAGAGGGACGTTCCATGCGAAGAACCGCCCTGCTCGCCTCCGCCACCCTGCTGACCGCACTGCTCCCCATGACCACCGCCGCCGGCGCGTCCGGCGCCGACGACCCCGCCCCCGTCCCCGTCGACCGCTTCGAGGGCGAGGTCCCCTTCGCGAGCCCGCCCGCCGAGGGCATCTTCACCTGGGGCAGCGACACCGACGACCCGCCCGCCCTCGGGCTGACGGCCCGCGCGGACGCCCCCGAGGGGGACAAGGTCCTCACCGGCAGCTACGACATCAGCGGGTACGGCGGCTTCACCCACGACTTCGCCTTCGCGGAGCCCGCCCACGACTGGTCCGCCCACCAGGGCGTCCGGTTCTGGTGGGAGGGCCGCGGAAACGGCAGGAAGATCGCCTTCGAGCTCAAGGACGGCGGGGCGAACGGAGAGGCGTCCGAGCTCTGGACGACCTCCTTCACCGACGACTGGACCGGCTGGAAACAGGTCGAGATCCCCTTCACCGACTTCACCTACCGCACGGACTACCAGCCCGTCGGCGGCATCGACCAGATCCTCGGCCTCACCGAGACCTGGGGATACGCCCTCACCCTCCCCGTCGGGGTCAAGGGCGACTTCGCCATGGACGGCGTGGAGCTCTACGGCCGGGCGGACCAGTCGCTGCGCGCCGCCGTCACCACCGACGCGGCCGTGTACCCGGTCGAGGAGGGCGGGACGGCCGCCGTCACGCTCACCGTCGCCACCACCGGCGCGGCCCCCCTCGAGGAGCCCGTCACCGTCGCCTACGAGACCGCCGCGACCGGCACCGCCGAGCCCGGCAAGGACTACACCCCGGTCACCGGCACCGTCACCTTCCCGGCGGGCACCCCCTCCGGTGCCACCCGCACGGTCGCCGTCCGCACCCTCGCGGACAAGCGGGCCGAGTCCGCCGAGACCGTCCCGCTCCGGCTGACCGTCACCGGCGCCAAGCCTCCGTCCGAGACCCCGCAGGTCGTGGTCGACGCGCACGGACTGCCGTATCTGAACGCCGCACTGCCGGTGAAGAAGCGCGTCGCCGATCTCCTGTCGCGGATGAGCCTGGCGGAGAAGGCCGGCCAGATGACCCAGGCGGAGCGCGGGGCGATCACCGCTCCCGGTGACATCGCCGCGTACGACCTCGGCTCGCTGCTCTCCGGCGGCGGCTCGACCCCGACGCCCAACGCCCCCGCGGCGTGGGCGAAGATGATCGACGCGTTCCAGCTGCGGGCGCAGGCCACGCGCTTTCAGATCCCGCTGATCTACGGCGTCGACGCCGTGCACGGCCACAACAACCTGGTCGGCGCGACCGTCATGCCGCACAACATCGGCATCGGGGCGACCAGGGACCCCGCCCTCGCCGAGCGGACCGGCGCGGTGACCGCCGCCGAGGTCCGGGCCACCGGGATCCCCTGGGACTTCGCCCCCTGCCTGTGCGTCACCCGCGACGAACGCTGGGGCCGCTCCTACGAGGCGTACGGCGAGGACCCGGCGCTGGTCGAGGCCATGGAGACGGTGATCCAGGGTCTCCAGGGCCGGGCGAGCGGCGCGGATCTGAAGGACGGCGACAAGGTCCTCGCCACCGCCAAGCACTTCGTCGGCGACGGCGGCACCGCGTACGGCTCCTCCACGACCGGCACGTACACCCTCGACCAGGGCATCACCGAGGTCACCCGGCAGGAACTGGAGGCCGTCCACCTGGCGCCCTTCCGGACGGCCGTCGACCGCGGGGTCGGCACCGTCATGCCGTCCTACTCCTCGCTCGACATCGCGGGCGACGGCCAGGGGCCGGTGAAGATGCACGCCCGCGCCGACCTGCTGAACGGCGTGCTGAAGGACCGTATGGGCTTCGACGGGTTCGTCATCAGCGACTGGGCGGCCATCGACCAGCTCCCGGGCGACTACGCCTCCGACGTCCGTACGTCGGTCAACGCGGGACTCGACATGATCATGGTTCCGTACGCGTACAAGGACTTCCACGCCACCCTGCTCGACGAGGTCGAGGCAGGCCGTGTCGGCGAGCGGCGGATCGACGACGCCGTGTCGCGCATCCTCACGCAGAAGTTCAAGCTGGGCCTCTTCGAGAAGCCGTACGCCGACACCGGCGGCGCGTCCGCCATCGGCTCCGCCGGGCACCGGGCCGTCGCGCGCAAGGCGGCCGCCGAGTCCCAGGTGCTGCTGAAGAACTCCGGTGGCGTGCTGCCGCTGAAGAAGAGCCAGAAGGTGTACGTCGCCGGCTCCAACGCCGACGACATCGGCAACCAGACCGGCGGCTGGACCATCACCTGGCAGGGCGCCTCAGGCGACATCACGCAGGGCACGACGATCCTGGAGGGGATGGAGAAGGCGGGCGGCGACGTCACCTACTCCAAGGACGCGTCGGCGTCGACGGACGGATACGACGTGGGTGTCGTGGTCGTCGGCGAGACCCCGTACGCCGAGGGCGTGGGCGACGTCGGCAACGGCAACGACCTGGAGCTGACCGCCGCCGACCGGGCGGCCGTCGACAAGGTGTGCGGCGCGATGAGGTGCGCGGTGCTGATCGTCTCCGGGCGGCCCCAGCTGATCGGCGACCGGCTCGGCGACATCGACGCGCTGGTCGCCTCCTGGCTGCCGGGCACGGAGGGCGACGGCGTGGCCGACGTCCTGTACGGCAGGCGGCCCTTCACCGGACAGCTTCCGGTGACCTGGCCGAAGTCCCAGGCCCAGCTGCCGATCAACGTCGGCGACACGGCGTACGACCCGCAGTTCCCGTACGGCTGGGGTCTGACGACGCTGAGCCACGTGCCGCAGGGCGGCGTGGCGACCCTGAAGGGGCTGGGCGCCGCGGCCGCGGCGGCCGACCGGGCCGGCGCCGACGAGCTGGGACGGACGCTGGTCGGGAAGGCCCGGCTCATCGTCCAGCAGAAGGTGGGCCAGGCCGTCACGGCGGCCTTCGCGAAGCCCTTCGCCGACGCGGACCACCTGCTGCTCACCGGCCGGTACGGAAAGGCGGTGGAGCGGCTGACGGCGGCGTATCGGGCGGCGTCCTGACCTCCGCGATCCCGGCCGTCCGAATGGGTCGCTTTCGGTGGGTTTCCGGTAGCTTCGAAGTATGAAGGTCGTCCTGTCGGCCCGAAGCTCCGCCGGACCGCTGATCGCACTGGCGCTCGCCGTCCTGACCGCTCTGGCGGTCCTGACGGCGGGCGCTCCGCGTGCCTCGGCGGTCACCGGCGTCTCCACGATCGCCGCGGCCCTGCGCGAGAGCCCGGTCTACGTCGACCCGGCGGCGAGCGCCCAGCTGCCCCAGGCGGAGGCGCACGCGCTCCAGCAGCAGATCGAGCGCGCCGACAAGCCCCTGTTCATCGCCGTCCTGCCCGCCGGCTACCCCACGGCGGACCTCTTCACGGACCTGCGCACCGCCACCGGCGTGACCGGCCTGTACGCGATCCGCCTCGGCGACCGCTTCGACGCCCGCGCCGACTCCTCGGTCCTGTCCCGCACGGCCGTCCGCAACCTGGTCGCCAGTGTCCAGGACGAGGGCGACGCCACGACCCAGCTCACCGACTTCACCGACCGCGCCCTGGCGAACATGGGGGGCTCGGCCCCCGGCAGCTGGAGCTCCTCGGGCGGCGGCGACGGGATCTCGTCCACCGCGCTGATCACGGCCGGTGTGGTGCTGGTGGCCGGCGGGGCGGGCGCCTACACCCTCGTGCGGCGCAACCGGCGACGGCACGACGCGGAGCAACGGGCCGCCCTCGACCGGCTGCGGGTCGTTGTCGACGAGGACATCACGGCCTTCGGCGAGGAGCTCGACCGCCTGGACTTCCACCCGTCGGAGCCGGGCGCCGACGACTCCATGCGCGCCGACTACGAACGCGCCCTGGACGCCTACGAGCAGGCGAAGTCGGTGATGGCGGCCGCGGCGAGGCCCGAGGACGTCCGCGCCGTCACCCAGGCGCTGGAGGACGGCCGTTTCTCCCTCGCCCGGCTGGCCGCCCGTCGTACGGGACAGCCGTTGCCCGAACGCCGGCCGCCGTGCTTCTTCGACCCCCGCCACGGCCCTTCGGTCTCCGACGCCACCTGGACGCCGCCCGGCGGGGCCACCCGCGAGGTCCCGGTCTGCGCGGCGGACGCGACCCGCCTGGCCGACGGCCGCGACCCGGTGATCCGTGAGGTCGACAGCGACTACGGCCGCCGCCCGTACTGGGAGGCCGGCCCCGCCTACGGTCCCTGGGCGGGCGGCTACTTCGGCGGCGGCATCCTGCCCGGCCTCCTCGTCGGCACGATGCTCGGCGGCATCATGGCCGGCCCGTCCTACGCCTCCGACTACGGCAGCGGCTACGGCGACTTCGGCGGCGGCTACGAGGGCGGCGACGTCTCCGGCGCCGACTTCGACCCCGGCGACTTCGGTGGCTTCGGCGGCGGGGGAGGGGACTTCGGCGGGGGCGGCGGGGGCGACTTCGGCGGCGGGTTCTGAAGCCCGGCCCGGTGGGGTGGCCGGGCGTCCGGTGGCACGGCGTCCCGTGGTTCGGCGTCCGGTGGTTCGGCCGCGCGGGTGCGGGGCGGTACCTCACCCGCCACGGGCCCGGCGCGCGACGGCGCCGGGCCCGTGGACGTCGTACGACGTGCTCCCGTCCGGTTCACGGGAGCGGTGTGCGTCAGAGCGAGGCCGCCGCCGAGGCGATGGCCGAGGCGAAGGTGGAGACCTCGGAGTAGACGCCGGGGGCGTTGGCCCGGGCGCAGCCGATGCCCCAGCTCACGATGCCGACCTGGATCCAGGCGTTGGCGGAGTCCCGGCGGAACATCGGGCCGCCCGAGTCGCCCTGGCAGGTGTCGGTGCCGCCGGCCGCGTATCCGGCGCAGATCTCGTCACTGGCGACGAGGCCGCTGTAGCCGCTGTACGCACGACAGGTCGCGTCGCTCACGAACGGCACGGTGGCCTTGAGCAGGTAGCGCTGCTGGGCGCCGCCCTCGCTGGCCGAGCCCCAGCCGGCGATGGTGAAGGTGCCGGTGTTGTACTGCGTGGTCGTGGCGATCTTCAGGGTGGACTGGGTGGTGATGGGCGAGGCGAGCTTGATGAGCGCCCAGTCCTTGCCGTTGCCGTTGTAGCCGGGGGCCCGGTACACGTAGGTCGATTTGACCTGGACCCGGCCGGTGGTGGACTGGAGGTCCACGACGCCGGCGGTGGCGGTGATGCTGGTGTTGGCGCCGGTCCCGCTGACGCAGTGCGCGGCGGTGAGCACGATCTGCTGGGTGTAGAGCGCTCCGCCGCAGCCCATGGAGAGCCGGACCATGAACGGGAACTCGCCCTGCGCGGCACGGGTTCCGCCGACGACGGGGGAGGGGGCGGCCTGTGCGGACGAGAGGGGCTGAAGGCTGGCGATCGCGAGGGCGGCCGCGCCGACGGCGGCGAATCTCTTGAACGCTGTGAGGAGCTTCTTCAAGGTGCTGCCTTCCGTGGGGGGTTGGCTTGACGTGAGCATGTCAACGCAAGTTGCGCACCGCAAAGAAATGTCCATGCGCTGGCATGGTCAGGTCAAATCTGTTGCTGGATTATGAGAACTCCGCAAGCCCTCACACAAGGGGGCTGATTCAGCCACTTCCGTCCGCCGCCGGACCGCTCGCCCACCGGCCGTCCCGCCCGCGAAGGCGGCGGCCCCACCCGCCCACTTGCGCGGTCCCTCCGCCCACGTGCCGGCCCCACCCCGCCCACGTGCGGCCCCGACCGGTTCGCCCGCGGCCCCGACCCGTCGGACCGGCGGCCCGACCCGTCGGACCGGCGGCCGCGTTCGCCGGGGCGCGGCCGGCCGCCGGTGCGTCGTCGAGCCGATGTCAGTCCTGGACCGCCGCCTTCGCGAAGCCGAGCAGCCCCTCGAAGTCGATCGCCCCCGGATCCCCGTGCGTGTTCTCCGGCACGTGCATGTGCCCGCACACCCCCTTGAACGCGTTCCACCGCTCGCCGCCCATCCGCTGACCGCCCCCGTTCCCGGCGGACTTCGGGTACGCGGGCCAGAGCGCCGGGCCGCGCAGCGGGACACGGTGGTGGATGTGCATCCACGCCAGGTACTCGGCGACGGCGCGCAGCGCCCACTCCGGCGCCTTCGGCCAGTAGATGTGGGCCTGGTCGCGGGCCTTCCACTTGGCGTGCGTGTCGGGGTCGCAGGTGCCGACGAGCTCCGCCTGGCAGACGTTCAGTGTGTTCGTCTCCACGCCGCCGCGCTTGTTGACCAGCGCGCGTGAGGAGACGTCGATCTCGAAGTGCTGGTACCACTTCAGTTTCCTGGCGGCGAAGTCCGGCACCGCCGTCAGGTTGGGCGCGGCCGAGCCGCCCTGGTAGTCGGGGAGTGAACGCCCCTCGGTGGTGTGCAGGACGACGACGTTGACCTCCATGCGGTCACCGCCGAAGTCGTCCTGGTACCAGTGGTCGCGGTTCGCGCCGGGATAGTGCTGTGGTCCGGTCCTGGTGCTCATGTCTCGCGACTGTGACATGGAACACGCGAAGGGGTCGGGAGCTCTTCGCTTCCGACCCCTATTCGCCGTTTTCCACCGTATTCGGCCGCGCGCTTACGCGTTCTTGATCGCCGAGATGTCGAAGTTCAGCTTGATCTTGTCGGAGACCAGGACGCCGCCCGTCTCCAGCGCCGCGTTCCAGGTCAGGCCCCAGTCCGAGCGCAGGATCTCGGCCTTGCCCTCGAAGCCGACGCGCTCGTTGCCGAACGGGTCCTTCGCGGCGCCGTTGAACTCCAGGTCGATGCTGAGCGGCCTGGTGACGCCGAGGATGGTCAGGTCGCCGGTGATCCGGTAGTCCTCGCCGCCCAGCGCCTCCGTCGAGGTGGAGCGGAAGGTCATCGCCGGGAACTCGTCGGTCTTGAAGAAGTCGGCGCTCTTCAGGTGGCCGTCACGGTCGGCGGACCCGGTGTCGATGCTGTCCATCGTGATGTCGATGGAGGCGCTGGACTTCGACGGGTCGGTGCCGTCCAGGTGCAGCGAGCCGGTGAAGTCGTTGAACTTGCCCTTGACGTTCGTGACCATCGCGTGGCGGGCGACGAAGCCGAACGTCGAGTGGGCGGGGTCGATCGTGTAGTCGCCGGTCAGGGCGGCGAGCTCGGGGCTCACCGTGGCGTCGGCGACGGCGGTGGCGGTCTCGTCGGTGTTCTTGCGGCCGAAGATGCCCATGACGTGCTCCTTGGGGACGGGAAGATCGAGGATGTTTAATCTTCAACGAGGTCAACAAGGATGACCGTAGACCTATTCCGTTCAATGTTCAACATCTTCCGCCGCCGGTGTCGGCCCGACCGGAATCCGGCGGGCGCGAGCGGCCGTCCGGACGCTCCGTTTCACTCCGGGGAGGGCATGTGCGGGTCGGTGATGTGAGGCGGGTCTCAGTCCCGGGCTTTGTGTGACCCCTACAACCCCCAGCCCCTCTGAGCAGTCGGAACGGCTGCATGTCCGCCCGGTTCTGTTCAGGGCTACCAGGAAAACGCGCCGGAGACTGTACGGAGTCGACGTCCCTCTTTCCTTGGTGGGCTTCGTAAGGTCACTACATGACCGTTTTGGAAGAGACGACGGGCGAGCCGACCGCGGTGCCTTCGGAACCCACGGATGCGCGCGGCCGCGTGGCCGAGCTGCACGAGATCCGTGCCCAGGCGCTGGCCGGCCCGAGCGAGAAGGCGACCCAGGCGCAGCACGCCAAGGGCAAGCTGACCGCCCGGGAGCGGATCGAGCTGCTCCTCGACCCGGGGTCCTTCCAGGAGGTCGAGCAGCTGCGCCGGCACCGGGCGACCGGGTTCGGTCTGGAGGCCAAGAAGCCGTTCACCGACGGTGTGATCACCGGCTGGGGCACGGTGGAGGGCCGCACGGTCTTCGTCTACGCCCACGACTTCCGCATCTTCGGCGGCGCGCTGGGCGAGGCCCACGCCACGAAGATCCACAAGATCATGGACATGGCCATCGCGGCCGGTGCCCCGCTGGTCTCGCTCAACGACGGCGCCGGCGCCCGTATCCAGGAGGGCGTCTCCGCCCTCGCCGGCTACGGCGGCATCTTCCAGCGCAACACCAGGGCGAGCGGGGTGATCCCGCAGATCTCGGTCATGCTGGGACCCTGCGCGGGCGGCGCGGCCTACAGCCCCGCCCTCACCGACTTCGTCTTCATGGTCCGCGAGACCTCGCAGATGTTCATCACCGGGCCGGACGTGGTCAAGGCCGTCACCGGCGAGGAGATCAGCCAGAACGGCCTCGGCGGCGCCGACGTGCACGCCGAGACCTCCGGCGTCTGCCACTTCGCGTACGACGACGAGGAGACCTGCATCGCGGAGGTCCGCTACCTCCTCTCGCTGCTCCCGCAGAACAACCGTGAGAACCCCCCGCGCGCCGAGTCCACCGACCCGGCCGACCGCCGCGGCGACGTCCTGCTCGACCTGGTCCCGGCGGACGGCAACCGTCCGTACGACATGACCAAGGTCATCGAGGAGATCGTCGACGACGGCGAGTACGTGGAGATCCACGAGCGCTGGGCCCGCAACATCATCTGCGCGCTGGCCCGCCTCGACGGCCAGGTCGTCGGCATCGTGGCCAACCAGCCGCAGGCCCTCGCCGGCGTGCTGGACATCGAGGCGTCGGAAAAAGCTGCGCGCTTTGTCCAGATGTGTGACGCTTTCAATATCCCGATCGTCACCTTCCTGGACGTCCCCGGATTCCTCCCGGGCGTCGACCAGGAGCACGGCGGGATCATCCGGCACGGAGCGAAGCTGCTCTACGCCTACTGCAACGCGACCGTGCCGCGGATCTCCCTGATCCTGCGCAAGGCCTACGGAGGTGCCTACATCGTCATGGACAGCCAGTCCATCGGCGCCGACCTCACCTACGCCTGGCCGACGAACGAGATCGCCGTGATGGGCGCCGAAGGTGCCGCCAACGTCATCTTCCGGCGTCAGATCGCCGAGGCCGAGGACCCCGAGGCCATGCGGGCCCGCATGGTCAAGGAGTACAAGTCCGAGCTGATGCACCCGTACTACGCGGCGGAGCGCGGTCTGGTCGACGACGTCATCGACCCGGCCGAGACCCGCGAGGTCCTCATCAAGTCGCTGGCCATGCTCCAGTCGAAGCACGCGGACCTGCCCTCGCGCAAGCACGGCAACCCCCCGCAGTAACCCGGCGGATCCAACAAATAACCCACAGGATCCCCTGCGGAAACCTCATCCACGGAGACTTGCACCCATGAACGCTCCCGACATCCGCGTCGAGAAGGGCCACGCCGAGCCCGAGGAAGTCGCCGCCATCACGGCGATCCTCCTGGCCCGCGCGGCCGCCCGGTCGTCGTCCCCCGTCGAGACCCACCGAGGCCGCCCCAAGGCCGGCTGGCGCCGCCTGGAGCGCGAGGGCGGCTTCCGCGCCCCGCACAGCTGGCACTGACCCGCGTACATCGCGGAAGGGCCCCTCTCGTCCGAGAGGGGCCCTTCCGTATGCGGTCGTCACTCCATCGGCGCAACGGCGAAGGCCCCCTCCGGGCGGAGGGGGCCTTTCGGCTGTCTACGGCAGGTGCTACCGGAGCCGAGCCATCAACGCGTGCTCCACGAGCGTGATCAGCGCGCTCTTGGCGTCCGCGCGGTGGCGGGCGTCTGTCGTGATGATCGGGGTGTCGGGGCCGATCTGCAGGGCCTCGCGGACCTCGTCCGGCTGGTACGGCTGCGAGCCGTCGAAGCCGTTGAGGGCGACGACGAACGGCAGGCCGCTGTTCTCGAAGTAGTCGACCGCGGGGAAGCAGTCGGCGAGACGGCGGGTGTCCACGAGGACGATCGCGCCGATCGCGCCGCGCACCAGGTCGTCCCACATGAACCAGAAGCGGTCCTGGCCCGGCGTACCGAAGAGGTACAGGATCAGGTCCTGGTCCAGGGTGATACGTCCGAAGTCCATGGCGACCGTGGTGGTCGTCTTGTCCCCGGTGTGGGTGAGGTCGTCGATACCCGCCGACGCGGACGTCATGACGGCCTCGGTGCGCAGCGGGTTGATCTCCGAGACAGCCCCGACGAACGTGGTCTTGCCCACGCCGAAGCCGCCCGCCACCACGATCTTCGCGGAAGTGGTGGAGCGGGACGGACCCCCGCTAGAGCTTGCGAAGTCCACTGAGCACCCTTTCGAGCAGTGTCACGTCTGGCTGGCCGCCGGCGCTCTCGTCGCCGCCGGGCTGATGGATGGCGACCAGTCCCGCCTCCGCCAAGTCGGCGACGAGGATCCTGGCCACGCCGAGAGGGATGGTCAGCAGCGCCGAGATCTCGGCGACCGACTTGATCTCTCGGCAGAGGTTGCAGATCCGCTGATGCTCGGGCAGTTGGCCCTGCATCTGGTGCGGCTGCGCAGTGGTGTGCACCAGCGCCTCGATGGCGAGCTGGTAACGCGGGCGGGTCCGGCCACCGGTCATGGCGTACGGACGCACCAGCGGGTTGTTCGACGCCCCTGCGGGCGCCGGCTCCGGGGTGCGGCGGTGCGGCTGTACGGGCTGGATGCGCGGGGCCGACGGCTGGTCGTACGGAGACTGCCCGGGACCCTGCGGACCCTGGGGCGTGTACGGCCGCTGCTGGCTGGGCGCGGAGGGGAAGTTGTAACGGTTCGGGTTCTGGGAACCGTCGCCCTGGCCCTGGGCAGGGCCGTACGACCAGTTGCCCGAATTCGATCCGCCTGGGGGTGTTGCCACTCTCTCTCCTCCTCCGATGTGCCTGGCACCCATCACGTGGAAGCCGCGTCCCGAAACCCTACGGCCTCAGGACGCCAAAACGCACCGTTCGTTTGTTAGTTGAGAAGGCTCCCTTGGAGCTCCGCACGAAGGTCGGGGGTCAGAACCGAACCGGCTCGGTCCACCAGAAGGGCCATCTCGTACCCAATGAGGCCGATGTCCGCCTCGGGGTGGGCGAGAACCGCGAGCGAGGAACCGTCGGAGATGGACATGAGGAAGAGGAATCCCCGCTCCATCTCCACAACCGTCTGGTTCACGCTGCCGCCCTCGAAGATCCGGGAGGCGCCTGCCGTCAGAGACGTCAGGCCGGAGGCAACGGCGGCGAGCTGGTCGGCCCGGTCGCGGGGGAAGCCTTCGGACATCGCCAGAAGGAGTCCGTCGGCGGAGACCACCACGGTGTGGGACACCCCCGGGGTGTTGTCCACGAAGTTGGTGATCACCCAGTTCAGGTTCTGTGCCGCCTGGCTCATCGGGCTCACACTAACGCTCCTGGTTGTAGGTGCTGTCAGGACCGAGGCCCTGGCCGTTCGTTTCACTGCTGCCTGCGTTGCGTCCGCGCTCGACGCCCCGACGCAGGTTGCTCAACCTGCCTCGGACGTCCTCCGGGGCGCGGGAGACCTGGGGGCCTCCCTGGGGGGTGGTCTCGGCGGCGCCCTCGATCAGATTGGCCTTGGGCACCCGCCGCGGCAGGCCGGAGGAGGTGACCCCGCCCGCCTTGGGCTTCTTCAGAGCGGAGGCCTGCTGCCAGCGCTCGTCGTTGGCCGAGCGCCAGGAGTCGCCGCCGCCGTTGCTCTCCGCGGGGGAGGCCGCCGGCTCCGGCTTCGCGGGCCGGGCGCCGTTCGCACCGCTTGCGGCGGAGCCGCGGCGGGGGAGACCGGCGTCGGTCAGCGCGTGGGAGGCGGAGGAGGTCGGTCCCGGACGGTCGAAGCCTACGCGGTTCTGCTCACCCGCGTCAGCGGCCCGCACGGATTCCGCTTCCGGAGCGTACTGGTCCGGGTAACCGTTCTGGTAACCGTTCGTGTGGCCGTTCTGCTGGGGCCAGTCGTCCTGGTAGGACTGCTGCTCCTGGTACGGCTGGAAGCCCTCGGAGGCGGCGGCGGGGGCAGCCGTCCGCTCCTCCTGGCCCGGCTCCGCATACGCGGGGTCCGGGTAGCCGCCGTTCGACGTGAAGCCGTCGTTCTGCGGCAGGCCTCCGTTGCCGGAGAACGACTCGCCCTGCGGCACGCCGCCGTTCGGCGCGAAGTACTGGTCGTCGTACGCCGGGCGCTGCTGCTCCTCGTACGACGTCTGCTGGTCGAACGCCGCCGGCTGCTCGGCGTACCCGGTCGCACCGCTGTCGTAGCCGGCCCCGGCACCCTGCTGGGCGGGGTCGTAGCCGTTCTGCCCGGCGCCGTACGGCTGCTGCTGCTGACGGGACGCGTCGAAGCCCTCCGCGGGCTGCGGCTGGCCCGGCTGGCCCGGCTGGGACTCCAGAGCCGCACGGCGCTCCTCGCGCATCAGCGAGCGGCCCACCGGGTCCAGGTCGCGGATGTCGTCGGGGACCTCGTACTGGCTGTCGTCGAAGCCGAGCTCCGCGGCGGTGCGCATCGGCAGACCGTTGTTGAAGTCCTCGCCGCCGCCACCACCGCCGTAGTTCTGCTCCGGGATGATCTGCGAGACGGTGAACTCGTCGCGAGGCTGCTGCTGCTCGCCGCCGCCACCGTGGGTGATGGCGTCCGGCAGCATGACCAGCGAGGTGGTGCCGGCCTGCTCGCCCGAGGGGCGCAGCTGGACGCGGATACCGTGCCGGTCGGACAGCCGGCCGACCACGAACAGGCCCATGCGCTGCGAGATCGCGGCGTCCACCGTCGGCGGGTTGGCCAGCTTGTGGTTGATGTCCGCGAAGTCCTCGGCGGTGAGGCCGATGCCCTTGTCGTGGATCTCGATCATCACGCGGCCGTCGGGGAGACGGGTCGCGGTGACCCGCACCTTGGTCTGCGGGGAGGAGAACGTCGTGGCGTTCTCCAGAAGCTCGGCGAGCAGGTGCACGAGGTCGGTCACGGCACGGCCGTGGATCTCGGCCTCGGGTACGCCGGACAGCTCGATGCGCTCGTACTGCTCCACCTCGGAGGAGGCGGCGCGCAGCACGTCGACCAGCGGGACCGGCTGGTCCCAGCGGCGGCCGGGCTCCTCGCCGGCGAGCACCAGGAGGTTCTCGCCGTTGCGGCGCATACGGGTGGCCAGGTGGTCCAGGCGGAAGAGGTTCTCCAGCTGGTCCGGGTCGGCCTCGTTGTTCTCCAGCTCGGTGATCAGGGTCAGCTGGCCCTCGATCAGGGACTGGTTGCGGCGCGAAAGGTTCGTGAAGATCGCGTTGATGTTGCCCCGGAGCAGTGCCTGCTCGGCGGCCAGTCGGACGGCCTCGCGGTGGACCTGGTCGAAGGCGCGGGCGACTTCGCCGATCTCGTCCCTGGTGTTGATGGGGATCGGCTGGACACGGGTGTCCACCCGGCCCGGGTCGGTGCGCGAGAGCTGGTCGACCAGCATCGGCAGCCGCTGCTCGGCGATACCGAAGGCGGCGTTGCGCAGCTGGCGCATGGCCTGGCTCATCTGGCGGGCCATGAGACTGGCGACGATGAACGCGGCGAGCAGGGCGATGATGACGATGGCGCCGTTGATGATGGCGTCGCGCTGCGCGTCGGAGGCGATCTCACCGGCGTCGGTCACCGCGCGGTCGATGAGCTCGCTCTCGACCTGGCTGTAGCCCTCGAACTTCAGGGTCGCGGCCGTCATCCAGGCGTTGGCGGTGACGCCCTTCTCGGCGAGCTGGGACGGAGACAGCCCGCTGCTGATGGCCTGGATCATCTTGTCCATGGTCGGCGGGGCGGTGAAGTCCTCGCCCGCGGCGTCGGCCTTGGCCTTGGCGTCGGCGGCCTGCTGCGCGCCTTCCTCGGTCTTCTCCTTCATGACCTCGGTCAGCCGCGCTGCGTCCTCGGTGGTGCCACCGGAGACGTACTCCTGCTGGGCGATGCCCTCGAGGTAGGCGTACGAGGTGAAGGCGGTGAGCTGCTGCCGGTAGATCGTCTCGTCGGGGCTGGGCCGCACCAGCAGGTGCATGCCGATCGCGCGCTGGAGGGACTCGGCGCCCTTGGCCAGGGCGACCGCGTAGACGGTGCGGCCGTAGGCGGTGATGTTGCCGGTGCCGAGGCCGAGCTCGTTGGAGAACTCCATCAGCAGGTGCTCGACCGCGACGTAGCCCTCTTCGGTCTTCACCGGGTCCAGGGCCTTGGTGTAGGCGGCGGCGCGAATCTTCGTCAGAGTCGGCTCGGCGGCCTCGACCAGCTTCAGACGGCGCTGGAGGCCTTCCTTGTCCGGCATCCCGACGACCTCGTCGTGGAAGGCGGTGGCCTTCGCGTCGGTGGTGGCGCGGGCCGCCTTGACCTTCGGGTCGTCCTTCTTGGACTGGAGCAGCGGCTGGGCGCTGATGTCCCGCTCGTTGAGCAGGGCCTCGGCGTACTCGCCGGCGGCGGCCACGATCTTCGCCGTCTTCTCGGCGTCGCGGGCCTCCTGCCAGGTGTCGATCGAGTTCTTCACCTGGAAGCCGCCCATGACCAGGCCGACGACCACGGGTATGAGCAGGATCGCGTTCAGCCGGGTGGGCACCCGCCAGTTCCGCGGGGAGAGGCGGCCGCCGCTCTTCGCGGGGGCGGACGCCGGCTCCGAACCGGGCACAGGGGCGGGCGCCGCTCCGCGCGGCGGCGGGGTGAAGTTGCCCCGGGCCGCCGGCTCGGGACTTTGCTTGCTTCGCCTCACTCGACCAACAACCTCTCGGCGGTCGGCACCTTCGTCGTGCCGCAGTGTCTCAGAGCCCGGTCAGCCATCGACCATGAGTACGTCATTGACTATTGGGCAGTTCAGGCATTCCAGCACGACGACCAGCGCTCTTCCAAACATGGGAAAGCGCTGGTTCGGTGTGATGTAAGCCCCAGATAAAACGGTCAAAAAGAACGAGCCCCGCCAAAAGGCGGGGCTTTCGTGCGCACAGCGAGACCGAGCGACCGCGACGCGTGTCGGTACCTGTGGATTCCACTGCCGAAACGTTATGAACACCGGAGCCGACCGTGTCCAAGGCCACAGTCGGCTCCAGAGCGTCTACGACAACCGCCGTACGGCACCGGGTGCTTGAAAATTACCGCAGTCGCGCCATGAGCGCGTGCTCGACCAGCGTGATCAGTGCGCTCTTGGCATCCGAGCGGTGCCGGGCGTCCGTCGTGATGATCGGGGTGTCCGGTCCGATCTGGAGCGCCTCGCGCACTTCTTCCGGCTGGTACGGCTGCGAGCCGTCGAAGCCGTTGAGGGCGACGACGAACGGCAGGCCGCTGTTCTCGAAGTAGTCGACCGCGGGGAAGCAGTCGGCGAGACGGCGGGTGTCCACGAGGACGATCGCGCCGATCGCGCCGCGCACCAGGTCGTCCCACATGAACCAGAAGCGGTCCTGGCCCGGCGTACCGAAGAGGTACAGGATCAGGTCCTGGTCGAGCGTGATACGTCCGAAGTCCATGGCCACCGTGGTGGTGGTCTTGTCCCCGGTGTGGGTGAGGTCGTCGATGCCCGCGCTCGCGGACGTCATCACGGCCTCCGTGCGCAGCGGGTTGATCTCGGAGACGGCGCCCACGAACGTGGTCTTGCCCACGCCGAAGCCCCCCGCCACCACGATCTTCGCGGAGGTGGTGGCCCGCCCTCCGTCAGAGCTTGCGAAGTCCACTGAGCACCCTTTCGAGCAGCGTCACGTCCGGAGCGCCACCGTTGTTCTCGTCGCCGCCCGGCTGGTGGATGGCCACCAGTCCGGCCTCGGCGAGGTCCGCGACCAGGATCCGCGCCACCCCCAGCGGCATGGCCAGGAGAGCCGAGACCTCCGCGACCGACTTCACCTCGCGGCACAGATGGCAGATGCGCTGGTGCTCCGGGAGCAGCCCCATGAGCGCTGCCGGGTCGGCCGTCGTGCTGATCAGTGCCTCGATGGCCAGCTGATAGCGCGGCCGCGTCCGACCGCCGGTCATCGCGTACGGACGCACCAGCGGCTGGTCGCCCTCATCCCCGTACGGCTCCGCGTACGGATCATGATGGGCGGTGGGCGGGGTCATTGATCCTCCGGGCGGGACAGCATTCGCGGTCAGTCGTGCCGTCCGTCTAGGCCGGTGGGGGGATTGTGTCGGCCGGACGGTGATTTCGTGAGGTGGGTAGTGCTGGGGCGGGTCAGTGGAGCAGACTGCCCTGGAGTTCGGCGCGCAGGTCGGGCGTGAGGACCGCGCCCGCGCGGTCGACAAGCAGCGTCATCTCGTAGCCGACGAGGCCGATGTCGCACTCGGGGTGTGCGAGGACGGCGAGCGACGAGCCGTCCGAGACGGACATGAGGAAGAGGAACCCTCGTTCCATCTCGACGACGGTCTGCGCGACGCTGCCGCCTTCGAAGATCCGGGAGGCGCCGGCCGTCAGCGAAGTGAGCCCCGACGCGACGGCCGCCAACTGGTCGGCACGGTCGCGCGGGAAGCCCTCGGACATCGCGAGCAGGAGCCCGTCGGCGGACACGACAACGGTGTGGGACACCCCAGGGGTGTTGTCCACGAAGTTGGTGATCAACCAGTTCAGGTTCTGTGCCGCCTGGCTCATCTGACTCAACTAACGCTCCTGCTGGTGAGTGGGGCTCGGGAAACTGCCGGTCTGACCGTTGCCGGCCTGACGACCCTGCGCGATGCCCCGACGGAGATTGGTCAGCCGTCCGCGTACGTCGTCAGGCGCACGCGAGACCTGCGGACCGGGTTGGTGCTGTTGCTGCTGAGCCGTGCCCGGGACGAGGTTCGCCCTGGGCACCCGGCGCGGCAGGCCGGATGTGGTGACGCCGCCCGCGGCCGGCTGCCTGACCCGCTCGGCCTGCCGGACGAGTTCGTCGTTCGGCGAGGTGCGCCAGGAGGCATTGGCGGCTGCGGGACGCTGGGGGGCAGCCGGAGCCTGCGGCTCCTGGTGCTGCTGTTGCTGCGGAGCCTGGGCCGCGCCGCCCGCCTGCTGACCGTGGAACCAGTTGGTCTCCAGCGTGTCGTAGAGCGGGGTACGCCCGTCCCCGGGGCCCGAGGCCGGCGGCAGTGCCTCCGGCTCAGGACGCCCGACGTGACGCTGCGGACCGGTCGGCTGCGCCGGGGTGCCGTAGCCACCCGACTGCGGAGCGCCGAACTGGCCGGTGGACGAGGGGTCCTGGCGGCCGGGCAGCGAGTGCTGACCGGTCGAGGAACCGTCGTAGCCGGGTGCGGCGAACTGGCCGGTGGAACCGTTGTCGTAGGCCTGCGGAGCGAACTGGTTCGGGGCCGCCGGGGCGTTCTGGCTGCCCGGGGCACCGAAGACGTCGGACCGGGTGAAGCCGTTCTCGTCCTGCTGGCCGCTGGTGCCGGGGCGCTGGAACTGACCCGTGTTCTGTTGGCCGTTCGTGCCCGGACGCTGGAACTGGCTGTTGTCCTGCCGTCCGCCCGGACCCGTCTGGGGGTTGCTCACGGCCGGGAACTGGCCCGTGCTGTGGAGACCGTTCGCGACGGGCCGGCCGAAGTCGGCGGGACCCGCCGGGGCCTGGCGGTCGTCGGTGCGCGGGATCGCCGGTATCTCGGCGGTGGCGCCGGGACCCTGCCGGTCGTCGAAGCGCGGGATGCGCGACGTCTGGGCGACGTCCGGCTCCTCGTGACCGCGCGGGGCGTCCAGCGGGCTGCGCGGCACCGGCGGCTGGGCGTTCTCGTCGCCCCAGCTGGTCACCCGCGGCTGCGGGTTGCCACCCGGCAGCTCGGCGCGCGGACCGCCGCGCGGCGGCAGCTGCGGCTGGCGGCCGCGGCCGCCCTGATCCGCCTTGTTGCCCCGCGGCTGCGTCGGACGCCCGCCGAACATGTCCACACCCTGGGTGCCCGCACCGGCGGCCTGGAGACCCTGCGGCGCACCGGGCGCCTGGCCGCCGAAGCCGGAACCCGCACCGGCCGGAGCCGGTCGGCCCTGCTGGGGGGAGGCCGGAGGCTGCTGCGGTCCGCGCGGCGGCTGACCACCGGGACGGCCACCGCCGTCACGGCCGGGCAGCGCGGCCCGGGGGCCCGTACCCGCCGCGAGCCTGCCGCCGGCGCCGGGAGCGGAGCCGAGGGCACCGCCCTGCGAGCCGTTCTGCGAGCCGTTCTGGCGACGCGCCGCGGCGACGCCCGCTGCGGCCTGCGCCGCGGCGGGACCGCCCGCGACGCTGCTCTGACCGGGCTTGGGCTGGGGCTTCTTGCCGCCCTGGGCGACGTCCACGGGCAGCATGACCAGCGCGGTCGTGCCACCGGAGTCCGAGGGACGCAGCTGGATGCGGATGCCGTGGCGCTGCGACAGACGACCGACCACGAACAGACCCATGCGTCGGGAGACCGACACGTCCACGGTGGGCGGCGACGCGAGCCGCTCGTTGATCGCGGCGAGGTCCTCGGGGGAGAGACCGATGCCGGTGTCGTGGATCTCGATCAGGACGCGGCCGTCGGGCAGCGCGTGACCGGTGACCTTGACCTTGGTCTGCGGGGAGGAGAACGAGGTGGCGTTCTCGAGCAGCTCGGCGAGGAGGTGCACGAGGTCGTTGACGACCCGGCCGGCCACTTCGGTGGTCGGCACGGAGGCCAGCTCGATGCGCTCGTACTGCTCCACCTCGGACGCGGCGGCACGCAGCACGTCGACCAGCGGGACCGGACGGGTCCAGCGACGGCCGGGCTCCTCACCCGCGAGGACGAGGAGGTTCTCACCGTTACGGCGCATGCGGGTCGCGAGGTGGTCGAGCTTGAACAGCGAGGACAGCTGGTCCGGGTCGGCCTCGCGGGACTCCAGTTCGGAGATCAGCGACAGCTGGCGCTGGATCAGACCCTGGGAGCGGCGCGAGAGGTTGGTGAACATCGCGTTGACGTTGCCCCGCAGCAGGGCCTGCTCGGCGGCGAGGCGGACGGCCTCGCGGTGCACGTCGTCGAAGGCCGCGGCCACCTGGCCGATCTCGTCCCGGGAGTGCACACCGACCGACTCCACGGACGTGTCGACGTCCTGCGGGTCGGACTCGGACAGCTGCTTGACCAGCTCGGGCAGCCGGTCCTGGGCGACCTTGGTGGCGGTCTCCTGGAGGCGGCGCAGCGAACGGATCATGGACCGGGCGACGACGAACGCGCCGACCAGCGAGACACCGAGCACGAGCAGGATGAGCGCACCGGAGATGATCGCTTCGCGCTCCGACTCGGCGCGCAGCTCACGCGCCTTCTGCTCCATGTCCTCGAGCAGCGTGAGCTCGATGTTGGTCATCTGCTTGATCTTGGTGGAGCTGGCGTCGATCCAGTCCTGGTACGACTGCTTGTCCAGCGACTCCAGGCCGCTGGAGGAGCTGAGCGCGCGGGTGGCGTAGGTGTCCGCGTCCTCGATGACCGGGTTGCCCTGCTCGATCGGCTTCAGCAGCTCTTCCGCGCCGCTGTCGCCGTAGATGCTGCGGAAACTCGAGAGTTCGGAGTCCTGGTTCTCGAGTCCGGCCTCGGCGTACTGCCGGTCGTTCTCGGAGAGGTCGCCGTAGACGGTGTTGCCCACCGGCAGCGCCGCCGCGAGCACGGCGCGCTGGACGGAGGCGTACTCCTTGGCGGCGGAGAAGGCGGCCAGCGCACGCGTGCGCTGGATCATCTCCGGGTTGCTGGTGGCCTGCGCCATGTCCTGGGACAGGTCGAGCAGGCTGGTGATGAGGCGGTGGTAGGCCTCCACCGTCTGGGTGGAGTTGTCCTTCTCCGCGTAGGCCGTCGAACGGACCTTGGCGAGGTTGCCCAGGTCGCTCAGCAGACCGACGAGGCTGTCCCGGACGCCCTGGAGGTTGCCGTCGGCGGTGGCGCCGTCGATCTCCTCCGACGAGTCCTGGAAGGCGCTCAGCGCGCGGTCCGTCTTCTCGCGGTAGCCCTTGATCCCGGGGTCGGTCGCCTTGCCGTTGTGCGCCAGCGGGCCGGCCGAGCGGTCGCGCTCGTCCTGCAGCGCGTCGGCCAGGTCGGTGGCCTGCTTGGTCATGTCCGTCAGCAGCTTCATGTTGTCGAGCTGCTGGATGTCGTCCATCGACTGGTTGATGCGCAGCGCGCCCAGCGAGGTGGCCGCGACCACGGGCAGGGTCAGCAGCGCCACCAGACGCGTGGAGATGCGCCAGTTGCGCAGCGCCACGCGGGGGCCGGGGCCGCTGGGCCCGGTAGGCGGCTTCGTCGGAGCCGGGGGAGGAGAGCTCGGCGAAGCGGACGCACCGGGACGCCCGGAGCGCTCACCGCCGTCGCCGGACGGATTGGGGCCCGGGTTCTGGGCGTGCTGGGGCGAGGAGCCGACTGCCATCGGGCCAGTCCCGCCGTGCGGCTCCGGCTCGGCCGAAGCGCTGCCATCCCTCTTGAAACGTCCCTGCACTAGCGTCGCAACCTCTGGACCAGGCGCCCCTCCGCGTGAACGGAAGGACGGTGTCGGCGTGTTGAGGGGCGTCCTGAATACGCCCCCCAATTGGTCGTGAGTAACCGGCGCTGGCTCCCCCTGTCTCGCCGCCACCGGGCGCGCTGGGCGCCCTCTGTGCGCCGGCTCGATCCCGCGGCGGTCCGAGGAATTCCAGCACAGTGCAGGATCTCCAACAAGGCCCGTTGGCCAGGCTGTGACATCCGTGACACGACGTGAGGGTCAAGTTACGGGATGTAGAAATCGTTCCCACATAAGGCGGACATAAGGGTGTGAACGGGGGGCGGTCGAGCGGTGTCCCAGTCGCCATGATCAGGAGCGGAATGAGCGCTTCAGGTGGCCAATGTCCGTTTCGTAACGGTCACCCGACAGTCGGAAATGACCGCTTTGCCCCTTGATTCGTGAGCAAACTCACACGCCGATCATGCGACCTTCACGTCTTCACCGGGAATCGCGTGTTTAGCCTGACGCTTTACAGGGATGGCACATCCGACAAACCGCGTCTGTGCGGAGGCCCTTGAGGGCTTCCCGGACGCCCGGACACGACAGGGTCACGTACAACAGTGAAGACGACGACGATGTTCCACAAGATCGCCAACCCCCGGCGTACGACCCTGGCGCACCTCAAGGACGCCGACGAACTCCAGCTCCCGGAGCAGCAGGAGCACTCCGTCGAACTTCCCGCCCAGACTGCGAACCCCAAGCGCACCATCCTCATGGAGGTCCCGGTCGCGGCCTCCGTCGCGGAGTAGATCTTCACGCGGAGATACGGGCACCGGCCGCCGAATGCTCAAGGCGGCCACTCACGGATGTCAAGGGCGTCCCCGGCCGGGGACGCCCTTCCGCGTTAGCCTGGGGCGTCACACTCCAGCCAGCTCAGTCAAGGGGCCAACCAACCCGTGCGCATCGCCAGGTTCTCCATCGACGGGAACGTCGCCTTCGGCGCGGTCGAGGGCGACAAGCCGGACGAGCTCGTCCTCGACATCATCAAGGGCATCCCGTTCACGGACTTCGAGCTCTCCGGCACCAAGGTGCCGCTGAGCAAGGTCCGGCTGCTCCCGCCCGTCCTGCCCAACAAGGTCGTGGCCTTCGGCCGCAACTACGCCGAGCACGCGCGTGAGCTGGGCAACGAGGTGCCGGACGCCCCGTTCGCCTTCTTCAAGCCGTCCACCTCGGTGATCGGCCCCGGCGACGCCATCCAGTACCCGGCCTTCTCCGAGGAGGTCCATCACGAGGCCGAGCTCGCCGTGGTCATCGGCCGGCTCTGCCGCGAGGTGCCGCGCGAGCGCGTCAAGGACGTGATCTTCGGCTACACCTGCGCGAACGACGTCACCGCCCGCGACGTCCAGAAGCGCGAGAAGCAGTGGGCCCGGGCCAAGGGCTTCGACACCTCGTGCCCGCTGGGCCCCTGGGTGGAGACCGGCCTGGACCTCGAGACGGCGAGCGACCTCACCGTCCAGCTGACGGTCAACGGGCAGCAACGGCAGCTCGGCCGCACCAGCGAGATGATCCACTCGATCGAGGATCTGATCGTCAACATCACCGAGGCCATGACGCTGCTCCCCGGCGACGTGATCCTCACGGGCACCCCGGCAGGGGTAGGCCCCCTGGTCGTCGGCGACGAGGTCGCCGTCACCATCGAAGGCATCGGCACTCTCACCAACAAGGTTGTCAAGCGTGGCTAGCGCACCCGGCTCCCCCGTACGCGTCCGTTTCTGTCCCTCGCCCACCGGTAACCCCCACGTGGGCCTGGTCCGCACCGCCCTGTTCAACTGGGCGTTCGCCAAGCACCACCAGGGCACGCTGGTCTTCCGCATCGAGGACACCGACGCGGCCCGTGACTCCGAGGAGTCCTACGACCAGCTCCTGGACTCGCTGCGCTGGCTGGGCTTCGACTGGGACGAGGGCCCCGAGGTCGGCGGCCCGCACGCGCCGTACCGCCAGTCGCAGCGCATGGACCTCTACGCCGACGTCGCCCGCAAGCTCCTCGACGCCGGGCACGCCTACCACTGCTACTGCTCCCAGGAGGAGCTGGACACCCGTCGCGACGCCGCCCGCGCGGCCGGCCGGCCGTCCGGCTACGACGGCCACTGCCGCGACCTCACCGAGGCGCAGGTGGCGGAGTACAAGGCCCAGGGCCGTACCCCGATCGTCCGCTTCCGCATGCCCGACGAGACGATCACCTTCACGGACCTGGTCCGCGGCGAGCTGACGTTCACCCCGGAGAACGTGCCCGACTTCGGCATCGTCCGCGCGAACGGCGCCCCGCTGTACACGCTGGTCAACCCGGTCGACGACGCGCTGATGGAGATCACGCACGTCCTGCGGGGCGAGGACCTGCTCTCCTCGACCCCCCGCCAGATCGCCCTCTACAAGGCGCTCACCGAACTGGGCATCGCCCAGGGCACCCCGCACTTCGGTCACCTGCCGTACGTGATGGGCGAGGGGAACAAGAAGCTGTCGAAGCGGGACCCGGAGTCCTCGCTCAACCTCTACCGCGAGCGCGGCTTCCTCCCCGAGGGCCTGCTCAACTACCTCTCGCTGCTCGGCTGGTCGCTCTCGGCCGACCGGGACATCTTCACGATGGACGAGATGACCGCGGCCTTCGACATCGCGGACGTCAACCCCAACCCGGCGCGCTTCGACCTGAAGAAGTGCGAGGCGATCAACGCCGACCACATCCGCCTGCTGGACGTGAAGGACTTCACGGAGCGCTGCGCGCCCTGGCTGAAGGCCCCCTACGCCCCCTGGTCCCCGCAGGACTTCGACGAGGCCAGGTGGGAGGCGATCGCCCCGCACGCGCAGACCCGGCTGAAGGTGCTGTCGGAGATCACCGACAACGTCGACTTCCTCTTCCTCCCGGAGCCGGCCGTCGACGAGGCCAGCTGGACGAAGGCGATGAAGGAGGGCAGCGACGCGCTGCTCACGACCGCCCGCGAGAAGCTGGCGGCGGCCGACTGGACCTCGGCCGAGTCCCTGAAGGAGGCCGTCCTGGCCGCCGGCGAGGCGCACGGCCTCAAGCTCGGCAAGGCCCAGGCCCCGGTCCGTGTCGCCGTCACCGGCCGCACGATCGGCCTGCCGCTCTTCGAGTCCCTGGAGATCCTGGGCAAGGAGAAGACGCTGGCCCGCGTCGACGCGGCCCTGGCGAAGCTCGCCGCGTAGCTCCGTCCGTGCCCCTTGGGGCGGCGCCCGGCGACCCGGGGGCCGCCCCTTCGGTATCTCCCGGACAGGGCGGCCGCCTCCGCGTTACCGTCGGATCATGAGCATCCTCGCCGTGGTCTGGGACGTGGACGACACCCTCTTCGACTACACGACCGCCGACCGCGAGGGCATGCGGTCCTATCTGACGGCCGAGGGGCTGCTCGACCGGTTCGGCACCGCGGAGCAGGGGCTCGAGCGGTGGCGGGAGGTCACCGAACAGCAGTGGGCCCGGTTCTCGGCGGGCGGGATCACCTTCGAGGACCAGCGCCGGGACCGGGTACGGGTGTTCCTGGGCCGCGAGATGACCGACGCGGAGGCCGACGACTGGCTGGCGCGCTACCGCTCGCACTACGAGGCCGCCTGGGCGCTCTTCCCGGACGTCCTGCCGGTACTGGACGCCCTCGCCGCCAGCCACCGCCACGCGGTGCTCTCCAACTCGAGCATCCACGTCCAGGACCACAAGCTGCGCGTCCTCGGCGTCCACGACCGCTTCGAGGTCATCCTGTGCGCGGCGGAGCTGGGCGTCTCCAAGCCGGAGGCCGGCGCCTTCCTCGCGGCCTGCGAGGCCCTGTCGCTGCCCCCGCACCAGGTGGCCTACGTCGGTGACCATCCGGAGATCGACGGACGGGGCGCGGCCGACGCCGGACTGCTCTCCGTGTGGATCGACCGCTACGGCGCGGCCACCGTCGAGCTCCCGTCCGGACGCCACCGGATCGTCTCGCTCGCCGAACTGCCTGCGATCCTCGGCCCCGATACCCGTTTTGGAGCCCGGTCCACCTTCGGGTAATGTTCTTCCTGCGCCGCCGGGGAGCGGGCCGAAAGGCCGAAAAACCGGAGGAGCAACGCTAGAACAAGAACCCTTACGGGGCTTGCGTTCCAGTGGCCTATGGTGTAATTGGCAGCACGACTGATTCTGGTTCAGTTAGTCTTGGTTCGAGTCCAGGTAGGCCAGCTCGCAGAGCTTATCTGCGCCTGTGGAGATCTACTCCACGAAGCCCCCGTTGTGTAGCGGCCTAGCACGCTGCCCTCTCAAGGCAGTAGCGCCGGTTCGAATCCGGTCGGGGGTACAGATCCTTCCCGCGAGGAGAGCTCGGGTAGCTCCCTCTCACCTCGATGCAGGATCGCTAGGGCCCCCGTTGTGTAGCGGCCTAGCACGCCGCCCTCTCAAGGCGGTAGCGCCGGTTCGAATCCGGTCGGGGGTACGCTTTTCCTTGAATCACCTTGGTCTATGGTGTAATTGGCAACACTACGGTTTCTGGTACCGTCATTCTTGGTTCGAGTCCAGGTAGACCAGCTCCAACCTGCGGAAACGCAGTGTTCAGGCCCCCGTTGTGTAGCGGCCTAGCACGCCGCCCTCTCAAGGCGGTAGCGCCGGTTCGAATCCGGTCGGGGGTACATGATCGGAAGGCCCCTCGCTTCGGCGGGGGGCCTTTCGCGTATCCGGCCTCAGTCGAAGCCGTACCGCCGCGCCGACTCCTCCTCCTGTGCCAGTCGGTGCAGCGCCTGCATCATCGGCTCGACGAGGATCGCGCCCAGCACCGCCGCCTCGATCCGCTCCGGCTCCGACTCCCGGGCCTCCACGAAGTCCAGGTCCAGCACGGCGGCCCGGTGCATCAACCGGGCGTAGGACACGAGAAGTTCGGCGTTCCAGTCGTAGCCGAGCCGGCGCAGTGCGGCCACCGCCACCACCAGTGAGCGGTAGGCGGGGGAGATGGTCGTCAGCAGCCGGGCGTTCGACCAGCCCAGGGTGTGCAGCAGTTCGTCCGCCTCCAGATGGGCGGCGCGCACGTACTCGTCCTCCGCGTCCGGCTCGGGGACCTGCGGCAGCGCCCACAGGGCCGCGCCGAGCCGGATCGTACGGCCCAGGGAGTCGTCGTCGACATGGCCGAGGACCGCGCGGACCGTGGCCACGGGCAGTCCGCCCACCTGGATCATCGCCCGCACCAGACGAAGCCGGCGCAGATGCTCCTCGTCGTACTCGGCGGTCGTGGCGTTCACCTGGCGGCCGGGCGGCACGAGGCCCTCGCGCAGGTAGTACTTGATCGTCGCGGTGGACACACCGCTGCGCTCGCTCAGTTCGGCCAGCCGCATGCCTTGCGCCCTTCCTTGGTCAGCGTCACTATCCAAGTATGTCCTCCACAGTCAGCCGTACCACCGCCGACGCCCGGGGAGACGTGGTCGTCCTGCTGATCGGGATGCGCGTCAACCACTTCTGGGCCGTGCACCAGTGGGTGCCCGTCATGACGGCCATGTTCCGCATGCTGGCGGAGCTGAAGAGGGAGCCGGGCCGCGGCCTGCTCTCCCGGGTGCTCCTGACGGCCTCGCCGCGGACGTACTACGTCGTCCAGTACTGGGAGTCCAAGGAGAAGCTGTACGCCTACGCGAGCGCGCCCGACGCGTTCCACCACGAGGCGTGGGCGAAGATCAACCGCCTGGAGCGGGGCGGGAAGACGCGGGGGCACGTGGGGATCTGGCACGAGACGTATGTGGTGCCGGAGGGGTCGTACGAGGCGATCTACGGGGACATGCCCGCGTTCGGCCTCGCGGCCGCGCACGGGCAGGTGCCGCTCGCCGCGCGCGGGCGGTATGCGAAGGACCGGTTTGCCCACCGGTCCGCGTCGTAGGGTTTCCGTCCTCTGCGGGGTGCGGGTCCGTCGTGGTTCGGCGCGCCCGCGTGACGCAGTCGCGCATCGGCACGGGGCCCCGCGCCCCCGGGTCGGTCGGTGAGCCGTCGGTTCAAGGGCTGCCGCGGCGTTGAGGCCGCCCCTTCCCCGGTCGGCGTCAGCCGGTGCGGCGCAGGGCCTCCGAGAGGCGGGCCGCCGCGTCGATGATCGCCTGGGCGTGCATCCGGCCGGGGTGGCGGGTCAGGCGCTCGATGGGGCCCGAGACGGAGACGGCGGCCACCACGCGGTTGGAGGGGCCGCGTACGGGTGCCGACACCGAGGCGACGCCCGGCTCGCGCTCGCCGATGGACTGGGCCCAGCCGCGGCGCCGTACGCCCGAGAGGGCCGTCGCCGTGAAGCGGGCGCCCTGCAGGCCGCGGTGCAGACGCTCGGGTTCTTCCCAGGCCATCAGGATCTGGGCCGAGGAGCCGGCCTTCATCGTGAGCGTGGAACCGACCGGGACCGTGTCCCGAAGGCCGGACAGGCGCTCCGCCGCCGCCACGCAGATGCGCATGTCGCCCTGGCGACGGTAGAGCTGCGCGCTCTCGCCCGTGATGTCACGCAGATGAGTCAGCACCGGTCCGGCGGTGGCGAGGAGCCGGTCCTCGCCGGCGGCCGCGGCCAGCTCGGCCAGGCGGGGGCCGAGGATGAACCGGCCCTGCATGTCGCGCGCCACCATACGGTGGTGTTCCAAAGCCACGGCCAGCCGGTGAGCCGTGGGTCGTGCGAGTCCGGTGGCAGCGACCAAGCCTGCGAGGGTGGCCGGACCGGACTCCAGGGCGCTCAGGACAAGGGCTGCCTTGTCCAGAACGCCGACGCCGCTACTGTTGTCCATGCAACGATACTCCCGTCTCACTCTGTGAAACGCAAGTTCATTTTTCCGTGAGACGCGCAACCCTTGGACACATGGTGGCCCGCGGACCAACGGGCCTGGCGGCGGGTGCCCGGGAACAGGGGCAACGGGCGTCGCCTCCACAAGATCTCTAGTTGGGCCGGTGCGTCATTGCCGGCCGGAGGGAAAGCGATGGGTAGGACACTCGCGGAGAAGGTCTGGGACGACCACGTCGTCCGGCGCGCCGAGGGCGAGCCCGACCTCCTCTTCATCGATCTGCACCTCCTGCACGAGGTGACCAGCCCGCAGGCCTTCGACGGACTGCGGCAGAACGGCCGCCCGGTGCGCCGTCTCGACCTCACCATCGCGACCGAGGACCACAACACCCCGACCCTCGACATCGACAAGCCGATCGCCGACCCGGTCTCGCGCGTCCAGCTGGAGACGCTGCGCAAGAACTGCGCCGAGTTCGGTGTCCGGCTGCATCCGCTCGGCGACGTCGAGCAGGGCGTCGTGCACGTCGTCGGCCCGCAGCTGGGGCTGACCCAGCCCGGCACCACCGTCGTCTGCGGTGACTCCCACACGTCCACGCACGGCGCGTTCGGCGCGCTGGCGTTCGGCATCGGCACCTCGCAGGTCGAGCACGTGCTGGCCACCCAGACCCTGCCGCTGGCCCGTCCCAAGACCATGGCGATCACGGTCGAGGGCGAGCTGCCCGACGCTGTGACCGCCAAGGACCTGATCCTGGCGATCATCGCGAAGATCGGCACCGGCGGCGGCCAGGGCTACATCCTGGAGTACCGCGGCGCGGCCATCGAGAAGCTCTCGATGGAGGCCCGGATGACCATCTGCAACATGTCGATCGAGGCCGGCGCCCGCGCGGGCATGATCGCCCCCGACGAGACCACCTTCGCGTACATCAAGGGTCGCGACCACGCCCCCGAGGGCGCGGACTGGGACGCGGCGGTCGAGTATTGGAAGACGCTGAAGACGGACGCGGACGCCGAGTTCGACGCCGAGGTCGTCATCGACGGTGCCGCGCTGTCGCCGTTCGTCACCTGGGGCACCAACCCCGGTCAGGGCGCGCCGCTTTCGGCCGCCGTCCCCGACCCTGCTTCGTACGAAGACGCTTCGGAGCGCCACGCCGCCGAAAAGGCCCTGGAATACATGGGGTTGGAGGCCGGGCAGCCGCTGCGCTCCATCAACGTGGACACCGTCTTCGTAGGTTCGTGCACCAACGGTCGGATCGAGGACCTGCGGGCCGCCGCCGCCATCGTCGAGGGCCGCAAAGTCGCCGACGGCGTACGGATGCTGGTCGTCCCCGGCTCGGTGCGGGTCGGCCTCCAGGCCGTCTCCGAGGGGCTGGACGTCGTCTTCAAGGAAGCCGGCGCCGAATGGCGGCACGCGGGCTGCTCGATGTGCCTCGGCATGAACCCCGACCAGCTCGCCCCGGGTGAGCGCTCGGCGTCCACCTCCAACCGCAACTTCGAGGGCCGGCAGGGCAAGGGCGGTCGTACGCACCTGGTGTCGCCGCAGGTCGCGGCCGCCACGGCCGTCCTGGGCCACCTGGCCTCGCCGGCCGACCTGTCCGACGCCGAGACCCGTACGCCCGCTGGAGTCTGATCAGTCATGGAAGCATTCATCTCGCACACCGGCCGGGCCGTCCCGCTGCGTCGCTCCAATGTCGACACCGACCAGATCATCCCTGCTCACTGGCTCAAGAAGGTCACGCGGGACGGGTTCGAGGACGGTCTGTTCGAGGCCTGGCGCAAGGACGAGACCTTCGTCCTCAACCGCCCCGAGCGGCAGGGCGCGAGCGTTCTGGTCGCCGGTCCCGACTTCGGCACCGGTTCCTCCCGTGAGCACGCCGTCTGGGCACTGCAGAACTACGGCTTCAAGGCCGTGATCTCGTCCCGCTTCGCCGACATCTTCCGGGGCAACTCGCTGAAGAACGGCCTGCTCACGGTGGTTCTGGAGCAGAAGATCGTGGACGCGCTGTGGGAGCTCACCGAGAAGGACCCGCAGGCCCAGATCACGGTGGACCTCGAGGCGCGTGAGGTGCGGGCCGAGGGCGTCACCGCCTCCTTCGAGCTGGACGAGAACTCCCGCTGGCGGCTGCTGAACGGGCTGGACGACATCTCCATCACCCTCCAGAACGAGGGCGACATCGCCACCTACGAGGCCAAGCGCCCGACGTACAAGCCGAAGACGCTCCGGGTCTGACCCCGAGGGCCGAGAAGGCCCTGAGCAGGTCGAGTTTCGGCCACCGCGACACCCCCGCCGTACCCCCGATCGGTCCGATCGGGGGTACGGCTGTGTCTGTACCCGTTCGGCCCCGTGGATCTTCGCCCTTGCTCCCAACTTCCCACGTTAGAGCGGTTGTTGCCTGGGTACGCGCCTTGTGCGGACCCGGCCGCCGGATGTGTCCGGGCGGCCGTTCGAGGCGGCAGTTGCCCCCTGGGCGGGCGACAACTCGCCCCAGATGGCACAATCTGTGCATGGAACACGACGGCCAACTCGAGCTCTATACGGCGGTCGCGAACCAGCTCAAGGAAGCGCACACAAGAGTGCGCGCACTGCAAGTCCCGGAGGGCGTACGGATGGCGCTGACCCGGAAGCTGCTGGTCATTACGGCCGCGGCCAAGCACGATCTCGCCGATGCGACAAGGCGTCTGGAGCGGTTCATGGCGGACCTCGACGAGGGGCGAATGCCCGAAGGGGAGCGTTGATCGTCTCCGGAGCAGCCGATTTCGTTGCGGCACAAGGGTGATTAGCCCGTTTCGTGTTTGATTTGCGGTATATATCTGCCTAACGTGCGAAAAAGCTTGAACAGTTTCGTTCCGGCTAATGTCTCCGAAGGGGAAGACGTGAACAAGGCGCAGCTCGTAGAAGCGATTGCCGACAAGGTGGGCGGCCGCCAGCAGGCCGCCGAGGCGGTCGACGCGGTCCTGGACGCCATCGTCCGCGCGACGGTCGCGGGCGACCGGGTCTCGGTCACCGGCTTCGGTTCGTTCGAGAAGGTCGACCGGCCTGCCCGCTACGCTCGCAACCCCCAGACGGGCGAGCGGGTTCGGGTCAAGAAGACGTCCGTGCCGCGCTTCCGCGCAGGACAGGGCTTCAAGGACCTGGTGAGCGGCTCGAAGAAGCTTCCGCGCGGTGGCGAGGTCGCCGTGAAGAAGGCCCCCAAGGGCAGCCTGACCGGCGGCGCTTCCGCCACGGTCAAGAAGGCGGCCGCGAAGAAGGCCGCCCCCGCGAAGAGGGCGTCGGCCGCCGCGAAGAAGACCACGGCCGCCGCGAAGAAGACGACGGCCGCCGCCAAGAAGACCACGGCCACCGCGAAGAAGACCACCGCGAAGAAGGCCACCACCAAGAAGGCGACCGCGGCCGCCAAGAAGACGACCACCGCGAAGTCCGCCACCGCCAAGAAGACGACGGCCAAGAAGGCCCCGGCCGCGAAGAAGGCGACGGCGACCAAGGCCCCCGCCAAGAAGTCGACCGCGCGCAAGACCACCGCCAAGAAGACCACCGCCCGCAAGGCGTAGGGCAGCAGGGGCACTCACGCGCCGGGCCGGACTCCCTCTCGGAAGTCCGGCCCGCGGCGTGTCGGGAGGGTGCCCGAAGGGCCCTCGGCGAGAGTCCGGGCCCCTCAGAACGTCTGCAGCGTCACCAGGGTGATCCGGGGGCTGTCCTTCGGCCCCTCCACCTCGATCCGCACCCGCTGCCCGGGCCGCAGCAGCCGCAGCCCGCCGGCGTCGAACGCCGGTGCGTCGAAGGGCACCGGGGTGCCGTCGTCCAGCAGCACCTGTCCGCTGCGCGTGCCGGGGTCGTACGTGTATGCGGTCGCCTGCATGGCGGCAGCCTACTGCCCCGGAATCAGCAGACGCGCCGCCGCGGCGGCCGTCCGGGGGCCCACGCCCAGGGACAGCGCAGCCCGCAGATCCTCGCCGGTGTCGACGTCCTGGCGAACGGAATCCACCCCCGGCAGGCGGAGTTCCTCGGCCCCGGAGGCGCGGTGCCGGGCGCGGGAATCCGCGCCGAATGCGGGAAGCAATTCACGGCCCGCGGCGACGGCGAGAAGCGTGGTGCCGATCGCGGCCGCGTCGGGGAGGAAAGAACGGGGGAATTCCCCCGCGGCGTCCAGTACCCGGGCCAATTCCGGCGGGCGCAGAGCCGGCAGATCGGCGTTGAGGGCGGCGAGCGGGGAATCGGGACGGAAAGCGCGGACGGCGGCGGCCCCGTGGGCCAGGGCGGCGTTGAGGCCCCCGCGCGGTTCGTCGGCGACGATCCGGGCGCCCAGGGCCGCCAGGACCCGCCCGGCCAGGGCGTCGTCCGTGACTACTGCCACATCCCGCACCGCAGGTGAGGCCAGTGCCGCCGTCACGGTGTCCTCGGCGAAGGCGAGGGCGAGGCCCGGGCGCAGCCCGTCGGTGGCGGTGTCCGCGAGCCTGCTCTTGGCCAGCGCCAAGGGCTTCAGGGGTATGACCAAGGTCCACTGCACCGGCGTACCGTCCCTCTCGTGTCGCGGCCATTGTCACCCGGCCCATCCGCCGGTCGGACGCGCGGGCGTACCGTGTTCTCGACAGACCGGCGGCCCGGGGCGACACTTGTGCGGCCCCCAGGCCCCGGAGCAGGCCATGGGAAGTCCTAGAGGAAGGTGTCCGCGTGCCCCGCCGCAGAATCGGCTTCTGGTACCGCTTCGCTGCGGTCCTCTGCAAACCCTGGCTGGTGCTTCTGATCAAGCGGGACTGGCACGGAATGGAGCATATTCCGGCTGAGGGCGGCTTTATCACCGCGGTGAACCACAATTCGCATGTCGATCCCTTTGCATACGCGCACTTCCAGTACAACAGCGGACGCGTTCCGCGATTCCTCGCGAAGAGCGGTCTTTTCAAGGAGGGGTTCGTCGGCGCCGCGATGCGTGGCACCGGGCAGATCCCCGTCTACCGCGAGAGCACGGACGCGCTGAGCGCCTTCCGGGCAGCGATCGACGCCGTGGAGCGCGGCGAGTGCGTCGCGTTCTACCCCGAGGGCACCCTCACCCGCGACCCCGACGGCTGGCCGATGACCGCCAAGACCGGTGCCGCGCGCGTCGCCCTGCAGACCAGGTGCCCGGTGATCCCCGTCGCCCAGTGGGGCGCCAACGAACTGCTGCCGCCGTACGCCAGGAAGCCCGACATCCTTCCGCGCAAGACCCATCACGTCCTCGCGGGCCCGCCCGTGGATCTCACACGGTTCTACGGCCACGAGATGACCCCGGAACTCCTCAAGGAGGCGACGGAGGTCATCATGGCGGCCGTGACCGCCCAGCTGGAGGAGATCCGCGGCGAGAAGGCGCCCGAGACGCCCTACGACCCGCGCCGCGAGCGGATCGAGCAGCGCCGCCGCACACAGGCGGAGGTCGGCACGGAGACCGCTGCGGAAAGCGGTGCCGAAACCCGCGCGGAAGCCGGTGCGGACACCCGGGCGGAGATCAACGGCACGGCGTCGGGACACGCGCAGAGGAGCCGCGCGCATACGAACCGGCCGCAGCCGAACCGCGCGCAGACCAGTCAGGCGCAGACCAGTCACGCGCAGACCAGCCACGAGGGGGAGAACAGCAAGTGAGCAAGTCCGTGAAGGCGGCCGTCTTCGGTACCGGATCATGGGGGACCGCCTTCGGCACCGTCCTCGCCGACGCGGGCTGCGAGGTGACGCTGTGGGCGCGCCGCCCCGAGCTCGTCGACGCGGTCAACTCCACGCGCACCAACCCCGACTACCTCCCCGGCGTCGAACTCCCGCGCAACCTGCGCGCCACCGCCGACCCGGCCGAGGCCGCCCGGGACGCCGACTTCACCGTCCTCGCGGTCCCTTCGCAGACCCTGCGCGCCAACCTCGCCGACTGGACGCCGCTGCTCGCCCCGAACACCGTCCTGGTGTCGCTGATGAAGGGCGTCGAGCTCGGTACGACGATGCGGATGAGCGAGGTCATCGACGACGTCGCCAAGGTGGGGCCGAGCCGGATCGCCGTCGTCACCGGGCCCAACCTCGCGAAGGAGATCGCCTCCCGGATGCCCGCCGCGGCCGTGGTCGCCTGCACCGACGAGGCCGTCGCCCAGAGGCTCCAGGCCGCTTCCCACACGCCGTACTTCCGCCCGTACACCAACACCGACGTGGTGGGCTGCGAGCTGGGCGGCGCGGTCAAGAACGTGATCGGCCTCGCCGTCGGCATCGCGGACGGCATGGGCCTCGGCGACAACGCCAAGGGCTCGCTGATCACGCGCGGCCTCGCCGAGACCACCCGGCTGGGCCTGGCGATGGGCGCGGACCCGCTGACCTTCGCCGGACTCGCCGGACTCGGCGACCTGGTGGCGACCTGCTCCTCGCCGCTCTCCCGCAACCACACCTTCGGCACCAACCTCGGCAAGGGCATGACCCTCCAGGAGACCATCGCGGTCACCCGGCAGACCGCCGAGGGCGTCAAGTCCTGTGAGTCGGTCCTGGATCTGGCCCGCCGGCACGGCGTCGACATGCCCATCACCGAGACGGTCGTCGGCATCGTCCACGAGGGCAAGCCCCCGGTGGTCGCTCTCAAGGAGCTGATGTCGCGCAGCGCGAAGCCCGAGCGACGCTGAGCGAACCCGGTGGGCGGACGCTGACTCCCGGCCCTACCACCGGGTACCCTCAACCCGATATGAGCACCGAGAACCTCCCCCAGAGCCCTCAGCAGCCCGTCCGCAAGCCGCGGGTGGCCGTTGTCTTCGGCGGTCGCAGCTCCGAGCACGGGATCTCCGTGGTCACGGCCGGCGCGGTCCTGCGGGCCATCGACCGGACCAAGTACGAGGTCCTGCCGATCGGCATCACGCGCGAGGGCCGCTGGTTCCTCACCGCCGACGCACCCGAGCGCATGGCGATCACCGACCGCCGTACGCCCGACGTGGACGAACTCGCCGAGTCGCGGGACGGCGGCGTGGTGCTCCCCGTCGACCCCGCCAACCGCGAAGTCGTCTACTACGAGCCGGGATCGGTGCCGAAGGCGCTCGGCGAGGTCGACGTCGTCTTCCCGGTGCTGCACGGCCCGTACGGCGAGGACGGCACCCTGCAGGGGATGCTGGAGCTCTCGGGCGTCCCGTACGTGGGCGCGGGCGTGCTCGCCTCGGCCGTCGGCCAGGACAAGGAGTACATGAAGCGGGTGTTCACCTCCTTCGGGCTCAAGGTCGGCCCGTACGTGGTGATCAGGCCGCGTGAGTGGGCGCAGGACGAGTCCGCCGCCCGCAAGAAGATCGTCGACTTCGCCGGCGAGCACGGCTGGCCGCTCTTCGTGAAGCCCGCGCGCGCGGGTTCGTCCATCGGCATCACCAAGGTCGACGACCTGTCCGGGCTCGACGAGGCGATCGCCGAGGCCCAGCGCCACGACCCGAAGATCCTGGTCGAGGCGGCGCTGCGGGGCCGCGAGATCGAGTGCGGCGTCCTGGAGTTCGAGGACGGCCCCCGCGCCTCCGTGCCGGCCGAGATCCCGCCGCCGGACGCGCACGCCTACTACGACTTCGACGCCAAGTACATCGACTCGACCCCGGGGATCGTCCCGGCGCCGCTGACGGACGAGGAGACGGCCGAGGTCCGCAGGCTCGCGGTGGACGCCTTCGAGGCGGCTTCCTGCGAGGGCCTGGTGCGGGCGGACTTCTTCCTCACGGACGGGGGCGAGTTCGTCATCAACGAGATCAACACGATGCCCGGCTTCACCCCGATCTCGATGTACCCCCAGATGTGGCAGGCGACCGGGATCGGCTACCCCGAGCTGGTGGACCGCCTGGTCCAGGCGGCCCTGCGCAGGCCGACGGGTCTGCGCTGACCCGGGCTCGGCCCACAGTCCCGTCCTAGTCGGCGATCCCTTCGGGGATCGCCTTCCTGACGGAGGGCGCCAGGTCGACGAGCGGCGCCATGCCGTCTCCCGCGCGGTCCTTCGGGATCGTCACCTCGACGTACGCCCTGCGCAGGGTGGTGGTGAACCGGAACGCCCCGCCGTCCCGCTCCTCCAGCAGCCACCCCACGCCGTCCACCTCGACCCCGTCCGCGCTCCCGTCGCTCATCTTCTCGGGTCGTTCGACACCGCAGCGCAGTATGATCGCCGGGTTCCCCCAGCCCGCGGTCAGCGCGGACGCGGGTGAGGGATCCCCGCGGTCGAGGTCGTCCACGGTGGACGGCAGCGCCTCGTCCAGGTTCCGGCACAGTTCGGTGACCGATGCCGAGGGGCTGGGAACCGCCGCCGACGTGTCACCGTCTGCTGAGGAGCAGCCCACCGCAAGCAGCAGGAGGGCGAGCGAGGGCAGGCCGATGGGCCGGTGACGGAAAAGGTTCACCGGCCAAGGTTAGACGGGGGCTACAGATGCACGACCGGGCAGGTCAGTGTGCGGGTGATCCCGTCCACCTGCTGGACCTTGGCCACCACCATGCGGCCGAGGTCGTCCACCGTGTCAGCCTGGGCCCGCACGATCACGTCATAAGGTCCCGTCACGTCCTCGGCCTGGACGACGCCAGGGATTTTGCCGATCTCTTCGGCGACGGTCGACGCTTTGCCGACCTCCGTCTGGATCAGGATGTACGCCTGTACCACGGAACCTCCAGGGCGGCCACGAGGATCATGTGGGGAAAAGGAACGCCACGGTATCGCGTCGCCGCTCGCCGCGGGGAGACCTGCGGGAACCACGGCTCGCGCGCCGGGGTGCGGACAGGACAGAAGTTGACGGCTGACTCGACCGTATCGAGGACACTGGTTACGCGCGACCGGGCACAGACAGGTACAGAAGGGGCGAAAGGGCAATGAAGGGCACTGTTGGTGAGCTCGGGGAGTTCGGGCTCATCAGGGAGCTCACCTCCCGTCTCACCACCACCCCCGCGGTCCGGGTCGGCCCCGGCGACGACGCCGCGGTGGTCGCCGCGCCCGACCGCCGGGTCGTGGCCAGCACCGACATCCTGCTGGAGGGCCGGCACTTCCGTCGCGACTGGTCCACGGCCTACGACGTCGGCCGCAAGGCCGCCGCGCAGAACCTCGCCGACATCGCCGCCATGGGCGCGGTGCCGACGGCCCTGCTGCTCGGCCTCGTCGTCCCCGCCGAACTGCCGGTCACCTGGCCGTCCGAGATGATGGACGGCCTGCGCGACGAGTGCCAGGTCGCCGGCGCCTCCGTGGTCGGCGGCGACGTCGTACGGGGCGACACGATCATGGTGTCGATCACCGCGCTCGGCGACCTGCGCAACCAGGAGCCGGTCACCCGGGGCGGCGCCCAGCCCGGCGACCTCGTCGCGGTGACCGGCTGGCTGGGCTGGTCCGCCGCCGGGTACGCGGTCCTCTCGCGCGGCTTCCGCTCGCCCCGCGCCTTCGTCGAGGCCCACCGCCGACCCGAACCGCCGTACCACGCGGGTCCGGCCGCCGCCGGGCTCGGCGCGACGGCGATGTGCGACGTCAGCGACGGGCTGATCGCCGACCTCGGGCACATCGCCGAGGCCAGCAAGGTCCGCATCGACATCCGCTCCGGCGCCATCGACATCCCCACCCAGATGAACGACATCGGACAGGCCGTCGGCGTCGACCCGATGCAGTGGGTGCTCACCGGGGGAGAGGACCACGCGATCGTGGCGACCTTCCCGCCCGACGTGAAACTGCCCGCCCGCTGGAAGGTGATCGGCGAGGTGCTCAACCCGTCCGCCCTGCCCCACGTGACGGTCGACGGGGCGCCCTGGACCAGCAAGGGCGGCTGGGACCACTTCGGGGACCTGGAGTCGTGAGCGCGCCCGGAACCCCGCCCCGGGTGCTGACCGTCGCCGGCTCCGACTCCGGCGGCGGCGCCGGCATCCAGGCCGACCTGAAGACGATGCTCGCGCTCGGCGTGCACGGCATGAGCGTGATCACCGCGGTCACCGCGCAGAACTCGCGGGGCGTGCAGGGCGCTTGGGAACTGCCGGTGGAGGCGGTCCGCGCCCAGTACCGCAGCGTCGTCGACGACATCGGAGTCCAGGCGGTGAAGACGGGCATGCTTGCCTCCGCCGAACTCGTCGAGACGGTGGCCGAGTTGCTGGCGGACACCGGCGCTCCCGTCGTCGTCGACCCGGTCGGGGTCTCCAAGCACGGGGACCCGCTGCTGGCCGCCTCCGCGCTGGACTCCGTACGGACGAAACTGCTGCCGGTCGCCACCGTCGCCACTCCGAATCTCGACGAGGTGGCCCAACTGACGGGCGTGCGGGTCGAGTCGGAGGAGCAGCTGAGGGACGCGGCGGCCGCCGTGCTGGCGTACGGGCCGCGCTGGGCGCTCATCAAGGGCGGCCATCTCCCCGGTGCCGCCGTCGACCTGTTGACGGACGGCGGCGAGGAGCACTGGCTGCGGGCGCCGAGGTACGACAACCGGCACACGCACGGCACGGGCTGCACCCTCGCGTCCGCGATCGCGGCGCAGCTGGCGAAGGGGAGCACCGTGCCGGAGGCGGTGGCGGCGGCCAAGCGGTACGTCACGGGGGCGATCGCCGCCGGGTTCGCACTCGGCGCCGGCATCGGTCCCGTGGACCACGGATGGGATCTCACCCGGGGTACGGCCGGAGCCTGATGTCGGTCGCCGCCTTCTCGGTGAGCCGCCGGAAGACGCCGGCCATCGGGCGCGAGCCGAGCAGCCGGTACATCCGGTCCCGGTTGCGGATGCGCCGCTCGGTCGGCGGGGCGAAGAACGGGCCCGCGTTGCCGGAGATCTTCTGGCAGCCCTTGGCGAAGGACCGGATCCGACTCTCGTACTCGGCGAACGCGGTCCGGTGGTCGCCGCCCGCCAGGGCCAGCTCACCGGCCAGCACGTGGGCGCCGACGATCGCCGCGCCCGTCCCCATGCCGCCCATGGTCGCGCCGTACCCGGCGTCCCCCAGCAGCGCCACCCGGCCCTCGGCGAGGCGGTCCACGTGGATCTGCGCGATCGCGTCGAAGTACAGCCGGTCGGCGTCCGCGAGCGCATCGAGCACCTTCGGCGCCTGCCAGCCCATCCCCGCGAACCGCTCGGCGAGGATCCGCTTCTGCGCGGCCGTGTCCCGACGGTCGTAGGCGATCTGCTCCGACCGGAAGACCAGCAGCGCACCGGCGTGGTCGGGGTCGCCGTCGTAGTTGCCCAGGGCGATCGCGCGGCCGGGCTCGCTGTACAGCCGGCCGGTACGGTGCAGCCCCAGGGCGTTGGGGACCTCGAAGGCGGCCACGTAGTGATCGAAGAAGCGCAGGTAGCGGGACTCGTCGCCGAAGACCAGCCCACGGGTGTTCGAGTGCAGGCCGTCGGCACCGATCACGAGGTCGAAGCGGCGCGGGGCGTTCTCCCCGAAGGTCACGTCGACGCCCGCGGCGGTGTCCGTGAGGGTGGCGATCGAGTCGCCGAAGACGTACTCGACGTCGTCCCGGGTGCGCTCGTACATGATCTGCGCGAGGTCGCCGCGGAGGATCTCGACGTCACCGCTCATCATCTCGGCCGGCAGGTCCACGCGCGGCGTGCCGTCCTCGGCGACCACGATCTGGCGGCCCATGCGGGTCCGGCGGGCGTGGATCTCGTCCCAGATGCCCATGGAGGTGAGGATCTCGCGGTGGACGTGGCCCCGGAAGTCGACGGCGAAGCCGCCCGCGCGCAGATCCGTGGACCGCTCGACCACGGTGACGCGGGCGCCGTACCGGGCCAGGTTGAGCGCGAGCGCCGGGCCGGCGACGCTCGCGCCGGAGATCAGGACGGACAGGTGGTCGAGGCTGTTGCGGGTCTTCGTCATGCCCGGCAGCCTCGTGGCGTCCGCTGACCGTTTCCCTACCGCCCGCCTACCGCCCGCCTACTGCCCGTCTGCTGCCCCACTGCCCGCCTACCGCCCGTCTGCTGCCCCCTACCGCCCGCCCGCCGGCCCCTGCGGTTCGCCGACCGCCGCCGACCGACGGCCGCGGCCGCGCTCGAAGGCCGTGTCGTACGCCCGCGGAGACAGCCGTGCGCGGACGTCGTTCAGCGTGCGGACGACATCGGGGTCGCCGAGGAGGACGGTGCCCCGCAGGCCCGCGGCGGCGCCCAGGAGCTCGGCCGCGCGCTCGGGTCGCGGGGCGACGGAGGCCAGGGCGTCGGCCAGATCGGCCAGCGCCAGGACGTCGAACGACTCCAGCGCCGGTCCACGGGCCTGCTCCAGCCACTCGCGGGCCGCCTCGGGCCGGCCCTCCGCCGCGGCCGTGCGTCCGAGCCCGACGAGGAGCCGCACCGTCTCGCTCGTGCTGAACCAGGTGGCGGTGCACAGTTCCAGACCGCTCTCGTAGTGCACGCGCGCGTGGGCGGTGTCGCCGGACAGCCGGGCCACGTCACCGAGGCCCCGCCGCGCGGCGGCCACCTTGTCGGGCACACCCGCGGTGCGGGCCAGGTCCGCGGAGCGGGTGAAGTGCGCGGCCGCCTCCTCGGCGTCGCCCTGGTGCAGCAGCACGACCGCGCGGGAGCGCAGCAGGTCCGCGATCTCCTCCGGGGCCCGCAGTTCCCGCACGTGGACCAGCCCCTCGTCGAGCAGCTCCAGTGCGCGCGCGTGGTCGCCCCGCCCGTCGGCGAACAGGGCCAGCGGATCGAGGCAGTTCGCCTTGCCCCAGCGGTCGCCGGTGGCCCGGAAGCCCTCCAGCGAACGGGCGAAGGAGGCCTCCGCGGCGGTCGCGCGGCCGGAGTAGAGCTCCTGGTAGGCCAGGCCGAGGTCCAGCAGCGCGTGACCCCACGGCTCCGCACCGACCTGGACGCGGACCTGTTCGTCCGCGGCGAGCAGGGGACCGCCGGTGAGCGACCACACGATCACGGTGAACGGCAGTCGCAGCGGCCGGTCCAGGGTCCGCATCACGGCCACCGCGCGTGCGACGCGCGCCGCCTCGCCGGGGTCGTCGCCGAGCCCGGCGACGGAGTTCATCAGGCAGAGCGCGTACTCCTCGGTCGGCTCGCCGGGCGGCTCGTCGCCGACGGCCGCCAGCAGCGCGCGGGCCTGCGTCAGCTGCTCGCCGTACAGCCCGCGCAGTCGCCGGAACCAGGTGAGCGTCGCCATGAGCCGCAGCGCGGCGGCGGGATCGGTGGCGGTCAGGAGACCCGTGGCCGCGTCCAGGTTGTCGTGCTCGGCGTCCAGCCGGGCCAGCCAGGGGAGCTGGTCCCGGCCGCGCAGACACGGTTCCGCCCGCTCGGCCAGCCGCAGGAAGTACCGGGCGTGCGCGTCCCGCAGGGCCGCCTCACCGGCGCAGCTCTCGGCGGCGAACACCCGGATCGTCTCCAGCATGCGGTACCGGCCCTCGGCCGCCGCCGGGCTCTCGGTCACCTCCAGGAAGGACTTCTCCACCAGCGAGGCCAGCAGGTCCTCCGGGTACGGCAGCCCGCACACCGTCTCCACCGCGTCCAGCGTGGCACCTCCGGAGAACACCGTGAACCGGCGGGCCAGCTCCCGCTCCTCCTCGTCCAGGAGGTCCCAGCTCCACTCCACGACGGCGCGCAGGGTGCGGTGCCGGGGCGCCTTGGAACGGTCGCCGCGCGACAGCAGCCGGAACCGGTCGTCGAGCCGGTCGGCCAGCTCGTCAGGGGTCAGGGTGCGCAGCCGGGCCGCCGCCAGCTCGATCGCCAGCGGCAGCCCGTCCAGGGCCGCGCAGACGCCGGGCACGCGCGCGTGACCCTCGAAGCCGGGCCGCACGGCACGCGCGCGGTCCAGGAACAGCCGTACCGCGGGATCCGGCGGCAGCGGCGGCACCGGGACGAGCACCTCGCCGGTGATCCCGAGCGACTCCCGGCCGGTCGCCAGCACCCGCACCCCGGGGCAGGACGCGAGCAGCAGGGCCGACAGCCGGGCCGCGTCCTCGACCAGGTGCTCGCAGTTGTCGAGCACCAGCAGCAGCTCCCGGTCCTCCAGCACCGCCGACAGACGGCCCGCGCCGTCCCCGGCGGGCGTACGGAACCCTTCACGCACCCCGAGGGCCGCGAGAACGGCGTACGGGATCCGCGTCCCGTCGGTGAGCGGCGCCAACTCGACGAAACACACGTCCTCGCGGGCCGCCGCGGGGGAGGGGAGCAGCGGTGCCTCGGTACGCGCGCGTGCCGCCTCGATCGCCAGCCTGGTCTTGCCGGCCCCGCCCGGCCCGGTGAGGGTGACGAGCCGCGCCTCGGACAGCGCCTCGGCGATGCGGGCCAGTTCGCTCTCGCGGCCGATGAAGCGGGTGAGCTGCACGGGTACGGAGGACCGCACGGGTCCGCCGCCCCGGAGGAGTTCCAGGTGCAGGGCGGTCAGCTCGGGCGACGGGTCGGCGCCCAGCTCCTCGGCGAGGGCACGCCGCGCCTCCTCGAACACCGTGAGCGCCTCGGCGGGCCGCCCACCCGCGTGCAGGGCCCTCATCAGCTGCCCGTACAGCCGCTCGCTCAGCGGGTGCGCGGTCAGCAGGCCCCGCAGCTCGGGCACCAGGTCGGGCCCACCGCCGAGCAGGAGATCCGCTTCGACCCGGTCCTGTACGGCGCTCAGCCGCAGTTCGTCGAGCCGGGCCCGCTCGGCGTGCGCGTCGGGGAGGTCGGGCAGGGCCGGCCCGCGCCAGAGGGCGAGGGCCTCGCGCAGCGGGGTGGCCGCCCGGGCGGGGTCCCCGGCGGCGAGAGCGGCCCGCCCCTGCCCGGCCAGCCGCTCGAAGCGGTGGAGGTCCACGGCGTCGGGCGGGACGGTCAGCCGGTAGCCGGCGGGAGTGGCCTCGATCTCCGCGTGCGGGGCGAGGCGGCGGCGCAGCCGGGAGACCTGGGACTGGAGCGCGTTGCCCGCTCCGGCGGGCGGCTCGGCGCCGTACAGGCCGTCGGTCAGGCGCTCCACGGAGACGCTCCGGCCGGCCTCGAGCAGCAGGAGGCTGAGCAGGGCGCGGGGACGGGGGCCGCCGGGGTCGACGGGGGTGCCGTCGCCGGCGCGGAGGTCGAGGGTGCCCAGGATGCCGAAGCGCATTCCCCGGAGTGTGACAGGCGCCTGGATCACGGGCACAGCAGAAAGCCGGCCCACCTGGGTGGACCGGCTTCATGCAGCGAACCAGCAGTGGCCGCGCGCGTTGGGGTTCCCCCCGGCTCGAACGGAGTCGAGAGCAGAGGGATATGCGTCAGCGCGAGACCTTGCCGGCCTTGATGCACGAGGTGCAAGCGTTCACGCGCTTCGGCGTCCCGCCGACCACGGTACGGACGCGCTGGATGTTGGGGTTCCAGCGACGGGACGTACGGCGGTGCGAGTGCGAGATGTTGTTGCCGAAGCTCGGCCCCTTGCCACAGACGTCGCAGTTGGCAGCCACGGGTCACTCCAAAGACTTCAGATGCACTTACGGATGATCCCGGCATGCCGGGATCAGGATCTAGGATCTGAGTGGCGCTGCCAGGGGGATGGCCCGATGCGGATCGGGCAACCGGAGCAGCATACAACGACTGCGCCAGTGCAACGAAACTACCATGGCTGCTCAGGGACCTGTCCCCCGCCCCGGTCGGCCCCCGCCCGCTCCTGCCCGGCCCGCTTTCCCGCGGACACCGGCCCGGGGTCTACGCTGCGTCCAGTCCAGCAGCTCAAGGAGGCGCAGGTGGCGCAGGTGCCGCAGACATTCTTCGATGCTCTCGCGGTGCGCACCTGGTGCGGCCTGGCGCTCACGGCGCTGGGCCGGGCGCGCGAGGAGATCGACGCGATCAACGTCTACCCCGTCGCGGACGGGGACACCGGCACCAACCTGTACCTGACCGTCGAGTCGGCGGCGACCGCCGTGGAGGCGGTGTTCGCCGGGTACGAGGCCGGTTCCGGCGCCGGTTCGGTGCCCGCGGGGAAGCCCTCTCTCGCGGACGCCGCGCGCGCGATGGCGCACGGCGCGCTCATCGGGGCGCGCGGGAACTCGGGGACGATCCTCGCGCAGCTGCTGCGCGGCATGGCCCAGGTGCTCACCGCCGAGGCAGAGACCCCTCACACCGACGGGGACGGGCTGCGGCTGGCCCTTCGGCACGCGGCCGACTCCGCCCGCCAGGCCGTCGCCCATCCCGTCGAGGGCACCGTGCTGTCGGTCGCCTCGGCCGCCGCCGACGCGGCGGAGGGAGCCGAGGGGGACTGCGGGACGGTCTCCCGGGCGGCCTACCGGGGGGCGTGCGCGGCGCTCGCCGCGACCCCGGGCCAACTGGCCGTGCTCCAGCGCGCCGGAGTGGTGGACGCGGGCGGCCGCGGGCTGGTGGCGGTTCTCGCCGCACTGGTGGAGACGTTCACGGGGGAGGCGCCGGGACTCTCCGGCGCCGCGGCCGCGGGTGCTGCCGCGGCCCACGGGCGCGTGGAGACCGTTCAGGCGGCGGACTGCGCCGACGACGGGGCGGACGGTGGCGGGGGCGAGGGCGGCGAGGGCGGTCCGGCCTTCGAGGTGATCTATCTGCTGGAGGCCGAGGACCCGGCCGTGGCGCGGCTGCGGCAACGGCTGGACGCCCTGGGCGACTCGCTGGTCGTGGTCGGCGGCGACGGCCTGTGGAACGTGCACGTGCACGTGGACGACGCGGGGGCCGCCGTGGAGGCGGGCGTCGAGGCGGGTCGGCCGTACCGGATCCGCATCACCCACTTCGGCGCCGACGACGCGCACACGCGCGGTGGTGAGCGGCCGCCGCGCGAGCGCGTCCAGCGGGCGGTCGTCGCCGTGGTGCCCGGCGAGGGCCTGGCCGGGCTGTACGGGGAGGCGGGCGCGACCACCGTGCTCGCGCGCCCCGGGGAGCCGCCCGCCAGCGGCGAGCTCGTCGAGGCCGTACGACGGGCACACGCGCGTGAGGTCGTGCTGCTGCCCAACGACGCCGATCTGCGGCACACCGCCGCAGCGGCCGCGGAACAGGCCCGCACGGAGGGCATCCGGGTGGCGCTGATCCCCACCCGGTCGGCGGTCCAGGGGATCGCGGCGCTGGCCGTGCACGAGCCGGACCGCCGCTTCGACGAGGACGTCGTCTCCATGACCTCGGCGGCGGGCGCCACCCGCTACGCCGAGGTCACCGTCGCCGAGCGCCAGTCGTGGACCATGGCCGGCATCTGCCAGGCCGGTGACGTCCTCGGGCTGATCGACGGCGACGTGGCCGTCATCGGGTCCGATGTCACCGCCGCCGCCGAGACCGTCCTGAACCGCATGCTGGCGGCGGGCGGCGAACTCGTCACCCTCGTGCTCGGCGACGAGGCCCCCGAGGGTGTCGCCGAGCATCTGGAGGCACGGGTACGGGAGGCGTACCTCGCCGTGGACACGGTGGTGTACCGGGGAGGACGGCAGGGCGCGTTGGTGCTGATCGGGGTGGAGTAGACCGGGGTGGAGCACACGGGGGATTGTTGGACAATCCCCCGAGCGAGGCGGGGATTGCTGAACGACCCCTGTGTCCGCCGAGGACCGTTCAACGATCCCTCTGTTCCTCCGCCGCCTGCAACAGCTGCTCCGCCTCGGCCCGCCGCGCCCGCACCGTCTCGTCCTCCCCCTCCTCGCCGCTGACGATGCCGGCGTCGTCGTCCTCGGCATCGGCGTAGGCCCGCAGCACCGCACGCGCGCGTGCGGCCGCCGCCGCCGGGTCTCCCAGATCGGTCTCCAGCCAGCCCGCGGCCAGCTCCGCCCCGGTCCGGGCGTGCACGGCGTCCTCGCCCAGGGCGACGAACACCGCGACGGCCTCGGCCATCTGGGAGAGCGCCTCGTCCAGAGCGGCCCGGATCGAGTCGTCGTCGGCGTCCTCGGCGGCGGAACGGGCCAGCAGGTCCCCGAACTGGCGGTGCGTGTGGCCGAGTTCGGCGACGAGCCGCAGCCGCGCCTCGTCGTCGTCGGCCCCGTCGAACGCGTCCGCGCACTCCTCCACGGCACGCGCCATCAGGTCGCGCGCCGCGTCGGTCCCGTCCTCGGTGCGCAACGCCAGCCACGCGCGGGCGCGCAGCGAGCGGACGAGCCCGTGGACGTTGCCGAGACCGCGCCACAACTCGCCCGCCCGCGCGTAGGCCTGGTCCGCCTCGGTGCGCAGACCGGCCTGGCCGAGCGACTCGGCGGCCAGGTGGGCGAGGGTCGCGTGGTCGTGCTGCTCGGGCCAGTGCCGGGCGATCTCGGCGGCCTGGAGCCGGCGTTCGGCGGCGTCCCGGTGTTCCCCGAGCTCGCTCAGACAGTCACCCAGCCACCACTGCGTCTGGACGACCGCGCCGTCGCCGTGGGTCTCGGCGGTCAGCTCCGCCAGCGCGGACTCCAGCACCTCCGCGGCCTCGGCCCAGCGGCACTGCCGGACCAGGAACCCGCCGAGCTGGTGCCGCGCCCACGCGCCGAGCGTGGGGCCCGCGCCCGCCTCGTCCGCCCAGTGCGCCGCCTCCAGGGCGTGCTCCGCGGCCTCCTCGGCCTCCCCCCGGCCCCCGACGACCTCGGCGAGCTGGAGGTGCAGCTGGGCCCGCCCGACGGCCTCCAGGTACGGTCCGCCGTGCTCCAGGGCGGCCCGCAGGGCCCGCTCCGCCTCCCTCATGTCGCCCAGCTGGTGGGCGAGACCGGCCAGCCGGGCCTCGTACTCCACGGCGAACCACGGCAGACCCGTCTCGATGAACTCCCGCGCGGCCCGAGCGAACAGCACGGCGCCCGCCTCCGGGTTCCCGGAGTGCGTCGCCAGCTCGGCGAGCATCGCGTGCCCCTCGGCCACCCGGGCGGCGAGGCGTACGTCGTTCCCCGCGCGCCCCTCGACGAGGGCCAGCAGCTCCCGTACGGCCGCCTCCGCGTCCGCCAGGACCGCCTCGTCGACCACCTCTCCCTCGGCCTCGTGGACGCGCCGCATCAGGATCCGCGCCCGGCCCATCAGCACGCCCGCCGCCTGTGGCACCTCCGTGCCGCCCTCGGCGTACAGCGCGAGAACCCGGTCGTACGGGTCGGCGACCGCCGCGAGCGCCTCGTCGATCTCGCCGGCCAGCGCGCGGATGTACGCGGCACGCGCGCGTGCCGCCAGGGCCTCGCCGGGGTCGCCCGCCTGCGCGTACAGCACGGCGGCGCGCTCGAACGTGTCGGCGCCCTCCGGGCCGAGACCTATCGCCTCGTGGTCGGCGATCTCCGCGCGGTCACGCGCCTCCAGCTCGACGCCCTCCGCCTCCTCGGCCAGCCGGGCCACCCGCGCCCACGCCTCGACGGCAAGCGGCTGGAGCGTGTCGGACAGCCGCTTGGCCTCGGCGAGCAGGACCGCCAGGTCCGGTCCGGCGGCCTCCTGGACCGGCGCCGGAGCCGGAGCGGAGATCCCGGGCGCCGCCGTCGCGGCGGCCACGGCGGAGGCGGGGCGAGCCGCCCGTACGCCCAGGGGCAGCCGCTCCACCAGGGGCAGCTGTGCCATACGCGCGCGTGCCCGCTCGCCGACGTACGACGTGCCGTTGCGCTCGTCGAAGCGCGCGGCCAGCGCGAGAGCCTGCGCGCGCGCTTCCGCCGCGAGTTCCCGGGCCGTCCACTCGCGCCCGTCGGGCCCGGGTACCCGCTGACCGGCGAGCCCCAGCTCGGACAGGCGCTCCATGAGCAGCACCACCACGCTCAGGAACTCCAGCCTGCTGTGCGGATGCCCCTCGTCGGTGAAGTACGCCGGGCGCTCCGCGAGCAGCTCCAGTCCCCGCGCCTCGTTGCCGGTCAGCGCGCAGAACTCGACGTGGTCGGCGTAGGCGCCCCGCATGCTCTCCATGGACCGCACCAGCCGGAAACCCCGCAGATGGTGGGCGCGGGCCTCCTCGAGCCGGCCGAGCCGCAGCAACGGCACCAGGGACGACGCGAGCACCGTGTGCGGCTCGTGCGCGCACGCGTACTCGCCCTCCAGGACCGGCGCCCACAGCGCGAGCGCCTCCGCGTCCCGGCCCCGCTCCGCCCGCCACCAGCCCTGCCCGTGCAGCTCGCACGCGTGGCAGTCGGCCATGGTGTCCCGGTCCGCGGCCAGCCACGCGGTGAACGCCCGCTCCGCCCGCTCCACGTCGCCCACGTGCGCGGCCACGCTGAACTCGGCGCTGCGCACCGCCCGCGCGGAGTGCCCGGCGAGCCGGTAGCGGTGCTCCATCTCGCCGAGCCACTTCTCCACCGACGCCAGCGGCACGTGCGGCTGGTCGAGCATGCCGGACGACATCCACTTGAAGACCCAGTGCAGCGAGTGCGTCTCGTACTCGTCGAAGTCCTCGGGCCGCTCGTCCCACATGCGCAGCAGCCGCGCGAACGGGACGAACATCTTCGCCTTCTCGGAGCTGTAGTTGTAGACCTTCAGCTGGTGCCCGAGCGCCTCGATCACGGCGAGCGGGACGCCCAGCGTCTCGGCCTCCAGCAGCAGCTGTTCCGCGCGCGCGTTGCGGGCCGGGCCCTCCGGCTGCTCGCCGTTCTCCGCCATCGCCCGGCGGAGGGAGTCGAAGTCCGTGATCTCGCTCATCATTGACCGCCTTGTTCCTCTGTCGGCTCCCCGTGTGCCGACTCCCCGTGCGTGGCCCATTCCAGGAGGCCTATGAACGCCCGGTTCAGCAGCGCCGAGTCCGCGGGCCGCAGCGGGCGCTGCGCCATCAGCAGCGCCTGCCCGTACAGCGACTCCGTGGCGGTGCCGATCAACTCGGGATCGTTCAACGAACTGATCCGCCGGATCAGCGGGTTGAGATGGTTGAGCACCAGCCGCGCGCGTGGGGCGCTCCCACGCAGCGAGCCCAGAATGCCCGCCCACAGGTCGTCGGCCTGCGCCTCGGCCTGCACGCGTGCCTGCTCGTGCCGGGCCCCCCGGTCGTCGAGGTGCAGCGCGGGCACCGACAACGGGTGGAACGCCCGCAGGACGACATCGCAGCCCAGCGGGTCGAGCGTCGCCCGCGCCGCCGCCAGGAAGCCCGCGAGCGCCGGCTCGTCGGCCGCGGCGACGGTGTCCAGGTGGGCGGTCACGGTGTCCGCGTCCAGCTCGGCGACCACCGTCCCCGGCCGCACCGACGGCAGCGCCTCGACCAGCTCGCTGTCGTACGTGTAACCGCCGTTGACCACCCCGATGCCCTGCGCGGACGCGATCGGCGCGACCTGCCGGTACTCCTCCACGGTCCGCGTGAAGTGCACCACCGGGTGCCGCTGCGCGAACTCCTCCAGCGACAGCCGCCCGTCGGTCGTCTCGAAGGGCAGCCACGGCAGCATCGTGCGCAGCATCTCCTCGTCGTGCCGCGCCAGGGACTTCACGCCCAGGTGGTGCACCTCGAGGAAGGCCGCGAGCCGCTGCGGATCACCGGCGGCCAGGCCCGTCAGCCACGACTGGATCCGTTCCCCGAGCGCCTCCCGTACCGCGGCCAGCGTCTCGTCCTCGTACAGCGACTCCCGCGAGGCCGTCGGCCGCAGACTGTCGGTGTCCAGGACGCAGCGCACGAAGAACGCCCAGTCGGGCAGCAGCTGTTCGCCCCGCTCGGTGAGCAGCATCCCCTTGAGGTGCACGCGGTGACCGGCACGCTGCGCCGGGCTGACCGCCGAAGGCAGCACGTACGCCACCCCGCGGACCCCCGCCACCGGCAGGTCCAGCTCGACGGAGTCCAACGGCGTGAAACCGAACAGCGCGTGACAGTGCCGGGCCAGCGCCACCCGCCGGTTGGCGGGGGAGGGGTAGGACCGGTTCCAGGGCGCCGGCAGATCGGTGACCGCCTCGTCGCCGACCCGGACGTCGTACGGCAGCAGCGCTCCGAAGTCCCGCGCCAGCGCCAGCACCCGCGGCTCCGCGAGCCACTCACCGGCGCCGGCCCGCGCCACCAGATGGACGGTGGTGCCCGGCTCGGGGTGCTCCTCGTGGGGCAGCGTCCGCACGGTGTAGGAGCCGTCGTCGTGTGCCGTCCACTCCACGGGCGGCGCGTCCGGGGTGCGGGCGCTGCGGCTGACCACGCGGATCCGCTCGGCCACCACGAAACAGGCCAGCAGCCCGATGCCGAACTGCCCGAGGAAGTCCGAACGGACGTCCTGGAGTCCCTCGGCGCGCTTGGAGCTGCGCCCGATCGTGGCCAGCAGGTCGTGCACGTCGGCCTCGGTGAGCCCGATGCCCGAGTCCTCCACCCGCAGCCCGCCGTCCGCCGCGGACAGCCGCACGCGCGCCGGGGCGTCGGGCTCCTCGGCCCGCCGGGCGGTGATCGCGTCCACGGCGTTCTGAAGCAGTTCGCGCAGGTAGACCTTGGGACTGGAATAGAGGTGATGGGACAGCAGGTCCACCAGACCACGCAGGTCGACCTGGAACGTGTGAGACGGCTGGGATGCCTGGGATGACTGTGAGGTCTGGGAGTCCATCGCTGCTGCGCCGCGGGCTGGGGGAGGAGCACGGCGCGGGGTCGGGCGGTCCCGGTGGGGCGGTGACCGCGGATGATGGCCGGAGCGCGTCATCCTAGAGCCCGAACGAGCCGCCTGACCAGGGGTTTCGGGACACATATACGGCAATGTCAGTGACGTGGTGTGCAATGGATCTCGTGCCCGCACTGGAAGAACCACTGGAACAGCCACTGAAGTCAGTGCTCGGCCCCGCCACCGCGAAGGTGATGGCCGAGCACCTCGGCCTGCACACCGTCGGCGACCTCCTGCACCACTACCCCCGCAGATACGAGGAGCGCGGCCAGCTCACCCACCTCGCCGACCTCCCCATGGACGAGCACGTCACCGTGGTCGCCCAGGTCGCCGACGCCCGTCTGCACAGCTTCGCCTCGGCCAAGGCTCCCCGGGGCAAGGGCCAGCGCCTGGAGGTGACCATCACCGACGGCAGCGGCCGGCTCCAGCTGGTCTTCTTCAACAGCGGCGTCCACAAACCCCACAAGGACCTCCTGCCGGGCACGCGCGCGATGTTCTCGGGCAAGGTCTCGGTCTTCAACCGCCGTCTCCAGCTGAACCATCCGGCCTACGAACTGCTGCGGGCCGACACCGACGAATCGGTCGAGACCTGGGCCGGCGCCCTCATCCCGCTCTACCCCGCCACCGCGAAAATGGAGTCCTGGAAGATCGGCAAGGCGATCCAGACCGTCCTGCCGCACGCGCAGGAGGCGGTCGACCCCCTCCCGGACTCCCTGCGGGACGGCCGGGGCCTGGTCTCCCTCCCCGAGGCGCTCCTGAAGATCCACCGCCCCCGGACCAAGGCGGACATCGCCGACGCCCGCGCCCGGCTGAAGTGGGACGAGGCGTTCGTCCTCCAGGTCGCCCTCGCCCGCCGCCGCCACGCGGACGCCCAACTCCCGGCCGTCCCCCGGGTGCCCGCCGCCGACGGCCTGCTGAGCTCCTTCGACGACCGGCTCCCCTTCACTCTCACCGAAGGCCAGCAGAAGGTCTCGAAGGAGATCTTCGACGACCTGGCGACGGACCATCCGATGCACCGGCTGCTCCAGGGCGAGGTCGGTTCCGGCAAGACCATGGTCGCCCTGCGCGCCATGCTCGCCGTGGTCGACGCCGGCGGGCAGGCGGCCATGCTCGCGCCCACGGAGGTCCTCGCCCAGCAGCACCACCGCTCCGTCGTCGAGATGATGGGCGAGCTGGCCGAGGGCGGGATGCTGGGCGGGTCCGAGCGGGCCACCAAGGTCGTGGTGCTGACCGGGTCGATGGGCACGGCCGCCCGCCGCGGGGCACTGCTCGACCTCGTCACCGGAGAGGCCGGCATCGTCATCGGCACGCACGCGCTGATCGAGGACAAGGTCAAGTTCCACGACCTCGGGCTGGTCGTCGTCGACGAACAGCACCGCTTCGGCGTCGAACAACGCGACGCCCTGCGCGGCAAGGGCAAGCAACCCCCGCACCTGCTCGTCATGACGGCCACGCCGATTCCGCGCACCGTCGCCATGACCGTCTTCGGCGACCTGGAGACCTCCGTCCTCGACCAGCTCCCGGCCGGCCGCTCGCCCATCGCCAGCCATGTGGTCCCGGCCGCCGACAAGCCCCACTTCCTGGCCCGCGCCTGGGAGCGGGTCCGCGAGGAGGTCGGCAACGGCCATCAGGCGTACGTCGTCTGCCCGCGCATCGGCGACGACGCCGACGAACCGGCCGGCTCGAAGAAGGCCGGGGCCAAGAAGAGGTCCCCCGAGGACGAAGCCGAGAAGCGGCCGCCGCTCGCCGTCCTGGACATCGCCGGCCGGCTCGCCAAGGGCCCCCTGCACGGCCTGCGGGTCGAGGTCCTGCACGGCCGCATGGCCCCCGACGACAAGGACGCCGTCATGCGCCGCTTCGCCGCGGGCGACACCGACGTCCTGGTCGCCACGACCGTCATCGAGGTCGGCGTCAACGTCCCGAACGCCACCGCGATGGTGATCATGGACGCCGACCGCTTCGGCGTCTCCCAGCTGCACCAGCTGCGCGGTCGCGTCGGCCGCGGCTCGGCGCCCGGTCTGTGCCTCCTGGTCTCCGAGATGCCGGAGGCGAGCCCGGCCCGCCGGCGTCTCGACGCCGTCGCCGCCACCCTCGACGGCTTCGAGCTCTCCCGCATCGACCTCGAACAGCGCCGCGAGGGCGATGTCCTGGGCCAGGCCCAGTCCGGCGCCCGCTCCAGCCTGCGGGTCCTCGCGGTCATCGAGGACGAGGAGGTCATCGCGGAGGCGCGCGAGGAGGCGGCCCGCCTGGTCGCCGCCGACCCGGAGCTGGAGAGCCTGCCCGGCCTGCGCACGGCCCTGGACGCCCTCCTGGACGAGGAGCGGGAGCAGTACCTGGACAAGGGCTGACGGCGGCCGACCCGGACGCGGGGCGCCGCCGGTGCGCGGCGCCGGCCGCCGGACCGGCGAGCCCCGCACGGCGCGGTGCGCGGCTTCGCCGTCCGGGCGCGACGAGCCGACGAGCCACGGACGGCCCGCAGCCGCTCCCGGGACGTACGCGACGGCCGTGGACGACGCAGAGCCCTTCCCGGCGCAGAGCCCCTCCTGGCACAGAGCGCCCCCGCAGCTCCGCCTGCCAGACTGGACGCGTAACCGCCCCCGAACAAGGACCCCGAGATGACCCGCGTGATCGCCGGCGCAGCCGGTGGACGTCGCCTGGCGGTCCCGCCAGGCACCGGCACCCGTCCCACCTCCGACCGCGCACGCGAGGGTCTCTTCTCCACCTGGCAGTCCCTGCTGGGCGGCCCCCTAGGCGGCGAACGCGTCCTCGACCTGTACGCGGGCTCCGGCGCCGTGGGCCTGGAGGCGCTCTCCCGGGGCGCGGGCCACACCCTCCTCGTCGAGGCCGACGCGCGGGCGGCCCGCACCGTCCGGGAGAACGTGAAGGCCCTCGGGCTGCCCGGCGCCGAGGTCAGGGCCGGCAAGGCCCAGCAGATCATCCAGACACCGCCGGCGGACCCGTACGACCTCGTCTTCCTCGATCCCCCGTACGCCGTCACGAACGACGATCTTCGGGAGATTCTGCTCACACTCCGCTCGGGGGGCTGGCTCGCGGCCGATGCTCTCGTCACCGTGGAGCGCAGCACCAGAGGCGGGGAGTTCCCCTGGCCGGACGGGTTCGAGGCACTCAGGGCCCGTCGCTACGGCGAGGGAACGTTTTGGTACGGTCGCGCCGCCTCTACGTGCGAAGACGCACGATGACCGGACTGGAGAGCGAGGGACCACAAGTGCGCCGTGCCGTCTGTCCCGGGTCGTTCGACCCGATCACCAACGGACACCTCGACATCATTTCCCGCGCGTCTCGTCTGTACGACGAGGTCTATGTCGCGGTCATGATCAACAAGGCCAAGAAGGGCCTGTTCGAGATCGACGAGCGGATCGACCTGATCCGCCAGGTCACCGCCGAGTACGGCAATGTCCGGGTCGAGGCCTTCCACGGCCTCCTCGTCGACTTCTGCAAGCAGCGCGACATCCCGGCCATCGTCAAGGGCCTGCGGGCGGTCAGCGACTTCGACTACGAGCTCCAGATGGCCCAGATGAACAACGGTCTGTCGGGCGTCGAGACGCTGTTCGTGCCCACCAACCCCACGTACAGCTTCCTCTCCTCCTCCCTGGTCAAGGAGGTCGCCACCTGGGGCGGCGACGTCTCCCACCTGGTGCCCCCGCTGGTCCTCCAGGCCCTGGGCGAGCGGCTCAGGAAGGACTGACCCGGGGACCGGTCTCCTGACGGCCCGTCACCCGGTGTCCGGCGGACACCCCATGGCCGTACAGTCGTTCCGTCCGTCTCCAACCCAGCTGTAGAGAGTGGCGAGCAACCGGTGGACGTGCAGAAGAAGCTCGACGAGATCGTCACGGCGGTCTCCAGTGCCCGGTCGATGCCGATGTCGGCCTCGTGCGTGGTCAACCGCGCGGACCTGCTCGCCCTGCTGGAAGAGGTGCGCGCGGCCCTTCCCGACTCCCTCGCCCAGGCCGAGGAGCTGATCGGCGGCCGTGAGCAGATGGTCGAGCAGGCCCGCCAGGAGGCCGAGCGGATCATCACCACCGCGCACGCCGAGCGCGGCTCCCTGATCTCCGACACCGAGATCGCCCGCCGCTCCCAGAACGAGGCGGACCGCATCCTCGCCGAGGCCCGCAAGGAGGCCGAGGAGGTCCGCGCCGAGGCCGACGACTACGTCGACTCCAAGCTCGCGAACTTCGAGGTCGTCCTCACCAAGACGCTCGGCTCCGTCGGCCGCGGCCGCGAGAAGCTCCTCGGCACCGGCCCCGGCACCGACGAGAACGGCTACGAGGACGAGGACGCCCCCGAGCGCAGCCACGACCCCGAGACCCTGCGCCGCGACGCCGACTCCTACGTCGACACCAAGCTGGGCGCCTTCGAGGCGGTCCTCGCCAAGACCCTGGACGCGGTCGGCCGCGGCCGCCAGAAGCTGCACGGCCGCATCGCCTCGGACGACCTCGGCCTGCTCGCCGACGACGCCACCACGTTCCAGCACTCCTCCGACGCCGACTACCTCGCCGACCTGACCGCCCTCGCGGAGCAGGACGCCGCGGCGGCACAGCCCGTGCAGCAGCCGTACGACCAGCAGGAACCGCAGCCGGCGTACGGCTACCAGCAGCAGGCGGACCCCTACGGCGGCTATCAGCAGCAACAGCAGCAGCAGGGCTACGGTCAGCAGGACGCGTACGGCTACCAGCAGCAGGCCGACCCGTACGCGTACCAGGGCTACGACACCCAGCAGGCCCCCTACGACCCGAACCAGGCCGTGCAGCAGCCCCAGCAGCAGGTCCAGCAGGGATACGCCCTCGACGAGACCAGCCTCTTCGACACCGGCATGATCAGTGCCGAGCAGCTGCGCGCCTACGAGCAGGAACGCGGCCTGTAGCACCGGCGCAGCACCGGGGCGGACCGGAGAAAGAGCCCGGATTGGGCTGTGGGCGAATGCTCCAGTATCCTGGCTCTTCGGTCGCGTGTACGTCCGCGATCACAGCTGCCCGCAGCACCGTAGTAGGGCAGCGTCCCCCGAGCTCAGAAGATCGAAAGCAGGAATGGCCCTGAACGCCCGCCTCGACCACCGCAAGCCTCTCGTGTTCGACACGCACGAGCTGGGGCGGCGTCCTGGTGCGCTACAGCGCCTGACCCGCGAGTTCGACGCTCCCCAGGACCTCGGGATCCAGGGAGTGATCGGAGTGCCGGAAGGCGCCCCGGTGGAACTGCAGCTCCGACTCGAGTCGGTCATGGAAGGGGTGCTCGTCACAGGCACCGCCCGTGCACAGGCCGAGGGGGAGTGCGTAAGGTGTCTGGAGCCGCTGGAGCTGGAGCTCGAAGCGGACTTCCAGGAGATGTTCTCGTACCCTGACGCCGACGACCGGGGCCGCCCCAAAGCGGAGCCGGTCGACGACGCCGAGGAAGACGAGGACAGGCTCTTCATCGAGGACGGATTGTTCGACCTCGAACCCGTGCTGCGTGATGCGGTGGTGCTTGCACTGCCGATGCAGCCGGTGTGCCAGGACGACTGTCTGGGCCTGTGCTCCGAGTGCGGAGCCCGGCTCACGGACGACCCGGACCACCACCACGATGCCACCGACATCCGTTGGGCGGCACTGCAGGGACTCGCCGGTTCACTCGAAGACGGCGAGAAGGACGAGATGAGTGGCGAAGCGCCTCGATCGGCGCCCGCCAACGAGAAGCAGGAGAAGTAGCCGTGGCTGTTCCGAAGCGGAAGATGTCGCGCAGCAACACGCGCCACCGCCGGTCGCAGTGGAAGGCTGCGGTCCCCACCCTGGTTGCGTGCGAGCGCTGCCACGAGCCCAAGCTGCAGCACATCGCGTGCCCGTCTTGCGGCACCTACAACAAGCGCCAGGTCCTCGAGGTCTGAGCGGCTGGTGAGAGGCTTCATGTCTGACGCCAAGGCGGACACGACCGCCAAGAACAAGGCGGACACGGCCTCGTCCCACACGCTTCTGGAAGGGCGGCTCGGCTATCGGCTCGAGTCCGCCCTTCTGGTGCGTGCGCTGACCCACCGTTCCTTCGCATACGAGAACGGCGGTCTGCCGACGAACGAGCGGCTGGAGTTCCTCGGGGACTCCGTGCTCGGCCTCGTCGTCACGGACACGCTGTATCGCACCCACCCCGACCTGCCCGAAGGCCAGCTGGCCAAGTTGCGGGCCGCGGTGGTCAACTCGCGTGCGCTGGCGGAGGTCGGTCGTGGCCTCGACCTGGGCTCCTTCATCCGGCTCGGCCGGGGTGAAGAGGGCACGGGCGGCCGGGACAAGGCGTCCATCCTCGCCGACACCCTCGAAGCGGTGATCGGCGCGGTCTATCTCGATCAGGGCCTCGACGCGGCCTCCGAACTGGTGCACCGCCTGTTCGACCCGCTGATCGAGAAGTCCTCGAACCTCGGTGCCGGCCTGGACTGGAAGACCAGTCTCCAGGAGCTCACCGCGACCGAAGGGCTCGGTGTTCCCGAGTACCTGGTCACGGAGACCGGCCCCGACCACGAGAAGACCTTCACTGCTGCTGCCCGCGTCGGAGGCGTCTCGTACGGCACCGGCACCGGCCGCAGCAAGAAGGAGGCGGAGCAGCAGGCCGCCGAGTCCGCATGGCGGTCCATCCGGGCCGCGGCGGACGAGCGTGCCAAGGCTGCGAAGTCCGTCGAGGCCGTCGAGGCCCCCGACGGCAGCCCGGACTCCGAGTCCGCCTCCGCCTGACGAACAGCGGTACAGCAGGAGAAGCAAGCAGAACAGCGGTACGAGACGAGCGCCCGCCCCCCGTTGGGAGGCGGGCGCTCCGTACGGGGGATCCCATGCCCGAGTTGCCCGAGGTCGAGGTCGTCCGGCGCGGTCTGGAGCGGTGGGTCGCCCATCGCACGGTCGCCGGCGCCGAGGTGCTGCACCCGCGTGCCGTACGCCGTCATATCGCCGGCTCCGACGACTTCGCGCACCGGCTCGAGGGTCACCGCATCGGCACCCCCAGCCGCCGGGGCAAGTATCTGTGGCTGCCGCTGGCGGACACGCACCAGGCGGTCCTCGCCCACCTCGGGATGAGCGGTCAGCTCCTGGTCCAGCCGCACGAGGCGCCCGACGAGAAGCATCTGCGCGTCCGGGTGCGCTTCGCGGACGAGGTCGACACCGAACTGCGCTTCGTCGACCAGCGCACCTTCGGCGGGCTGTCGCTGCACGACACCACCCCCGACGGCCTTCCGGACGTCATCGCGCACATCGCCCGTGACCCCCTCGACCCGCTGTTCGACGACGAGGCGTTCCATCAGGCCCTGCGGCGCAAACGCACCACCATCAAGCGCGCTCTGCTCGACCAGTCGCTGATCAGCGGCGTCGGCAACATCTACGCGGACGAGGCGCTGTGGCGTGCCCGTCTGCACTACGAACGTCCGACCGCGAACTTCACCCGCCCCCGCACGCTCGAACTCCTGGGTCATGTCCGGGACGTGATGAACGCGGCTCTCGCCGTGGGCGGCACCAGTTTCGACAGCCTGTACGTCAACGTCAACGGCGAGTCGGGCTACTTCGACCGGTCGCTGGACGCCTACGGCCGCGAGGGCCTGCCCTGCAAGCGGTGTGCCACGCCGATGCTCCGGCGCCCGTGGATGAACCGGTCCAGCTACTTCTGCCCGAAGTGTCAGAAGGTGCCGCGCGTCCCGTCGTAGTGCTCGCGGGCGGCCAGGACGTCGTCCATGCGCCCCTCGACGCAGTGGATGAGGGACAGCAGTCGCTCGGCCACCTCGCGCCCCAGCGGCGTCAGTTCGTAGTCCACGCGAGGCGGGTTGGTCGGCTGGGCCTCGCGGTGCACGAGGCCGTCGCGCTCCAGCGCGTGCAGCGTCTGGGACAGCATCTTCTCGCTCACGCCGTCGACCCGTCGGCGCAACTCGTTGAAGCGCAGCGAACCCTCGTGGAGCGCACCGAGCGTGAGCCCACCCCAGCGGCCCGTGACGTGTTCCAGCGTGCCGCGTGAGGGGCAGGCCTTGGCGAACACGTTGAACGGGAGGTCCTGGTCCCCCGCGCGCTCCTGGGTGATGTCCATGCGTCAAGCCTACTCGACGGCAGCGCTATCCGACAGGTTGCACTAACCAAAAGTTAGTGCTTTCCTGTGGTTACCGCATTCGACCTGCCCTATTCGAGGAGTGCCGCATGTCCACCCCCGTCATCGCTGTCGCCTACCACTCCGGCTACGGCCACACCGCCGTCCTCGCCGAGGCCGTCCGTGCCGGGGCCGCCGACGCCGGCGCCGAGGTGCGGCTGATCAAGGTCGACGAGATCACCGAGGAGCAGTGGACGCTGCTCGACGGCTCGGACGCGATCGTGTTCGGCTCGCCGACCTACATGGGGACCGCTTCCGGCGCCTTCCACGCCTTCGCCGAGGCGACCTCCGCACGCTGGGCCACCCAGCAGTGGAAGGACAAGCTGGCCGCCGGGTTCACCAACTCCGGCTCCAAGAGCGGCGACAAGCTGCACACGCTCCAGTACTTCCAGATCCTCGCCGCGCAGCTCGGCATGCACTGGGTCAACCTCGGCCTGCTGCCCGGCTGGAACAGCAGCACCGCGTCCGAGCACGACCTCAACCGCCTGGGCGTCTTCCTGGGCGCGGCCGCGCAGACCAACGTCGACGAGGGCCCGGACGCCGTGCACAAGGCCGACGTGGCGACGGCGGAGCACCTGGGGCGGCGCGTCGCCGAGACCGCGAGGGTCTTCCTGGCCGGCCGCGCCCTGGCCGCTTGACCGTTCCCGCGGGGCCCGGCACCCGCGGTTCGATCTGAAAGAGGCCCCCGCCGCGGCGAAGCGACGGGGGTCTGTCCCTTGCTGTCGCTGATCCGGTCAGGCCATCACACGACGGGTGGACCGCCAGGCGATCGCCCCGGTCAGGCCGGTGACCTCCAGATCTCCGTCCCCCGTCAGCCGGAGACGGTTGCCGCGCCCGTTGATGCCCAGGCTCCACACCCGCTGTCCGTCGGCGTCGTCGATGGTGAGGTCGCCGTTCATCTGCATGACGCACATTCCAGGAGACCTGCGCTGTGTCTGGGACGACCACCGCGGAGTGTGTTCGCCGTCCTGGTACAGGGCCAGGTTCCCGTCGGTCTCGTAGACGAGCCGGTACCGGCCGCCTTCCGAGCTGATCGAGTCGCCGCCGCGCAGGGTGTCCCCGGGATACATGTGGTCGCCCTGGGCGGTGGGGTTCTCGGTGTCGTAGACGTAGCCCAGGCTGCGGTGGTCGAGCACCGCGCTCACCCGCACGTTCGACCACGGGGGCATCAGGTCGTCGACGTTCTGTCCCTGCGGGCCGCCGCTCTGCGGGCGGTACAGGTCGGTCGGGTGCTGCCGCTGCCACTCGGCCCAGAGCCGGTCGACGTTGCAGTGATGCAGCCAGAAGACGGGGTCGTTGGGCGAACTGGCGAGTTCCATGTTGCCGCCGATCCACCGATGGACCCTGTTGTGGATGTCCGGCGTTATCACGCCTTCCAGGGACTTGCGGAAGCTTTGGCTCACCCCCTCCCACGGCGCGCTGTCGTACGGCGTCATCGAGAGGCAGGCGGACACCTCGGCGGCTGTCGGCAGGTGGTCGATGCCGGCACCGAACTGCCGCCTGAGGTACGACGGGATCTCCCGAGTGGGATCGACGCAGGACCATCCGGCGCTCACGGCGAACGGACCGGTCATCACCCGGTCGTCGCTCTCCCTGCCGTTGCCGCCCATGAAGTAGTCGGCCCAGGGATCGTCGGCGCCCGTCCAGTCCCAGTACGGAATGGTGAGCGGCTGCTGGCCGGGCGGGATCGGCAGTGCCGTCTCGAAGATTCGGAGGAACTCCCGGTGCCAGGGCAGGAAGGTGGGGACGTGGTGGTAGTAGTTCGCACCTTCCGCGTGCGCCTTGGTGAACTGGTCGTAACTGCCTCGGGATTTTACGTTCCACACCGCTGTGACGAGCAGCCGCTTCTGGTCCTCGGACAGCAGAGCCTGGTTCCTGCGGACAAGTTGGGTCATGGCACGCCTCTCCCGACGATCGGCCGAATGGGTGAATGTCCCTCGACCAACATCGGATCGCAGCCGGCTCGTCGCCACCCGGAGTACGCCATTCGGGTGACTACCCAGCTCTCGTGGACGTCGCCGCCGCATGCGCTTCCACGATCGAGTGTGGCGGCCTGCGCTTCAGGCGTGGAGACCGGGCGGGACAACGGCATGCACGCGCTGAGGCACGTCTACGCCTCGGTGTTTCTGGACGCGGGGGAGAGCGTCAAGGCGGCGGAAGACGGCCCGGAGCCGGCCCAGGGGCCGTCCTGGGTGTCTGACCTGCGGTTATCTCAGTAGCCGAAGTCCTGCGTCCACCAAGGGCCGCCTGAGCCCAGGTGGACACCGACGCCCAGCGTCTTGAAGTCGCAGTTCAGGATGTTCGCCTTGTGGCCGGGGCTGTTCATCCAGGCCTCCATGACCGCGGCCGCGTCGGCCTGGCCACGGGCTATGTTCTCGCCGCCGAGATCGGATATCCCGGCCTTCGCCGCCCGGTCCCACGGGGTCGCCCCGTCCGGGTCGGTGTGGTCGAAGAAGCCGCGCGCGGCCATGTCGTCGCTGAACGCCTCGGCGAGATCCGACAGCGCGCTGTTGGCGGAGACGGCACTGCACCCGACCTTGGCCCGCTCCTCGTTGACCAGCTTCAGCACCTCGGCCGCGGCCTGCGCCTCGGCCGGGACCGTCACCGGGGACTCGGACTTGTCCGGCGCCTTGGTGGCCGTCTTCGACTTCGACGGAGTGGCCTTCGGCTCCTTGGAAGGCGTGGCCTGCGGCTTCTCGGTGGCCGTCTCGGTCGGCGACGCCGACGCGGTGGAGGCGGAGGGGGAAGGCGTCTGCGAGGTGGCGGGCGAGGTCGACCGGCCGGCGTCACGGCTGGTCGACGTACCACCGCGTTCGTCGTCGGCGGCGCCGGACGTGCCGCCCTGCTCGGAGGCCGAGTTGGTCGGGGAGTCGGCGGCCTGCACCTTGTCGCCCGAGCCGTTGCCGCCGCCGAGCTGGTAGTTGTCGAGACCGGGCACCACGCCCGTGGCCACCGCGACGGTGCCGATCGCGACCGCCGCGGAGACACCCAGCAGTCCCGTCTTGACCGGTGTGGCGACCTTCCGCTTGCGGCGGCGGCCCGCCCCGGCGGCCCGGTCCGGGCCCGGCCGCAGTGGGCCGTCGTCGGGCCGGAAGCCGTCCGTCGCGAAGACCGCGGTGTCGGTGTAGCCGTCGCCGGTGGCGTACAGGTAGTCCCGGCTTCTGGCGACGGTGTCGGCGTAGGCCTCCGGGTTCAGATACGGCGCGATGCCCATCGTGGGGCGGTCGTCGTCGTACGAGTCCTGCGGGGCGTGACTGTCCGCGTGCGAGCCGTGCGTCTGTGTGACCCCCGTGGCGCGGCCCGTGGCGGCGCGGCCGGCGGCGGAGCGTCGGTGGCGTCCCATGTCCTTGCCTTCCTCGTCCAAGCGGTGTTCCCGGCGGTGTTCTCGGCGATCGGCCGAGGTGCTGGGGCGACGGGCGCCTCCTGCTCCCTCTGGTCAACCAGACTCACCCGATCGAGTGAGTTTCATATGAGAATCATTGGGTGGGGACGGTACCGCATGGCTCTGGGGGAGGAAGTGCTCCGAGCGACTTTGCCCGGTTAGGTTGCACCCATGAGCGAGGATGTACGGCTGGTCGCCTGGGTGCGTGGACATGTCCAAGGTGTGGGTTTCCGCTGGTTCACCCGGGCCAAGGCGCTGGAGATCGGCGGCCTGAGTGGTTTTGCTCTCAATCTGGCCGACGGACGGGTCCAGGTCGTCGCGGAAGGGGCCCGGGAGGGCTGTGAGGGACTGCTCGGGTGGCTCCTGGGTGACGACACGCCCGGACGGGTGGAGGGCGTCACCGAGATATGGGACACACCGCGCGGCGGCTACGACGGCTTCGCGATCCGTTGAGGAATCCGCGCGGAGCGACCCCGGGCGGGCGCCGGTACATGCCAATGGCACCTGCCCGGGCGGAAAGGGGCAGGTGGTTGCCAAGAATCGCTTGCAGTGGGAGGCTCCGCACGTCAGGATGATCGCCACGCCCCGAGAGCCCCGCAGGAGTCGCAGCGCCGCCGTTCAGGCCGCGCGCCACCGGGATGCCCGCCAATACGGGGCGTGATCGTGTTGACCGTCAAACTTTTTGGTGAGACGCTGAAAGCACCCCGCGCACCTCAGCTGTTTGGCATGGATGAACGGCAGCACAACCAAGATCCTGGCAAGCACCGCGGGTGCGAATCCCTCACGACCCACACCGCTTCGGTCGGTCACTCATTGTGGAGGACCATCCATCATGGCAAAGGCGCTTCTCGGTTACGTCGGCGGCTCCGACCCGCGACTCCTCGCCGAGATGCGACGGCTCCAGCAGCGCGTACAGGACCTGGAATCCGAGCTCGGACGCATCCAGGCCGAGAACGACGCGCTCACGGCTGCCGCTTCTCACGAATCGCTTCTCGAGAGCATCGACGCACGCCAGGCGGAGCCTGCGCTCACCTGATCGCTGCACCGCTGCACAACGGCACACGCAGTGGTCGGGCGGCTCATCCCGCCGCGTCGGACCGCTAAGTAGTCAGAGTTTGCAAGGGACGCTTCGGCGTCCCTTCTTTCTTTCCCCCGCCCCGTCTTCCCCGCCGTCGTCCTGCTCGCTCTTTTGCTTCCCCCGCGCACCCTTTCAGTCTCTTAACGTTTGGTGTGCCCTGCGCGTTCATGGGTGAAACCGCGGGTTCATGGAGTGAGACACCCCCGGAAGGTAGAGTCCAGCGCCGTGCACCTCAAGGCCCTGACCCTCCGGGGGTTCAAGTCGTTCGCATCAGCGACCACGCTCCGGTTCGAACCGGGGATCACGTGCGTCGTCGGACCCAACGGCTCGGGCAAGTCCAACGTCGTCGACGCGCTCAGCTGGGTCATGGGCGAGCAGGGCGCGAAGTCGCTGCGCGGCGGCAAGATGGAGGACGTCATCTTCGCCGGCACCACCGGCCGCCCCCCGCTGGGCCGCGCCGAGGTGTCCCTGACCATCGACAACTCCGACGGGGCGCTGCCCATCGAGTACGCCGAGGTCACCATCACGCGGATCATGTTCCGCAACGGCGGCAGCGAATACCAGATCAACGGCGACACCTGCCGGCTCCTCGACATCCAGGACCTGCTGTCCGACTCGGGCATCGGCCGCGAGATGCACGTCATCGTCGGCCAGGGCCAGCTCGACTCCGTCCTGCACGCCGATCCCATGGGCCGCCGCGCCTTCATCGAGGAGGCCGCGGGCGTCCTCAAGCACCGCAAGCGCAAGGAGAAGGCGCTCAGGAAACTGGACGCGATGCAGGCCAACCTCGCGCGCGTGCAGGACCTGACCGACGAACTGCGGCGTCAGCTCAAGCCCCTCGGCCGTCAGGCCGCCGTCGCCCGCCGTGCCGCCGTCATCCAGGCCGATCTGCGCGACTCCCGACTGCGCCTCCTCGCCGACGACCTCGTACGGCTCCGGGAGGCCCTGCAGACCGAAGTCGCCGACGAGGCCGCCCTCAAGGAGCGCAAGGAGGCCGCCGAGCAGGAACTGCGCAAGGCCCTCCAGCGGGAGGCCCTGCTGGAGGACGAGGTCCGCCGGCTCGCACCGCGCCTCCAGCGCGCCCAGCAGACCTGGTACGAGCTGTCCCAGCTCGCCGAACGCGTCCGCGGCACGATCTCGCTCGCCGACGCGCGCGTGAAGAGCGCCACCTCCGCGCCGCCCGAGGAGCGCCGCGGCCGCGATCCCGAGGACATGGAGCGCGAGGCCGCCCGCGTCCGCGAGCAGGAGGCCGAGCTGGAGGCCGCCCTGGAAGCGGCCCAGCACGCGCTCGACGACACCGTCACCCACCGCGCCGACCTGGAGCGGGAGCTCGCCGTCGAGGAACGGCGGCTGAAGGACGTCGCCCGGGCCATCGCCGACCGCCGCGAGGGCCTGGCCCGGCTGAACGGCCAGGTCAACGCGGCCCGTTCACGTGCCGCCTCCGCCCAGGCCGAGATCGACCGGCTCGCCGCCGCCCGCGACGAGGCCCAGGAACGGGCCGTCACCGCGCAGGAGGAGTACGAGGAGCTCAAGGCGGAGGTCGACGGCCTCGACGCGGACGACCAGGAGCTCGGGGAACAGCACGAGACGGCCAAGCGGCGGCTCGTCGAGGCGGAGGCCGCTCTCAGCACCGCCCGCGAGGCGGTCACCGAGGCCGAACGCGGCCGCGCCGCGACCAAGGCCCGCCACGAGACGCTGGCGTTGGGCCTGCGCCGCAAGGACGGCACGGGCGCGCTGCTCGGTGCGCGGGACCGGCTGAGCGGACTGCTGGGCCCGGCGGCCGAACTGCTGACGGTGACGCAGGGACACGAGGTCGCGCTCGCGGCGGCCTTCGGGGCGGCGGCGGACGCCCTCGCCGTGACGACCCCGGCCGCGGCCGCCGAGGCACTCCGCCTGCTGCGCAAACAGGACGCGGGACGGGCGGCGCTTCTGCTCGCCGGAGCACCGGCAGCGCCCCGACGGGGCACGGGCAACGACGCGACCGGCCATGACGCACCCGCAGCCGGCGGACAACTCGCCGCGGACCTCGTCCACGCCCCCGCCGAGCTCATGCCCGCCGTCCGCCGCCTCCTCCACGACATCGTCGTCGTCGGCACCCTGGAGGACGCCGAGGAACTGGTCCACCGGTACCCGGAACTGACCGCCGTCACCGCCGAAGGCGACCTCCTCGGCGCCCACTTCGCGCAGGGCGGCTCCGCGGGCGCGCCCAGCCTTCTCGAAGTGCAGGCGTCCGTGGACGAGGCGGCCGCGCAGTTGGAGGAGCTGGCCGTCCGGTGCGCGGAGCTGACGCGAACGCAACACGCGGCCCAGGAACACCGTAAGGAGTGTGCCGCGCTCGTCGAGGAGTCGGGGGAGCGGCGGCGGGCCGCCGACCGGGAGAAGTCGGCCGTGGCCCAGCAACTGGGGCGGCTCGCGGGACAGGCGCGGGGCGCCGCCGGCGAGGCCGAGCGGTCCGCGGCGGCCGCGGCGCGGGCACAGGAGGCGCTGGACCGGGCGGTGGAGGAGGCCGAGGAGCTGGCCGAACGGCTGGCTGTCGCCGAGGAGATGCCGGTCGAGGAGGAGCCCGACACCTCCGTGCGCGACCGGCTCGCCGCGGACGGGGCGAACGCCCGGCAGACCGAGATGGAGGCGCGGCTCCAGGTCCGTACGCACGAGGAGCGGGTGAAGGGGCTGGCCGGGCGGGCCGACTCGCTGGACCGGGCCGCGGGCGTGGAACGCGAGGCACGCGCGCGTGCCGAGCAGCGGCGGGCGCGGCTGCGGCACGAGGCCGCCGTAGCGGAGGCCGTCGCCTTCGGTGCGCGGCAACTGCTCACGCATGTCGAGGTGTCCCTCGGGCGGGCCGAGGCGGAGCGGGTCGCCGCCGACGCCGCCAAGGCGCGGCGCGAGCAGGAACTGGCCGCCGCCCGCACCGCCGGGCGCGACCTCAAGGCCGAGCTGGACAAGCTGACGGACTCGGTGCACCGGGGCGAGGTGCTCGGCGCCGAGAAGCGGATGCGGATCGAGCAGCTGGAGACCAAGGCGCTGGAGGAGCTGGGGGTGGAGCCCGCGGGGCTCGTCTCCGAATACGGGCCCCACCAGCCGGTCCCGCCTTCGCCGCCCGCCGAGGGCGAGGTGCTGCCGGAGGACCCCGAGGACCCGCGCAACCAGCCGAGGCGTTTCCTGCGGGCCGAGCAGGAGAAGCGGCTGCGGGCGGCCGAACGCGCCTATCAGCAGCTCGGCAAGGTGAACCCGTTGGCCCTGGAGGAGTTCTCCGCGCTGGAGGACCGGCACAAGTTCCTCAGTGAGCAGCTGGAGGACCTCAAGAAGACCCGTGCCGACCTCCTTCAAGTGGTGAAGGAGGTCGATGAGCGGGTCGAGCAGGTCTTCACCGAGGCCTTCCGGGACACCGCACGACAGTTCGAGGGTGTGTTCGGCCGGCTCTTCCCGGGTGGCGAGGGGCGGCTGATCCTGACAGACCCCGACAACATGCTCACCACGGGCGTCGACGTCGAGGCCAGGCCGCCCGGCAAGAAGGTCAAGCGGCTCAGCCTGCTCTCCGGTGGCGAGCGGTCGCTGACGGCCGTCGCCATGCTGGTGTCGATCTTCAAGGCCCGGCCCAGCCCGTTCTACGTCATGGACGAGGTCGAGGCGGCCCTCGACGACACCAACCTGCAGCGGCTGATCCGCATCATGCAGGAGCTCCAGGAGTCCTCGCAGCTGATCGTGATCACGCACCAGAAGCGGACGATGGAGGTCGCCGACGCGCTGTACGGCGTGTCCATGCAGGGCGACGGTGTGTCGAAGGTCATCAGCCAGCGCCTGCGCTGAGCGGCCCGAAGCGGGGTACCTGTATCCAAGCTCCGGGCGGTTCTTCAAGAGTTGAACACATCGACCTCAAGTGTGTACTGAAAAGTCACAGCCACCCCCTCTTGACTTCGACACTTGAAGGCATAGTCTCGGCACCGTTGCTTTTACCTTCAGGTACCACCTATCTGGAGGTGCTGATCCCGTCGGCGGCGTTGCCGGCGGTCCGAGGAGTTGAACGTGGCCAGCACAGAGCAGGCGCAGAAGTCAGGAGCCGGGACGGCTCATCCCGATCATCTCGGGCATGTCGTCTTCATCGCGGCGGCGGCCGCGATGGGCGGGTTCCTGTTCGGTTACGACAGTTCCGTCATCAACGGCGCCGTCGAGGCCATCCGGGACCGTTACGACGTCGGTTCCGCGGCCCTGGCGCAGGTCATCGCCATCGCCCTGATCGGGTGTGCCGTCGGTGCCGCGACCGCCGGCCGTATCGCCGACCGGATCGGCCGCATCCGGGTCATGCAGATCGCCGCCGTGCTGTTCACCGTGAGTGCCGTGGGCTCGGCGCTGCCCTTCGCGCTGTGGGACTTCGCCCTGTGGCGGGTCGTCGGCGGTTTCGCCATCGGTATGGCCTCCGTGATCGGCCCGGCCTATATCGCCGAGGTCGCCCCGCCCGCCTACCGCGGGCGCCTGGGGTCCTTCCAGCAGGCCGCGATCGTCATCGGTATCGCGATCTCGCAGCTGGTCAACTGGGGCCTGCTGAACGCCGCCGGCGGCGACCAGCGCGGCGAACTCATGGGCCTGGAGGCCTGGCAGGTCATGCTGGGCGTCATGGTGGTCCCGGCCGTCCTCTACGGCCTGCTGTCCTTCGCGATCCCCGAGTCCCCGCGGTTCCTGATCTCCGTCGGCAGGCGCGAGCGGGCCCGCGACATCCTCGAAGAGGTCGAGGGCGACAAGATCGACCTGGACGCCCGCGTCGCCGAGATCGAGCACGCGATGAACAGCGAGCACAAGTCCACGTTCAAGGACCTGCTCGGCGGTTCCTTCTTCTTCCGGCCGATCGTCTGGGTCGGTATCGGCCTGTCGGTGTTCCAGCAGTTCGTCGGCATCAACGTCGCGTTCTACTACTCCTCGACGCTGTGGCAGTCGGTCGGTGTCGACCCGACGGACTCGTTCCTGTACTCCTTCACGACGTCGATCATCAACATCGTCGGCACCGTGATCGCGATGATCTTCGTGGACCGCGTCGGCCGCAGGCCGCTGGCCCTCATCGGCTCCGTCGGCATGGTCGTCGGTCTCGCGCTGGAGGCCTGGGCGTTCTCCTTCGACCTGGTCGACGGCAAGCTGCCGGCCACCCAGGGCTGGATCGCCCTGATCGCCGCCCACGTGTTCGTCCTCTTCTTCGCCCTGTCCTGGGGTGTCGTCGTCTGGGTCTTCCTCGGCGAGATGTTCCCCAACCGGATCCGTGCCGCCGCCCTCGGCGTGGCCGCGTCCGCGCAGTGGATCGCCAACTGGGCCATCACCGCGAGCTTCCCGTCGCTGGCCGACTGGAACCTCTCCGCGACCTACGTGATCTACACGGTCTTCGCCGCGCTCTCCATCCCGTTCGTCCTCAAGTACGTCAAGGAGACGAAGGGCAAGGCGCTGGAGGAGATGGGCTGAGCCTCGTGAAGAGGCCCCTGATCTCGAGGAGCCGGGCCAAGTCCCCGCTGCCCGCTCCTCGATACCCGTAGGACGCGCTGCCCCGGCTCACCCGTCGAGCCGGGGCAGCACGTTCTCGCAGAACAGCCGCAGTCCGCGCCATCCCTCCGCCGTCGGCATCCCGCCCGCCAACGGATGCAGGACGAGGTTGTCCAGCCCCTGCGCCACGCACTCGTCCGGCGTGAGGATCCGGTAGACCCCCTCGTCCCGGAGCTCCTCGACGCTGCCCGCCGCCGACCGCACCGCCGAGCGGATCTCGCCCGACTGCCAGGAGGCGTACGTCCGTGCCTCGTGCAGGAAGTGTTCGCCGTACTCGGCCCACGCCCGGTCCGGGTCCTCGGCGATGTGCAGCAGCGGGGTCTCGGCGGCCGGCATCATCGTCCAGCCCTCGGTCCCGTACTCGACGAGCCGCTCCTTGTAGTACGCCTCCAGCTCCGGCAGGTGCGCGCTGGGGAAGAAGGGCAGGCCGAGCCGGGCGGCCCGGCGGGCGGCGGCCTTGGAGGAGCCGCCGACCAGCAGCAGGGGGTGCGGCTCGGAGGACGGACGCGGGGTGACCCGTACCGTACGGCCCCGGTACTCGAACTCCTCGCCGGTCCAGGCTCTGAGCAGGGTGTCGAGCAGTTCGTCCTGCAGCCGCCCGCGCCGCTTCCAGTCCACGCCCGCGCGCTCGTACTCCTCGGGCCGGTAGCCGATGCCGGCGACCGTGACCAGCCGGCCGCCGCTCAGCAGGTCGAGCACCGCGATGTCCTCGGCCAGCCGCAGCGGGTCGTGCAGCGGGCCGATCACCGCCGAGACCGTGACCGCGAGCCGCCGGGTCGCGCCGAGCACGGCGCCCGCGAAGGCGAACGGCGACGGCAGCCAGTTGTTCTCGGCCCCGTGATGCTCCTCGGTCTGCACGGTCGTGACCCCGCACTCGTCGGCGTACGCGGCCATCTCCAGAGCGGCCCGATACCGCACACCGAGCTCGGCCGGGGTCGCGCCGGGAGCGACGAGGTTGAAACGGACGACGGTGACGGGCATGGGAGACCCCCTTCGGCGGATGTGTGGGGACCGTAGCTGACGGTATGTCAGATGGCCATGGGTCGGGCCGCCCGACCGTGGGCTCGGGCCATGACTCGACCCGTCGTGCCGACCGACCCGCGGAACGAGGCCGACCGGGGTCGCGTCGCCCTCTGGCTCGACGCCGACGACCTGCGGTGGCTCGCCGAGCACTGCTGCTGCCCCGAGGACGCGTCGGAGGAGGAGGCGGACCGCTGCCTGCGCCTGCGCTTCCGGGCGTGGGCCGCGCTGCACAAGAGTGGCGCGGCCGACTAGCCGTACGGACCGGGGATCAGGGCCCCTGGGCGGGGAGGGATGGATACTGGACGCGTTATGGAAACCGTCATCCTTGCTGTAGTCATCGCCGTGGTCGTGCTCGGTGTGCTCGGCGGGCTCGTGGTCGGCAGTCGACGGAAGAAGTCGCTGCCCCCGCCGCCCCCCACCGCGCCCGACATCACCGCCCCTCCGGCCGAACCGCACGTCGGCGACGAGGCCGAGACACCGCGCGACGAACCGCGCCGCACGATAGAGGAGGTGGATCTTCCCGACGGCGGCTCGACCGGCACCGCCGTCGAGGAACCGCCCGTTCTCGAGGTTCCCGAGCTCGAGATCCCCGAGCCCACCGAGGGGCGGCTGATCCGCCTCCGCGCCCGGCTGTCCCGCTCGCAGAACGCCCTCGGCAAGGGCCTGCTCACGCTGCTCTCCCGCGAGCACCTCGACGAGGACACCTGGGAGGAGATCGAGGACACGCTGCTCACCGCCGACGTCGGCGTGCAGCCCACCCAGGAACTGGTCGAGCGGCTGCGCGAGCGCGTCCGGGTGCTCGGCACCCGCACCCCCGAGGAGCTGCGCGCCCTGCTGCGCGAGGAGCTGCTCAAGCTGGTCGGCACCGACGTCGACCGCACCGTGAAGACCGAGCCCGAGGAGCGCAAGCCGGGCATCGTGATGGTCGTCGGGGTCAACGGCACCGGCAAGACCACCACCACCGGCAAGCTCGCCCGGGTGCTGGTGGCCGACGGGCGGACCGTCGTCCTGGGCGCCGCCGACACCTTCCGCGCCGCCGCCGCCGACCAGCTCCAGACCTGGGGCGAGCGCGTCGGCGCCCACACCGTGCGCGGCCCGGAGGCCGGCGACCCCGCCTCCGTCGCGTTCGACGCGGTGAAGGAGGGCAAGGAGATGGGGGTGGACGTCGTCCTCATCGACACCGCGGGCAGGCTGCACACCAAGACCGGCCTCATGGACGAGCTCGGCAAGGTCAAGCGGGTCGTCGAGAAGCACGCGCCGCTCGACGAGGTGCTGCTCGTCCTCGACGCCACCACCGGGCAGAACGGTCTCGTCCAGGCCCGGGTCTTCGCCGAGGTCGTGAACATCACCGGCATCGTCCTGACCAAGCTGGACGGTACGGCGAAGGGCGGCATCGTGGTCGCGGTCCAGCGCGAGCTGGGCGTCCCGGTCAAGCTGATCGGACTCGGCGAGGGTGCGGACGACCTGGCGCCGTTCGTACCGGAGGCGTTCGTGGATGCTCTTATCGGCGACTGAGCGCCATTGCATACCGTCCACGGACCGCGACCGTCGATTGAGGTACCGCGACGGTGACCGGCCAGGTCCGCGAGAGCGACACCGCCGGACGTACGAAGGCCGAAGCGCCCGCCCCCAGGTGCAGTGGGAGCGGGCGCTCGGCTGTCCGCGGGCGGTACGGCTCAGGCGCGCGAGCGGTGCGCCAGATAGGCCAGGGTGCCCAGCAGCAGGCGGGCCTCCGGGGGGCGGGTCGCCGAGTCCAGCGCGGGTGGGCGCAGCCAGCGGACCGGGCCGAGGCCGCCGCGGTCGGAGGGCGGGGCCGTGATGTGCGTACCGGGGCCGAGGCCGCGCAGGTCCAGGGCGGTCGGGTCGTCCCACCCCATGCGGTAGAGCAGGCCGGTCAGTTCGGCGGCGGCGCCCGGGGCGACGAAGAACTGGGTACGGCCCTCGGGGGTGGCGGTGACCGGGCCGAGGGGGAGTCCCATGCGCTCCAGCCGGACCAGGGCGCGACGGCCGGCGGGTTCGGCGACGTCGATCACGTCGAACGCGCGTCCGACGGGCAGCATGATCGCGGCGCCCGGGAACTCCGACCAGGTCCTGCTCACGTCGTCGAGAGTGGCTCCGGCGGGGACCCGGGGGGCGAACGGCAGGGGGTGCGCGCCGGGTTCGCGGCAGTCGGGGCGCCCGCACGAGCAGACGCCCGCCGCGGCCCGCGCGCCCGGCAGCGCGTCCCAGCCCCAGAGTCCCGTGAACTCGGCGACGGCGGTGCACTCGGACGAGCGACCGCGCCTGCGCGCGCCGGAGCGGATCTCGCGAATGCCGCCGATCGTGAAGCCCATGCCCCCTCCAACGGGTTCGACGCGCCGATGGTTACGCAGTGATCGGTCGTCGTGACTCTGTGTGCTTCCGCTTCCCGTCGACCGCCCGATCCAGGCAGCGCCTGGAAGCGCTCCGGGTGGTGTGTCGGGTCGTGCGCGCCCCTGAATGCTTCGCTCCGCCCACTCCCGGCCGTCCTATGTCAAGTGAATCGCGTACGAGCCACCGGGAGTTCATTCGAAGGGGTGGCGAATGGTGGCGTTTCCGGGATCCTCGTGGCCGGAGCCGTGATCGTAGGATTACTTTGAGTGTGCGGGTCCTGGAGGCACATGCGCTTGTGGGTATGCCGGAGGCAAGTCGGCTTTCCGTTCGAAGGGTGACAAGTACCGTACGGCGGGCTGTATTTACCGGCATTCTGATAAGGCTTGGCGCACTCAGTGACAAGTGGTCTCAGGGATGGGGGCGTTCCAGTGGGCGGCAACGGCGGAAGCGGAAACAACGCTGCGGGTGGGGACAAGCGCCCGAACGAGCTGCTCTCTTCGTGGTTCGTGCGCAGCGGCTGGTCGAAGGGCGAACTCGCCCGTCAAGTCAACCGCCGGGCGCGCCAGTTGGGCGCCAATCACATCTCCACGGACACCTCGCGCGTGCGCCGCTGGCTGGACGGCGAGAACCCGCGCGAGCCCATCCCCAGGATCCTGTCGGAGCTGTTCTCCGAGCGGTTCGGCTGTGTCGTCTCCGTCGAGGACCTCGGGCTGCGGGCCGCGCGCCAGGCACCCTCCGTGACCGGCGTCGACCTGCCGTGGACGGCCCCGCAGACGGTGGCCCAGCTCAGCGAGTTCTCGCGCAGCGACCTGATGCTGGCACGGCGTGGCTTCCTCGGGACCTCGCTGGCCCTGTGCGCGGGCCCGTCCCTCATCGAGCCCATGCAGCGCTGGCTCGTCCCCTCGCCGCCCGCCCCGCTCGAGGAGCCGGACTCGGTTCCGACCAGCCGGGCCCGCGGCCGGCTCTCCCGGCCCGAGCTGGACCTGCTGGAGTCCACCACCGTGATGTTCCGGCAGTGGGACGCCCAGTGCGGCGGCGGGCTGCGCCGCAAGGCGGTCGTCGGGCAGCTGCACGAGGTGACGGATCTGCTCCAGGAGCCCCAGCCCGAGTCCACCGCGCGGAGGCTCTTCAAGGTCGCCGCCGAACTGGCCGAGCTCGCGGGCTGGATGAGCTACGACGTCGGACTCCAGCCCACCGCGCAGAAGTACTTCGTCCTCGCCCTGCACGCGGCGAAGGAGGCCGGCGACCGGCCGCTCGGAAGTTACGTGCTGTCCAGCATGAGCCGTCAGATGATCCACCTCGGCCGGCCCGAGGACGCCCTGGAACTGATCCACCTCGCGCAGTACGGCAGCCGGGACTGCGCGAGCCCGCGCACCCAGTCCATGCTGTATGCGATGGAGGCCCGCGCCTACGCCAACATGGGTCAGCCCGGCCGGTGCAAGCGGGCGGTGCGGATGGCCGAGGACACCTTCGCCGAGTCGGACGAGTGGGACGAGCCGGACCCCGACTGGATCCGCTTCTTCTCCGAGGCCGAGCTCTACGGCGAGAACAGCCACTCGTTCCGCGACCTCGCCTATGTCGCCGGCCGCAGTCCCACGTACGCCTCGCTGGCCGAGCCCCTGATGCGCAAGGCCGTGAAGCTGTTCGAGGGCGACCACGACCACCAGCGGTCATATGTGCTGAACCTGATCGGCATGGCCACCGTGCACCTCCTCCAGCGCGAGCCCGCGCAGAGCGCCACCCTCGCCACACAGGCCATGAAGGAGGCCAAGAAGGTGCGCTCCGAGCGCGTCAACACTCGTATCCGAAAGACGGTCGACAGCGCCGTACGCGATTTCGGGGATCTCTCCGAGGTCGTGGACCTGACCGAGCGGCTCACCATCGAGCTGCCGGAGACGGCCGAAGCTGTCTGATCCGGCTGCTCCACAGAGCAGGACCCTGAACTCCGGCCGCGGCCGGCCCTCCCGAACTGCCCGACTCGGCTCCCCCAGCCAGGTCATTCGGAAGGCCGTCCGCGGCCGGTTTGTTGCGTTCTTCGAAGGTTGCGCCACGATAACGATCCATTCGACGAACATCAGGCAGTTCATCGAGGCGTAACGCACAAGGCACCTTCGTCACAGCGGCGAAACAACGAGGGGCGTCCACCGAAACGGCGCTGCGCGAATCTCATGGCGCATAACCGGCCCACCCCTCACGACCCGCTCTGGCTTCGCCCGCACGGGGCCGTACCTACGACGAGGAGACGCCGATGGCACAGGCCGCCATCACGCTTGCGGCGGACGCACCCACGCTGTCGTCCGCGAACACAGGCTTCATGCTCATCTGTTCCGCACTGGTACTGATCATGACCCCGGGCCTCGCCTTCTTCTACGGAGGCATGGTCCGCGTCAAGAGCACGCTCAACATGTTGATGATGAGCTTCATCAGCATCGGGATCGTCACCATCCTGTGGGTGTTGTACGGCTTCTCCCTCGCTTTCGGTACCGACTCCGGCAGCCTCATCGGCTGGAACTCCGACTGGGTGGGCCTCAGCAACATCGGCCTGACGGAGCTGTGGGACGGCTACACCATCCCGATCTTCGTGTTCATGGTCTTCCAGATGATGTTCGCGATCATCACGCCCGCCCTGATAAGCGGTGCCCTCGCCGACCGCGTCAAGTTCTCCGCGTGGGCGCTGTTCGTCGCCCTGTGGGCCACGGTCGTCTACTTCCCGGTCGCGCACTGGGTCTGGGGCGCCGGCGGCTGGGCCTTCGAGCTGGGTGTCATCGACTTCGCCGGTGGTACGGCGGTGCACATCAACGCCGGTGCCGCCGCCCTCGGCGTGATCCTCGTCATCGGCAAGCGGGTCGGGTTCAAGAAGGACCCGATGCGCCCGCACAGCCTGCCGCTGGTCATGCTCGGCGCCGGTCTGCTGTGGTTCGGCTGGTTCGGCTTCAACGCCGGCTCGTGGCTCGGCAACGACGACGGCGTCGGCGCGCTGATGTTCGTCAACACGCAGGTCGCCACCGCCGCCGCCATGCTCGCCTGGCTCGTCTACGAGAAGATCCGCCACGGCGCGTTCACCACGCTGGGCGCCGCCTCCGGCGCGGTCGCCGGTCTGGTCGCCATCACCCCCTCGGGTGGTGCGGTCACCCCGCTCGGCGCGATCGCCGTCGGCGCCATCGCCGGTCTGCTGTGCGCCATGGCCGTCGGCCTGAAGTACAAGTTCGGCTACGACGACTCGCTCGACGTCGTCGGCGTCCACCTGGTCGGCGGTGTCGTCGGCTCCCTGCTGATCGGCTTCTTCGCCAGCGGCAAGGGCCAGTCCACGGCGACCGGTGTCTTCTACGGCAACCACTCCTTCGACCAGCTGTGGAAGCAGTGCGCCGGAGTCTTCGCGGTCCTCGCCTACTCGCTGGTGGCCTCCGCGATCCTCGCCTTCATCCTCGACAAGACCATCGGCATGCGGGTCTCCGAGGACGACGAGGTGGCCGGCATCGACCAGGCCGAGCACGCCGAGACCGCATACGACTTCAGCGGGGCCGGCGGCGGCTCCGCCCGTACGACCGCCCTCCCGACCGCGGTCACCGACGCGAGCAAGAAGGTGGACGCATGAAGCTCATCACCGCCGTCGTGAAGCCCCACCGGCTCGACGAGATCAAGGAAGCCCTGCAGGCCTTCGGCGTCCACGGTCTCACGGTCACCGAGGCCAGCGGTTACGGTCGTCAGCGGGGACACACCGAGGTCTACCGCGGCGCCGAGTACACGGTCGACCTGGTTCCCAAGATCCGCATCGAGGTGCTGGCCGAGGACGACGACGCCGAGCAGCTGATCGACGTCATCGTCAAGGCGGCCCGCACGGGCAAGATCGGTGACGGCAAGGTCTGGTCCCTCCCGGTCGAGACGGCCGTACGGGTCCGCACCGGCGAGCGCGGCCCGGACGCGCTCTGACGGCAGAACAGAACAGGAGTCGCTGGGTGACGAGTACGGACGTGCGCAAGGATGCAGAGGACTCGGGACCCAGCGGCTACGCGGCGGCCCGGCTGCGCCTCCTCACCGAGGGGGCGCGGTCCGGGCCGCCGCGCCGTTCCGCCCTCGCGGAACTGACCGACGACTGGCTGTCGGGGCTCTTCACGGCCGGCACCGAGGATCTGAAGGGCGTGTCCCTGGTCGCCGTCGGCGGCTACGGCCGGGGCGAGCTGTCCCCGCGCAGCGACCTCGACCTCCTCCTTCTGCATGACGGCGCCGACCCCAAGGCGGTCGCCGCCCTCGCCGACCGGCTCTGGTACCCGGTGTGGGACCTGGGCCTCGCCCTGGACCACTCCGTCCGCACCCCGGCGGAGGCCCGCAGGACCGCCGGGGAGGATCTCAAGGTCCAGCTCGGCCTCCTCGACGCCCGCCACCTCGTCGGCGACCCCGGACTGACCGCGGGACTGCGGACGGCCGTCCTCGCCGACTGGCGCAACCAGGCGCCCAAGCGCCTCCCCGAGCTCCAGGAACTCTGCGCCGAGCGCGCCGAACGCCAGGGCGAGCTCCAGTACCTGCTGGAGCCGGACCTGAAGGAGGCGCGGGGCGGGCTGAGGGACGCCACCGCGCTGCGGGCCGTCGCCGCCTCCTGGCTGGCCGACGCGCCCCGCGAGGGCCTCGACGACGCCCGGCGCCGGCTCCTCGACGTACGGGACGCCCTGCACCTGACCACCGGCCGCGCCACCGACCGCCTGGCCCTCCAGGAACAGGACCAGGTGGCCGTCGAGCTGGGCCTGCTGGACGCCGACACACTGCTGCGGCAGGTGTACGAGGCGGCCCGCGTCATCTCGTACGCGAGTGATGTCACCTGGCGCGAAGTGGGGCGCGTGCTGCGGTCGCGCGCCGTGCGGCCCCGGCTGCGCGCCATGCTCGGGGGCGGCAAGCCCGTCGCCGAGCGCTCTCCGCTGGCCGAAGGGGTGGTGGAGCAGGACGGCGAGGTGGTGCTCGCCCGTGCCGCACGCCCCGAACGCGACCCCGTGCTCCCCCTGCGCGCCGCGGCGGCCGCCGCGCAGGCCGGTCTCCCGCTCTCCCTGCACGCCGTACGGCGCCTCGCCGCCACCGTGCGCCCGCTGCCCACGCCCTGGCCCGCCGAGGCCCGCGAGCAGCTCGTGACCCTGCTCGGTTCCGGCCAGCCCACCATCGAGGTCTGGGAGGCGCTGGAGGCCGAAGGCCTGATCACCCGGCTGCTGCCCGACTGGGAGCGGGTGCGCTGCCGGCCGCAGCGCAACGCCGTGCACATCTGGACCGTCGACCGGCACCTCATCGAGACCGCCGTGCGCGCCTCCGAGTTCACCCGCCGGGTCAGCCGCCCCGACCTCCTCCTGGTCTCCGCCCTGCTGCACGACATCGGCAAGGGCTGGCCCGGCGACCACTCGGTCGCGGGCGAGATCATCGCCAAGGACGTCGCCGCCCGGATCGGCTTCGACCGCGCCGACGTCGCCGTCCTCGCCACGCTCGTACGGCAGCACCTGCTGCTGATCGAGACGGCCACCCGGCGTGACCTGGAGGACCCGGCCACGGTCCGCTCGGTCGCCGACGCGGTCGGCTCGCAGAGCACCCTGGAGCTGCTGCACGCGCTCACCGAGGCGGACGCGCTGGCCACCGGCCCCGCCGCCTGGTCGTCCTGGCGAGGTTCGCTCGTGGCGGACCTGGTCAAGCGGGTGGCGGCGGTGCTCGCCGGGGACGAGCCCGAAGAGCCCGACGCCGCCGCGCCCACCGCCGAACAGGAACGGCTCGCCATCGAGGCGGTCGCCACCGGCAGCCCGGTGCTGGCCCTCCGCGCCCAGACCGAGCCCTCCACGGAGGACCGGCCTGCGGACGACCCCGAGCCGCTCGGCGTGGAGCTGCTCATCGCCGTACCCGACCAGGAGGGCGTGCTGCCCGCGGTCGCCGGTGTCCTCGCCATGCACCGTCTGACCGTCCGCACCGCCGAGCTGCGCGCCCTGGACCTGCCGAGCGGGGTCGAGGGTTCCGTCCTGCTGCTGAACTGGCGGGTCGCCGCCGAGTACGGCTCCCTGCCCCAGGCGGCCCGGCTGCGCGCCGACCTCGTACGCGCCCTGGACGGCTCGCTGGACATCGCCGGACGGCTGGCGGAACGGGATGCCGCCTACCCCCGCCGGCGGGGCGTGGTCGCGCCGCCGCCGCGGGTGACGGTGGCGTCGGCGGCCTCCCGGCACGCCACGGTCATCGAGGTACGCGCGCAGGACGCGCCGGGGCTGCTGTTCCGGATCGGACAGGCCTTGGAGGACGAGGGTCTGCGGGTCCGCAGCATGCACGTCTCGACCCTCGGCGCGAACGCCGTGGACGCCTTCTACGTCACCGGAACCGAGGGCACACCGCTGCCCGGCGACGAGGCCGCCTCGGTGACGCGCAAGCTGGAGGAGACCCTGCGGGCGTGACCGTGTGTCGCGTGGCACGCGTCCCCGCCCGCTGAATACAGCAGGCGGGGACGAATGTCTTGCGCGGCCGGATACCCTGGAAGACGCTCAGACTGCCCCCGACTCCGAGGACCGACGCCGCCGTGTTCGATACTCTTTCCGATCGCCTTTCAGCGACCTTCAAGAACTTGCGCGGCAAGGGGCGCTTGAGCGAAGCGGACATCGACGCCACGGCGCGCGAGATCCGCATCGCCCTCCTCGAAGCCGACGTGGCTCTGCCGGTCGTCCGCACGTTCATCAAGAACGTCAAGGAGCGCGCCCTCGGCGCCGATGTCTCCCGGGCGCTGAACCCCGCCCAGCAGGTCCTGAAGATCGTCAACGAGGAACTCGTCACGATCCTCGGCGGCGAGACCCGGCGACTGCGGTTCGCCAAGCAGCCGCCGACCGTGATCATGCTGGCCGGTCTCCAGGGCGCCGGTAAGACCACCCTCGCCGGCAAGCTCGGCCACTGGCTCAAGGAGCAGGGCCACTCGCCGCTGCTCGTCGCCGCCGACCTCCAGCGCCCCAACGCCGTCAACCAGCTCAGCGTCGTCGCCGAGCGCGCCGGTGTGGCCGTGTACGCTCCGCAGCCCGGAAACGGGGTGGGCGACCCGGTCCAGGTCGCCAGGGACTCCATCGAGTACGCCAAGGTCAAGGTCCACGACATCGTGATCGTGGACACCGCCGGCCGCCTCGGCATCGACGCCGAGCTGATGCGGCAGGCCGCGGACATCCGCGACGCCGTCTCGCCCGACGAGATCCTCTTCGTCGTCGACGCGATGATCGGCCAGGACGCCGTCAACACCGCCGAGGCCTTCCGCGACGGCGTGGGCTTCGACGGTGTCGTGCTCTCGAAGCTCGACGGCGACGCCCGCGGTGGCGCGGCCCTGTCGATCGCCTCGGTGACCGGCAAGCCGATCATGTTCGCGTCGAACGGCGAGAAGCTGGACGAGTTCGACGCCTTCCACCCTGACCGGATGGCCTCCCGCATCCTCGACATGGGTGACCTCCTCACCCTGATCGAGCAGGCGGAGAAGACGTTCAGTCAGGAAGAGGCCGAGAAGATGGCCTCCAAGCTGGCGTCCAAGAAGGGCCAGGACTTCACCCTGGACGACTTCCTGGCCCAGATGGAGCAGGTCAGGAAGATGGGCAGCATCAGCAAGCTGCTCGGCATGCTGCCCGGCATGGGTCAGATCAAGGACCAGATCGCCAACCTCGACGAGCGTGACGTCGACCGCACGGCCGCGATCATCAAGTCGATGACCCCGGCCGAGCGCCAGGACGCGACGATCATCAACGGCTCGCGCCGCGCCCGTATCGCCAAGGGTTCCGGTGTCGAGGTCAGCGCGGTCAAGGGCCTGGTCGAGCGGTTCTTCGAGGCCCGCAAGATGATGTCCCGGATGGCCCAGGGCGGCGGCATGCCCGGGATGCCGGGGATGCCGGGCATGGGCGGCGGCGCCGGCCGGCAGAAGAAGCAGCCGAAGCAGGCCAAGGGCAAGCAGCGCTCCGGCAACCCGATGAAGCGCAAGCAGCAGGAGCTGGAGGAGGCCCAGCGCCGCGAGGCCCAGGCCCAGGGCGGCAACGCGCTCGGACTGCCGCAGCAGGGCGCCCAGGACTTCGAGCTGCCGGACGAGTTCAAGAAGTTCATGGGCTGACGGCTGACGGCTGACGGCTGACCGATGACTGACGGCCCGACGGCCTGACGCACCCGGCCCGGCGCAGGGCCGATCCCGTTCGTAGGCCATGTGGGGCGCTCCTCCGTTCACGGAGGGGCGCCCCACACGGCGTATCCGGCCCCGGGACGGGTGGGCTCGCACGGTGGTGATGGGCACTCCGCGGAGGTCGTCGACCACGACCACGACCACGACGTCGGGCCGGGGCGGCCAGAGGTGGTGCCCTGCCTGCTCTGCGGGTTCTCGTGAGGCGAGCGGGTTGGCCGGCAGCCGCATGTTCTCCGACAGGGCCGGAAAACCCGGGCGCGGCGGGCTGCCCTGCCATGTGATGATCCTGCCGGCGCGCCGGGGCTGCCGGTGCGTCAGTCGTGTTACCACACCCTTGGGGGGTAGCAATGAGACTGTTCTCTGCCGGACGCCCGTTACACCTCAGATCCGGCGCCGCCGTGCTGGTGGCCTGCTTGCTGACTGCCGGTGTCGCCGCACCCGCGTTCGCCGCCGACGACCCGCCGCAGACCGACCAGTTGTGGATCAAGAAGCCGTACCAGCACACACTGCCGCTCGGCATCGACGGCGGTCAGCCGCAGTCCCGCACCCTCGGCGTCGGCATCTACCACGACAACGGGAACTTCACGGTGACCGACGGCAGGCTCACCGTCGACGTCTCCGAGCTCGCCGGGGTCGCCGAGGTGACCTGGCCCGACAACTGCACGCCGAGCGGCGCCAGCGCCGTGTGCGACATCCCCGTGGTTCCCACCACGGGAGCCGACCAGGTACTCCTGACCGTGCGCGCGGCCGACGGCGCCGAGGTCGGCGCACAGGGCAGGATCACGTACGAGGCGACGGCCACCGGTGGGCCCGACGGCACGCTCACCGCGCCGCACGAGAGCTTCGAGACCACGCTCACCGTCGGTTCCGGGCCCGACCTCGCCATCGCCCCCCTCGACGACATCAAGGACGCTCAGCCCGGCGACGAGCGGACGATCCCGTTCAAGGTCACCAACAACGGCAACGAGAGCGCGAACGGGTTCACCGTCACGTTCCACACCTCGTACGGTCTGACGGATCTGACCCGGTACGACGCCTGCACCTACACCGCGGCGGAGGACAACGGCTATCCGCCGACGGCCACGGCCCACTGCACGTTCGACCAGGTCCTGGCGCCGGGAGACTCCTTCGAACTGCCCGAGCCGCTGACGGTACGACTCACCCCGCGCGCACTGGCCGAGCGCTTCGACATCGATGTCGAGCCGAGTGCCGGCGCTCAGGACCTCGACCCCCGGAACGACTACACGGCCCTCCAGATCCGCGCGGTGAACACCGCGGACTTCTCCGTGACCGGTGATGCCATCTCCGGCGCGGCGGGCGAGACGGCCACGGCCGAGCTCACGTTCAAGAACAACGGACCGGCCTGGCTCGGCCACCTCGGCTCCGGCGATCCGGTCGCCGTGGTCCGGCTGATCGTGCCCCCGGGCACCAAGGTCACTGGCGTGCCGTCGGGCTGCTACCCGCACACCCTCGACGGCGGCTACTACCCGAGGCCGGCGGGCGCCCCGCGCTACGACTGCTATCTGCCGTACTGGGTGCTGGAGGACACCCAGCGCACGTTCGCGTTCCCCGTACGCATCGACACGGTGGTGCCCGGCGCGACCGGTGCCGTGAGCATCCACCCCTCGTTCGGCGAGTTCGGCGAGTACGAGAACACCTTCGACCCGGACCTCACGAACAACACGGCGGTCCTGGCCGTCAACTGACCGGCCCGGGAGGTTCGGGGCAGCCGTTCGAGCGGCGGCTCTGAACCGCCCGGCCCTTGCGGAGGTCTGTTTCCCCGGGCGGCGGCCGGAGACGTCAGATCGCTGATCGCCTACGGGGGGGGGGTAGCCCCACCTCGCACGCTCGTATCAGCCGCACCACCGACACGCGTGCCAGCCGGATTCTGTGGTCGATCCATTCACCGAATGATGGATATCGCAGTCTCCCCAGCACCCGTAGTCCAAAGGATCAGTCATGCCGCGAGCCACCCCCCACCGCCGGTCCGTGAACCGGGCCCTGTCGGCCCTCGCCCTGGTGGCCGTGACCGCCGGAGCCGTCACGGCCTGCGGCGACCATGACTCCGCCGCCCGGCACCCGACCGCGCCGTCCGCCACCTCGTCCGCCTCGCCGGGGACCGGCCGGGCGGGCGAAACGACGCAGCGCCTGATCGACAACGGCGGTCACCGTCTGGCCTTCCACGTCACACAGGGCCACGGCTCCACCATCGTCCTGGACTCGGGCGGCGGCGAGGACTCCTCCTACTGGAAGGACCTCGTCCCCAGGCTGCACGCGGCCACCGGCGCCACTGTCGTCACCTACGACCGGGCCGGACTCGGCCAGAGCGACGTGGTGCCCGGCCCGTGGAAGGTCGAAGGCGCCGTCAGCGACCTCGAGGCGGGGCTCCGGCAGCTGGGCGTCACCAAGAACGTGACCCTGGTGTCCCACTCCCAGGCCGGCGAGATCGCGACCTACTTCGCCAGGAGCAATCCGAAGATGCTCTCCGGTGCGGTCCTCGTCGACGCCAACCTGCCCCAGCTCTTCACGGACGAGGAGATCGCCCGCCTCGTGGCCTTCAGTCGGCCCCAGGTCGACGTGGCGAAGAAGAACCCGGACGATCCCCGCAACCGCCAGCTCATCTCCACCGCGGAGAGCTTCGTCCCGACGAACCGGGCCTACCACGAGGTCACCTGGCCGGACGCGGTACCGGCCACGGTCATCGTCTCGGAGAAGACCCCGTTCGACGGATCTCCCGAGGACGCCCGGCGCTGGCGGGACGCCGCCGCCTCGTTCGTCCAGGCCGGCCCCCATCGCACGCTCGTCACCGCCGAGGGCAGCTCCCACGACGTCCCGAAGGACCGCCCCGACCTCGTGCTCGAGGAGATCGAAAGCATGGTCGCCACACAGCACTGACGGGCGTGCTCCTCGGGGGACGCGACCGCTTCAGGGAGTTCGCGCGATCAGGTACCGGAACACGTTCGGCATCCATACCGTCCCGTCCGCGCGCCGGTACGGGTGCAGTGCCTCGGTCAGTTCCTTCTCGACCTGCGCCAGGTCCGTCGCCGCGACCGCCGCGTCGAACAGCCCGGTGGACAGCAGGCCCTTGAGGGCGCTCTCCACGTCGGCGTACCCGAAGGGGCAGGCCACCCGCCCCGATCCGTCCGGCTTGAGACCGGCCCGCCCGGCGACCTCCTCCAGGTCGTCGCGCAGCGCCGGGCGCAGCCGGACCGTGCCGCCGCGCAGCGGATCGGCCAGCTTGACCGCGACCCGCAGCACCGCGGACGTCGCGCAGCGTTCCGGCGGGCCCCAGCCGACGAGCACCACGGGCGTCCCGCGCGCGGCGAGCGGCGTCGTGCCCGCGAGCAGGGCGCCGAGCCCGTCCGCGTCGCCCGCGAGACAGCCGATCGGCTCGAAGGCGGTCACCAGGTCGTACGCGCGCGTGCCCGGGCCGGCCGTGTCCTTCGGCAACCGGTCGGTGAGGCGGATGCCGCCGCTGTCCCCTCGCGGGCCCGCGGCCCCTTTCGCGGGCTCCTTCGGCAGCAGGCGTTCGCGCGCGAGGGTCAGCCGTTCGGGGGAGGAGGACTCGACACCGGTGAGGGCCGCCGCACCTCTGGAGGCCGCCATCAGCAGGGCGAGCCCGGAGCCGCAGCCGAGGGCGAGGAGCCGGGTGCCGGGCCCTACGTCGAGTCGCTCGTAGACGGCCTCGTAGAGCGGGACCAGCATCCGCTCCTGGATCTCCGACCAGTCACGCGCGCGTGCACCCGGGTCCGCGCGGGGCGTCGGCCCCGCGAGTGGCAGGTGCTGCCGCACGAGCGTAGGTGTCATGGATAAGCGCCCCAATCCGCCGAGATTTGCCGCAGTTTCCGGTCAGGTGGCCCCCGTGCAGTGCGCTCGCACTTCCCCCGTATGCCAGGTAACTCCCCGTACGCGACCGCGTCCAGAGGTCTCGGGCACCCCTTTGCGCGCCCGCTGTGCCTGTGGCGAGAATTCACATCCCGGCAACCTGGGGCCGTACCATCGCGCCATGGCAAAGGCTCCCGTTCTCACCCCGCGGGCGGACGACTTCCCCCGCTGGTACCAGGATCTGATCAACAAGGCGGAACTGGCCGACAACGGCCCGGTGCGCGGCACCATGGTGATCCGACCGTACGGTTACGGACTGTGGGAGCGGATGCAGGCGGAGATGGACGCCCGCATCAAGGAGACGGGCACCGAGAACGCGTACTTCCCGCTGCTGATCCCGCAGTCCTACCTCACGCGTGAGGCGGACCATGTCGAGGGATTCGCACCCGAGTTGGCCGTGGTGACGCACGGGGGCGGCAAGGAGCTGGAGGAGCCGGCGGTCGTCCGGCCCACCTCCGAGACCATCGTCAACGAGTACTTCTCCAAGTGGGTGCAGAGCTACCGCGACCTGCCCCTGCTGATCAACCAGTGGGCCAACGTGGTGCGTTGGGAGCTGCGGCCCCGGCTCTTCCTGCGGACGTCCGAGTTCCTCTGGCAGGAGGGGCACACCGCGCACGCCACGTACGAGGAGGCCCGCGACTTCGCCGCGCGCATCCAGCGCGAGGTCTACGGCGACTTCCTGGAGAACGTCCTCGCGATCGACTTCGTCTCCGGCCGCAAGACGGTCAAGGAGCGCTTCGCGGGAGCCGTCAACACCCTCACCCTCGAGAGCATGATGGGCGACGGCAAGGCCCTCCAGATGGTCACCAGCCATGAGCTGGGCCAGAACTTCGCCAAGGCCTTCAACACCCGCTACCTGTCGAAGGAGGGCACTCAGGAGCTCGTCTGGCAGACCTCCTGGGGATCGACGACCCGCATGATCGGCGCCCTGGTGATGTCCCACGGCGACGACGACGGACTGCGGGTGCCGCCGCGGCTGGCGCAGGTCCAGGTCGTCGTCCTCGCGATCAAGGACGACGAGGCGGTTCTGGCCAAGGTCCGCGAGCTGGGCGACCGGCTGAAGGCGGCCGGGCTGCGGGTCCGGGTCGACGACCGCACCGACGTCCCCTTCGGGCGGCGCGCGGTCGACTGGGAGCTCAAGGGCGTGCCCGTCCGTGTCGAGATCGGACCCCGTGACCTGGAGAACGGCACCGCGATGCTGGCCCGCCGTATCCCGGGAGGCAAGGAGCCGGTGGCGATCGACGCGCTCGTTGGACTGCTGCCCGTCGTCCTCGAGGAGGACCAAGCGCTGCTGCTGAAGCAGTCCCGTGAGCGCCGCGAGTCCCGCACCACGGACGTGTCGACGATCCAGGAGGCGGCCGAGGCGGCCGCCGCCGGCGGCTGGGCGCGCGTCCCGTGGGCGACGCTCGGCGAAGAAGGCGAGGCCAGGCTGGCCGAGCAGTCGCTGACCGTACGGTGTCTGATCGCGGAGGACGGGTCGGTGCCGGACGACGGGGACGCCCCCGGTAACGTCGCGATCGTCGCGCGCGCTTACTGAGACAGCGCCCTCCGCGCGCGAGAGCGACCGAAACGTCTCTTGCGCCCCTGCGGAACATCCCTCCCCCGGCGCGCGGACCTCGTCTACGCGCCGGGTCGTACGTGGGCCTACGCACCAGCTTGGTAGGAGCTGTGAGGCTTCTCCGCAGATCAGCGCACCCGCCCTCGTCAGGACGCATCAGCGGCAACTGACGGGTACGTGCAAATTATTTGGGATGGCCCGGAATAGGAACACTGGGGCACCCCCGCTCGTTGTCATTACGTGAGCACGACACAGACACCACCTGTTCTCGCCGCAGAACTGGCAGAGGCGTGGGCCGACATTCAGCGGTACCACCCCGAGCTGCCGGATCTTGCCGCGCCAGAGTCCCTGATCGGGGAGTCGTCGTCCGCCTGCGGTCACGAGCTCTCCTTCGAGCGGCTGCTTCACGAGGCAGTCCATGGCATCGCAGCCGCCCGCGGCGTCCGCGACACCTCCCGCGCCGGCCGCTACCACAACCGCAGATTCCTCGCGATCGCCGAGGAGCTGGGGCTGGACCACCCCGAGGAGCCCCACCCCAGCAGCGGTTTCTCCCTGGTCACGCTCAACCCCGAGGCCAAGCGGCGCTACCGCCCGACGATCGAACGCCTCCAGCGGGCCCTCAAGGCCCATCTGGCGGCCACCTCCGCCGACACCACCCGTACCTTCCGCGGTCCGGCGGCCCGGCACGGTTCCTCCGGCGGCGGTGTCCGGGTCAAGGCCGTGTGCGACTGCGGCCGCAATGTGCGGGTCGTACCGTCGGTCCTGGCCCAGGCGCCGATCGTGTGCGGGGGCTGCGGCAAGCCGTTCCGGATCCCGGAGATCGCGGGCGCGGCCTAGGCGCGTGCCGTCATGCACCGGCATCTCGTGGCTGCCGGTTCAGCGTGATGCGGGGCGCCGTCGAAGGCGGCGCCCCGCAAGCGCCGGGCGTCGCTGCCGCATGCCCGCAGACCACCCGCGGCCGGAAGGGGCCCGCGTGGTGTGGCACAATGGCTAGCTGTACTCGACAGTCGCACAGGACCCCTCTCTCCTCCGGCTGACGCGTCCATCGGGCACTCGGGTACCGCAACCCCACGCGGCAATCTGCCGTGCCCAACCACGTCAAGACCAGGAGACACCACTTCCGTGGCAGTCAAGATCAAGCTGAAGCGTCTGGGCAAGATCCGCGCGCCTCACTACCGCATCGTCGTCGCCGACTCCCGCACCCGTCGTGACGGTCGTGCGATCGAGGAGATCGGCAAGTACCAGCCGACGTACCACCCGTCGATCATCGAGGTCGACGGCGACCGCGTGGCGTACTGGCTGGGTGTCGGCGCGCAGCCGACCGAGCCCGTGCTCGCCATTCTGAAGAAGACCGGCGACTGGCAGAAGTTCAAGGGCGAGCCCGCCCCGGCGCCCCTGCTCGTCGCCGAGCCGAAGAAGGCTCGCCCGGTGTTCGAGGCCCTCGGTGGCGACGACTCGGGCAAGGGTGAGGCCATCACCCAGAAGAAGAAGGCTGAGAAGAAGGACGAGGCTGCCGCCGAGTCCACGTCGACCGAGGCCTGAGCAGCATGCTCGAAGAGGCGCTTGAGCACCTCGTGAAGGGCATCGTCGACAACCCCGACGATGTGCAGGTCGCCTCGCGCAACCTGCGCCGCGGGCGCGTGCTCGAGGTCCGGGTCCACCCGGACGACCTCGGCAAGGTGATCGGTCGCAACGGCCGCACCGCACGCGCTCTGCGCACCGTCGTGGGCGCCATCGGCGGCCGTGGCGTCCGCGTCGACCTCGTCGACGTGGATCACGTCCGCTGACGCGTTTCGCAGCACCGGCTCGGGCCGGGGAGGGCCACTGGGCCGTCCCCGGCCCGTAGTCGTTACGGCAGTCGTGACGACAGGTACGACAGGAGATCTTCAGAAGTGCAGCTCGTAGTCGCGCGGATCGGCCGCGCCCACGGCATCAAGGGCGAGGTCACCGTCGAGGTACGCACCGACGAGCCCGAGCAGCGGCTCGCGCCCGGCGCCGTCCTGTCCACGGACCCGGCCTCGACCGGCCCGTTGACCATCGAGACCGGCCGCGTCCACAGCGGTCGTCTCCTCCTGCGCTTCGAGGGGGTGCGGGACCGCACCGCCGCCGAGGCCCTGCGCAACACCCTCCTGATCGCCGAGATCGATCCCGAGGAGCTGCCGGAGGAGGACGACGAGTACTACGACCACCAGCTGATGGACCTGGACGTGGTCACCAAGGACGGCGCCGAGGTCGGCCGGATCACCGAGATCTCGCATCTGCCCTCCCAGGACCTCTTCATCGTCGAGCGGCCCGACGGCAGCGAGGTGATGATCCCCTTCGTGGAGTCGATCGTCACCGAGATCGACCTCGAGCAGCAGCGGGCCGTCATCGACCCGCCGCCCGGTCTGATCGACGACCGCGCCGAGATCGTGTCCTCCCGCGACGCGGCCGAGGACGGGGACGCGGCGGACGGGGACGAGGGTGCGGACGGGGACGAGGGTGCGGACGGGGACACGGCGGACGGGGACCGGCCGTAATGCGCCTCGACGTTCTCACGATCTTCCCCGAGTACCTCGACCCGCTGAACGTCTCCCTCGTCGGCAAGGCACGCGCGCGTGGCCGGCTGGACGTACAGGTGCACGACCTGCGGGAGTGGACGTACGACCGGCACAACACGGTCGACGACACCCCCTACGGCGGCGGACCCGGCATGGTCATGAAGACCGACCCCTGGGGCGACGCCCTCGACACCGTCCTGGCCGACGGCTACGAGCGAGGCTCGCACACGCCCGCGATCGTCGTCCCGACCCCCAGCGGCCGGCCCTTCACCCAGGAGCTGGCGGTCGAGCTCTCCGAGCGTCCCTGGCTGATCTTCACCCCGGCCCGCTACGAGGGCATCGACCGGCGGGTCATCGACGAGTACGCCACCCGGATCCCGGTCTACGAGGTCTCCATCGGCGACTACGTCCTGGCCGGCGGGGAAGCCGCCGTCCTGGTCGTCACCGAGGCCGTGGCGCGACTCCTGCCCGGTGTGCTCGGCAACGCCGAGTCCCACCGCGACGACTCCTTCGCCCCCGGCGCCATGGCCAGCCTCCTGGAGGGCCCCGTCTACACCAAGCCGCCCGCCTGGCGCGGCCGGGAGATCCCCGAGGTGCTGCTCAGCGGCCACCACGGCAGGATCGCCCGCTGGCGCCGCGACGAGGCCCTGCGGCGCACGACGGCCAACCGGCCCGACCTGATCGAGCGCTGCGAGCCCGCGACCTTCGACAAGAAGGACCGCGAGATGCTCTCCATCCTGGGCTGGATGCCCGACCCGGAGGGTGCGTCGTACGGTCGATTTTGGCGCAGGACCGACGACGTGGAAGAATGAGTCGCTGTTGTGCGCCGTCCGGTGTGCGCCCCTGCCGCAGGGGGACACGACGCCCGCCTCGACGGGCACACGGCACTCAATCCTCGAACATCTAGTTCCGTTGATGACCTGTGGCATCAGCGAAGAAAGCAGACGAAATGTCTCACCTGCTCGACTCTGTCGACGCCGCGTCGCTGCGCAGCGACGTCCCGGCCTTCCGCCCGGGTGACACCGTCAACGTCCACGTCCGCGTCATCGAGGGCAACCGCTCCCGTGTGCAGCAGTTCAAGGGCGTAGTCATCCGCCGCCAGGGCGCCGGTGTCCGCGAGACCTTCACGGTCCGCAAGGTCTCCTTCTCCGTCGGCGTCGAGCGCACCTTCCCGGTGCACACCCCGATCGTCGAGAAGATCGAGCTCGTCACCCGCGGTGACGTGCGTCGCGCCAAGCTCTACTACCTGCGCGAGCTGCGCGGCAAGGCCGCGAAGATCAAGGAGAAGCGCGACAACTGAGCGCCCTGAGGGGTTCATAGAGCGGCCGGATAGCATCTGGCCCCGATGGACACCGAAGCTCAGCCGACGACGGAGCGCGACCGCTCCTCCCACCCTTCCGTTCCCGCGGACGTCTCCCAGGAGACGACCCGGGAGGCGGAGGGACCGGAGGGACGGTCGCGTTTCGCGTTGGCGGCGCGGATCACGGGGTGGCTCCCGGGCGGCCGGATCAGTCTGACCCTGCTGATCTGCCTGCTGTTTTTGCTGGCCCTCAACGCATTCGTGGCACAACCATTCCAGATTCCCAGCGGATCCATGGAAAACGGATTGAGGATCGGCGACCGCGTTCTCGTAAATAAGTTGGCGTACCGTTTCGGTGCCGAGCCGCGGCGCGGCGATGTCGTGGTGTTCGACGGCACCGGGTACTTCGGGAACTTCGACTACATCAAGCGCGTCGTGGGTGTAGGGGGAGATCACGTGGTCTGCTGCGACAAGGAGGGGAGGATCAAGGTGAACGGCCGGTCGGTCGACGAGTCGACGTTCCTGTATCCCGGCGACCGTGCGTCCACGGTGGACTTCGACGTGGTCGTGCCCGACGGCACCCTGTTCGTCCTCGGTGACCACCGCAGTCACTCCCGTGACTCCCGGGACCACCTCGGCTCGCCGGGCGGCGGCATGATCCCCGTCGACCGGGTGATCGGCCGCGCCGACTGGATCCTCTGGCCCTACGCGCACCTCACCCGCCTGTCCCGCCCGAGCGCCTACGCGCGGGTGCCCGGCGCGGAGGGCGCCCGTGGGTAACCGCGGCAGGCCGCGCGGCATCCCGACCAGCGCCGCGGACAACCTGCTGCCCACCGGCGCCCGGCGCACCTCCAGCTCGGGCAGCGGCCGTACGCGCGCGGAGCGGCGCAAGCTCCAGCGCAAGGTCAAGCGCAAGCGCAGGCGCTCGGCCGTCCGGGAGATACCGCTGCTGGTCGGCGTCGCCGTTCTGATAGCGCTGGTCCTGAAGACGTTCCTCGTGCAGGCCTTCGTGATCCCGTCCGGCTCCATGGAGCAGACGATCCGGATCGGCGACCGTGTCCTGGTCGACAAGTTCACCCCGTGGTTCGGCTCCAAGCCCGAGCGCGGGGACGTCGTCGTCTTCAAGGACCCCGGAGGCTGGCTCAACGACGAGCAGACCACCGCCAAGAAGGAGGACCCGGTCGTCGTCAAGCAGATCAAGGAAGGGCTCACCTTCATCGGTCTGCTGCCGTCCGACAACGAGAAGGACCTCATCAAGCGGGTGGTCGGCGTGGGCGGCGACCGCGTCGTGTGCTGTGACACCCAGGGGCGGGTCACCGTCAACGGCGTGCCCCTGGAGGAGGGGGCGTATCTGTATCCCGGCAACGACCCCTCCAGCACGTCGTTCGACATCACCGTCCCCCAGGGGCGGCTGTGGGTGATGGGCGACCACCGGGCCAACTCCGCCGACTCCCGGGCCCACCAGAACACCGACTACGGCGGCACCGTCTCGGAGGACGAGGTGGTGGGGCGGGCCATGGTCATCGCCTGGCCGCTGGGTCACTGGGTCCGCCTCAAGGAACCGCAAACTTTTGCGTCCGTGACCGGCTCGGCCGCCACGGCGACCGCGTCCGCCCAGCTGTCGCATAGGGTTGCTCCCGGCGATCCGAACGGATCCGTTGGACAACTCCCGAGCCCTGCGGAACTCCCGCTCGTTATGGGAGTGGTGGTCCTGCGTCGTACGTGGGGCAGGCAGTGGCACAGAGTGAGGAGTTGGCGTGGGGGATGTGGCGGTTGGCGCACGGTCCGGGCACGACGGCGAGGAGCACCGCGGTCATCCCGTGGAAGCCGCCGACCCGGCTTCCGACAGCGCCGTGACCTCCGGGAGTGACCCGGCGGCGGGCGGCGACGGCCCGCCGGCGGACGAGCCGCCCCGGACCGGCGGCGAGGGGTCGGGCGGCCCGGCCCCGAAGCCGAAGAAGCCCCGCTCCTTCTGGAAGGAGCTGCCGATCCTGATCGGTATCGCGCTCGTCCTCGCGCTGCTGATCAAGACCTTCCTGGTGCAGGCGTTCTCCATCCCGTCCGCCTCGATGGAGAACACCCTCAAGGAGGGCGACCGGGTCCTCGTCGACAAGCTGACCCCGTGGTTCGGTTCCGAGCCGGAGCGCGGCGAGGTCGTCGTCTTCCACGACCCCGACAACTGGCTGGCGGGCGAGGCCACCGTCGATCCGAACGCCTTCCAGACCGTCCTCAGCTGGATCGGCCTGATGCCGTCCGCCGAGGAGAAGGACCTGATCAAGCGGGTCGTCGGCGTCGGTGGCGACACCATCTCGTGCAAGGGCACGGGCCCGCTCACGGTCAACGGCAAGGCGCTCAACGAGCCGTACGTCTACCCCGGCAACACCCCGTGCAGCCAGGACGACCAGGGCGGCCAGTTCACCGTGAAGGTGCCCAAGGGCTTCATCTGGGTCATGGGCGACCACCGTCAGAACTCGCGCGACTCGCGTTACAACCAGTCGGACAAGAACCACGGCATGGTCCCCGTCGACCAGGTCGTCGGCCGTGCCGTCGTCAAGGCCTGGCCGATCACCCGCTGGGGCACGCTGCCGGTGCCGGACACCTTCGACCAGGACGGTCTGAACACCCAGTCCGCGGCGTCCGCGGCGCTGACGGTCGCCCCGCAGGGCCTCGCGTTCGTCGGTGTCGTCCCGGTGGTCCTGTGGCGTCGTCGGCGCACCGAGGACTCCGCGGCCCGCTGACCTTCCGGCTTCCGCGCCGGCCGCCACTCGGCAAACCCTTTCCCAAGCTTGTGACCAAGGCTTGGGAAGACCGGCGAAGAAGGGCTGACCCGGTTCGGTACCGCCGGGTAGGGTGCGGATCCATGGGTGGCGAGAGCACGACACGTACGGCCCCGCACAGCGGCGGTGGCACCAGCAGTGGCCCGGTGGGCAGCCGGACCGGACAGCGCCTGTCCGGACTGGCCGTCGCACTGGGCCTCGTGCTGTTCCTCGGCGGATTCGGCTGGGGAGCCCTGATCTACCGGCCGTACACCGTGCCCACCAGTTCCATGAGCCCGACGATCGCCGCAGGCGACCGGGTGCTGGCCCAGCGCGTCGACGGCGACGAGGTGCGCCGCGGGGACGTCGTCGTCTTCACCGACAAGACCTGGGCGAGCAACGCGCCCGTGGTCAAGAGGGTCGTCGCGGTCGGCGGCGACACGGTCTCCTGCTGCACCGACGGCAAGCTGACCGTCAACGGCAAGCAGATCGAGGAACCGTATCTGCCCGCGGGCAGCCTCGCCGAGAACAAGAACGTCCCGACCGTGAAGGTCCCGGACGGCAGGCTGTTCCTGCTCGGCGACGAGCGGGAGGGCTCCCTGGACTCCACCGCCCACCTCACGGACGCGGCCCAGGGCACGGTCGCGCGCAGCGCCGTCGCGGCCCGGGTCGACGCCGTCGTCTGGCCCATGAAGGGCATGCTGGAGCGCCCCACGGGCTTCAAGGCGCTCGGCGCCCTCTCCCAGCCGGGCCCGCTGGGCACGATCGGCTGGCTGATCGTCGCCGGTGGTGTGCTGGTCCTCGGTGGCGCGGCCTACGGCCCGATCGCCAAGCGGACGTCCGGCCGCCGTGCCCGGCCGGAGGCGGCCGGTGCCCGCTGACCCCACGGACGAGCCGACCGGCGCGGGCGTCGACTCCTACGAGGGCGGGCTGCGCAAGGTCGCCCGGGTCGTCCTCCTCGACCCGCAGGACCGCATCCTCCTGCTGCACGGTCATGAGCCGGACGACCCCGCCGACAACTGGTGGTTCACCCCCGGTGGCGGGGTGGAGGGCGACGAGACCCGTGAGGAGGCGGCTCTGCGGGAACTCGTCGAGGAGACCGGCATCGCCGAGGTCGAGCTCGGCCCGGTGCTGTGGCGGCGGATGTGCTCCTTCCCCTTCGCCGGCCGCCGCTGGGACCAGGACGAGTGGTACTACCTGGCCCGTACGACGGTCACGGCGACCCGTGCCACGGCCCTGACCGAACTGGAACGGCGCAGTGTCGCCGGAGCGCGCTGGTGGACGTGTCAGGAACTGACCCGGGCACATGAGACGGTGTATCCGACCAGACTCGCCGAGCTGCTGCGCACGCTGCTCGACGAAGGTCCTCCGGCCGGACCCGTCACCCTGGACACGGAAATCGTCTAGGGGCGCGCGGGACTGGCGCACAATGGGGAGATCGCACGGCTGAAGGGGAACATGCCATGAGCGCCGAGGACCTCGAGAAGTACGAGACCGAGATGGAGCTGAAGCTCTACCGGGAGTACCGCGATGTCGTCGGTCTGTTCAAATACGTGATCGAGACCGAGCGGCGTTTCTACCTCACCAACGACTACGAGATGCAGGTGCACTCGGTCCAGGGTGAGGTGTTCTTCGAGGTGTCGATGGCGGACGCCTGGGTGTGGGACATGTACAGGCCGGCCCGGTTCGTGAAGCAGGTGCGGGTGCTCACGTTCAAGGACGTGAACATCGAGGAGCTCAACAAGAGCGATCTGGAGCTTCCCGGGAGCTGATCCCCTTCGTGGAGCGCTCGTGCGGGTGACGGGGTTTTCCACAGCCGCCGGGTTCTCCACCAAGATCCTTTCCGCGGCGGCGGATGCGTGAGCGTGGGTGCCGGAGGTGGTGCCCACATGGACACGAACACGGATCTGGCCCGAGGCGCACTCGGCAGGTACGGCGAGGAACTGGCCGCACGGCGGCTGGTCGAGACCGGGATGACGGTCCTGGAGCGCAACTGGCGCTGCGGCAGGACCGGCGAGATCGACATCGTCGCGAGGGACGGCGACGTCCTGGTCGTCTGCGAGGTGAAGACCCGCAGCGGCGGCGGATTCCAGCACCCGATGGCCTCGGTGACGCCCGAGAAGGCCGAACGCCTGCGCTCCCTGGCCGAACGGTGGATCCAGGCGCACGGAGGAGCCCCGCCGGGCGGCGTCCGCATCGATCTGATCGGCGTCCTCCTGCCCCGCCGAGGCGCGGCCGTCGTCGAGCACGCGCGGGGGGTGGCCTGAGATGGGCTTCGCGCGTACGTGCTCGGTGGCGCTGGTGGGCGTCGAAGGGGTCCTCGTCGAGGTGCAGGCCGACCTCGAACCGGGAGTGGCGGCGTTCACGCTGGTGGGGCTGCCGGACAAGAGCCTGACCGAGAGCCGGGACCGGGTACGGGCGGCGGTGGTGAACTCGGGCGGCGAATGGCCGCAGAAGAAGCTCACCGTCGGACTCAGCCCGGCATCGGTGCCCAAAGGCGGCAGCGGCTTCGATCTGGCCATCGCCAGCGCGGTGCTCGGCGCGGCCGAACGGATCGACCCGCGGGTGCTCGCCGACATCGTCATGATCGGAGAGCTCGGCCTGGACGGACGGGTGCGCCCGGTCCGGGGCATCCTGCCCGCGGTGCTGGCCGCGGCCGAGGCCGGATACGAGCAGGTGGTCGTGCCCGAGTGCGCCGCCGCCGAGGCGGCGCTGGTCCCCGGCGTGTCCGTGCTCGGGGTGCGCAGCCTGCGGCAGCTGATCGCCGTCCTCGCCGACGAACCGGTGCCCGAGGAGGAACCGGACGAGGCGGGCCGCCCGGATCCGCTCCTGGCCGGCCTGCGGATGCCCGGCACGGGAGCGGCCACCGGGATGCACAGCATGGGCGCCGCCCATCAGGAACAGGAGCACGACCTCGCGGACGTGGTCGGACAGTGCTCGGCACGGACCGCGGTCGAGGTGGCCGCGGCCGGCGGACACCATCTCTTCCTGGAAGGACCGCCCGGGACCGGCAAGACCATGCTCGCCGAGCGCCTGCCCGCCGTACTGCCCCGGCTGAGCCGGCAGGAGTCGCTGGAGGTCACCGCGGTCCACTCGGTGGCCGGGCTGCTCCCGCCGGGCAAGCCCCTCATCGACGTGGCCCCGTACTGCGCCCCGCACCACTCGGCCACGATGCAGTCGCTGGTCGGGGGCGGGGCAGGGTTCGCCCGGCCCGGGGCCGTCTCGCTGGCCCACCGGGGAGTGCTCTTCCTCGACGAGACCCCCGAGTTCGGCAGCCACGCCCTCGACGCCCTGCGGCAGCCCCTGGAAGCCGGGCACGTGGTGATCGCGCGCAGCGCCGGAGTGGTGCGGTTCCCGGCACGCTTCCTGATGGTGCTCGCGGCGAACCCCTGCCCGTGCGGCCGGTTCTCGCAGCGGGACACCCTGTGCGAGTGCCCGCCCTCCGCGATCCGCCGCTACCAGGCGCGGCTCTCCGGCCCGCTGCTCGACCGCGTCGACCTGCGCGTCGAGGTCGACCCGGTCAGCCGGGCCGACCTCGCGCACCGCGGTCCCGGAGGCGAGTCCACGGCGGTCGTCGCCGACCGGGTCAGGGCCGCCAGGGAACGGGCGGCGGCCCGGCTGGCGGGCACTCCGTGGCGGACCAACAGCGAGGTGCCGGGGCGGGAGCTGCGCAACCGCTGGCATGCCGCGATCGGCGCCATGGACGAGGCGGAGCGCAGCCTGGAGCGCGGGGTGCTGACCGCCCGGGGACTCGACCGGGTGTTGCGCGTCGCCTGGACCGTCGCCGACCTGGTCGGTCACGACCGGCCCGGCGCGATGGACGTGAACCTGGCCCTGCAACTGCGCACGGGGGTGCCGCGCGGCGTGCCGATGGCCCTCGGGGCCCTGACGTGAGCGGCGGCGGCGAACCGTCCGGCGAGCGGCTCGCCCGGGTCTTCCTCGGGCGGGTCCTCGAGCCCGGCGACGAGGTGGGCGGGCAGTGGGTGCGGGAGCGGGGCGTGCCGGAGGTGGTGCGGCGGCTGCGGGAGGACGGGGAGCCGCTGCCGGGGGTGACCGCGCGGCGCTGGGCCGGCTTGCGGGCGCGGGCCCAGCAGGCCGAGCCGGAGCGGGATCTGGCCGTCGCCCGGGAGGCCGGGGTGCGGTTCGTGTGCCCGGGGGACGCCGAGTGGCCGGGGACGCTGGACGAACTCGGGGACGCCCGGCCGCTCGGGCTCTGGGTGCGGGGTCGGCCCAGCCTGCGGATGTGGGCGCTGCGGTCGGTCGCCGTCGTCGGTGCCCGCGCCTGCACCGAGTACGGCGCCCACATGGCGGCCACCCTCTCCGCCGGCCTCGCCGAGCAGGGCTGGGTGGTGGTGTCGGGCGGCGCCTACGGGGTGGACGGCGCCGCCCACCGGGGCGCCCTCGGCGCGGGCGGCGCCACCGTCGCCGTCCTCGCCTGCGGGGTCGACCAGCCCTACCCGCGCGGCCATACGGCGCTGCTCGACAGGATCGCCGAACAGGGACTGGTGATCGGCGAGTTGCCGCCCGGCGACCATCCGACCCCGAGCAGGTTCATCCTGCGCAACCGGGTGATCGCCGCGCTCACCCGGGGCACGGTCGTCGTCGAGGCCGCCTACCGCAGCGGCTCGCTGGTCACCGCTCGGGCGGCCCTGCGGCTGGGCCGGCACACGATGGGGGTGCCGGGGCCGGCCACGAGTGGTCTCTCCGCAGGTGTGCACGAACTGCTGCGGGGAGAGGCCGTGCTGGTCACCGACGCCGCGGAGGTCGTCGAACTGGTCGGCGACATGGGCGAGCTGGCCCCCGACCGGCGTGGCCCCGAGCTGCCGCGCGATCTGCTGGAGCCGGCTGCCCGGCGGGTCCTGGCCGCGCTGCCCGCCCGCAGACCCGCGGCGGTCGACGAGGTCGCCCGCGAGGCCCGGACCACACCGGACGACGCGATCGCGAGGCTGTACGAGCTCAGGGCGCTCGGCTACGTCGAACGACACGGCGACGGCTGGAAGTTGACACGCCAGGCGGTGGTCTCCGTTCGAGGGGGTCGACGCCCGTGTTGACGCACGGTGTTCGGCCGTCCGGGGGAACGCCGAAAGCCTTGGGGATTCCGGTAGTTGACCTACCCCCGGGGTCGACCGCCGTGACCGCCGTGACCCCGGAGTGCGTCCAGCGGAACGTATCTGCGCACCGGTCCGGGCACGCCCTTCGCGCACCGCGACACCGCAGTCACGCTACGCTCACGAGGATTCCGGCACAGAACGGCACCTCTGCACCACGCGGTACCCACCTCACGCACTTCACGGCAGAACGGCACAAGGCGACGAATGCCCCAGCACACCTCCGGGTCCGACCGGGCGGCGATCACCCCAGCCGCCCGTGACGGCGGCAGCGTGCGACCGCCCGCTCCCTCGACACTCGACGAGCTGTGGCGGTCGTACAAGGCGACGGGGGACGAACGGCTGCGGGAGCAGCTGATCCTGCACTACTCACCGCTGGTGAAGTACGTGGCGGGCCGGGTGAGCGTCGGCCTGCCGCCCAATGTGGAGCAGGCCGACTTCGTGTCCTCCGGGGTCTTCGGACTGATCGACGCGATCGAGAAGTTCGACATCGGAAGAGAGATCAAGTTCGAGACCTACGCGATCACCCGGATCCGGGGCGCGATGATCGACGAGCTCCGGGCGCTGGACTGGATCCCGCGGTCGGTGCGGCAGAAGGCGCGCAACGTCGAGCGGGCCTACGCGACGCTGGAGGCGCGGCTGCGGCGGACCCCCTCGGAGTGCGAGGTGGCAGCCGAGCTGGGCATCGCGGTGGACGAACTGCACGCCGTGTTCAGTCAGTTGTCGCTGGCCAACGTGGTGGCACTGGAGGAGCTGCTGCACGTCGGAGGGGAGGACGGGGACGGCCTCAGCTTCATGGACACGCTGGAGGACACCGCCGCGGACAACCCCGTGGAGGTGGCCGAGGACCGGGAGCTCAGACGGTTCCTCGCACGGGCGATCAACACACTGCCCGACCGGGAGAAGACGGTCGTCACGCTCTACTACTACGAGGGCCTGACGCTCGCCGAGATCGGGAACGTGCTGGGCGTGACCGAGAGCCGGGTCAGCCAGATCCACACCAAGTCCGTCCTCCAGCTGCGCGCGAAACTGGCGAGCTTCGGCCGCTGAACGGGCCGGACCGGCCCGGCCGGACGACGGAAGTGCGGGCGGAGTCCCTCCCGCCGGGGGTGGAGCGTCCGTAGAGTGGTCGACGTGCCAAGGATTCGAGCGGCCTCCGTGGCCGAGCACCGGTCGATGCAGCGTGCCGCCCTGCTGGACGCGGCACGCTCCCTGTTGTCCGAGGGCGGGACGGAAGCGCTGACCTTCCCTGCCCTCGCCGAGCGCACGGGTCTCGCGCGCTCGTCCGTGTACGAGTACTTCCGGTCCCGGGCCGCCGTGGTCGAGGAACTGTGCGAGGTCGACTTCCCCGTGTGGACGGCGGAGGTCGAGGCGGCCATGGCCGCGGCCGACGGGGCCGAGGCCAAGGTCGAGGCCTATGTCCGCCGGCAGCTCGCTCTGGTGGGGGACCGGCGGCACCGGGCCGTCGTGGCGATCTCGGCGAGCGAGCTGGACGCGGGGGCCCGGGAGAAGATCCGGGCGGCGCACGGCGGGCTGGTGGCGATGATCGGGGCGGCGCTGGCGGAACTGGGGCACGCGGAGCCCCGGCTGGCGGCGATGCTGCTGCAGGGCGTGGTGGACGCGGCGGTGCGGCGGATCGAGCTCGGGGCCGCGGAGGATCCCTCGGCGATCACGGACGCCGCGGTGGGAATGGTGCTGAGGGGCGTCCGGGGCTGACCCCGGCGGGGCCGAGTCACGGTAGGGCTGAGCCGCGGCAGGGTCGAGTCACGGCAGGGCTGCCCCCGGCAGGACCGAGCCACGGCAGGGCTGAGTCACCGCAGGGCCGAGTAGCAGCAGGACCGAGCCACGGCAGAGCTGAGTCACCGCAGGACCGAGAAGCAGCAGGACCGAGCCACGGCAGAGCCGAGCCACGGCAGAGCCGAGCCTGGCAGGACCGAGCCACGGTAGGACCGAGTCACCGCAGGGCTGAGCCCGGCAGGGTCGAGTCACGGTAGGGGTACGCCGAGCACCGGCAGCAGTCGCGACGGGCCGCTCCGCCGTAGCCACGGGGGCAGCAGCGACAGCGGGTCCAGATAGGTCTCGCCGCTCAGCAGCCCCCAGTGCACGCACGTGCGGGCGCAGTGCGAGCCCGTCGGCTCCACCGTGCCGACGACCTGGCCCGGCGCCACCTCGTCGCCCTTGCGCACCGACGCCCGTACCGGCTCGTAGGTGGTCCGCAGGGGCGGCCGGCCCGACGCCGACAGTTCCACCGAGACGACGCCCCGGCCCGCGACCCGGCCCGCGAAGGACACCCGGCCGGCCGCCACCGCCCGTACCGGAGCGTCCGGCGCGGCCGCGAGGTCGACGCCTCGGTGGCCGCGGGCGTAGGGACTCGCCGGGGGCTCCCAGCCGCGTAGCACCGCCGGACGGGTGCCCACCGGCCAGGCCCGGCCGATCGCCGGGACGGGCGGCGGGGGGAGCGCCCGGGCTCCGGTGGCGACCTGTGGGTCCGCCCACGCCACCGAGACCACCGTCATGATCGACAGGACCGGCAGCAGGGCCGTGAATCGCTGTGCGTGCATGGCGACACCGTTCCGTGTTCCCGCGGCCCCGGCCGGGGTCTGTGGACCACCCCGCGGTTGTGGACAGCGGCGTCACCCGCTGCCTCGCCGGTCCCGTACACTTCTTCTGGCGATCCGGGTCACCGGGTCGACTTCGCACGCCCCGGTATCGGGGGCCGGTCACGGTCGGTCCCTCGGTATCCGCGCCCCTCGGTCCTTCGTGGCTCGGCGCACAGCGGGCGTCAGGCGCGGGAGCCGTCCGGCCCCCGCGGCACAACCGAGAAACTCAAGGAGAACGGCCATGGCCGTCGTCACGATGCGGGAGCTGCTGGAAAGCGGCGTCCACTTCGGTCACCAGACCCGTCGCTGGAACCCGAAGATGAAGCGCTTCATCTTCACCGAGCGCAACGGCATCTACATCATCGACCTGCTCCAGTCGCTGTCGTACATCGACCGCGCCTACGAGTTCGTCAAGGAGACCGTCGCCCACGGCGGCACGGTCATGTTCGTCGGTACGAAGAAGCAGGCGCAGGAGGCCATCGCGGAGCAGGCCACCCGCGTCGGCATGCCCTACGTCAACCAGCGCTGGCTGGGCGGCATGCTCACCAACTTCTCGACCGTCTACAAGCGCCTTCAGCGCCTCAAGGAGCTCGAGCTCATCGACTTCGAGGACGTCGCCGCCTCGGGTCTGACGAAGAAGGAGCTCCTGGTCCTCTCGCGTGAGAAGGCCAAGCTGGAGAAGACCCTCGGTGGTATCCGCGAGATGTCCAAGGTGCCCAGCGCCGTCTGGATCGTGGACACCAAGAAGGAGCACATCGCGGTCGGCGAGGCCCGGAAGCTCAACATCCCGGTCGTCGCCATCCTCGACACCAACTGCGACCCCGACGAGGTCGACTACAAGATCCCGGGCAACGACGACGCGATCCGCTCCGTCACCCTGCTCACCCGCGTGATCGCCGACGCCGTCGCCGAGGGCCTCATCTCCCGTTCCGGCGTCGCCACCGGCGACAAGGGTGACAAGGCCGCCGGCGAGCCGCTGGCCGCGTGGGAGCGCGACCTGCTCGAGGGCGAGAAGAAGGCCGACGCCGAGACCACGGACGAGGCCGCCGAGAAGCCGGCCGAGGCCGCTGCTGAGGCCGAGGCCCCCGCCGTCGACGCCCCGGCCGCCGAGGCTCCCGCCGCCGAGGCCGAGGCCCCCGCTGCTGAGGCTCCCGCCGCCGAGGCCGCTCCGGCCGCCGAGGGCGAGCAGGCCTGAGTCAGGCCGTAGGCCGTACGGTCGACAGGTCGTCCGTACGGCCCCAGGGGTGAAGTGACGGCGGGGGGTGCCCAGTGCGCCGCCCGCCGTTCACCCACAGCCCCCCGATCTTCGAGACTTCGAACTCCGAGAGAGATTCACAGATCATGGCGAACTACACCGCCGCTGACGTCAAGAAGCTCCGTGAGCTCACCGGCGCCGGCATGATGGACTGCAAGAAGGCGCTGGACGAGGCCGAGGGCAGCGTCGACAAGGCCGTCGAGGCGCTCCGGATCAAGGGCCAGAAGGGCGTCGCCAAGCGTGAGGGCCGCTCCGCCGAGAACGGCGCCGTGGTCTCGATCATCGCCGACGACAACTCCTCCGGCGTCCTCGTCGAGCTGAAGTGCGAGACGGACTTCGTCGCCAAGGGTGACAAGTTCCAGGCCGTCGCCAACGCGATCGCCGAGCACGTCGTCAAGACCTCCCCGGCCGACCTCGAGGCGCTGCTCGCGTCCGAGATCGAGACCGGCAAGACCGTCCAGGCGTTCGTGGACGAGGCTAACGCCAACCTCGGCGAGAAGATCGTGCTGGACCGCTTCGCGCAGTTCGCCGACGGCTTCGTGACCGCGTACATGCACCGCACGATGCCCGACCTGCCCCCGCAGATCGGTGTCCTCGTCGAGCTGGACAAGCCGAACGCCGACGTCGCCAAGGGCATCGCCCAGCACATCGCCGCCTTCGCGCCGAAGTACCTCTCCAAGGAGGACGTGCCGGCCGACGTCGTCGAGTCCGAGCGCCGCGTCGCCGAGGAGACCACCCGCGCCGAGGGCAAGCCCGAGGCCGCCCTGCCGAAGATCGTCGAGGGTCGCCTCAACGGCTTCTTCAAGGACGCCACGCTGCTCGGCCAGCCGTACGCGCTGGACAACAAGAAGTCCGTCCAGAAGATCCTGGACGAGGCCGGTGTCACCCTGAAGCGCTTCACGCGCATCAAGGTCGGCATCTGAGTCCGTGCCGCGATCGACGCGCCGGCCCGATAGGGTCGGACGCAGTCGTCCGGTACGCCGTCACGCGCGTGCGTGACGGACGACAGCAGATCTGACGAGGAGGCCATTGCCGCGCACGGGTTGGAACACCCCACCGGCAATGGCCTTCTTCGCATGTGCACCACGTGAAAGAGGCGGGATCTCCCATGACCACCAAGGCCCAGAAGAGCGACGACGGCAAACTACGCGGCCGGTTCATGCTGAAGCTGTCCGGGGAGGCATTCTCCGGTGGCGGGGGCCTGGGCGTGGACCCCGACGTGGTGCACAAGATCGCCCGTGAGATCGCCGCCGTCGTCCGTGACGGCGCCGAGATCGCGGTCGTGATCGGCGGCGGCAACTTCTTCCGCGGCGCCGAGCTCCAGCAGCGCGGCATGGACCGCGCCCGCTCGGACTACATGGGCATGCTCGGCACGGTCATGAACTGCCTCGCCCTCCAGGACTTCCTGGAGAAGGAGGGCATCGACAGCCGCGTGCAGACCGCCATCACCATGGGCCAGGTCGCCGAGCCGTACATCCCGCTGCGCGCCGTGCGGCACCTGGAGAAGGGCCGCGTGGTCATCTTCGGCGCCGGGATGGGCATGCCGTACTTCTCCACCGACACCACCGCCGCCCAGCGCGCCCTGGAGATCGACGCCGAGGCGCTGCTGATGGGCAAGAACGGCGTGGACGGCGTCTACGACTCCGACCCGAAGACCAACCCGGCGGCCGTCAAGTTCGACGCTCTCAGCTATGGCGAGGTCATCACCCGCGACCTGAAGGTCGCCGACATGACCGCGATCACGCTGTGCCGCGACAACAAGCTTCCGATCCTCGTCTTCGAGCTTCTGACCGAGGGCAATATCGCTCGCGCCGTCAAGGGTGAGAAGATCGGCACGCTCGTGGGTGAGCAAGGCAGCCGGGCCTGACCGGTGGAACCCCGGTTTCGTACGACAACACCTGACCGGGGACGGACCCTGGTCGGGGGATGGACAATGTCCTGCCGGTCGGGAACCGTGCAGGAAGAAGACGCGACGCAGCCGGCCCGCCTCCGCAAGGAACCGCAGCCGGGCCTACTCAAGACACGCAGGAGCAAGTGGTGATCGAAGAGACCCTCCTCGAGGCCGAGGAGAAGATGGAGAAGGCCGTCGTGGTCGCCAAGGAGGACTTCGCCGCGATCCGCACCGGCCGTGCGCACCCGGCGATGTTCAACAAGATCGTTGCCGACTACTACGGCGCACCGACGCCGATCAACCAGCTGGCTTCGTTCTCCGTGCCGGAGCCGCGCATGGCGGTCGTGACCCCGTTCGACAAGACCGCGCTGCGCAACATCGAGCAGGCGATCCGCGACTCCGACCTGGGCGTCAACCCGAGCAACGACGGCAACATCATCCGAGTGGTGTTCCCCGAGCTGACCGAGGAGCGCCGCCGCGACTACATCAAGGTCGCCAAGGGCAAGGGCGAGGACGCCAAGGTGTCCATCCGCGCCGTCCGCCGCAAGGCCAAGGACGCGATCGACAAGCTGATCAAGGACGGCGAGGTCGGCGAGGACGAGGGCCGCCGTGCGGAGAAGGAGCTCGACGACACCACCGCGAAGTACGTCGCCCAGGTGGACGAGCTCCTGAAGCACAAGGAAGCGGAGCTGCTCGAGGTCTGATGAACGACTCTTCCTGGGGCTCACCGCCACACGCCGGGTCGCGGGCCGGGTACTGGGGGCCCGTCGCCCAGGGGCCTGTCCAGGGGGCCGCCCCGGCGGGTCCCGCGTACGATGCGCCTGAGGCGCAGCAGACTCGCCCCATGCCCATCGTCCCCGACGTACCCGCGCACGGCGGAAACCAGGATGACGACCGGGGGGCCGCTCGGTCGGGCGGCCCCTTGTTCCCGGACCGGCCCTACGGCACCCAGCCGTACGGCGACGCCGCCCACGGCCACGACACACCGTCGGCACAGCCCCACGCGGCGGTGCCGCAGAATCCGGAGCCCATGCCCGACGCCTCTCACCCGGCGCCCGCACCGCAGAAGAAGAGTGCGGGCCGAGACCTGGGCGCGGCCATAGGAGTCGGGGTCGGGCTCGGCGTAGTGATCGTCGCGTCGCTGTTCGTCGTCAAGGCCGTGTTCATCGGCGTGATAGCCGTGGCCGTCGTCGTCGGCCTGTGGGAGCTGACCAGCAGGCTGCAGGAGCGCAAGGGCATCAAGGCGCCGCTCGTGCCGCTCGCGGTCGGCGGCGCGGCGATGGTCGTCGCCGGATACGTCCGGGGTCCCGAGGGCGCCTGGGTCGCCATGGCCCTCACCGCGCTCGCGGTGCTGGTCTGGCGGATGACCGAACCGCCCGAGGGCTACCTCAAGGACGTCACGGCCGGCGTCTTCGCGGCCTTCTACGTCCCGTTCCTGGCCACGTTCGTCGCCCTGATGCTCACCGCCGACGACGGAGCCTTCCGCGTCATGACGTTCCTGGTCCTGACGGTCGTCAGCGACACGGGCGCGTACGCCGTCGGCTGGCGCTTCGGCAAGACCAAGCTCGCCCCGCGCATCAGCCCGGGCAAGACCCGCGAGGGCCTGCTCGGCGCGGTGTCGTTCGCGATGGTCGCCGGCGCGCTGCTGATGCAGTTCGTGATCGACGACGGCACCTGGTGGCAGGGCCTGCTGCTCGGCCTCGCGGTCGCGGCCAGCGCCACGCTCGGCGACCTCGGCGAGTCCATGATCAAGCGGGACCTGGGCATCAAGGACATGGGCACGCTGCTTCCGGGCCACGGGGGCATCATGGACCGGCTGGACTCGCTGCTGCCCACGGCTCCCGTGGTGTGGCTGCTGCTCGTACTGTTCGTGGGCTCCGGCTGACCCACTCCGGCCCGATCGGCTCCTGCGGGCCCCTTTCCTGTGCTTCGCGCTTCAGGAGAGGGGCCCGTTGCCATGTCCGGCCGATGGCGACGCATGTCCGGGCGAGGGCGAGGGCGGCGATGGCGAGGGCGGTGATGGCGAGGGCGCTGGGCACTTCCGGTCCACCGGCGAGAGGAGGGCCGGTGGCAGCACGAAGTCGGCTGCGGCACCGAGAAGCCGGCTGCGGCACCGACGAGTGGTGGAGTGCCTGACCCTCACGAGTGCGCCGTTCTCCGCACCCGACCGGCAGCGATCATGCCGCCTGGCTCGGGGCGGAGGCCATGCCATTCGATCTGCGACACTGGAAGGGTTATGCCGAAGCCCGGAGAACTTACTTTCGTCGCCCCCCGCGGAGCTCAGAAGCCGCCGCGGCATCTCGCCGACCTCTCGCCCGCCGAGCGGAAGGAGGTCGTGGCGGAGATCGGGGAGAAGCCGTTTCGTGCCAAGCAGCTGTCGCAGCACTACTTCGCGCGCTACGCGCACGACCCGGCGGAGTGGACCGACATCCCCGCCGGTGCCCGCGAGAAGCTGCGTGAGGCGCTGCTGCCGGATCTGATGTCGGTCGTCCGGCATCTGTCGACGGACCAGGGGAACACCCGTAAGACCCTGTGGCGGCTGTTCGACGGCACGCTCGTGGAGTCGGTGCTGATGCGCTACCCGGACCGGGTGACGATGTGCATCAGCTCGCAGGCCGGGTGCGGGATGAACTGCCCGTTCTGTGCGACCGGGCAGGCGGGTCTCGACCGCAATCTGTCCACCGCCGAGATCGTGCACCAGATTGTCGACGGGATGCGGGCGCTGCGGGACGGGGAGGTGCCCGGGGGTCCTGCCAGGCTCTCCAACATCGTCTTCATGGGGATGGGCGAGCCTCTCGCCAACTACAAGCGGGTCGTGGGATCCATCCGCGCGCTCACCGACCCGGCTCCGGACGGGCTGGGGCTCTCGCAGCGGGGGATCACCGTGTCGACGGTCGGGCTGGTGCCTGCCATCCACCGGTTCTCCGACGAGGGCTTCAAGTGCCGGCTCGCGATCTCCCTGCACGCGCCGGACGACGAGCTGCGCGACACCCTCGTCCCCGTGAACACGCGGTGGAAGGTGCGCGAGGTGCTGGACGCCGGGTTCGAGTACACCGAGCGGTCCGGGCGCCGGCTGTCCATCGAGTACGCGCTGATCCGCGACATCAACGACCAGGCCTGGCGTGGTGACCGGCTCGGGCGGCTGCTGCGCGGCAAGCCCGTGCACGTCAACCTGATCCCGCTCAACCCGACCCCGGGTTCGAAGTGGACGGCTTCCCGGCCCGAGGACGAGAAGGCGTTCGTCGAGGCGATCGCCGCGCACGGGGTGCCCGTCACGGTCCGGGACACCCGTGGCCAGGAGATCGACGGGGCGTGCGGTCAGCTCGCGGCCACCGAGCGGTAGTCTGACCCCGGTATCAGGTCATACTTATCGGGTATCGGTACATCCGTATCAGTACATCTTCATATTCCGACAGGGGAGCGCCACAGCGCTGAGAGTGCGGGAGAGTCCGCAGACCCTCTGAACCTTGCCCAGGTCATTCTGGGTAGGAAGTTCGGACATCACTCAAGCTGTTGCGCCCTGCCCGGGCACCGGTGGAAGCCTCCGCGGGTGCCCGGGCAGGGCCGCGTCTCTTCCTGGTCAACCCCAGGAGGAATCCAGTGCACACCAGGACGTTCGTGGCCGCGGCCGTCGGCCTCGGCCTCGTCACCCTGTCCGCCTGCGGATCGTCGGACGACGACGGTTCGGCGGCGGGCTCCAAGACCGTCACCCTCGTGAGCCACGACTCGTGGGCCGTCTCCAAGAGCGTGCTCGCGGACTTCGAGAAGAGTTCCGGCTACCAGGTGAAGGTCCTCAAGGACGGCGACGCAGGTCAGGCCGTCAACAAGGCCATCCTGACCAAGGACAACCCGCAGGGCGACGTCTTCTTCGGCGTCGACAACACGCTCCTGTCGCGCGCCCTCGACAACGGGCTGTTCCAGCCGTACGAGGCGAAGGGCTCCGACCAGGTCCTGCCCGCGTACCGGGCCGACCAGGGCAAGCACCGGGTCACGCCCGTCGACACCGGCGACATCTGCGTCAACTACGACAAGGCGTACTTCAGCGAGCACAAGCTGACCCCGCCCGCCTCCTTCGACGACCTGCTGAAGCCCGCGTACAAGAACCTGCTGGTCACCGAGAACGCCGCCACCTCCTCCCCGGGGCTGGGATTCCTCCTCGGGACCGCCGCGAAGTACGGCGACGAGGGGTGGGCGGACTACTGGAAGAAGCTGAAGGCCAACGGCGTGAAGGTCGTCGACGGCTGGGAGCAGGCCTACAACGAGGAGTTCTCCGGGTCCGCGGGCGGCAAGAAGGCCGGGGCCGACCGGCCGCTCGTCGTCTCGTACGCCTCCTCGCCGCCCGCCGAGGTGATCTACGGCGATCCCAAGCCGACCACCGCCCCCACCGGTGTCTCCACCGGCACCTGCTTCCGGCAGGTCGAGTACGCGGGTCTGCTGAGCAACGCAGCCCACCCCGAGGGCGGCAAGGCGCTCCTCGACTTCCTGCTCACCAAGGAGTTCCAGCAGGACATGCCGCTCAACATGTTCGTCTACCCGGTGCGGGAGGGGGCCGCGGTGCCGGCGGAGTTCACGAAGTACGGCCCGCAGGCCGAGGACCCCGAGACGCTGGACCCGGCGAAGATCGCCGACAACCGTGACGACTGGGTCAAGTCATGGACCTCGCTCGTACTGAAGTGACCGGGCGCGCGGCCCGCGCGGGGAACGCGGCGCGGCTCGGGCTCATGGCCGTGCCCGTCGCGTTCTTCGCGGTCTTCTTCGCCTACCCGGTCGCGGCGATCGTCGCCCGGGGGCTCGGCTCCGACGGGGGCTGGCGCTTCGGGCGGCTGTGGGACGTGCTCGCGCAGTCCGACATCCGGCACGTCCTGTGGTTCACCACCTGGCAGGCGTTGGCCTCCACCGCGCTCACGCTCCTGGTCGCGCTGCCCGCCGCGTACGTCTTCGCCCGCCTGGAGTTCCCGGGCAAGCAGGTGCTGCGCGCCGTCGTCACCGTCCCGTTCGTGCTGCCGACGGTCGTCGTCGGTACGGCGTTCCTGGCGCTCGTCGGGCGCGGTGGGCTGCTCGACGACCTGTGGGGCGTACGGCTGGACACCACGGTGTGGGCGATCCTGCTGGCGCACGTCTTCTTCAACTACGCGGTCGTCGTACGGACGGTGGGCGGGCTGTGGTCGCAGCTCGACCCGCGGCAGGAGGAGGCGGCGCGGACGCTCGGTGCGTCCCGCCTGACCGCGTGGCGCACGGTCACCCTGCCCGCCCTGGGGCCCGCCGTCGCGGCCGCCGCGCTGATGGTCTTCCTCTTCACCTTCACCTCCTTCGGAGTGGTGCAGATTCTCGGCGGCCCCACCTTCTCCACCCTCGAGGTGGAGATCTACCGGCAGACCTCAGAGATCTTCGACCTGTCCACGGCCGCCGTCCTCACGATCGTCCAGTTCCTGGCCGTCGGCGCGATCCTCGCGGTGCACGCCCGGACCGTACGGCGGCGGGAGACCGCGTTGCGGCTGGTGGACGCGTCGGTGACGGCTCGGCGGCCGCGCGGGGCCGGGCAGTGGGCGCTGCTGGCCGGGGTGCTCGGCACGATCGCCGTCCTGTTGGTGCTGCCGCTGGCGGTGCTGGCGCAGCGCTCGCTCGACGCGCCCGGCTTCGCCTACTACCGGGCGCTGACCAGTGACGACGGCAATGTCTTCCTGGTCCCGCCGATCGAGGCGATCGGCAACTCGCTGCAGTACGCCGCGGCCGCGACCGCGATCGCCCTGGCCGTCGGGGGGCTCGCCGCGGCCGCGCTCACCCGACGGGACGCCGGACGGCTGGTCCGCGGCTTCGACGCGCTGCTGATGCTGCCGCTGGGCGTCTCCGCGGTGACCGTCGGCTTCGGGTTCCTGATCGCGCTCGACGAGCCTCCGCTGGACCTGCGCGGTACCTGGATCCTGGTGCCGCTCGCGCAGGCGCTGGTCGGCGTCCCCTTCGTCGTACGGACCATGCTGCCGGTGCTGCGGGCGGTGGACCAGCGGCTGCGTGAGGCGGCGGCCGTGCTCGGGGCGTCGCCCTGGCGGGTGTGGCGGGAGGTCGACCTGCCGATGGTGTGGCGGGCGCTGCTCGTCGCGGCCGGGTTCGCCTTCGCGGTGTCGCTGGGGGAGTTCGGGGCGACGGTGTTCATCGCACGGCCCGACAACCCGACGCTGCCGGTCGCCGTCGCGCGGTTGCTGGGGCGGGCCGGCGAGCTCAACTACGGCCAGGCGATGGCCCTTTCGACGATTCTGATGGTGGTGTGCGTGGTGGCGCTGCTGGTGCTGGAGCGACTGCGGACCGACCGGACGGGGGAGTTGTAGATGCTGCTGGAACTGGAGCGCGCCACCGTGCGGTTCGGCGGGCGGCCCGTGCTCGACGCCGTCGATCTCGCGGTCGCCGAGCACGAGGTGGTGTGTGTGCTGGGGCCGAGCGGCAGCGGCAAGTCGACGCTGCTGCGGGCGGTGGCCGGGCTCCAGCCACTGGACGCCGGGCGGGTGCTGCTCGACGGGCGCGACCAGGCGGGGGTGGCCGCGCACAAGCGGGAGCTCGGGCTGATGTTCCAGGACCATCAGCTGTTCCCGCAGCGGGACGTGGGCGGCAATGTGGCCTTCGGGCTGCGGATGCACGGCATGCCCAGGGCCCGGCAGGGCGAGCGGGTGGCGGAGTTGCTCGAACTGGTCGGGCTTCCGGGTGCCACGGGCCGTGCGGTGGCCGCGCTCTCCGGTGGTGAGCAGCAACGGGTGGCGCTGGCCCGGGCCCTCGCGCCGCGACCCCGGCTGCTGATGCTCGACGAGCCGCTCGGCCAGCTCGACCGGTCGCTGCGGGAGCGCCTGGTCGTCGAACTCCGCGAGCTGTTCGGCCGGTTGGGGACGACCGTGCTCGCGGTCACCCACGACCAGGGGGAAGCGTTCGCGCTCGCGGACCGGGTCGTGGTGATGCGGGACGGGCGGATCGCCCAGTCCGGTACGCCCCTGGAGGTGTGGCAGCGGCCGGCGGACGCGTTCGTGGCGCGTTTCCTCGGCTTCGACAACGTGGTGGAGGCGACCGTCACGGAGGAGGCCGCGGTCACGCCGTGGGGCAAGGTGCCGGTGCCGGCCGGGTCGGGGCAGGGGGCGCGCTCGCTGCTCGTCCGGCCCGCCGGGGTGCGCCTGGTGGGCGCGGACGAGGGGCTGCGCTGCACGGTCGCCGCCCGTACCTTCCGTGGCACCCATGTCGCCGTGCGGCTCCAGCCGGAGGGCGCGCCGAGGCTGGAGGCGGCGTGCACGCTGCGGGACGCGCCGGAGGTCGGGAGCGTGGTGGGAGTGTCCTTCGACGCGGCCGAGACCGTCGTACTGGACTGACCGCCGGCGGAGGACGAGGTCCGGCCGAGGGCACGGGAGACGCGGATGGCCCGCCCCGGAGAGGGGCGGGCCACACGTGTACGTCCGGCGGGCCGGTCGGTCGTGCGGGTCAGCGCTGGCTGGACCCGCGGCGCCGCATACCGAAGAACACCGCGCCACCGCCGACGGCGACGAGGACGGCCGCGATGCCGACGACGAGGCCGGTGTTGGAGCTCGCGCCGGTCTCGGCCAGGTTGGACTCCTGGGCCGCGGCCGAGGGGGCGTTGCTCGCGGAGGGCGCGGGCGCGGCGCTGTCGCTCGCCGAGCCGGACGGGGACGGGGTGATCGTCTCGGCCGGCGGCGGAGTGGTCGTGCTGTCCGACGGCGTCGAGGACGGCGTGGTGGACGGCGTGGACGTGTCGTCGGCCTTGCAGGCCTTGGACGGGGTGGTCAGGTTGCCGGCGATGTCCTTGTCGAGAATGACCTTCTCGCCCTCGGCGGCCTTGACGTGGATCCGGTACTCGGCGTTCGGCTCCCAGTCCTCGGCGAAGGAGACGGAGACGCCCAGCGCCGAACCCTTGACGGTCTGGGCCTTGCCGACCTGCCTCAGGTCGCCGCCGTTGTTCTCGAGGAAGACGGTTATCTCGGCCGGGACGCCCGTGGGGTCCTTGTCGGTGACAGTGATGACGCCCTTCGCGCCGTCACAGGCGGCAGTGGCGGAGAACTCGCTGATGTCGCAGGCCAGCGCGGTGCCGGCGGCGCTGAGCGCCAGGGCGGCGGAGGCGGCGGTGACACCGAGCATGCGCACCGAACGGGCGGCGGTACGGCGGGAAATGGACACGTTTGTCCTTTACGGGAAGCGCAACTGCGGGGGGTGGAGGGGAAGATGGCGCCCCCGGTGAGCCGAGTGCGTCACCATCCCCAGCAGACTCACAGGTCTATAAGCGTTCCATAAGAAGTGTCAATGCGGGGACGCCTCCGAGCGGCTGGCTTTGCCCGCTTATTAACCACCGAGACGTTTCAACGCCTCCGGAGCCTCCTCGATCCGGTCAACGAGGGCGATACGGGACTCCATGGACCGCTCCCGGGCGAGTGACCGCAAGAGCGGCCAGGCGGGCAGCCGTTGGGTCCAGTGCTCCCGGTCCACGAGCACCATCGGCGTCGGCTCTCCCCGCGACCCGTAGTAGTTGGGCGTCGCGTTGTCGAAGATCTCCTGTACGGTCCCGGCGGCGCCCGGCAGGAACACCACGCCCGCGGTGCAGCGGGCCAGCAGGCCGTCCTCACGGGTGGCGTTGGAGAAGTACTTGGCGAGGTGCGCGGCGAACGGGTTCGGCGGCTCGTGGCCGTAGAACCACGTCGGGATGCCGACCGAGGGGCCGCCGCCCGGCCACTTGGCCCGCACCTCGAAGGCGGCCGCCGCCCAGTCGGTGACGGAGGGTGTGAACTTCGGTGCCCTGGCGAGGAGTCGGAGGGCGTTCGTGAGCATCTCGTCGTCGAAGGGGGCCGCGTACGCGCCGAGGTTCGCCGCCTCCATCGCGCCGGGTCCGCCACCGGTCGCCACCATGAGCCCGGCCCGGGCGAGTGCGCGGCCGAGCCGGGCCGCGCCGGCGTAGGCCTCCGTACCGCGCGCCATGGCGTGGCCGCCCATGACACCCACCACGCGCTCCCCGACGAGGAGTTCGTCGAGCGCGTCGGAGATGGCGTCGTCGTGGATCGAGCGGAGCATCGAGCCGAATATGTCGCCGTCCGTCTTCGTGCGCTGGAACCACGCGTACGTGAGGGCGTCCGGCGTCGCCTCGTAGCCCTCGTCCAGGGACGCGAACAACTCGTCGGGGGAGTAGAGGAAACCGCGGTACGGGTCGAAGGACAGACCCGGTACGGGCGGGAAGACCAGGGCGCCGGAGGCGCGGGACTTCGTGGCCGCCGCCGGGTCCATCGGGCAGCCGAGGAAGACGGCGCCGGAGGTGTCCAGGGCGAGGAGGGCGTCCGTACGGGCCGTCAGGTCGACGGACTGGACGCGGAAGTGGGAGAGCGTGCCGTGGGTGCGGGCCACCTCGTCGAACTCGGCGAGGGACTCGATCTCACGGTCGTGGGAGCCGTCGAACGGCTGGGCGGGTGTCGTCGGATGCACCCGCCCATGCTAGGCAGCGCCGGACCAGCGGTGGGTCAGCTCTCGATGGCCGACGGGTCCATCCAGACGACCTCCCAGGTGTGGCCGTCGAGGTCGTCGAAGGAACGGCCGTACATGAAGCCCATGTCCTGCGTCTCGCCGCTCGGCGAACCGCCCAGCGAGAGCGCCCTGTCGACGAGTTCGTCGACCTTCGCGCGGCTCTGCGCGCTCAGGGCGATCAGGACCTCGCTGGTCTTCGAGGCGTCCGCGATCTCCTTCTTGGTGAAGGTCGAGTAGAACGGCTTGGTGAGCAGCATCGCCACGATCGTCTCGCTGATCACCACGGACGCCGCGTTGTCGTCGCTGAACTGCGGGTTGATCGTGTAGCCGAGCTCCGTGAAGAACTTCTTCGAGGCGTCGAGGTCGTTCACGGGCAGGTTCACGAAGATCATCTGCTGATAGGCCGGAGTGGTCATCGGGTCTCTCCCAGGGGGTTCGCGTTGCTCGTGCGGGGTGTTCGTCGGGGTAGACCGGGGGGCCGTGCGGAACTCATCGCGGAGCGGGGATCTTTTTCGTGCGCGGGCGGGCTTCAGCGGGTCAGCGGGAGGGCCGCCAGTTCGGCCACGATCAGCGTGAGCGGGACGAAGAGGGCGAGCAGGGCGCCGGTGCGCAGGGCGGCGGCGCTGCGCAGTGTCTTCGCCGGGGCGCCGAGGCGGAGCAGGGCGGCGGTGGTGTCGGCGCGGACCTGCCGCGCCTCCACGGCCGCGGTCAGGAGCGTGGCGACCGTGCAGCCCGCCACGACCAGGGCGCCGAGGGTGGTGAGCGGGCCGAAGGCAGGGTCGGCAGGGTCGGCAGGGTCGTACAGCGCGGCCATCGTGAACGCGCCGGACGCCACCGCGCAGACCACGCCCAGCGGCCGGCCGATCCGGTCCGCCTCCTGCATCAGGCCGCGGCCCGCGAGGAGGCGGAGGGCGCCGGGGCGGGCCGATTGCAGCAGACGGCCGCAGAGGTGGGTGAGACCGGGGCCGGCGAGGGCGAGGCCCACGGCGGTCAGGGTCCAGCCGAGGAGGACCGCGGCGGGGCCGGTGGGGAGGCCGCCGGGCAGGGGGAGGGTGCTGGGGTTCGCCGTGCGGTTCGCGTACGCCTCCACGGCCAGGCCGGCGGCGAGGAGAGCCATGCCCCAGGGGAGGGCGGTGGGGTGGGGCGGACGCGTCTGCGTCTGCGTGGGTGCCTGGGGCTGCGGCTGTGGCTGGATCTCGGGGACGCCGTCGGCGGAGGTCTCCGCCGTGCCGTTGACCACGGCCGGTGCTGCGGCCGCGGGCAGGGTCGTGGTGCCCGGTGCCGACGGGATGCCGTTCGCCGTCAGGCCGGAGACCGCCTCGGCGGGGTGCCCGCCCGGAGCCGGGCGGGCGGGCGGGCCGTCCGCCGCCGGGCCGGGAGCCGTCTCGGCGAGGGGGGCGTCCGCCGACGGGAGCGTCGGCCGGGGGCTCCTCGTCCTCGCCCCGAAGCGGCCGTACTCGCCGAACCTGTCGCCCGCCCCCGTCCTTCCGAACGCGCCGAACCGACCGAGCAGCCTCGGGGCCGCCTGGGCCGCCACGCGCGTGTCCCGCGGGCGGAGCATCAGCGCCACCGCGAGGGACGAGGTCACCGGGACCAGCGCCAGCAGGGTCAGGGACGCGGGCAGCGGCAGGGGCCGGTCCGCGGCCAGGAAGTCGTCGGCCGCCCCGTCGAACGGCATGCCCGTGAGGTCGCCGCGCAGATGCAGGAAGAGCAGCAGGGCCAGCATGGAGCCGAGCAGCGTCGACAGAGCCGTCGTCATCGCCGACACGGCCATCAGGCGGGCCGGGCCCAGGCCGATCGCCGCCAGGCCGGGGCGGGGGCGGGTGCCGGGGTCCGTGCGGGCCACCGCCAGGGCGAAGTAGACCGTCGCGGCCAGCGGGACCGCGCACCAGGCGAGGCGGAGCACGGACGCGGCCGGGGCCTCGGGGTGGGTGAGCGCGCGGCCGAGGGTGCACAGGAGGAGGAAGCCGGTACCCGCCGAGGCCGTCGCCACCAGGAGGCGGCGGAGCTGGACGGCGGGGTGGGCGCTGCGCGTCAGACGGAGAGCGAGCACGCGGCCCCCCGGCCTTCCGACTCCGTGACCGGCGGCAGATGGACCGTCTTGACCCGGCGGCCGTCCATCAGCGTCACCGTGCGGTCGGCGAGGGCGGCGGTCTCCGGGTCGTGGGTGGCCAGCACCACGGTGATGCCGTGGGAGCGGGCCGCCGTCGTCAGGGTGCGCAGGACCTGGGCCCGGTCCGCGCGGTGCAGGGGGGCCGTCGGCTCGTCCGCGAAGAGGACCGAGGGGGCCGGGGCCAGGGCGCGCGTGATGCAGACCCGCTGGCGCTCGGCCTGGGTGAGCTCGTGCGGGCGGCTGCGGGACCGGTCGCCGATGTCCAGTCGGTCCAGCCATTCCAGCGCCGCGGCCTTGGCCCGGCGGCGGCTGGTGCCGCGCAGCATCAGGGGGAGGGCCGCGTTCTCCCAGACATTGAGTTCGGGGACGAGAACCGGTGCCGGGTCGATCCAGGCGAAGCGGTCGCGGCGCAGCCGTTCGCGGGCCATCGGGCCCATCGTGTGGACGGGGACGCTGTTGAACCAGACCTCGCCGCGCTGGGCGGGCACCAGGCCGGACAGACAGTGCAGCAGGGTCGTCTTGCCGCTGCCGCGCGGGCCGCCGACGGCGAGGATCTCGCCCTCCCGCACGCCCAGCGAGACACCGCCGAGCGCCGGTGAGCCGTCGCGGTGCGTGAAGTAGAGGGAGCGTGCCCACAGCACGTCGTTGTCCGGCGGGGCCTCCATGGGCGTACACCTCGGTTCAGATCTGTGGTTCCCGTGCCAATCCCCCGTGCGGGGGAACGAAGACAGGGCCGATCGGTCACTCGCACGCTAGGCAGCCAGGAGGGGAAGGCCGGACAGCACACGGCCCCGGGTCGCCGTTTCTCACTCGAACGGTCGACACCGGGGCCGGTGTTGATCAGCTGATCAGGCTGACGATCACAGCTTCGTCCACGCCTCCGTCAGCGTGGCGCGCAGGATCTGCTCGATCTCGTCGAAGGTCTCCTGGTTGGAGATCAGTGGCGGGGCGAGCTGGACGACCGGGTCGCCGCGGTCGTCGGCACGGCAGTACAGGCCGTTGTCGTACAGCGCCTTGGAGAGGAAGCCGTACAGGACGCGCTCGGTCTCCTCGTCGTCGAAGGACTCCTTGGTGTGCTTGTCCTTCACGAGCTCGATGCCGTAGAAGAAGCCGTTGCCGCGGACGTCGCCGACGATCGGCAGGTCGTGCAGCTTCTCCAGGGTCGAGCGGAACGCGCCCTCGTTGTCGAGCACGTGCTGGTTGAGGTTCTCGCGCTCGAACAGGTCGAGGTTGGCGAGGCCGACCGCCGCGGAGACCGGGTGGCCGCCGAAGGTGTAGCCGTGCAGGAAGGTGTTGTCGCCCTTGTAGAACGGCTCGGCCAGCTTGTCGCTGATGATGCAGGCGCCGATCGGGGAGTAGCCCGAGGTCATGCCCTTGGCGCAGGTGATCATGTCCGGGACGTAGTCGAACTTGTCGCAGGCGAACATGGTGCCCAGGCGGCCGAAGGCGCAGATGACCTCGTCCGAGACCAGCAGGACGTCGTACTTGTCGCAGATCTCGCGGACCCGCTGGAAGTAGCCGGGCGGGGGCGGGAAGCAGCCGCCGGCGTTCTGGACGGGCTCCAGGAAGACCGCGGCGACAGTGTCGGCGCCCTCGAAGAGGATCTCCTGCTCGATCTGGTCGGCGGCCCAGCGGCCGAAGGCCTCGGGGTCGTCGCCGAAGAGCGGGGCGCGGTAGATGTTGGTGTTCGGGACCTTGTGCGCGCCCGGGACGAGCGGCTCGAAGGGGGCCTTCAGGGCCGGCAGGCCGGTGATCGACAGGGCGCCCTGCGGGGTGCCGTGGTAGGCGACCGCGCGGGAGATGACCTTGTACTTGGTCGGCTTGCCGGTGAGCTTGAAGTACTGCTTGGCGAGCTTCCAGGCGGTCTCGACGGCCTCGCCGCCGCCGGTGGTGAAGAAGACCTTGTTCAGGTCGCCGGGCGCGTGGTCCGCGAGGCGCTCGGCGAGCTCCACGGCCTTCGGGTGGGCGTAGGACCACACCGGGAAGAACGCCAGCTCCTGCGCCTGCTTGAACGCCGCTTCGGCGAGCTCCACGCGGCCGTGGCCGGCCTGGACCACGAACAGGCCCGCGAGACCGTCGAGGTAGCGCTTGCCCTTGTCGTCGTAGATGTAGGTGCCCTCGCCCCGGACGATGGTCGGGACGGGGGAGTTCTCGTACGAGGACATGCGGGTGAAGTGCATCCACAGGTGGTCGTACGCGGTGCGGCTGAGGTCCTTGGTGCTCACGGTTATCGGGTCCTCACGATTATCGGGTTCCCCACATGTAGGTCTGCTTCTTCAGCTTCAGGTAGACGAAGCTCTCGGTCGAGCGCACGCCCGGCAGGGCACGGATGCGTTTGTTGATGACGTCCAGCAGGTGGTCGTCGTCCTCGCAGACGATCTCGGCGAGGATGTCGTAGGAGCCCGCGGTCATCACCACGTACTCGACCTCCGCCATGTCGGTCAGCGCTTCCGCTATGGACTCGACATCACCCTCCACGTTGATCCCGACCATCGCCTGCCGGCGGAAGCCCACGGTGAGCGGGTCCGTCACGGCGACGATCTGCATCACGCCCTGGTCGAGCAGCTTCTGGACGCGCTGACGCACGGCCGCCTCGGAGAGGCCGACGGCCTTGCCGATCGCGGCGTACGGCCGGCGGCCGTCCTCCTGGAGCTGCTGGATGATGGCGAGGCTGACGGCATCCAGGTGAGGGGTGCTGCCGTTCCTGGACTCGCGGGAGTCCCTGTGCTCTGCGCTTCGACTGGCCACGGCCTCACTGTGCACGACGTCTCGACAGTTCCGCAAGGTCGGGGCGATGAAATTCGTTGTTTACGTAAGGAAGATCTGCGGATTCCGCAGCCTCGACGGGATCAGGGGTGTTGAAAACGTCAGAGCAAGGATTAGTGTGGGTGTCTCAGTCAATGGACACCGAAACTGGAGGGCCGGCAGTGAGCACCGAGCTGGGACGGCTGCGCAAGCTACGCAACTACATCGCCGGCGAGTTCCGGGACGCCGCCGACGGACGGACCACCGAAGTGGTCAACCCCGCGACGGGCGAGGCGTACGCGACCGCCCCGCTGTCCGGCCCCGCGGACGTCGACGCCGCGATGGCGGCCGCCGCCGAGGCGTTCCCGGGCTGGCGCGACACGACGCCCGCCGAGCGCCAGAAGGCCCTGCTGAAGATCGCGGACGCGTTCGAGGAGCGGGCCGAGGAGCTCATCGCGGCCGAGGTGGAGAACACGGGGAAGCCGATCGGGCTGACCCGCTCCGAGGAGATCCCTCCCATGGTCGACCAGATCCGCTTCTTCGCGGGCGCGGCCCGGATGCTGGAGGGGCGCAGCGCCGGCGAGTACATGGACGGGATGACCTCGATCGTCCGCCGCGAGCCGGTCGGCGTCTGCGCGCAGGTCGCGCCGTGGAACTACCCGATGATGATGGCCGTGTGGAAGTTCGCCCCGGCGATCGCGGCCGGCAACACGGTGGTGCTCAAGCCGTCCGACACCACGCCGGCCTCCACCGTCCTGATCGCCGAGATCATCGGTTCGATCCTGCCCAAGGGCGTCTTCAACGTCGTCACCGGCGACCGTGACACCGGCCGGCTGATGGTCGAGCACCCGACCCCGGCGATGGCCTCCATCACCGGCTCCGTGCGTGCCGGCATGTCGGTCGCCGAGTCGGCGTCGAAGGACCTCAAGCGCGTCCACCTGGAGCTGGGCGGCAAGGCGCCGGTCGTCGTGTTCGAGGACACCGACATCGCCAAGGCCGTCGAGGACATCTCCGTGGCGGGCTTCTTCAACGCCGGCCAGGACTGTACGGCGGCCACCCGCGTCCTCGTCCAGGAGGGCATCCACGACGAGTTCGTGGCCGCGCTCGCGAAGGCGGCGGCGGAGACCAAGACCGGGCAGCCGGACGACGAGGACGTGCTCTTCGGCCCGCTGAACAACCCCAACCAGCTCCAGCAGGTCACCGGTTTCATCGAGCGGCTGCCCGCCCACGCCAAGGTCGAGGCCGGTGGACAGCGGGTCGGCGACAAGGGCTACTTCTACGCGGCGACCGTCGTCTCCGGGCTGAAGCAGGACGACGAGATCATCCAGAATGAGGTCTTCGGGCCGGTCATCACCGTCCAGTCCTTCACGGACGAGGACCAGGCGGTCGAGTGGGCCAACGGCGTCGACTACGCCCTCGCTTCCTCGGTGTGGACCAAGGACCACGGCCGCGCGATGCGGATGTCCAAGAAGCTCGACTTCGGCTGCGTGTGGATCAACACGCACATCCCGCTGGTCGCCGAGATGCCCCACGGCGGCTTCAAGAAGTCCGGCTACGGCAAGGACCTGTCGGGCTACGGCTTCGACGACTACACGCGCATCAAGCACGTCATGACGTCCCTGGACGCGTAGCGCTCCGCGGGCCGGCGCGTTGTTCCGGTGCGGGTGCCTGCGTGCTGCGTGGGTGCGGGTACCTGTGCCGGTGGCGGCGCCTGTGGGCGGGTGCGGGTGTGTTGTGGCCGGTCGCGCAGTTCCCCGCGCCCCTGGGGGAGTTGGGCTGAACGTATGGTGCGCGCGCCCCTTGTTTTCCTCGCCCCTGGGGGAGTTGGGCTGTGCGTGTGGTGTGTGCGCTTCTTGTTCTCCGTGTCTCTCGGGGAGTTCGGCCTCCGGTTCCTGGACCGGGGGCCGTTTCGTCTGTTGTCCGGTGGAGCGGTGGTGGACAAGGTGTCGGTTCGTGCGCGGTGTGCTCGACGCAGTGTTGATTGTCCGCGGGCCGGCACCACGGCATGCTGACGGCGTGCCCCAGACTCCCTCGTTCTCGCGCGCCGTGTCCCGCCGTTCCCTGTTGCACGCGCTCGGGGGCGCCGCCGCTCTCGGCGGGCTCGCCGGCTGCGGAGTGCCCGCCGCGTATGTGCGGCCGAGTGACCGCGCCGGAGCCGACCTCTCCGCCGGCGACAAGCGGCTGACCTGGTCGAACTGGCCGCTGTACATCGACACGGACGACGACGACCCCGACCGGCGGCCCACGCTCGACGCCTTCCGTAAGAGCACGGGCATCTCCGTCGACTACGTCGAGGAGATCAACGACAACGACGAGTTCTTCGGCAAGATCAGCCCCGCGCTGATGAACCATCAGCAGACCGGCCGCGACCTGATCGTCATCAGCGACTGGATGTGCGCCCGGTTCGTACGGCTCGGCTGGGTGCAGGAGATGGACCGGGCCGCACAGCCCCACGTCACCGAGTACCTCGACCCGCTGCTGCGTTCGCCCGCCTTCGACCCCGGACGCGCGTGCACCGTGCCGTGGCAGTCCGGCATCACCGGCATCGCCTACAACCGGCGGAAGCTGGGCCGCGAGATACGCAGCGTCTCGGAGCTGTGGGCCGACGACCTCAAGGGGCGGGTGACGCTCCTGTCCGGCCTGGACGAGGCGTTCGCGCTGCTGATGCAGGGCAACGGCGTGGACGTCACGAAGTGGACCGCCGACGACTTCCACCAGGTCTGCGACGAGGTGGAGAAGCAGGTCGGCCGCGGCCAGATACGCCGGTTCACCGGCAACGACTACACCAAGGACCTGGTCAGCGGCGATGTCCTGGCCTGTCAGGCGTACTCCGGCGATGTCATCCAGCTCCAGGCCGACAACCCCGACATCCGCTTCGTCGTGCCCGAGGAGGGCGCCGAACTGTGGGCGGAGTCCCTGATGATCCCCAACCTCGCCCGGCACAAGGCGAACGCCGAGAAGCTGATCGACTACTACTACCGGCCCGAGGTCGCCGCCGAGCTCGCGGCCTGGGTGAACTACGTGTGCCCGGTCCCCGCCGCACAGGCGGTCCTCGCCGACTCCGACGACGAGGAGACGGCGGCCCTCGCGGAGAACCCGCTCATCTTCCCGAACGCCGAAATGCGCGAACGCCTCGCCATCGCGCGCGACATCACCTCCACGGAGCGCCTGGAGTTCGCCAAGCGGTGGAACGCCATCGCGGGGCTGTGACGGCGGCCTCTCCGGCTTTGCCATCTCTTTACAACCTGTGTCCCGGCTGTCTCGTCTCTTCGCTCGATCCGTCAACGGACCGATGAAGGAGAGCGATTCATGCGACTCATGCCGCGAACGGGCCTCGCCGCCCTGGTAGTTGCGGGCACCGCCCTGTTGGTGGGCGCGGCGCCCGCACTGGCCGACAGCGGGACGCCGACGCCCGGCCCCACCACCGCGGACCGGAGCGCCACACCGGCCCCCGCCGAGGCGGGCGGCGACGCGACCCCGGTCCCGGCCCCGACCGAGCCCGCCACGGGACCGTCCGCCGTTCCGAGCCAGGTCGGTGTCGTGCCGCGGGGCGGGGCCGACACCGGTGTCGGGGAGACCTCCGAAGGGCACGGCGGGCTGATCGGCGGCAGCGCGGCCACGGTGCTGGCGGCGGCCGGCACGGGCTTCTACGTCGTACGGCGCCGGAGGGCGACCGGCGCATGAGCCCGCTCTCCAGGCGCGCCCTGATCCTCTCGGCCCTGGCGGCGCCACTGGTCGCGGGCTGCGCCGGCGACCCGGCTGCCCCGGGCGCCGCCGCACGTACGTCGGGCACCTCCCCGGCCCCCTCCGTCCGGGCGGCGCATCCCCTCGCTCGCTCGGTGCCGGTCGGGCTGCGGATCGCGGCCATCGGGGTCGACACCCCGGTCATGCGGCTGGGGCTGGCCGCCGACGGCAGCGTGGCGGTGCCTCCGGTCGAGGAGCACGACCGCGCGGGATGGTACGAGAACTCGCCGACACCGGGACAGACCGGGCCGTCGGTGATCCTCGCCCATGTCACGGTCGGCACGTACGGGGACGGCGTCTTCCGGCACCTCGACCGGCTGAAGCGGGGCGACCGGATCGGGGCGCGTCTGGAGAACGGCACGACGGCCGAGTTCGCCGTCACCGAGGTGACGACCGTCGACAAGGCCGAGTTCCCGACCGAGAGGGTCTACGGGAACGTGGACCGGCCCGAACTGCGTCTCATCACCTGCGGCGGGCCGCGTACCGGCGACGGATACCGCGACAACGTGATCGTCTTCGCCGCCCTGACTCCCGCGGGAGAACGTTGAAACGGCCCTCTCGGTCCCGTGAGAGGGCGGCGTCCGAGCTGTTCGCCGCCCTCTACCCGCGCCTCGCCGGCTGGTGCCGCCGTCTCGTCGACGACGACGAGACGGCGCACGAGATCGCCTCGGAGGCGTTCACCCGGCTCTGGGCCCGCTGGACGGCCGTGGCGGAGCCCCAGGGTTTCCTCTTCGTCACCGCCGCCAACCTGGTCCGTGACCACTGGCGCAAGCTCGAACGCGAGCGCCGGGCCCTGCGCCGGGTCACCGTCGAGGCCGCCGTCGCCCCGCCCGCCGAGCCCGCCGACCCCTCGGTGCGGCTGCTCGTGCAGTCCCTGCCCGACCGGCTGCGCGTCCCGATCCTGCTGCACTACTACGCTGACATGCCGATCCGGGAGGTGGCCGTGCTGACCGGGCGCAAGGAAGGAACCGTCAAGGCCGACCTGCACGCGGCCCGCGAACTGCTCCGCGCCCACCTGAGGAGAAGCCTTGATCACACCCACTGACGACTTCGACGACGGCCCGGACCTCGACCCCGACGACCCCCTCACCGTCATCCTGGGGCCCGTCCCCGGCCACCTCGGCCCGCCGCCCGGCCGCTACGAGGAGATCCGCCGCGGCGCGGTCCGCCGCCGGCTGCTGCGCACCGCGGCCGGGGTCGGCGCGGCCTGCGGGATCGCCGTGTTCGCCGTCCTGCTGCCGCTGCGCCTGACGGCGTCCGACGCGCCCGCGCGCCCGGTGGTCCCGCTCGCCCCGCCGTCGGTGAGCGGCCCGTCGGCCGTGCCGTCGCCGTCGTCCTCGCCCGTACCGGCCACCGACCGCCCTACCGAGGGGGCCCCGACCCCGGCCGCGGATCCGCGGCCGTCGACTGCCCCCGTCGACACCGCTGTCCCGACCCCCGGTCACGACCGTAGCCGGTCGCCCGAGCCGACCACGGCGGGCGAGGCGAGCAGGTCCTCGACGGCGCGGCCCACCCCGACCGTCGCGCAGGAGTCGGGCTCGTCGGAGTGAGGCCGGCGCGCCGTCACTTGAGCGCGGCCATCGCGATCCGCTGGGCCACCGGGTTCATGTCCTCGCTCTTGGCGTCCGTGGAGTTGACGGAGTAGACGAGGGTGCGGCCGAGGTCGCGGGTGCCGGCGATCAGCGCGCTGTAGCCGTACCGGGCGCCCGACTTGAGCCAGTAGACCCTTCCCTCGTACTCGAAGCGCTGCAGGCCCGCGCTGTAGGTGGCGCCGTCGATGTGCGCCGGGACCGTGAACATCTCCCGCAGCTGCGGCTGCGGCACGATCCGGCCCTTGAAGAGGGAGGTGAGCAGGCGTTCCAGGTCGGCGGTCGTGGAGATCATGTCGCCGGCCGCGAACCGGTCCGCCTGGTTCCACTCGGTGACGTCCACGAACTCCGTCGTCCCGTCGGCCTTCTCCACCGCCTGGTAGCCGCGGTTGTGCGGGCCGAGGACGCGCGGGTCGGTGCCGGGGAAGTACGTGTCCCGCATGCCGGCGGGCGCCAGCACCAGGCGGGTGGCCTCGGACGCGTACGACCGGCCGGTCACCTTCTCGATCAGCAGGCCCAGGACCGTGTAGTTGATGTTCAGGTAGTGCTGCTTCGTCCCCGGGCGGAACTCCGGCTGCTTGGCCGCCGCCGAGGCCACGACCTGCTGCGGGGTCAGGGTGTCGAAGCGGTGCGCGTACACCTCCGCGAAGGTCTCGCCCAGGCCGTCGCCCGCCGGGATGCCGCTGGTGTGGTCGAGCAGCTGCCGTACGGTGATCGGCCGGTACTGCCTGCCGAGGAGCCCGGGCAGGTAGTGCTGGACCGGCGTGTTCAGGTCGATCCTCCGCTCGGCCGCCAGTCGCAGCACGGCCGCCGCCGTCACCACCTTCGTCGTCGAACCGGCCCGGAAGCGGGCGTCGGCGTCGGCCGGGGCCCCGCTCGCCAGGTCGTGCACGCCCGCGCTGCCGCGCCAGGCGCCGTCCGTGCCGCCGACCCGGACCAGGGCGGCGGTCGCGTCGGCGTCGGGGAGCCCGGTGATCGCCGCGGCGAGGGCCTCGGTGTCGAGGCTGTTCGCGTGCCGCGTGACGGCGGGCCCGGCGAAGGCGGGGGCGGCCAGCGGTCCGGCCGCTGTGAGAGCGAGGACGAGCGAGGCGGCGAGGACGGTGGTGCGGCGGCGGGCGCGCATACGGGCTCCAGGGTCAGGGCGTCGGACTGGTCGGAGGGACTGGTGCCGATCCTCCGGTGGCGGGCGCCCGCTGCGTATCGTCGCCGAGGAGGGGGCCGCCCCTGGAGGAACCCTGAGCAACTGCCTTACAAAATAGTGGAGTTGCCGGGGGTGTCCCCTACGGGGGCCGGAAAAGTGTTATCCGGCGGCCGCCGGGGCCGTCTCCCCGGTGTGATCTCCGACCTTGCCGACAGTGGGGTCCCGGCTGAGAGGGTGCGGGCATGAGGACGTACGCCGAGGCCGGCCGGCACTGGAGTGCCACCATCGCCGACGCGCAGGCCGGCGACCGGCGGGCGCTGGACGAGCTGGTGGCGGGCTGGCTGCCGCTGGTCTACAACATCGTCGGCCGCGCCCTGAACGGCCACGCCGACGTCGACGACGTCGTGCAGGAGACGATGCTGCGCGCCGTCGACAACCTCGGCTCGCTGCGGGACCCCGACAGCTTCCGCTCCTGGCTGGTCGCGATCGCCATGCGGCAGATCCGGGACCGCGCACGCCGCCGGACCCCGCAGCGCCTCGACGAGAGCGTGCCGTCCGGCGAGGCCGCCGACTTCGCCGAACTCACCGTTCTCCGGCTCCAGTTGGAGGGGCAGCGGCGCGAGGTCGCGGAGGCGGCACGCTGGCTCGACGACGAGGACCGGCAACTGCTGTCCCTGTGGTGGCTGGAGGTCGCGGGCGAACTCACCCGCCGCGAACTGGCCGCGGCCGTCGGCATCAGCAGGCAGCACGCCGCCGTACGGGTCCAGCGGGTCAAGGAACGCCTGGAGGTCTCCCGGGGCATCGTGCGCGCCCTCGACGGCGCCTGTTCCGACCTGCGCGAACTGACCACCCGCTGGAACGGCCGGCCGGACTCCGTGTGGCGCAAGCGGCTGGCCCGGCACATCCGCGGCTGCGGCTACTGCGGCGACACCCGTGAGTCCTTCGTACCGGCGGAACGGCTGCTCGTCGGGATCGCGCTGGTCCCGGTGCCGGCCGGCTTCACGATCTCCCTGGCCCTGGGTGGCAAGACGGCCGCCGCGGCGACCGGCGCGGCCTCCGCCGGCTGGTCCGCGAAGGTGCTGACCGCGCTCACCAAGCCGGCCGTCGCGGTCACGGCCGGCGCGACACTCGCCGCGGGCGGCGCCTATGTCGTCGTACAGACCCCCGACGATCCGCCCGCCCGCGCCGCCGTGGTGCCCACGGCGGCGAGCACACCCGCCGGCGCGCCGTTCTCGCCCGGCCCCGCCCCGTCCCGCTCGGCCTCGCCGTCTCCGTCTCCGTCTCCGTCGGCGTCGGCGAGCGAGCGCGGGACGGCCCGGTACGGGAGCGCCGTCGACGCCGTCGACAGCGCGCCCGACCCGGACACACCGCCCGCCGCCCTGCCGCGGCGGCCCGCGGCGGGCGTCACCAGCAGCGGCGGCGCGCACGCCACCATGAACCACCGCGGGGACGGCGTGACGCTCAGCGGGCAGGGCTATGTCCTCGTGCGCTGGCAGATATCGCCCCAGTACCGGTCCGGCGGCCTGGTCATGCCGAGCTGGACGGGGCTGAAGGGCAAGCTCTTCCACGTGGCCTCCGGCGGCGGCCGCCGCATGGACGACCCCGTCGGCGCCACGGACGCCACCGCCACCGGCATGGGCAGCACGACCACCGGCTACGTCGTCCTGCCGTCCGGCACCCAGCAGATGTGGCAGAACGAGTACTTCTACCTCGCAGGCAGCGTCACCCTCACCGTGAACGAGCGGGGCGCCGACTACGGCCTCAACGTCTTCCCGACGACCTGGGACGCCGTGGAGAAGGACGTCACGAGCGGCCCCGGGCAGGGCGCGGGGCGCTACGGCCTGGTCCGTGACACCGGCGAGGACGACACACCGGTCCCGCAGTACGTCACCCGCGAGACCCCGGCCGACCCGGCGACGGTCCCTCAGGCGTCACGCGTGTAGCGGTCCTGGGCCTGGATCACCTCGTCCCCGTGGTCATGGGCCCAGGTGCCGAAGGCCTCGATCGCCGGGAGCAACGTCCGTCCCAGGCCGGTGAGTCCGTACTCCACCCGCGGCGGCGAACCGGCGTACGCCTGCCGCGTGACGAGCCCGTTGTACTCCAGCCTGCGCAGCGTCTCCGTCAGTACCTTCTGGCTTATCCCGCCGATGCGCGCCCGCAGTTCACCGGGGCGTCCCGGCCCGTCCTTGAGGGCCCAGATCACCACCGGGTTCCAGGTGTGGGAGACGAGGTCGAAGGCGAGCCGGGTCCGGCAGTCGGCGAGGAACGCGAGGTCGGTGGTCACGTACCGAATGGTGCCTGAGCGGCTTCCTACTGTCAGGGGAGATCCATGGAACGCGGACCGCGGACCGCGGACGGCGGGGCGGAGAGCCGTGGAAGCAGACCCGTGGGAGCAGACCCGTGGGACAGGAGGAGGAATCATGCGCGTGGGAATTCTCGGTACGGGCGGAATGGCGGACGCGCTGGGCACCCAGTGGCGGCGGTCCGGGCACGAGGTGGTCACCGGCGGCCGTTCGGGAGGGCTGCGGGAGGCCGCGGCGGCCGGGACGGACGCGGTACTGCTGGCGGTGCCGTACGAGGCCGTGGTCGAGGTGGTCGGCGGGCTGGAGGAAGCCCTGCGCGGACGGGTGTTGATCGACTGCACCAATCCGGTGGGCCCGGACTTCGGCCTGCTCACGGCGGACGGCCCGTCGGCGGCCGAACGCGTCGCCGCCGCCGCGCCCACCGCGCACGTCGTGAAGGCCTTCAACCTGTGCCATGTCGACGTCTGGCGCCTGAAGCCGCCCGTGTTCGACGGCCGCCGCCTGGCGGTCCCGCTGTGCGGGGACGACGAAGCCGCCCTGTCCGTCGTACGCCGGCTCGTCCGCGACCTGGGCTGCGAGCCGCTGAACGCGGGGGGACTCGACAGGGCCGGCCTGCTGGAGGCGACGGCGGCGCTGCTGATCCGGCTGTGGCTGGGGGAGGGCGCGGACGCCCAGGCGATCTGCCCGCCGTTGGCGTACGCGGCGGGTTAGACCTGCGGGCGCGGTCAGCCCTGCCCGCGCAGAGCCGTCAGCACCTCGATCCGGTTGGTGGTGATGGAGTCGACGCCCAGGTCGATGAGCCGGCGCATGGAACGGCGGGTGTCGGGGGTCCAGACCGAGAGCAGGTGGCCGTCGTGGTGGACACGGGCGGCCAGGTCCCGGTCCACCAGGGAGAAGCGGTAGTTGAGCCAGCGCGGCTTGACCGCGTCGAGCAGCGCCGACCGCGGCGGCGCCAGGCTGGTGCAGGTCAGGGCGATCTCGGCGGACGGATCGGCGGCGCGCACGGCCAGCATCGCGACGGCGTCGGCGCAGTAGAGGACCCGGTCCGCCGCCCCGGCCTCGCGGACGGTGTCCACGATCCGCTGTGCCGTGCGCACCTCCCGCGTCCCCGGCAGGTCGAGCATCAGCCGGCTGCCCGGGGTCGCCGCGAGCGCCTCCGCGAGGGTCGGCACCCCGCCGGCCGTCAGCCCGCGCACCTCGGCGGCGGAGAGCGACCGCAGCGGCCGGTCCTGCTCCCACAGCCGCTTCAGCGTCTCGTCGTGCAGCAGGACGGGCACGCCGTCGCGGGTGAGCCGTACGTCGAGCTCGACGGCGTCCGCGCCCTGGTCGAGCGCGGAACGCAGCGAGTCGAGGGTGTTCTCACGGAAGCGGTAGGGGTCGCCGCGATGGGCCACGGCAGTCACGTTGCGCATGGGCCCATTGTGGCGGTCTGCCGCTCCTCAGGGGGCGAGCCAGTTCGTCGTGTAGGCGTCGATCTCGGCCCTCAGGCGCGCCTTGCCCGCCGCGTCCAGGAAGGACGCGTCGACCGCGTTCCCGGCGAGGGCGGCGAGACCCCGCTCGTCGAGGTCGAGGAGGCGGGCGGCGACCGCGTACTCGGTGTCGAGGTCGGTGCCGAACATCGGCGGGTCGTCGGAGTTGATCGTGACCAGGACGCCGGCCCGCACGAACTCCCTGATCGGGTGCTCGTCCAGGGTGCGGACCGCGCGCGTGGCGATGTTCGAGGTCGGGCACACCTCCAGGGCGATGCGGTGCTCGGCGAGGTGCGCGAGCAGCTTCTCGTCCTGCGCGGAGCTGGTGCCGTGGCCGATGCGCTCGGCGCGCAGGTGGGTCAGCGCGTCCCACACGGTCTGCGGTCCCGTGGTCTCGCCGGCGTGCGGCACCGACCGCAGCCCGGCGGCGATGGCCCGGTCGAAGTAGGGCTTGAACTGCGGGCGCGGTACGCCGATCTCGGGCCCGCCGAGCCCGAAGGAGACCAGCCCCTCGGGGCGGATCCGGTCGTCGGTGGCGAGCCGCGTCGTCTCCTCGGCGGCCTCGAGGCCGGCCTCGCCGGGGATGTCGAAGCACCAGCGCAGCACGGTCCCGAACTCGGCCTCGGCCGCCTTGCGGGCGTCCTCGATGGCGTCCATGAAGGCGAGTTCGTCGATACCGCGCCGGGTCGAGGAGAACGGGGTGATGGTCAGCTCGGCGTACCGCACCTGCTGGCGGGCCAGGTCCCGGGCGACCTCGTACGTCAGCAGCCGGACGTCCTCCGGGGTGCGGATGAGGTCCACGACGGACAGGTACACGTCGATGAAGTGGGCGAAGTCGGTGAACGTGAAGTAGTCGGCCAGCGCCTCGGGGTCGGTGGGCACCTTGGAGTCGGGGTGCCGGGCGGCCAGCTCGGAGACGATGCGGGGGGAGGCGGAGCCGACGTGGTGGACGTGCAGTTCGGCCTTGGGCAGCCCCGCGATGAAGGCGTGCACGTCACGGGCGCCGGCCGCGGCGGCCGAAGTGGGACCGGCGGGTGCGCCGGAGGCGGGGGAGCCGGGGGCTGCCGCGGATGCGTCGAAGCGGTCGGTCATGGGGTCCTCCCCGGGACGGCGCCCCGGGCCGAGCGGGCCGGACGGGACGCGGGTGATCGGCTGATCGATGAGTCGGGATCATCGTAGGCGGAGCGGGCGGGAGACGGTCGTCGGCCTCACTCCCGGCCCGCCCGCCACCCGCCGGGAGCCTGTCCGCCACCCGCCGGGAGCCCGCTCGCCACCCGCCCGCCGCACCGGCCGCCGCCCACCGCACCGGCCGCGGGCCGTAGCATGACGGAACGTACGCAGGACGGAACGGCGTACGGATGACGGAACGCAGAGGGAACACCAGAGGGAACGCGCAAGCGCGAGCGCGTGAGACGGAACGCCTGGCGGAACGCGGGGCAGAGGGCGACAGAGGGGATCCACGCATGTCCGACGACGCGCCGACTCCGGCCGGTGACGCCGCCCGAGACCCGTGGCCCGCGCCCGCTTCCGACGGGGCGGACGCTCCCCAGGACGCGGCTCCCAAGGTCCCGTTGGACAAGGGCAGGACGGACACGGGTACGACGGGTACGACGGGTACGACGGAAAACGGTGTCGGCTCCGCCGCTCCCTCGGCTGCGCCGAACCCCTGGGCCGCCCCGGACGACAGCGCGCAGGGCGGGCCCGGCTACACGTTCGCCGCGAACGAACCGCTGACCCCCGCCCCCGGCCCCGGCTCCGCCCCTGCGCCCGTCCCAGGCTCCGCCCCCGTCCCCTCGGACCAGGCGCCGCCGACGGTCCATGACCAGCGGACGGTCACCGCGCTGCCCAGCGTGCCCCCGCCGCCCACGGACGGCACCCCGCAGCCCTGGGCCGCACCCTTCGGGAATCCGCCCGCGAACGGCCCGCTCGGGTCCTTCCCGCCGCCCCACCCCGGCGCGGCGGCGGCAGGCGGCCCCCCGGTCAACCCCTTCGCTCCCCCCGGCCCGGGCGGGATGGTCCCGCCGCCGCCCCTCGCGCCCCACGGGCCCGGCCCGATCCCGTACGGATATCCGGGCGGCTACGGCTACCCGTCCCAGCCCTACTACGGGGGCGGGATTCCGGGGCCCTACGGCTGGCCCAACGGGGCGGGGGACAGCAACGGCATGGGCATCGCCGGGCTCGTGCTCGGGATCGTCTCGGCCGTCGGCTTCTGCATGTGGCCGCTGGCCGTCGTCCTCGGCATCCTGGGCGTCGCCTTCGGCGCGGTCGGGCGCGGGAAGGCCAGGCGGGGCGAGGCCTCGAATCCCGGTCAGGCGCTGGCCGGGATCATCTGCGGAAGCGTGGGCATCGTGCTCGCGATCGGACTGGGCGTGCTGCTGATCGTGCAGCCCTGAGCCCCCGGCAGGTGCGGGCACGGCCGCAGTCCTGACCCCGGCCGCATCCGCGACCGGGCCCAGCCGCCACTCGGGCCGCAGCCCAGGCACGGTGCGCCCCGCGCCCCGGGCGCGACTCGGCCGCAGCCTCGACGGCCTCCACTCGGTCCGACCCGCGCGCCGGCCGCTGCGGCGACTCCGGCCGAAGCTTTGGCTCAGGCCGCCCCGCGGCTCGGCCGCAGCCTCGACTCGGACTGCCCCCGGCTCCAACCGCTGCGCCCCTCGACTCCAGCCGCCGCGGCGACCCAGGCGTAGCCGTGATGCGGCCGCGCCGCGGTCCCGTCGGCCCCGTCGGCCCCGTGCCTCGGTGGCAGTCGTGAATCAGGCTGCCGCCCGTACTCTCTCCCTGGCTTCCATCAGTGCGAACCCCAGCAGGTTCGGGCCCCGCCAGCGCTGCGGATCCATCGCCGCCTCGTCGTCCGCGGCCAGGCCGATGCCCCACACGCGGTCCACGGGGCTCGCCTCCACCAGCACCCTGTCGCCCGTACTCAGCAGGAACGACCGCAGCCCGGGCTCCGAGGCGAACTTGTGGACGCTGCCCTCGACCACGATGCGGAACCGCTCCCGCTGCCAGGTCGCCTCGTCGAAGCCGCGCACCAGCCGCCCCTCCTTCTTCGCCTGGGCGGGAGACTTCGCGGCCAGCGCCCGCTTCTCCGCTTCCGCGTCCTCGAACAGGCGGGCCTTGCCGGCCATCATCCAGTGCTCGGCCGTCGGATAATGGACACCGTCGACCACGAAGGGTGACGGCCACCACTGGCTCAGACAGCTCGAGCCCAGCCGGCCGTCGGGCCGCGGCCGGTGTCCCCAGAAGTGCAGGTACTTGATCCTCGCCCCGGCCCGGACCTGGCTGACCAGGGCTTCCAGGCAGTCGATCTTCTCCATGCACGGGAGTCTGGCACGCGCCACTGACACTGCGTCCTGCCTTTTCCGCCGCGACTCGACACCTGGTCGACCCGCCGCCGACAGATTTCGTCGCGTAACCAAAAGGCAACAACGGAATCACTTGTTGGAGTGCCCTTGCTCTGTCAGGATCGGCAATCAAATCAAGCTGGAGCTACGCCAGCCGCCGCCGCGCACAGCGGGGCGAAGGCGGAGGAGAGCGACATGCAGGACCGGTTCCCCGCAGAGGAACGTTTCGCGGACGGCGCTCAGTACATCGGGGGCCGTCTCAGACACGGCACATCCGGCCGGACCCACTCCGTGGTCGACCCCGCCACCGGCGAGGACGTCTTCACCTACGAGCTGGCCGGCGCCGACGACGTCGACGCGGCCGTCGCCGCCGCCCGCGCCGCCTTCCCGGGCTGGGCCGGCAGCACACCGGGTGAGCGCTCCGACGCGCTGCACCGGTTCGCCGCCGTCCTCGCCGACCGCGCGGAGGAACTCGCCCGCGCCGAGTCCCTCCAGTGCGGCAAGCCGCTGAAGCTGACCCGCGAGTTCGACGTGCCGGGCACCATCGACAACACCGCGTTCTTCGCCGGCGCGGCCCGCCACCTCGCGGGCCAGTCCGCCGGTGAGTACTCCGGCGACCACACCTCCTACGTCCGCCGTGAACCCATCGGCGTCGTGGGCTCCATCGCGCCCTGGAACTACCCCCTCCAGATGGCCGCCTGGAAGATCCTCCCGGCGATCGCGGCGGGCAACACCATCGTGCTCAAGCCCGCCGAGCTCACCCCGCTGACCTCGCTCCTCTTCGCCGAGGCGGCGACGGAGGCCGGGATCCCCGACGGTGTGATCAACATCGTCAACGGGACCGGACGGGAGGCCGGTGAGCGCCTCGTCGGGCATCCCGACGTCGCCATGACCTCCTTCACCGGCTCCACCGCCGTGGGCAAGCGCGTCGCCGAGGTCGCCACCGCGACCGTCAAGCGGCTCCACCTGGAGCTGGGGGGCAAGGCGCCCTTCGTCGTCTTCGACGACGCCGACCTGGAGGCCGCGGCCAACGGCGCGGTCGCGGGGGCGCTCATCAACACCGGGCAGGACTGCACGGCCGCCACGCGCGCGTACGTGCAGCGTCCTCTCTACGAGGCGTTCGTGGAGCGGACGGCCGCCCTGATGGAGACCGTCCGGCTCGGTGATCCCTTCGCCCCCGGAACCGACCTCGGCCCGCTGGTCTCGCACGTCCAGCGCGACCGGGTCGCCGCTTTCGTCGACCGGGCGCGTGCCTACGCGCGCGTGGTGACCGGCGGTGAGGTTCCGCAGGGGGATCTCAAGAACGGCGCGTACTATCGCCCCACCCTGATCGCGGACGCCGCACAGGACAGCGAGGTCGTCCAGTCCGAGATCTTCGGCCCGGTCCTGGTGGTGCTGCCCTTCGACAGTGACGACGAGGGCATCGCACTCGCCAACGACACCCCGTACGGGCTGGCCGCCTCCGCGTGGAGCCGGGACGTCTTCCGGGCGAACCGGGCGACGCGCGAGATCAAGGCCGGGTGCGTGTGGGTCAACGACCACATCCCGATCATCAGCGAGATGCCCCACGGCGGCTACAAGGCCTCCGGCTACGGCAAGGACATGTCAGCGTACTCGTTCGAGGAGTACACACAGGTAAAGCACGTTATGTTCGATAACACGGCGGTGGCCCGCAAGCCCTGGCACCGCACCATCTTCGGGGACTGTTAGAGCGACGACGACCGGCCGCCCGACCACGGCCGACCCTCCCGAAAGGGCACCACGCGCATGGAGCAGTACGAGCCCGACCGCCTGAGCCCGGCCCAAGTGGCCGCCATGCGGCGCAGCCTCCGCAACGGCAGGGCTGCCATGACCCGCCGGTCGCTGCTGCGCGCCTCCACGGGAGGCGCCCTGGCGCTGGGCGGCCTCGGCGCGCTCAGCGCCTGCGGGATCCCCGCGGCCGGCAAGACCGAGGGCGGCACGTCCGCCGACGACCACTCGGCGAAGGAGAAGACCGTCAGCTTCTCCAACTGGACCGAGTACATGGACGTCGACGACAGCGGAAAGCACCACCCGACGCTCGACGCCTTCACGAAACGCACCGGCATCAAGGTCAAGTACACCGAGGACATCAACGACAACAACGAGTTCTTCGGCAAGATCAAGCCGCAGCTCGCCGCGGGCCAGGACACCGGCCGCGACATCATCGTCCTCACCGACTGGCTGGCCGCCCGTCTCATCCGCCTCGGGTGGGTCCAGAAACTGGACCCGTCCAACCTGCCGCACGCCTACGCCAATCTGTCGGGCCAGTTCCGCACCCCCGACTGGGACCCGGGCCGGGCGTACTCGTACCCCTGGCAGGGCATCTCCACGGTGATCGCGTACAACAAGAAGGCGCTCGACGGCGTCGAGGTGAAGTCGGTCTCCGACCTGCTCGACAACCCCAAGCTCAAGGGCCGCGTCGGCTTCCTCACCGAGATGCGCGACAGCATGGGCATGATGCTGCTGGACATGGGCAAGGACCCGGCGAAGTTCACCGACGACGACTACGACGCCGCCATCGCCCGCCTCCAGAAGGGCGTCGACAGCGGTCAGATCCGCCGCTTCACCGGCAACGACTACACCTCCGACATCACCAGCGGCGACTTCGCGGCCTGTATCGCCTGGGCCGGTGACGTCGTACAGCTGAAGGCGGACAGTCCCGACGTCGACTTCGTCATCCCGGACAGCGGCTATCTGACGTCCAGCGACAACATGCTGATCCCCAACAAGGCGCGTCACAAGACGAACGCCGAACGGCTCATGGACTACTACTACGAGCCGGAGCCGGCCGCCGAACTCGCCGCGTACATCAACTACGTCTGTCCCGTGGACGGCGTGAAGGACGCGCTGGCGAAGATCGACGAGGATGCGGCGAACAACCCGCTGATCATCCCTGACAAGGCCATGCAGGCGAAGTCCCACTCCTTCCGCTCGCTGAGCTCGAAGGAAGAGACCGCCTACGAGGCGAAGTTCGCGAAGCTCACCGGGGCGTGACGACGATGATCAAGACCACCGACAGCGGCAGCGGCGATGTCCGCCTGACCGGCATCAGCAAGACCTACGGCTCCTTCGCCGCCGTCCACCCGCTCGACCTGACCGTCCCGCAGGGCTCCTTCTTCGCCCTGCTCGGCGCCTCCGGCTGCGGCAAGACCACCACCCTGCGCATGATCGCCGGTCTGGAGGAACCGTCCTCCGGGACCGTCCACCTCGGCGACCAGGACGTGACGGCACTCCCGCCGTACAAGCGGCCGGTGAACACCGTCTTCCAGTCCTACGCCCTCTTCCCGCACCTCGACATCTTCGAGAACGTCGCCTTCGGTCTGCGCCGGCGCGGCATCAAGAGCGTGAAGAAGCAGGTCGAGGACATGCTGGAGCTCGTGCAGCTCGGCGAGCAGGCCCGCAAGAAGCCGCACCAGCTCTCCGGCGGCCAGCAGCAGCGGGTCGCCGTGGCCCGCGCTCTGATCAACACCCCCAAGGTGCTGCTGCTCGACGAGCCCCTCGGCGCCCTCGACCTCAAGCTGCGCCGCCAGATGCAGCTGGAGCTCAAGCGCATCCAGACCGAGGTCGGCATCACCTTCGTGCACGTCACGCACGACCAGGAGGAGGCCATGACGATGGCCGACACGGTCGCCGTGATGAACGCGGGCCGGGTCGAGCAGCTCGGCTCGCCGGCCGACCTCTACGAGAACCCGAACACCACCTTCGTCGCCAACTTCCTCGGCACGTCGAACCTCATCGAGGCCGAGGTCGACACCAAGAGCGGCGACGACATCGTGCTGAAGGCGGGCGGCGGCAAGCTCGTCCTGCCCGAGTCGCGCTGCTCCGCGCCCACGACGACCGGCGGCAAGGTGCTGGTCGGCGTCCGCCCGGAGAAGATCTCCCTCACCCACGCCGACGACGCCGGTGAGATACCCGAGGGCCGCAACCGCATCACCGGCCGGATCGCCAACTCGTCGTTCATCGGAGTCTCCACCCAGTACGTCATCGACAGCTCGGTCTGCCCCGAGTTCGAGGTCTACGCCCAGAACATCGACCGGGACGCCCGGCTCGCCCCCGGCGCCGAGGTCGTCCTGCACTGGAGCCCGGCCCACACCTTCGGTCTGGACGCGGCCCAGGACATCGACGCGGGCATCCAGGAAGAGGCGGCCCTCTGATGGCGACGCTCACCGAGGCGCCCCCGCCTCTCTCCCCGGCGGCGCCGGCGCAGAAGCCGCCCCGCAAACGCGGGCGCTGGACGCCGTACTGGCTGCTGCTGCCCGGTCTGCTCTGGCTGTTCGTGTTCTTCGCGCTGCCGATGATCTACCAGGCCTCCACGTCCGTGCAGACGGGCTCCCTGGAGGAGGGCTACAAGGTCACCTGGCACCTCGCGACCTACTGGGACGCGCTGAGCGAGTACTGGCCGCAGTTCCTGCGCTCGGTCCTCTACGCGGCCGCCGCGACGGTCCTGTGCCTGGTGCTCGGCTATCCGCTGGCCTATCTGATCGCCTTCCGGGCGGGCCGCTGGCGGAACCTGATCATGATCCTGGTGATCGCGCCGTTCTTCACCAGCTTCCTGATCCGCACCCTCGCCTGGAAGACGATCCTCGCGGACGGCGGCCCGGTCGTCGGAGCCCTCAACACGCTGCACGTCCTCGACGTCACCAGCTGGCTCGGCTGGACCGCGGGCGACCGCGTCCTGGCCACCCCGCTCGCGGTGGTCTGCGGTCTGACGTACAACTTCCTGCCCTTCATGGTCCTGCCGCTCTACACCTCGCTCGAGCGCATCGACGGGCGGCTGCACGAAGCGGCCGGGGACCTCTACGCCAGGCCGGTCACCACCTTCCGCAAGGTCACCTTCCCGCTGTCGATGCCGGGCGTGGTCTCCGGGACGCTGCTGACCTTCATCCCGGCGGCCGGCGACTACGTCAACGCGGAACTCCTCGGCTCGACGGACACCCGCATGATCGGAAACGTGATCCAGACGCAGTTCCTGCGGGTGCTGGACTATCCGACGGCGGCGGCCCTCTCCTTCATCCTGATGGCCGCGATTCTGCTCATGGTCACTCTCTACATCCGCAGGTCCGGGACGGAGGATCTGGTCTAAATGCCTCTCGTCAATTGGCTCAAGCGCCATTTCGTGGTCATCGCCGGGCTTCTCACGCTCGCCTATCTCCTGCTGCCGAACGTCGTCGTCACGGTGTTCTCCTTCAATAAACCGAAGGGGCGTTTCAACTACCAGTGGCAGCAGTTCTCCACCGATGCCTGGCAGGATCCGTGCGGGGTCGCCGGGCTGTGCGGGTCGCTGTCGCTCAGCCTCCAGATCGCCGTCTGGGCGACCATCGGCGCGACCGCGCTCGGCACGATGATCGCCTTCGCGCTCGTCCGCTACCGGTTCCGCGCACGGGGCGCCGTCAACTCGCTGATCTTCCTGCCCATGGCGATGCCCGAGGTCGTCATGGCCGCCTCGCTGCTCACCCTGTTCCTCAACCTGGGTGCCCAGCTGGGGTTCTGGACGATCCTCATCGCGCACATCATGTTCTGCCTCAGCTTCGTCGTGACGGCGGTCAAGGCGCGCGTCATGTCGATGGACCCGCGCCTGGAGCAGGCCGCCCAGGACCTCTACGCCGGGCCGGCGCAGACGTTCCTGCGCGTGACGCTGCCCATCGCCGCCCCCGGAATCGCCGCGGGCGCGCTGCTCGCCTTCGCGCTCTCCTTCGACGATTTCATCATCACCAATTTCAACGCGGGCTCGACCGTCACCTTCCCCATGTTCGTCTGGGGTTCGGCGCAGCGCGGAACGCCCGTTCAGATCAATGTCATCGGTACGGCCATGTTCCTGATCGCCGTACTGTTCGTCCTGACCTCGATGGTCATCGGAAATCGCCGCAACAAGCAAAAGGCGTAATCAGAAAAGCCCCTGTAGGGAGTTGAAATCATGGCCCCAAGCGCCATGAACCGGTGGATCACTTCTCTTTCCGACGCACAGCCGGTCCCGTACTGGCTGGAAGATCCCGGCAAGCCGCACCCCGAACCCGCGCTCACCGGCCCCGAGACCTGCGATCTGCTGGTCGTCGGCGGCGGCTACAGCGGACTGTGGACCGCGCTCGTCGCCAAGGAGCGCGAGCCGCAGCGGGACGTGGTGCTGCTGGAGGGCCGCGAGGTGGGCTGGGCCGCCTCGGGCCGCAACGGAGGCTTCTGCGCGGCCTCCCTCACCCACGGGCTGGCCAACGGGCTCGCCCGCTGGCCGGACGAGATCCACCGGCTGGAGGAGCTGGGGACGCGCAACCTCGACGAGATCGAGGCGGCGATCGCCCGGCACGGCATCGACTGCGACTTCGAGCGCACCGGCGAGATCGACGTCGCCACCGAGACGTACCAGGCGCGGGAACTGCGCGACTGGTACGAGGAGCTCGAAGGCAAGGGTCTCGCCGGCGGGATCGAGTTCCTCGACGCGGACGCGGTGCGCGAGCAGGTCGCCTCGCCCACCTTTCAGGCGGGTCTGCACGACCGCCGGGGCGTGGCCATGCTCCACCCCGCCAAGCTCGTCTGGGGTCTCAAGCAGGCCTGCCTGCGGCTGGGCGTCCGCGTCTACGAGCACACCCCCGCCCTGACGCTGAAGCCCTACGGCGCCGGCATGGCCGTGGGCACCCCCTACGGGCAGGTGCGGGCCCGGCAGGTCGCGCTCGGCACCAACATCTTCCCCAACCTGGTCAAGCGCGTGCGGGCGTACACCGTCCCCGTCTACGACTACGCGCTGATGACCGAACCGCTGAGCGCCGAGCAGCTCGATTCGATCGGGTGGAAGAACCGGCAGGGCCTCGGGGACTCGGCCAACCAGTTCCACTACTTCCGGCTGTCCGCCGACAACCGGATCCTGTGGGGCGGGTACGACGCGGTCTACCCCTACGGGGGCCGGGTGCGCGCCGAGTACGACGACCGGCCGGAGACGTACGCCAAACTCGCCGGGCACTTCTTCGGCTGCTTCCCGCAGCTGGAGGGCGTGCGCTTCACCCACGCGTGGGGCGGGGCGATCGACACGTGCTCGCGCTTCTCGGCGTTCTTCGGCACGGCCCACCAGGGGAAGGTGGCCTATGCGGCCGGGTACACGGGCCTGGGCGTCGGAGCCACCCGCTTCGGGGCCGAGGTGATGCTCGACCTGCTGTCGGGGGAGAGCACCGAGCGGACGTCGTTGGAGATGGTCCGCAAGAAGCCGCTGCCCTTCCCGCCCGAGCCCTTCGCCTGGACCGGCATCGCCCTCACCAAGTGGTCGCTGGCCCGCGCCGACGCGCACGACGGGCGGCGCAACCTGTGGCTGAGGACGATGGACCGGCTGGGGCTGGGCTTCGACAGCTGACCGATTCCGGTGAGCTGTGACCCGGTTCACTCCAACGGGTGGCCCCGACCCGCGTAATGCCGGCCGGGAACCTCCCTCTCCCTCGTGACGCGACCGCGTCCACGAGGGAAAGGGAGGTCTTCTCATGGCTGGGGCGAAGACGGCTGTCGAATGGCTGGCATCCGTCGCACCGGATCCCGAGGCATGCCGCTGGGAGTGGGAACGCAACCCCCTGGGGGTGGCGCTGCTGCCCGCGGGCAGGGCCTGGGACGTACTCATCCTGCCGGGCGAGCTCGGCTATCCCACCCTCGACGTGCTCACCCGGATCCTGCACCGACCGGGTCCCGTGCTGGTCGACTTCGGAGACAACCGCATGGGCTTCTTCGTGGCGCCCGGCACGGCCGCCCGCTGGCTCGGCACCGGTATCCGCACGGCCGGGGCCGGCACCTGGATCGTCGTGCCGTATCCGGGCCGTTCGACCCGGGGCGTCCGCTGGCTGGTCCCGCCTGACGGCTCCGGCACCCTGACCGATCCGGCGCTGCTCGAACTGGCGATGCACGAGGCGGCGGCGGAGCTGGCCCGCGGAGAGGGCGGCTGACCGACCGGACGTCTCCGCCGCGGTACCCGGCCACCGACCCGGTCGGGGCCGACGCGCCTCCACGTCCCCCGTACCGGGAGGCTAGGTGGATCCCTTTCACGTCGGCCGCCCGCGCGGCCGACGCGGACGCGTCCGCCTCCGGCACAGCGACGACCGCCCGGCACCGCCGCCTGCCGCCTGCCGGTGCCTGCGGCCTGACGGTGCCTGCCGCCTGCGGTCTGCCGGTGCGTGCTCGCGCATGCTGCCGAAGACGCTGCCCCGCTCTGCCGCCTCCGCCCCGTCCGGGCCCGCGTTGCCCTGTCCGGGCCCGCGTTGCCCTGTCCGGGCCCGCGCTGCTCTGTTCGGGCCCGCGCTGTCCTGTCCGGGCCCGCGTTGCCCCGCGCGGCCTCGCGTCGTTCTGTCCGTCGAGCTACTCCGTCGATGTCGCCTTCAGCGCCAGCCACAGCTCCATCCGGACGTCCGGGTCGTCCAGTGAACGTCCGAGGATCTCCTCCACCCGCCGCATCCGGTAGCGCAGGGTGTGCCGGTGGACGCCCAGGTCGGCCGCCGCCGCGTCCCACTGGCCGTGACGGGAGAGCCAGGCCCGCAGCGAGGCCACCAGGTTGCCGCGGCCGGTCGCGTCGTGTTCGTGCAGGGCGCGCAGCAGACCGTCCGCGAACGCCTTCACGGCGTCGTCCGCGAGAAGGGGCAGCACGGAGCCCGCCGCGAGCTGCTCGTGCTCCACGAGGACCCGTCCCCGGCGCCGGGCCACCGACAGGGCCTGCTCGGCCTGCTTGTACGCCGCCGCCGCGGCGATCGGCCCGGCCGGCGCGGACAGGCCCACGACGAGTCCGTCCTCGCCGTGGGACTCGGGCCCGGCGCCCCCGGCCGCCCGGCTGCCCTCCAGCGCCGACGTGTACTGCGCGCACGCCGCCTCCGCCGCGCCCCCGTCCGCGACCAGGGCCACCAGCCGGTCGCCCTCGGGCACCACCAGCACGGCCTCCCCGGCCCGGGCGGCCGCCGACTCGACGGCCTCGGTGAGTCCGTCGAAGGGGTCACCGCCCGCGTCGCCCGCGGCCGAAGCGCCCGCCGCGTCGGCGACGATCATCCGGAACGGGGCGTCGAGCAGATCGCCGTACAGGTCCCCGGCGACGGCCCGCGCGTGGTCCGGTTCGCCCGCCAGCAGCATGCACAGCACCGCCGCACCGATCCGCTGCTGCGCCGCGTGCAGCGAGCGGGAGCGTTCGGTGGTCAGGGTGAGCAGCGCGATGGCCGAGTGGACGGCGTACCGCTCGGCGGTGCCGGGCGCCGAGGCGGTGCCGACCGCGAGCGCGGCGCGCGGGCGCCGGCCGGTGCCCAGGGAGTGCAGCTCGATCCGGTCGTGGCCATAGCGCTGACGGAGGCGGTGACCGCCCGCCAGGTGTCGGCGGTGGTGATGCAGGAGCTGCTGCCCGCGTTCGGGG
>NZ_JBEOVB010000010.1:0-272896 GCF_040295245.1 Streptomyces sp. NPDC002884 | reverse complement strand
CGCGTCCTGTACCAATCCCTCGGTGCCGAACGCCCTGTGGGGCCCCTCCACGCGCGCGTGGAGGGCCCCTTCCGTACGGTCGACAGCTCAGGGTTTGAGCACCAGGGTGTCGCTGGTGCTGTCGTCGACCGCCTTCTTCGAGAAGGACCAGTCGAGCAGTTCACCGTTGGCCCACTTGCTCGTCTGGTCGGTGTAGTGAGCGCTGAAGGCGTGTCCCGAGGCTCCGGTGAGGTTGATCCACTTCGACTTGTCGAGGTCGTCGAGGTTGACCACCATCCGCATCGACGGCACCCATACGACGCCGTAGCCGCCGGCCGCGTTCCAGCCGGTCGCGTTGACCGTCGCCTCGCCGCCGCCGAGCTTCCACGGGCCGCGGTTGAGGATGTACTGGAGGAAACCGGGGCCACTGGTGCCCAGGGTCTGGTTCTTCAGGAACAGGCGGTGCAGCCGGCCCCAGCTCCAGGTGTCGATGTCCTTGCCGAGCTTGGCGGTGAGCTCCCAGCGCGCGTCGATCATGGCGCGCTCGAACAGCTTGTCGCGGTTGTGGTCGGCGCCGGGGCGGGTGCCCGAGTCGGGCGTCGTCCACCAGTCGCTGTCCGTCTTCGTCATGAGGTTGCGCACGACCTCGAACCAGCGGTCGCCGCCGTCCGGCTGCGCCTGGTCGGCGTCGCGCTGGCCGCACTCGCGGACCTTCTCGGTGTCGTCGACCGGGCCGGTGGTGTTGACCGGGTCGACCCACAGGCACTGGTCCTCGACGCGCAGCTCCTTGGGCAGCTTGTTGCCGAAGGCCAGCTTGAGGATGTTGCGCCAGACCGCGTTGAAGTAGGCGGCCGCGGCCGAGTCGGCGTCCTGGGTGAAGTCCCAGTTCTCCAGCAGTTTTTGCGCCTCGCGGACGTCCGGGTCGTCGAGGTTGAGCTTCTTCAGCACGGGCACGAGCAGCTTCGCGATCTCGCTGTCGTCGTCCAGCTGCATCTGGCGCATGTCGTCGGTGGAGATCTTGCCGCCGCCCTTGATCTTGCCCTTGATCAGGTCGGTGATCCGCTGGCTGCGCGCGCCGTAGCCCCAGTCCGTGGTGAGCGTGTAGGGGTACTTGTCCTTGTCGACGACGGCCTGGTTGGCGGTGACGATGTAGCCGCGCGCGGGGTCGTACTCGAAGGGCAGCTCATCGAAGTCGATGTAGCCCTTCCACTTGTACTTGGAGAGCCAGCCCGGTGCCGGGATCGAGCCGTCGACGCCCTTCGCGCGTGTGGGGATCTTTCCGGGCAGCTGGTAGCCGATGTGGTTCGAGGTGTCGGCGTAGACGAGGTTCTGCGAGGGCACGTCGAACGACTCGGCCGCCTTGCGGAAGCTGTCCCAGTCCTTCGCCTTGTCTATGCCGAAGACGGCGTCCATGGAGGTGCCCGCTTGCAGGGCGGTCCACTTCAGGGCGACGCCGTAACCGTCACCGCGGTCGGGCGCCGCGGTGTCGACGGTGGCCTTCTTGCCGACGTCGACGAGTTCGTCGTCGCGGTCGGACAGCAGGGGCATGCCGTCCTCGGTCTGGCGGACGACGATCTTCTTGGACTCGCCGCCGGCGACCTTGATGGTCTCCTCGCGCGTGACGAACGGCTTCACCTTGCCGTCGTACTGGTAGCCGTCGTCCCCGGAGAGCTTCTCCAGGTAGAGGTCGGTGACGTCGACACCGGAATTGGTCATGCCCCAGGAGATGGTCTGGTTGTGGCCGATGATCACACCGGGCATGCCCGCGAAGGTGTAGCCGGAGACGTCGTACTGGCACTTGCTGGAGAGGGCTCGGCAGTGCAGGCCCATCTGGTACCAGACGGACGGCAGCGAGGCCGACAGGTGCGGATCGTTGGCCAGCAGCGGCTTACCGGTGATCGTGTTGTCGCCGCCGACGACCCAGGAGTTCGAGCCGATGCCGTTGCCGTTCACTCCTACGGCCGTGGGCAGGTCGTCCAGGACGTTGTAGAGGCCCGAGAGCTGGCTCTGGAGGGCCGAGCCGTCCGTACTGCTCGAGGACGACCCCGAGGACGTGCCCGTGCCCGTACCGTCGCCCGTGGAGCTGTCGTCGGAGTCGCTCTGGTCGTCACTCTGCTCGAACGTCTTGGTCAGCTCGTCGTACTGGCCGTCCTGGACGATCGCCTGGTTACGGTCGTACGGGTACTGCGGGTACAGCTCGGCGATCTGGGCCGGGCCGAGACGGCTGGTCATCAGGGCGCGGTCGATCTCGTCCTGCATGTTGCCGCGCAGGTCCCAGGCCATCGCCTTCAGCCAGGAGACCGAGTCGACCGGGGTCCACTCGGTGGGCTTGTAGTCGTTGGTGAACCCCAGAGCCGCGTACTCCAGGGAGATGTCGGCGCCGTCCTTGCCCTTGAGGTAGGCGTTGACCCCCTTGGCGTAGGCCTGGAGGTACTTCTTCGTGTCGGCCGACAGCTTGCTGTCGTACTCCTCCTTGGCAACACGGTCCCAGCCCAGGGTGCGCAGGAACTCGTCGTTGTCGACCTGGCTCTTGCCGAACATCTCCGACAGTCGCCCGGAGGTCATGTGCCGGCGCACGTCCATCTCGTAGAACCGGTCCTGGGCCTGGACGAAGCCCTGCGCCATGAACAGGTCCTCGTCGGAGTCCGCGTAGATCTGCGGGATGCCGTAGCCGTCCCGCTTCACGTCGACGGGCCCGGTCAGGCCCTCGAGTGTGATCGAACCCTTGGTCTGCGGGAAGGACGCGCGGACGGTACTGATGGACCAGTAGGCGCCGTAAGCGATGCCTCCGATGATGGCCAGCACCAGCACAAGCACGATCAAACGGGCTTTGCGCCCCTTTTTCCTGCCGGACTTGCCGGGCTTGTCACCCGATGTGGCGGTGGTGTTGGGGGGCATCGCTGTCCTTGCTGTCCTAACGCGAGCGGCAGGCGGTCCTGGAGTGCTGGAGCAACCATAGGCGCAGGGCCTTGAGCCACTTGACGCGGAGTCGGGTACCGGTACGGAGGGATGTTCGATCTTCCCCCGCCGAGCGTCAAGAAATCGTCAAGAGTTAGGTAAGGTAACGAAGTAGTTGGACCCGAAGCCGACGGCTTCGTGTCCGATGTATCCGAAGCACATGTGCGCCCGCGCGCAAGCCGCGCGCGCCGGTGAAGGGAACCGCCGCTGACTGTCCAGCACCTCAACCAGCTCCTGCTCGTCTGCTCGCTCGTCCTGCTCGTCGCCGTCGCAGCGGTCCGGATCTCCTCGCGCAGCGGGCTCCCGAGCCTGCTCGTCTACGTGGGCATCGGCGTCCTCATGGGCCAGGACGGCATCGGCAACATCCACTTCGACAACGCCGAGATGACCCAGGTCATCGGCTACGCCGCCCTGGTCGTGATCCTCGCCGAGGGCGGCCTCGGCACGAAGTGGAAGGAGATCGAACCGGCCCTGCCGTCCGCCACGGCACTGGCACTGGCCGGCGTCGCGGTCAGCGTCGGCGTCACCGCCACGGCCGCGCACTTCGTGACCGGGCTGGAGTGGAGACAGGCGCTGATCATCGGCGCGGTGGTGTCCTCGACCGACGCGGCGGCGGTCTTCTCCGTCCTGCGCAAGATCCCCCTCCCCTCGCGCGTGACGGGCACCCTGGAGGCCGAGTCCGGCTTCAACGACGCCCCGGTGGTCATCCTGGTGGTCGCCTTCTCCACGGCGGGCCCCGTCGAGCACTGGTACGTACTGCTGGGCGAGATAGCACTGGAACTGGCCATCGGCGCCGCCATCGGCCTCGCGGTCGGCTGGCTGGGCTCCTGGGGCCTCAGGCACGTCGCGCTGCCCGCCTCCGGCCTCTATCCGATCGCCGTCATGGCGATCGCGGTCACCGCGTACGCGGCGGGCTCCCTGGCGCACGGCAGCGGCTTCCTGGGCGTCTATCTCGCCTCGATGGTCATGGGCAACGCGAAACTGCCGCACTGGCCCGCCACCCGCGGGTTCGCCGACGGCCTCGGCTGGATCGCCCAGATCGGCATGTTCGTGCTGCTCGGCCTCCTGGTGACCCCGCACGAGCTGGGCGACGACGTGCTGCCGGCGCTCGTCATCGGCCTGGTGCTGACCATGGTGGCCCGACCGCTGAGCGTCGTGGTGTGCCTGACGCCGTTCCGGGTGCCCTGGCAGGAGCAGACGCTGATGTCGTGGGCCGGGCTGCGCGGCGCCGTGCCCATCATCCTGGCGACGATCCCCATGGTGAACGGCGTCGACGGCAGCCGCCGCATCTTCAACATCGTCTTCGTCCTGGTCGTCGTCTACACCCTGATCCAGGGCCCGACGCTGCCCTGGCTGGCGCGCAAGCTACGCCTGGGCGGTGATCCCGAGGCCGCCGACCTCGGCGTCGAGTCGGCGCCCCTGGAGCGGCTGCGCGGGCACCTGCTGTCGGTCGCGATCCCCGAGGGGTCGAAGATGCACGGCGTCGAGGTCAACGAGCTACGGCTGCCGGCCGGGGCTGCCGTCACCCTCGTCGTGCGCGAGGGGACGTCGTTCGTGCCGCTGCCGACGACCGTGCTGCGACACGGCGACGAACTCCTCGTCGTCGCCACCGACCCGGTCCGCGACGCGGCGGAACGGCGACTGCGGGCCGTCGGGCACGGCGGCAAGCTCGCGGGATGGCTGGGCACGGGCGGCAGTGCGCGTTAAGTGCATGTTTCACACCGTTCACACCCCCTTCATTCAGAGGCGGCCGACCCTGCGGTGCTCATTTTCACAGGGATGACGCTCCTTGATCCCTGTACGATGAAGGCACACCTTGATCGAACCAACTCTGCCTGACGCAGAGCTGGCGCGACCGTATGGCGGCCGGGACACCTCGTGCGGCGAGCACCGGCATCTACCGCAGCACGCGCAAGAGGACAGCTCTCGGCGCCCCCGCCCACCGGACGGGGTCGCGCTACCAGGCGGCAGAAAGGCACGGGCCGTGGCATCCACGGTCACCACCGAGCCGTCGAACGATTCGACGGCTTCCTCCCGCCCGGGATACGGGCAGCTGCTGCGCACCCGCGGAGCCTGGACGTTCCTGCTGCCCGGCTTCGCGGCCCGCCAGCCGTTCGCGATGCTCACCATCTCCATCGTGCTGCTCGTGCAGCACACCACCGGCTCGTACGGCGCGGCCGGTGCCGCCGCGGCCGTCACCGGTGTCTCCATGGCGCTGTGCGCGCCCTACAGCGGGCGGCTCGCCGACCGCTACGGGCAGAGCGCGGTGCTGATTCCCGGCGTGCTCCTGCACACGCTGTCGGGCCTCACCCTCACCGTGCTCGCCCTGACCCACGCACCCCTGTGGACGGTGTTCGCGGCGGCCGTGCCCACGGGTGCCTCGGTACCGCAGATCGGGCCCATGGTGCGGGCCCGCTGGGGCGCGCGGCTGAAGGGCTCGCCTCTGATGCCCACCGCGGCGGCCTTCGAGTCCGTCACCGACGAGCTCACCTTCGTCTTCGGCCCGCTGCTGGCGACCGCTCTGTGCACCGCCGTGAATCCGGCCGCCGGCCTGGTCACCGAGGCCGCGCTGACCCTGCTCGGCGGCCTGCTGTTCGCCGCGCGCAAGAGCACGCAGCCCCAGGTCGCCGTCGCCGGGCACGCGCGCGTGGAGCACACCTCGGCTCTGCGCGTCCCCGGTGTGCGCGTGCTGATCGTGGCCTTCCTGGGCATCGGCACCGTCTTCGGCGGCATGCAGGTCTCGCTGGCCGCTTTCACCGAGTCCATCGGCGAGCCCGGGCTGAACGGCGTCCTGTACGGCACCTTCGCCGCGGGCAACATGCTCTCCGGCCTGGTCTGCGGCGCCATCGCCTGGAAGGTTGCCCCGCAGCGGCGCCTGGTCGTCGCCTACGCCGCGCTGGCGCTCGTCGCCTCCGGACTGTGGGCGGCGCACTCGGTGCTCGTCCTGGCGGGCCTGGGCCTCCTGGTCGGCATGTGCATCGCGCCCGCGCTGATCACCGGCTACACGCTGGTCGAGGACCTGGTCCCGGCCGGAGCCCGCACCGAGGCGTTCACCTGGCTGACGGGCGCGGTCGCGCTCGGGCAGGCGGCCGCCGTCACGATCGCCGGACAGTTGGAGGACCGCTTCTGGGGCGGCGCCGGTTTCCTGGTCCCCATGGGGGGCACCGCGCTGGCCCTGGTGACCCTGCTGGCGCTGCGTTCACGGCTGGAGACGCGCTCTCGCGCGCGTACCGTCGCACGTGGCGTCGGTCACCGCGTGCCGGTGACAGTGGACTGATCCTCCGGAATACGTCAAGATAGACCGTCGTTAGCACTCACTGAGTGAGAGTGCCAGGAGGAAGACAGTGCCGACCTACCAGTACCAGTGCACCGAGTGCGGCGAGGGCCTCGAGGCGGTGCAGAAGTTCACCGACGATGCCCTGACCGAGTGCCCCAACTGCGGTGGCCGCCTCAAGAAGGTGTTCTCCGCCGTCGGTATCGTCTTCAAGGGCTCCGGCTTCTACCGCAACGACAGCCGCGGCTCCTCGTCGAGCAGCTCGCCGGCGTCGTCCTCGAAGTCGGCGACGTCCGGATCCGACTCGAAGCCGTCGACGTCGTCGTCCTCGGACTCGAAGTCGAAGTCGTCGAGCACCGGCACCTCGACCGGCAGCAGCTCAGCCGCGTAAGGCTCGCTCACAGGACCCTGTCGTCGTACGACGACGGGGTCTTCGGCGTTTCCCGGGACGGTTAGGGTGCGACGCATGGCGAACAAGGCGAACGCAGAGATCGGCGTGATCGGCGGATCCGGCTTCTACTCGTTCCTCGACCACGTGACCGAGCTCCAGGTCGACACCCCCTACGGGCCGCCCAGCGACTCCCTCTTCCTCGGCGAGATCGCCGGCCGGCGGGTCGCGTTCCTGCCCCGGCACGGGCGCGGACATCATCTGCCGCCCCACCGGATCAACTACCGGGCCAACCTGTGGGCGCTGCGTTCGGTCGGGGCGCGTCAGGTCCTCGGTCCGTGCGCGGTGGGCGGTCTGCGCCCGGAGTACGGGCCCGGCACGCTGCTCGTGCCCGATCAGCTGGTCGACCGCACGAAGTCGCGGATCGGAACGTACTTCGACGGGCTGCCCCTGCCCGACGGCGCGGTGCCCAATGTGGTCCATGTGTCGCTGGCCGACCCGTACTGCCCCGCTGGACGCTCGGCGGCCCTGAAGGCGGCGCGCGGCCAGGAGTGGGAGCCGGTGGACGGCGGGACGCTGGTCGTGATCGAGGGGCCGCGGTTCTCGACCCGTGCCGAATCGTTGTGGCACCAGGCGCAGGGCTGGTCGGTGGTGGGCATGACGGGCCATCCGGAGGCCGCGCTCGCCCGTGAGCTCGAGCTCTGCTACACGTCGTTGAACCTGGTCACCGATCTGGACGCGGGCGCCGAGAGCGGTGAGGGCGTGTCGCACGAGGAGGTGTTGCGGGTGTTCGCGGCGAACGTGGACCGGCTACGCGGCGTGCTGTTCGACGCGGTGGCCGCACTGCCGCCCGACGGGGAGCGGGACTGTCGGTGCGCGAACGCGCTGGGCGGCCTGGATCCGGGGTTCGAGCTGCCGTAGCGGGTGCAGGGGGAGAGACGGGAAAGCAGGTTTCGGGCGCGGAAGTCCTCCTTCGGGTGAGGGAGTTGTCCACAACCCGGCGGTTGTCCACCGGCTCCGGCGAGCGGCGGCGCGAAGGCTCATCGTGGCTTCGCAAACCCGTTCCTCCTCGCAGGTGGTGATCCCGTGTCCGACTCCCTGGTCCCTCCCCCTTCTCCCGCATCGCCCTCTTCTCCCCGTCCGCTTCCTCTTCCCCCGCTCCCTTCGCCCGCCCCGCCCCCTCTCCCCTTCGCGGCGCGCCCACCCGGGACGGAGGCTCCGGCCACCTGCGAGGTGCCGCCCTTCGCTCCCGTGCGGGTCCGCGGCGGGCGGTACCGGCTGGGACGGCTCGTACGAAGCCGGCGACGGGCCCTCGCCCTGGGCCTCGCCATCACCGCCGCCGCGCTCGTGGCGTCCGGCCCCCGGGACGGCGATCCGTCCCACGGACATCCCGGCGGAACTGCGCGCACGGACGCGCCCGGGGACTCACGCCCCCGCGCACATGCGTCACTGCGCGCCCCCGGACACGGCCCTCGCGCCGGGGAGAAGGTGACGGCGCCGGTACGGATCGCCGACGCGGCCACGGTCCGGCTGCTGCGCCCTGGTGACCGAGTCGATGTCATCGCCGCCGAGCCGACGACGCCAGCCGGTGTGAACGGCGCGGGCGGCGACGCCCAAGTGGTCGCGCGCGGGGCGCTGGTGACGAAGGTGCCGGAGCCGTTGGACACCGCTGCCGGCACGGCCGACGAGGGGGCGCTGGTCGTCCTGTCGGTGCCCCGGTCCACTGCCGCGCGCCTGGCGGGGGCCAGTGCGACGGCTCGGCTGGCGGTGACCCTGTGGTGACGTCAGGTCCCTCGTCCGAGGGCCCCAATTGGACACGCCCGCATGGCGTTGACGTAGGTTGCGGAGCTGTTTGTTCCACAACCTGTACATGCGAGGAGTGTCCCCGAGGTGAGCGAAAAGAAGGCAAGCGTCCTGCAGGGCTTCAAGGCCTTCCTGATGCGTGGCAACGTCGTCGATCTGGCAGTCGCGGTGGTGATCGGCGCGGCCTTCACGAACATCGTCAACTCGGTGGTGAAGGGAATCATCAACCCGCTGATCGGAGCGGTCGGCACCAAGAACCTGGACAGCTACAGCTCCTGCCTGAAGGGCCCCTGCACCGGTACGGGGGACAGCGCGACAGGCGTCCGGATCCTGTGGGGGTCCGTCCTCGGCGCGACCCTCACCTTCGTGATCACCGCTGCGGTCGTGTACTTCCTGATGGTGCTGCCCATGTCGAAGTACCTGGCGAAGGTGGAGGCCCGCAGGAAGGCCAAGGAGGGCACGCAGGAGATCATCGAGGTGACCGAGCTGGAAGTGCTCAAGGAGATCCGCGACGCGTTGGTCGCCCAGCGGGGCTCGGGGCACAGCGAGCGGTAGCGGCGCTCGACGGAGCCCTGCGGGCGGTGCTCCGTCAGGGCTCCCGGGCCTGCCGGACCGGTCCGGCCCGTCGGGTTCAGACGTGGTGGGGCGGCTTCTCGTCGAGGAAGCGCTTGAGGTCGGCGACGCTGTCGGCCTCGGGTGACGGCCGCTCGCCCCAGTCGCGGTCGGTGTCGTCCGAGGACTGCCGGTCCAGCGGGTCGTCGAAGATCAGCGCGGCCTTCGGGTCGCGCGGCTCGGAGGCGGAGGGGGTACTCATCCCTCAAGGGTACGGCTCTGGCGCCCGCTCGAGTCAGGGGCGGACCACTGACCGCGCACCCCACGGGCCTGCGGATCCCGCACAAGATTTTCCGCCGGTTGTCTGCTGTGCTGGTACCCATGACGTCCAGTACGCCCCCGTCGGCCTCTCCCCCTCCCCCCGGGACCCCCATCCCCCCGGCGCCCACACGCGTGAAGCCGCTGCGCAGTCTGACCGCGCGCGGGCGGGGCGAGACGCACCGGGTCGCCTCCCCGCTCGAGCTCTTCTTCGACCTGTGCTTCGTCGTGGCCATCGCCCAGGCGGGCATCCAACTGGTGCACGCCGTGGCCGAGTCGCACGCGGGCGAGGGAATCCTCAACTACGCGATGGTCTTCTTCGCGATCTGGTGGGCCTGGATGAACTTCACCTGGTTCGCGTCGGCGTACGACAACGACGACGTCCTGTACCGGATCGTCACGCTGGTGCAGATCGCCGGGGTTCTGGTGCTGGCGGCGGGCATCTCGCGGGCGTTCGAGGACCACGAGTTCGTGGCCGTCTGGTTGGGCTACGCGATCATGAGGTTCGCGTTGAGCTCGCAGTGGCTGCGCGTCGCGTGGTCCACCGAGGGCGCGGAGCGGAGGATGGCGCTGCGGTACGCGGCGGGCGTGCTGATCTGCCAGGTCGGCTGGCTGGGGCTGCTGATCCTGCCCGAGGGCGGCAGGGCGTGGCTGTTCCTGGTGATGGCGCCACTGGAGATGTGCGTGCCGATCTACGCGGAGAAGGACCATCCGACGTCCTGGCATCCGCACCACATCGCCGAGCGCTACGGCCTGTTCACGATCATCGTGCTGGGCGAGACGATCGCGGCGGCGACGGTCGCCGTGAAGTCCGGCATCGACGAGAACGACGCGCTGGGCGAGCTGCTGCCGATCGCGGTGGGTGGGCTGCTGATCGTCTTCGCCGCCTGGTGGATCTACTTCGTGGTGCCCATCCATGGACATCTGCGCTCCAGCAGGCAGGCGTTTCTGTGGGGCTACGGGCACTACGTCGTCTTCGCCTCGGCCGCCGCGATCGGTGCGGGTCTGGAGGTGGCGGTCGAGCAGGCGGTCGGCGAGGCCCATATCTCGACGCTCGCCGCGTCGGCCGCCGTCACCCTGCCGACGGCGCTGTACCTGCTGACGGTCTGGGTCCTGCACGCACGCCACTTCAAGGTGGGCCTGGCCCAGCAGCTGGTGCTGCCCGTCGCCGCGCTGCTGGTGATCTGCGGCACCTTCCTCGGCGAGTGGGCGGTCCTCACGGCCGGCCTGGTGTCGGCGCTGGCGGTGGCGACCGGGACGACCCTGACGGCACGCAGGGTCGCGCGGGACTCACGGGAAAGCCCCGCGCGAGCTTCGAGCGCGGTGATGTGACGGGGCGTGACAGCGCCCCGCACGACGCCGGCCGGGCGAGACTGACCCCCATGACAGTTGACGCTCTGACGGACGTCGCCGGGGTACGCGTGGGACACGCCACGCGGACCGGCGACGGTTGGCTCACCGGCACCACGGTCGTCCTCGCACCGGAGGGTGGTGCCGTGGCCGCCGTGGACGTGCGCGGTGGTGGTCCCGGCACGAAGGAGACCGACGCCCTCGACCCGCGCAATGTGGTGCAGCGGGTCGAGGCGATCGTGCTGACCGGCGGCAGCGCTTACGGGCTCGACGCGGCGTCCGGCGTGATGGCGTGGCTGGAGGAGCAGGGGCGCGGGATTCTCGTCGGGACGGACCCGACGCACGTCGTGCCGGTGGTGCCCGCCGCCTGCGTCTTCGACCTGGCGCGGGGCGGTGACTTCCGGGCCCGTCCGGACGCCGCCACCGGCCGGGCTGCCGTGCAGGACGCCGCGGCGAGCGCTCCGGGGTCCCGGGTGTGGGAGGGCTGCGTGGGCGCGGGGACGGGCGCCGCCGTCGGGCCGATGAAGGGCGGGGTCGGCAGCGCGAGCGTGCTTCTCGACTCGGGGGTCACCGTGGCCGCACTGGTGGTGGCCAACGCGGCGGGCTCGGTGACGGATCCGGAGACGGGCGTGCTGTACGGGGAGTTGTTCCAGGGGCGGACGGCGTACCCGGAGGCTCGGGTGCACGACACCGCGCGCCGGCGTCTCGCCGAGATCACGGCGAAGAACGCGCCTCCCCTGCTCAACACCACGCTCGCGGTCGTGGCCACCGACGCGGACCTGACGAAGGCGCAGGCGCAGAAGCTGGCGGGCACGGCGCACGACGGAATCGCGCGGGCCGTGCGTCCGGTGCATCTGCTCAATGACGGGGACACCGTCTTCACGCTGGCGACGGGCGCCCGCCCGCTCGACCCCGACCACCCGCTCGCCCTGAACGACGTTCTCGCGGCGGGCGCGGACGTGGTGACGCGCGCGATCGTCCGGGCCGTGCGCGCCGCCGAGTCGGTGACCGGGCCGGGCGGATCGTGGCCGTCCTACGAGGAGTTGTACGGGGCACGGTGACCTCGCGGGGCCGGGATGGGCGATTGTCCCGGTTCCGTCACGTGATGGTGCCAACGGCGACCGGAGGGAACCTCACCGGCCGCCGGATCCCTCCTTCTCCACGTAGCGGAGCGGATCACTCACATCACACGAAGCTGGAGCAGCCCGTGACAACGGCGGACATAGCAGTGCGGCGCGCGGTCGGAGCCTGTGCCGTCCTGGTGGTCGGTGCCCTGACCCTGACCGCCTGCGGGGGCAGCGCCAATGCCAAGGACAAGGACGGGGACGCCAAGGGCGGCGTCAAGACGTCCACGGCGAAGATCGTCATCTCGGCGAAGGACGGCTCGACGAGCGCGTCGATCAACGCGACCGGCGTGAAGGTGAGCGACGGCCGGCTCACCGAGGTGAAGATGACGGTGGCCGGGTCGGGGCAGGCCGTCGAGGGCTCCCTGTCGGCCGACGGCAGCACCTGGAAGCCGAAGGAGCAGCTGGAGCGCGGGACGAAGTACCAGATATCGGCGACCGCGAAGGACACGAACGGCAAGACGGCCGCCGCCAACTCCATCTTCACCACCGTCTCTTCGGCCAACAGCTTCATAGGGACCTACACGCCGGACAACGGCACCACGGTCGGCGTCGGCATGCCGGTGTCGTTCACCTTCGACAAGGCCATCAGTGACACGAAGGCCGTGCAGTCGCACATCACGGTCAGCTCCAGCAGCGGCCAGCAGGTGGTCGGGCACTGGTTCGGGGCACAGCGGCTCGACTTCCGTCCCGAGGAGTACTGGAAGGCCGGCTCCAAGGTGACGATGAAGATCGACCTGGACGGGGTCGAGGGCGCCAACGGCGTCTTCGGTGTCCAGAAGAAGACGGTCACGTTCACCATCGGGCGGTCGCAGGTGTCCACGGTCGACGTGAACACGCAGACCATGACGGTGGTGCGGGACGGACAGACCCTGAAGTCGGTTCCGATCTCGTCGGGCAGCCCGGAGCACACCACGTACAACGGGCAGATGGTGATCTCCGAGAAGTTCACGCAGACGCGCATGAACAGCCAGACGGTGGGCCTGGGCGGCGAGTACGACATCCCGGACGTGCCGCACGCGATGCGCCTGACGCAGTCCGGCACCTTCATCCACGGCAACTACTGGTACAGCAGGGGCAATCCACCCTTCGGTCGCACCGGCACCAGTCACGGCTGTGTGGGGCTCGCTGACGCGCAGGGCGCACAGGGTGACACGCCCGCGAAGTGGTTCTACGACAACTCGCTGATCGGCGATGTCGTGGTCGTCAAGAACTCCCCCGACAAGACGGTGTCGCCGGACAACGGGCTCAACGGGTGGAACATGTCCTGGGCCGAGTGGACCGCGGGGAGCACCTCGTGATCGCCGCAGACGCCCTCTGACCGGCGATTTCTGATGTGCCGTCGGGCCGTGCGGGAATTTTTCGCGCGGCCCCGGCGTTTTCACGGCGTACGTTTTCTCGGTTCCCGGACATGATGTCCGACCGAGGGGCTACGGTATGCACCCACAAGGTGACATGCAGCAACGCCGGGAGAAACCTTGAGCGTTCCGTACGAGACAACAGCGTACGAACCAGCCGAGTCGCCCGAGTCTCCGGAGGAGCACCTCGCGCGACTGCTCGGTCGCGCCCTCAACTCGTTCGAGTTGCCCGACGAAGCCCTGCGGCGGCTCGACTGCGCACTCGCGCACGACAGCTCCCTGCACTCCGCGCACCACAGCGCGGGCCTGCACCGGGAGACGTACCGGCACACCTGGTTGCTGGCCGACGGCTGCGCGCTCACGCTGTGGGAGCTCGTGCACAACACCGCGCCGGGCAGCGAGCCGCAGCACGAGGTGTACGTCGACGAGGAGGAGCTGCGCGCCGCCACGGCCCGGCTGCCCCTGCCGTCGGACACCCCGGACTTCGAACTGCCGGTGCTGGTACAGCTGTCGCCGGTCCCCGGACCCCGGCACGTGTACGTGCCGGACGACTCGGCGGACCACGCGCGCAGACTGCTGCGCCGCGCCGAGAACCCCGACCGGCCGGACGCGGACACGGCCGCGCTGCTGAAGTCGGCGTTCGCGCACCAGATCACCCAGGCCTTCGGGCGTCCCTGCCGCGCGGGCCGGATCGGACTGGGTTACTCGCTCTACGAGCACGCGTTCCTGCTGCGGGACGGCCGGGAGATCTCCCTGTGGGAGGTCGAGCACACGGCGACGCCCGACGGGCGGCACATGTGCGAGGTGTACGTGTCCGAGGCGGCGGCCCGGGACGCGATGGAACGCCGGGCGGCGCAGGTCTCCTGAGCCGTCGGCGGCCCCCGCCTAGCCGTGGGAGCCGTCGGAGCCGCGGGTCAGCGTCCTCCGCCGAGCTGTCGTACGAGGCCGGCGAAGGCGTCCCTCTCCGCCGGGGTCAGTTCGACAGCTTCCCGGCCGGGGCCGGACCGCCGTTGGCGCGGAAGGGCGGGCAGCACCGGCGGGGCGGGGAGCGCCGCGTGGGATTCGCTGCCCGAGCGGCTGCGCCGCAGGATGCGGGACACGAAGATCAGCCAGGCGATGGACGCCACGGCGAGGACCGTCAGGGCAGCCAGCTGAGGGAACGTGAGATGCACGGGCATACCGCCCAGTAGACACCACGGTCCGGGACCTATGCCCCGGACCGTGACGTATCTCGCAGGCCGTACAGATCACGCAGACCGCTCAGATCGCTCGGATCGTGCGATGAGGCTGTTCGGTGCGGAGATCCATGAATCACCGCAGATGGCCACCAGGAGCGACAACCTGCGGCAGACAGCCGCGGCCGGAACCGGCCGCGGCTGTCGCAGGCTATGCGGCCACCGGCTGCTTCGCCTCCGTCGCCTCGGTGGCAGCTGACTGCTCCGCCGTCCCGGGCTCGACGGCGCCGGGAACCGGCTTGCGCAGGCCCTTGAGGACGATGACCAGGGCCGTCGTCACGCACACGCCCGCCGCGATGGCGATCAGGTACAGGAACGGGTTGCCGATCAGCAGGACCACGAAGATGCCTCCGTGCGGGGCGCGGAGCGTGGCGCCGAAGGCCATCGACAGGGCGCCGGTGACCGCGCCGCCCGCCATCGAGGCCGGGATGACGCGCAGCGGGTCGGCCGCGGCGAACGGGATGGCGCCTTCGGAGATGAAGGAGGCGCCCAGGACCCAGGCGGCCTTGCCGTTCTCGCGCTCGGTCGGGGTGAAGAGCTTCTTGCGGACGGTGGTCGCGAGCGCCATGCCCAGCGGCGGGACCATGCCCGCGGCCATCACTGCGGCCATGACCTTCATCGCGGAGTCGCTGGGGTCCTGGACGGCGATGCCGGCCGTGGCGAAGGCGTACGCGACCTTGTTGACGGGGCCGCCGAGGTCGAAGCACATCATCAGGCCGAGCAGCACGCCCAGCAGGACGGCGTTGGTGCCGGAGAGACCGGCCAGCCAGTCCGTCATGCCCTTCTGGGCCTCGGCGATCGGCTTGCCGATCACGACGAACATCAGGAAGCCGACGATCAGCGAGGAGATCAGCGGGATCACCACCACCGGCATGATGCCGCGCAGCACCGGCGGGATCTTGATCCGCTGGATCGCGAGGACGATGCCGCCCGCCAGCAGACCGGCGACCAGGCCGCCGAGGAAGCCGGCCGCGATGTTGGAGGCGATCATGCCGCCGACGAAGCCGGGCACGAGGCCGGGCCGGTCCGCCATGCCGTACGCGATGTAGCCGGCCAGGACCGGGATGAGGAAGCCGAAGGCGACCCCGCCGATCTGGAACAGCAGGGCGCCCCAGCTGTCGACCTGGGTCCAGGAGAAGTGCTCCATGACCGAGGGCGCCTTGTTGATCTCCCAGCCGCCGATCGCGAACCCGAGAGCGATCAGCAGACCGCCCGCGGCGACGAACGGGACCATGTAGCTGACGCCCGTCATCAGCCACTTGCGCAGCTTGGTGCCGTAGCTGTCACCGGCTTCGCCGGTCCGTTCGACCGGCGTCCCGTCCTTGGCCGAGGCGCTCACCTCCCCGCGCGCCGCCTTCCCGCGCACCTCGGTGATGAGTGCGGCGGGCCGGTTGATGCCCGCCTTCACGCCGACGTCCACGGTGGGCTTGCCGGCGAAGCGGTCCTTGTCGCGTACGGGGACGTCGTGGGCGAAGATCACGCCGTCCGCCGCGGCGATGGCGGCCGGGTCGAGCCGGGTGAAGCCGGCCGAGCCCTGCGTCTCGACGACCAGTTCGACGCCCGCGTCGCGGCCCGCGTTCTCCAGGGACTCGGCCGCCATGTAGGTGTGGGCGATGCCGGTCGGGCAGGAGGTGACGGCGACGATCCGGAAGGGGCGCGCGGCCTCGGCGTCCGTGTCGTCGTCGCCGGTGGCCGTGTCGGCGTCGGCGGAGGCCGCCGCCGACGCCGACACGGAGTCTGCGGAAGTGCCCTCGGTCACGGCGCCCGGGGCTCGGGCGGCCGGGGCTTCGGCGGCCGAGGCTTCGGAGACGGGGGCTTCGGAGGCCGGGGCCGCGTCGCCGCGGATCAGTGCGGCCGCGGCCGTCGCGTCGCCGGCCGAGCGCAGCGCGTCGGTGAACTCAGCGTTCATCAGCTGCCGGGCGAGCGACGAAAGGATCGTCAGATGGGCGTCGTCCGCGCCGGCGGGGGCGGCGATCAGGAAGATCAGGTCGGCGGGGCCGTCGGGGGCGCCGAAGTCGATGCCGGCGGCGCTGCGTCCGAAGGCGAGCGTCGGTTCGGTGACATGGGCGCTGCGACAGTGCGGGATGCCGATGCCGCCGTCGAGGCCGGTGGGCATCTGGGCCTCACGGGCGGCCACGTCGGCGAGGAAGCCCTCCAGGTCGGTCACCCGGCCCAGGGCCACCATGCGCTCGGCGAGGGACCGCGCCGCCGCTTCCTTTGTTTCGACGGACAGGTCGAGATCGACCAGGTCCGCGGTGATCATGCCGCTCATCGCGGGCTCCTTCGCACGCGTGTCGCCCGGGACGTGGGGTGGTGGGCGAGGGTGGGGACGGGGACGGGGGTTGCTACGGCGGTGCATTGGGGGGAGGTGAGGGAGACGGAGGCGGGGCCGGGGAAACCCCGCCTCCGCGGGGTGGCAGGCGGGTTCGGACCCTGCCTCCCCCGATCGGCGGGGCGGCTCGGGCGGCCCTGCCGACCATGTCGTGCGGCGAGTAACGAGGCGGTTCGCCGCTCGATGACCGGTTCGCCGGGCGGCACGGGGCACGCCGCGGTCGTCGTAGGCGCGGACTGCGCCGGGGCCGTCGTAGGCATGCACTGCGCAGGGGCCGTCGTAGGCGCGGATCGGGCAGGGGCCGTCGTCCGTGCGGACATCGCGGGGATGGTCGTCATGACACCGGCTCCTTCAGTTCGCGGTCCACCGGTACCTGTGCCGTGACCGTCACCGCTGCCGGGTCCAGGTCGCCGGGGGTCGGCATCACGCTGCCGGGCAGCTGGACGGCCGCCGCTCCGTGCGCGACGGCGGAGGCGAGCGCCGCGGGACCGCTGCCCCCGGCGACGAGGAAGCCGGCGAGGGAGGAGTCGCCCGCTCCCACGTTGCTGCGTACGACGTCGACGCGGGCGCTCGCGAACCAGGTACCCGTGTCCTCCACGAGCAACTGTCCGTCGGCGCCCAGGCTCGCGAGCACGGCACGGGCGCCCATGCCGCGCAGTTCCTCGGCCGCCTTCACGGCGTCGCCCACGGTGGCCAGGGGGCGCCCGACGGCTTCCGCGAGCTCCTCGGCGTTCGGCTTCACCACGTCGGGCCGCTCCCGCAGCGCCTCCAGGAGCGCACGCCCGGAGGTGTCCAGGGCGATACGTGCGCCTCCGGCGTGCGCCCGCGCGACCACTTCGGCGTACCAGGAGGGTGAGAGCCCTCGGGGCAGGCTTCCGCAGCAGGCGATCCAGTCGGCGTCGCGGGACTGTTCGCGGACCGTCTCCAGGAGCAGTTCCTGTTCCTGCGGGGACAGCTCGGGGCCGGGTGCGTTGATCTTCGTGAGGACGCCGTCCGACTCCGCGAGCGCGATGTTCGAGCGGGTGGCGCCGGCGACCGGGACCGGCGCGACCTCGATGCCCTGCGCGTCGAGCAGTTCGGCGACGAGCGCGCCCGGCGCACCCCCCAGGGGCAGGACGGCGACCGTGCGCCGTCCTGCTGCCGCGACGGCGCGCGAGACGTTCACGCCCTTGCCGCCCGGGTCCATCCGCTCGCCGGTGGCGCGGATGACCTCGCCGCGGTCGAGGGACGGGACCTCGTAGGTGCGGTCCAGGGAGGGGTTGGGGGTGACGGTGAGGATCATGCGCGTACTACTTCCGTGCCGCCGCGCTCGATGGCGGCCGCGTCGTCGGGGCTCAGCCCGCTGTCGGTGATCAGCAGGTCCACGTCGCTCAGGTCGCCGAAGCGGGCGAAGTGCTCCTGGCCGTGCTTGGCGGAGTCGGCGAGCAGCACCACGCGGCGTGCGGCGGCGACGGCCGCCCGCTTCACCGCGGCCTCGGCGAGGTCGGGGGTGGTGAGGCCGTGCTCGGCGGAGAACCCGTTGGCGGCTACGAACAGGACGTCGGCGCGGATCTCGCCGTACGCGCGCAGCGCCCACGCGTCCACGGCGGCGCGCGTACGGTGTCGTACGCGCCCCCCGACGAGGTGCAGTTGCATGCCCGGGTGGTCCGCGAGGCGGGCCGCGATGGGCAGGCTGTGCGTGACGACGGTGAGCGAGGCCTCGAGCGGGAGTGCGGCGGCCAGGCGGGCGACCGTGGTGCCGGCGTCGAGGATCATCGTGCCCTCGGTGGGCAGTTCCGTGAGGGCCGCCTTGGCGATGCGGTCCTTCTCGTCGGCGGAGGTGCCTTCGCGTTCGGCGAGGTCCGGTTCGAAGTCGAGGCGTCCGGCCGGAATGGCACCGCCGTGTACGCGGCGCACCAGCCCGGCCCGGTCGAGGGCCTTCAGGTCGCGGCGGATCGTCTCTGCCGTGACCTGGAACTCCTCGGCCAGCGACAGGACGTCCACCCGGCCGCCGTCACGGGCGAGCCGCAGGATCTCCTGCTGCCGCTCCGGTGCGTACATGTCCGTTCTCCTCCGACCGTTACCAGGTTTATGCCCGAACTTGTGGTTTCGCCTCGGAGGCTACGCCCGGATTTCGGGAAAGTAAACAGGTTCGGACGTGATCCGGGCATGAACGGACTTACGGTCCACGTGCATCCCACGTGCATCCCACGTGCGTCCGACGTGCGTCCGACGTGCGTCCGACGTGCATCCCCTGCGCGCCAGGGCATACGTGAGGGGCCCGTCACCGGTCAGGTGACGGGCCCCTCACGCGGGAACGCCGGCTCAGGCGACGAGCTCGCGCCCCCGGTCCCCGGAGGGGGCCGCCTCCGGGGCGTCCTCGGCGCCGCCCTCCAGGTGCTGCGCCGGCCGCTTCGGCAGGGCGAACATCAGCAGGAAGATCGCGAACATCACCAGGGCCACCCAGCCCAGGGCGTGCTCGAAGGCGTTCACGAAGGCGGGGCCCACCTCGGCCGGGGTCAGCCGGTCGCCGATCCGGCCGAAGAAGACGACCGCGACCAGACCGAGCCCGAGCGCGTTGCCCATCTGCTGGACGGTGTTGATCAGCCCGGACGCCGAACCAGCGTGCTCACGCGGCACGTCCGACAGCACCGCGTCCGTCAGCGGGGCGACGATCAGTCCCATGCCGACGCCCATCACGACCAGCGGAAGCGCCATCTGCCACGGGGCGATGCCGAGGCCGTACCGCGCGGACTCCCAGATGTAGAGCAGGACGCCGATGGCCATGGTCAGGGCGCCCGTCTGCAGCACCTTGCGCCCGAAGCGCGGGACCAGCTTCTGCACGGACAGCCCGGCGGCCGTCGAGACCGCGAGCGAGAACGGCACCCCGGTCAGCCCCGCCCGCAGCGGGCTCCAACCCAGGCCGGTCTGCATGTACAGCGTCCAGACCAGGAAGAACACGCCGAGACCGATCCCGAAGACGGTCTGCACGGCGACGCCCGCCGCGAAGCTGCGCACCCGGAAGAGGGAGAGCTCGATCAGCGGCGAGCCGTCCCGCGCGCCCTTGCGCCGCTCGTACGCGACCAGCGCCCCGAAGACACCGATCGAGCCGGCCATCGACACGTACCCCCACACCGGCCAGTCCAGCTCACGGCCGCGGGTGAGCGGGTAGAGCAGCATGAGCAGGCCGAGGGTGACCAGGAGGACGCCGACGATGTCCAGCTTCAGCGCCTTCGGCGCCTTGGACTCCGTGATGAAGCGGCTGCCGAGGATCAGCCCCGCGATGCCGACCGGCAGGTTGATGAGGAAGATCGGCCGCCACTCCAGACCGAACAGGTTCCACTCCGTCAGCAGCGCGCCGAGCAGCGGCCCGGAGACGGCGCCCAGCCCCACGATCGCGCCGAAGAGCCCGAAGACCTTCCCCCGCTCGTGCGCCGGGAAGGTGGCGTGCACGATCGACAGCACCTGCGGCACCATCATCGCCGCCATGGCGCCCTGGAGGATGCGGGAGGCGACCAGCATCTCCGGGTTCGCGGCGAAGCCGCACAGCGCGGAGGCGAGGGTGAAGCCGCCGATGCCGAGGAGGAACAGCCGCTTGCGGCCGTGGATGTCGCCGAGCCGGCCGCCGGTGATGAGCCCGGCGGCGAAAGCGAGCGCGTAACCGGCGGTGATCCACTGGATCTGGCTCCAGGAGGCGCCCGCGTCCTCCTGGATGGAGGGGATGGCGATGTTGACGATCGTGACGTCGACGAGGTCCATGAAGGCCGCGGTCATCACGATGGCGAGCGCGAACCAGCGGCGCCGGTCACCCGGCACCGCAGGCGCCGCCTGGGCCGGTCGAGGGTCGGGCGAGGTCCCGAGGGAGGTCTCCGTGGAGGTCATGGTGTGACAGTAGGACCGCACTAGGTCAGATCGTGTCCTAGTTCTGCGGCATCCTCGGATACATGACGACGGACACCCCGGCTCGGCTGCTCCAGCTCCTCTCGCTCCTCCAGACACCCCGCGAATGGCCCGGCGGCGAGCTCGCCGACCGGCTCGGGGTCTCCCGCCGCACGGTTCGGCGCGACATCGACCGGCTGCGTGAGCTCGGATATCCCGTGCAGGCGACCCTGGGCTCGGACGGCGGGTACCGGCTGGTCGCGGGCAAGGCCATGCCACCGCTGGTGCTCGACGACGAGGAGGCGGTGGCGATCGCCGTCGGGCTGCGGGCGGGGGCCGGCCACGCGCTGGAGGGCGTCGACGAGGCGTCCGTCCGGGCCTTGGCCAAGCTGGAGCAGGTCCTGCCGGCCCGGCTGCGCCACCGCGTCTCCACCCTGCAGGCCGCCACCACACCGCTGACCAGCGGGGACGGCGCGAGCATCGCACCCGAGACGCTGACCGTCATCGCCTCGACGGTGGCCGGACAGGAACGGCTGCGGTTCGCCTACCGCGCGAAGGACGGCACCGAGTCGCGCCGCCTGACCGAGCCCTACCGGCTCGTGTCCACGGGCCGGCGGTGGTACCTCGTGGCGTACGACCTCGACCGCGAGGACTGGCGAACCTTCCGGGTGGACCGGGTACAGGACCCGTTCGCGACCGGGGCCCGCTTCACTGCGCGCGAGCTGCCGACGGGGAGCGCGGCGGAATACCTCCGGCGGTCCATCCAACTGCGCCCGGACGCCTACGAGTACGAACTCGACGTCATGCTCGAGGCCCCGACCGAGTTCGTGACGGCACGCCTGCCGACGTGGCTGGGCACGCCGGTCACGAACCCGACGGCGGGCACCGACGGCGACGGCGAGGGAGAGGGCGGGTGCCGGCTACGGGGGACGACCAGCAACCCGGTGGAGTGGGTGGCGATGCGGCTGGCGACGCTGGGCTGCGAGTTCACGGTCCAGGGACCGCCGGAACTGGTGGAGTGCGTCAGGGAGTTGGGCGGACGCCTGAGCAGAGCGGCAGCCACGGAGGGCGCCCCCGGGAGCGGCGAGCGCGGGCGAGGCTAGCCCGGCAGGGGCGAGCGTGGGAGGGGCGAGCAGGGAGCGGTGAGCGCGGGAGGGCAGGAGCGGTGAGGGCGGGAGGGGCAGGTCAGGCCTGCTCCTCCGGGCTCTCTTCCCACGCGAACCCGTACAGGGCTCGCAGGTTGCGCAACGCCAGCTCCGCCGGGCCCTGTCGGCCGGTGGGCGGGGAGTCGGTCGCCGCCCAGCTCTCGACCGCGACCCGCACCGCGGCCCCGGCCACCGCCGCCGTGAAGCGTTGATAGGGGGAGGCAACGTTGTCGAGAGCGGGATCGAACGCGGGAGCGGGGTCGGGCGCCGGGGTCGGAGCAGGAGCGGCAGCCGGAGCCGGAGCCGGAGCCGAGAGTGCCTCTGGGGCGGACGGGACGTCGGAACCGGCGCCGGAGACGGCTGCGGAACCGGCCTTGGACTCGGCTGCAGAGCCGGCGTCGGAAACAGTGTCGGAGCCGGCGGTGGCGACGGTTTCGGAAACAGGCCCACGGGGCGGTGCCGCCGTCCGCTCCGCCAGTACCTCCGTGAGCGTCGTCTCCGAGGTGTGGCAGACCTCTGCCCAGACCTTGCCGAGGGCGGGGCTGGTTCCGGCCAGCCGGATCAGGGTGCGGACCCATTCCCAGGACGCCGCCGACACTCCGCGGCCCGGGACGAGGGTGTGCCGTATCGCATGTTCCAGGGCCTGCGGCACGGTCAGTTCGGCCGGGGCCTCGCGTACCGCCTCCGCCCAGCGCTGCGCGCCCGCCGCGTAGAGCGGGGCGACGGCCTCTTCCTTGGTCGCGAAGTAGCGGTAGAAGGTGCGCGGGGCGATGCCCGCGGCCTGGGCGATGTCCTCGGCACGGGTGGCCTTCAGGCCCCGGCTGACGAAGAGGCCTGCCGCCGCACGGGCGATCTCCGTACGGGTCGCCGCTTTGCGCCGCTCGGTCAGCGAAGCCGAGGCGGAGTGGGAGGTCGAGCTGATCACGTCGGCAGGCTATGCCCATGTGGCACAATCTGCCATTCGGGCGGGCCACCCCGTGGTTCAGGTACGGGGTGCCCCGCCCTCTCAGCGTGCCCGTCCGCCGTGTCATATGCCCGGCGGGCCGTGTGCGCCCGCAACCCCCGTCGGGGGACCGGAAGTCACATCGCCCGGGTAGAAACCCGGGTACGAAGAGGAGCCGGGCCCCGGCGCCTGGGGGGAGAGGCACCGAAGCCCGGCTCGGGGAAAGTCCCGGCGCCGGGGGGATGTGCGTCGGGACTTGGCTCATGTGCGGCAGAGGTCTCGGGACGGGCTGCGGGGTCGGCTCGGCCCGAACTCCTGTGCCGACTCGGACTCCCGTGCCCAGAAGTCTTGTTCCCGCGCTCCTCCTCATTGAAGCGGCGTTCCTCCGCCATGTTTGCGCGGCACTCCACACCCGGCGCACGCGGGCGGGAACCCGACACCGCAGGGCGCCTGAAGCCCGCTCGCCGCAGCTACGGCCGTGGCGCGGGCTCCCGTTCGACCGCGAGCTTCCCGGTACGACTCCGTGCGGCCCCTGCGTCGACGCGGTGAAAACCCCGGCTCCAGCCGCCAGGCACCCCACGCGCTCGGGTACTTGAGACACGGAGGCGCGTCATGCATGTCTTGCACGTCACGCACGTCATGTAAGTCGGACGAACGACTCGCACGGCGTGCCTCTCGGCCAACACGCGGCCTCCGACGGGGTGATGGCCTGATGACCCCCGACACAGCCCCCGCCATGGACGGCCACCGACGACCGACCGGCGAAGGACCGTTCATCGACCGACCACTCATCGACCGACCACTCATCGACCGACCGTTCGTCGACCGACGCCGCCCGTCGGAGCGTCAAGCTCCGGCCGGGCGGCGGAGGTTGAAGGGCTTTACGCCGCTGCCTCGAAGCCCGTGTCGCGGGCCAGCTTCTTCAGTTCCAGCAGGGCGTGCTTCTCGATCTGGCGGATGCGTTCCCTCGTCAGACCGTGTTCCTTGCCGACCTCGGTGAGGGTGCGCTCACGGCCGTCGTCGATGCCGTACCGCATCTTGATGATGGAGGCCGTGCGCGGCTCGAGGCGGTCGATCAGGCCGTCCAGTTCCTCACTGCGCAGGAGGGTCATGACGGACTGCTCCGGCGAGACCGCGGACGTGTCCTCCAGCAGATCGCCGAACTGGGTCTCGCCCTGGTCGTCGACCGCCATGTTGAGCGAGACCGGGTCACGGGCCCAGTCCAGGACGTCCGTGACGCGCGCCGGCGTCGAACCGAGCTCGGTCGCGATCTCGGCGGGCTCCGGGTCGCGGCCGTTCTCGCGGTTGAACTCGCGCTGCACACGACGGATCCGGCCGAGCTCCTCCACCAGGTGGACGGGCAGGCGGATCGTGCGCGACTGGTCCGCTATCGAGCGGGTGATGGCCTGACGGATCCACCAGGTCGCGTACGTCGAGAACTTGAAGCCCTTGCGGTAGTCGAACTTCTCGACCGCGCGGACCAGACCGGCGTTGCCCTCCTGGATGAGGTCGAGGAGCGGGAGACCGCTGCGCGGGTAGCGGCGGGCCACCGCGACGACCAGCCGGAGGTTGGAGCGGATGAAGACGTCCTTGGCCCGCTCGCTCGCGGCGACCAGGGCCTCGAGTTCGTCGCGCGAGGCGTCCGCCCTGGACTCCTCGTCGCCGTCGAGGACCTGCTGCGCGAACACACCCGCCTCGATGATCTGTGACAACTCGACTTCCTTGGCGGCGTCGAGCAGAGGTGTGCGCGCGATTTCGTCGAGGTACATGCCGACCAGGTCGCGGTCGGCGATCTCGCCGCCATGGGCGCGAACACTGCGGGCCGCGTCGGTCGTCTCGCCGTTGGCGGACTTGCGACGGGCGACGGCACGGGTTGCCATGCGTGCTCCCTTGCGATGGAGGTTCGGCGGGTGGCCCTTCAGACACCAGGCGCCCTCGGACTCGGACTCTCCTCGGGTGCCCTGCATCTGATGGAAACAACGACTGGAATCAGGACAGAATTCCCAACCCGCACCCCGATTTTTATGATCTTGCAGTACCCTGTCCGACCACGCGAGGAGGCGCGATGTTGTCGGAACGTACAGAGGTGCAGGTCAGGCCGGGAGTCGAGGGTGACCTCGAAGCCCTCACGAGCCTCTACAACCACTACGTACGTGAGACGCCCATCACATTCGACACCGTGGCCTTCAGTCCGGAAGAGCGACGTCCTTGGCTGCTCTCCCACCCTGAAGACGGGCCGCACCGCCTGATGGTTGCCACAGAAGCGGACTCACAGGGCACCCGGCGGATCTCACAGGAAATCCTGGGTTACGCCACATCCAGCCCTTACCGGCCGAAGGCGGCCTACTCCACCTCGGTGGAGGTGACGGTCTACGTCGCCCCGCACGCCGGCCGGCGCGGCGTCGGCACGCTCCTGTACAAGGCGCTCTTCGAGGCGCTGGCGGGCGAGGACCTGCACCGCGCCTACGCGGGCATCGCGCAACCGAACGAAGCGTCCGCGCGGCTGCACGAACGCTTCGGTTTCCGGCACGTCGGCACGTACCGCGAGGTGGGCCGCAAGTTCGACCGCTACTGGGACGTGGCCTGGTACGAGAAGGAACTCTGACGCCAGAGGGAGCTCCAGCCCCGGAGCGAGCCCCGACCCCGTGGTCACCCGTTCCCGGAGGGAGCCCCGGCCCGAGGGCCAGGGAGCTTCGAGCCCAGGGGGAGCCCTCACCCCGGAGGGAACGTCAGCCGAACTGGACGGACCGCTTCGCCATCCCCATCCAGAACCCGTCGATCACGGACTTCTGCGCGTCCAGCTCGCCGGACATCTCCGCCGCGCCCATGGTCACGAAGAGCGGGGCGAAGTGCTCGGTGCGCGGGTGGGCGTACCGGCCGGCCGGGGCCTTGTGGAGGAAGTCCAGCAGGCCGTCCCAGTCGCGGGTCTCCAGCGCGTGCCGGCCCCAGTCGTCGAATTCCGAGGACCAGGTCGGCACTCCCCCGCCGGTGTGCCGCAGTGCGGCCAGGTTGTGGGTGAAGAAGCCGGAGCCGACGATCAGGACGCCCTCGTCGCGCAGCGGCGCGAGCTTGCGGCCGATCTCCATCAGCTTCACGGGGTCGAGGGTCGGCATGGAGATCTGGAGGACCGGGATGTCGGCGGCCGGGAACATCTCGACGAGCGGCACGTAGGCGCCGTGGTCGAGGCCCCGGTCGGGGATGTCCTGTACGGGGGTACCGGGGGCGCGCAGCAGCTTTCGTACGCTCTCGGCGAGCTCGGGCGCGCCGGGGGCGCCGTACTTCACCTGGTAGTAGTGCTCGGGGAAGCCCCAGAAGTCGTAGACGAGGGGGACCGGGTCGACGGCGCCGAGGGCGAGGGGGGCTTCCTCCCAGTGGGCGGAGACCATCAGGATCGCCTTGGGGCGGGGCAGGTCGGCGGACCAGGCGGCGAGTTCGCCGGGCCAGATCGGGTCGTCCGCGAGAGGCGGAGCGCCATGACTGAGGTAGAGCGCGGGCATGCGCTCCTGGGGGAGGGCACGCTCCTGGGATGCGGCGGACATGGCGGCTGCTCCTTCCGGGACCTCGGCCCCTGACTCAGGACTCATGACTCATGACTCATCCGGCTTCGGATGCTTCTGTCTCCGAACACCGTCGGCTCCGAGCGCCGCCGACTTCGAGCGCTGCCGACCACGAACGCTGTCGACCTCGAACGCTGTCGGTTCCGGGCGCTGCCGGCTCCGGATGCTTCGTGACGCTTGATTGAAATCTAAAACGTCAACATCGCACAGCATATTCCCGATTGGTTTAAATTTCAAGGAGAAGACGTTTACAGTGGAGTCCATGACGAAGGCACCCGCATCCGCTGACGAGCCCCAGTGGCTCACCGCCGAGGAGCAGCGCATCTGGCGCTCCTACGTGCACGCCACGACCCTCCTCGAAGATCACATGGACCGCCAGCTCCAGCGTGAAGCGGGTATGCCGCACATCTACTACGGCCTCCTCGTCAAGCTCGCCGAGTCCACCCACCGGCGCCTGCGGATGACCGAGCTGGCCAAGTACGCGAAGATCACCCGCTCCCGTCTCTCCCATGCCGTCGCCCGGCTGGAGAAGAACGGCTGGGTGCGCCGCGAGGAGTGCGACTCCGACAAGCGCGGCCAGTTCGCCGTACTGACCGACCAGGGCCTGGAGGTGCTGAAGCGCGCCGCGCCGGGCCATGTCGCCGTCGTACGCCACGCGGTGTTCGACCGGCTCACCCCCGAACAGCAGAAGTCCCTCGGCGAGATCATGCAGATCGTCGCCGAGGGACTTCAGCCCGATGAAGCGGGTGCGGACCTGCCCTGGCTCCGCTAGATCCCGAGCCGGGTCAGTGGACCATCACCGGCACCGCGTCCTCGGCGTCTTCCGCCCCCGAGCCCGCGACCGCGCCCATGTCGGGCTTGCCGGCGTTGATGAGGGTCAGGGCGATCGTGGCGGCGGCGACCAGGATGCCGACGGCGAACCAGATGGCGCTGGTGTAGCCGTGCACCATGCCCTCCAGCTGCACCAGCTGCTGCTGGGGCTTGGAGGCGGCTCCGGCGACGTGGTCCTTGATGTACGACGTCGTCGCGGACGCGGCGATCGTGTTCAGCAGGGCGGTGCCGATCGCGCCGCCCACCTGCTGCGAGGTGTTGACCATCGCGGAGGCGACACCGGCGTCCCGCGGCTCGACGCCCAGCGTGGCCATGGACATGGCCGGCATGAACGCCGTACCCATACCGAGGCCGAGCAGCAGCATCCCCGGCAGCAGCACGGCCGCGTACGAGGTGTCGATCTCCAGCTGGGTCAGCAGCAGCATGCCGAGCGCGGCGACCAGGAAGCCGGGGCCCATGAGCAGGCGCGGGGCGACCCGGGTCATCAGACGGGTGCCGATCTGGGTGGAGCCGGTGATCATGCCCGCGATCATCGGGAGGAAGGCGAAGCCGGTCTTGACCGGCGAGTAGCCCTTCACGATCTGCAGGTAGTAGGTCAGGAAGAGGAACAGGCCGAACATCGCGATGATCGCGAGGCCGAGGGAGAGGTAGACACCGCCGCGGTTGCGCTCGGTGATCACACGCAGCGGCAGCAGCGGGGCCTTGACCTTCGACTCGACGATCACGAAGGTGGCCAGCAGGACCGCGGACGCGACGAACATGCCGACGGTCAGGGAGTCGCTCCAGCCCTCGGACTCGGCGCGGGTGAAGCCGTAGACCAGGGAGACCAGACCGAGGGTGGAGAGGATGACGCCCGGGATGTCGAGCGGGGAGCGGTTGCGGCCGCCCTCGGGCTCACGGATGACGAAGTAGGCGCCGGCCGCGGCGACGATGGCGAACGGGATGTTCACGAAGAACGTCCAGCGCCAGTCCAGGTACTCGGTGAGGAAGCCGCCGAGGATCAGGCCGACGGCGCCGCCACCACCGGCGATCGCGCCGTAGATGCCGAAGGCCTTGGCGCGCTCCTTCGCGTCGGTGAACATCACGGCGAGCAGGGAGAGCGCGGCGGGCGCGAGCAGGGCGCCGAACGCGCCCTGCAGGGCACGGGCACCGAACATCATCGCCTCGTTGGCGGCCGCGCCACCGAGCGCGGAGGCCACGGCGAAGCCGCCGAGACCGACGACGAAGGCGCGCTTGCGGCCCCACAGGTCGGCGATGCGGCCGCCGAAGAGCAGCAGACCGCCGAAGGCGAGGGCATAGGCGGTGACGATCCACTGCCGGTTGCCGTCGGAGATGCCCAGGTCCTGCTGGGCGGAGGGCATCGCGATGTTCACGATGGTGGCGTCGAGGACGACCATCAGCTGGGCGAGGGCGATGAAGGCCAGCGCCTTCCAGCGGTTGGCGTCCGGACCGCCCGTCTTACCGGGGGCCTTCAGGGCTGTTTCAGACATGGGGATACCCGCTTCGGGACTTCGTGACGGAAAAAAGGTGAGGTAAAGGGCGACTCGTCGACGCTGACGTGCCGTTGTTCGGTGGATGTGACGACCCGTCAAGGTCGTGATGACTCACGAGGGTCGTGATGACGCATGAGGGATGACTCACGAGGGATGACTCACGAGTCGCCGACGGCCGCCGAGGCAGGGTGAGGGCGACTGAGGGCCACCAGGATCACCGAGGACCGGTGACCACCGGTGAGGGTGATGACGGCTGCTGCCGCGGTTCCACGAACCGATCGTTCAGGCCTGGCGCAGATCCTCCAGGGTCACGGGCGAGCCCGGCAGGACCGAAGGGGCCGGGGCCCGCAGTCCGTCCAGGAACAGTTGCAGGTGGCGGTGGACGAAGCGGTCGGCGTTCAGGCAGCCGGTACCGGCCGGGGGCCGGCTGAGCTGGGCCACCGCGATCATCACGTCCCCCACGCCGACGTCGGGCCTGAGCTGCCCGGCCGCCTTCGCACGGTCCATGACTTCCCCGATGATCCGCTCGACCCGTTCACGCGCGGCTTCGAGGTCGGGGTGGTGCTCGTCGAAGGTGCTGGAGATCATCGGGCACAGCGCGCTGAGCCGCTCCTCGGCGGAGGCGTGCACGAACCGCTCCAGCGCCCCGAACGCGTCGCTCTCGGCGAGGGCGGTCTGTCCGGCCTGGGCCATGCGGCCCAGCACCGAGCAGACGACCTCACGCACCAGCGCGTCCCGGTCGGGGAAGTTGCGGTACACCGTGGCATTGCCGACGCCGGCCCGGCGGGCGATCTCGTCGAGCGGCACATCGGCACCGAACTCGACGAACATCTCGCGGGCGGCGATGACGATCCGCTCCCGATTGCGCTGAGCGTCGGCACGGGGCCGGGTCACCTTACGCACGGTGGGGGTAGCGGTCGCGGTCTGCACGGCGCACTCCTTCTGACGTTCGAGAGGTTCCAGAACCTTTCGGGACTGGTGGCGATCCGGGGATCGACTCCCCGTTTCGCTCGGACACATGGCTAAACGGGGATGGCGTCCCCGGTTATTTCCCAAACCCGGAAGTTTCTCGATGTGACCTGAGTCACATCAGGAATGAGGCCGAAGGCGGGCCACCGACGGGCGGACGGCACCACCGGAGACGGGACGCCCGGGAAGGGGTGTGACCAGGGCGTGACCAGGGGTGCGACCAGGGGCGCGACCAGGGGCGCGAGTGCCCGAACGGCTCGGGCGACAGCCGTACCGACCGGTAATCCACGATCGGTCTCTCCCAGCGCGCGCCCGCGTGCACCCCGTCGGAGGGTGATCGAAAGGATGCAGCCGGTGACCGGTGGCTGCGTGGAGCGAAAGGCCCCTGCATGCAGCCGCAGCCCCTGCGCACCGCCCCGGCCCGCGCAGGCGAGCCGCTCCGCCGTCGGATACGCCCGCGCCGCATCGCCGCGCTCGCCTCCGTCTCCGTGCTGACGCTCGCGGTCAGCACATCGGCCGGGTCCGGACACCTCACGCCGGCCCCCGGTGCGACGACGGCCGGCGCGGGTCCGGCCTCCCTGGCCCGCTCCTCCGCCCTCGCCCCCTGCATGATCAACGGCCGTGCCACCGTCCAGATGTCCGAGGGCCTGCCCACGCCGGGCGGCTACTCCCGCTCCACCGGCACCGTCCGCGCCCTCACCCTGATGATCGACTTCTCGGACGCGCCCGGCCGGGGCAGCGCGCTGAACCGCTACCACGAGTTCTTCCCGCAGACCGAGGAGTGGTTCCGCACGGCGTCCTACGGCCGCCTCGACTACCGCGCCGAGACTCCGATCCCGCGCTGGCTGCGCATGCCCAAGACGTTCCGCGAGTACGGGATAGAGCGCGGCGCGCCCTTCGACCCCGGCTACCGCGAACTCGTCCAGGACATCGTGGCCGCCGCCGACCCGACCGTGGACTTCCGCTCGTACGACCTCCTGAACGTGCTGGTCACCCCGAACGCGGGCCCCTCCGCCCTCGACACGGTCCTTTCGGTGACGTTCGCCGGGAACGCGGAGGCGCCGGTCGCCGACGGGGTGACCGTGGCGAACGCGTCCTTCGTCTACTCCCGCCAGGACGACGGCTCGGGCTCCTACGACCGCACCGGCTACCGCGTCCTCCCCCACGAGAACGGCCATGTCTTCGGCCTGCCCGACCTCTACACCCAGGAGGGCGGAGGCGCGGTCGGCCACTGGGACATCATGAGCGAGGACTGGGGCGCCAACAACGATCTGCTCGGCTGGCACAAGTGGAAACTGGGCTGGCTGGACGCCACCCAGATCGCCTGCGCGGCGTCACCGGGCACGACGGAATACCCCCTGACCCCCCTCTCCCGCACGGCCGGCCCGAAGCTGATCTTCGTCCCGATGAGCGACCGCACCGGTTACGCCGTCGAACTGCGCGCCCGCGGCGGCAACGACGAGACCGTGTGCCGCTCGGGCGTCCTCATCTACAAGGTGGACGCGGACGTCGACACCGGCATGGGCCCGGTCACGGTCTACGACTCCCACACCGACAGCGGCGGCTGCACCCGCAGTCCCAACGTCCACGCGGAACTCTCCGACGCCCCCTTCGCGCCGGGCGAGACGTTCAAGGACCCCAAGAGGGGCATCCGCATCTCGGTGGTGGGGGCGGACCTGAAGGGCGACTACCGCGTACGGGTGAGCCGCGGGTAGCCGCCACTGCCGGCATGGACGGGCGGGTGCGACGGCTGGACGGACGGGTGGGACGGCTGGACGGACGGCTGGACGACGTGCGGGCGGACGGTCCGACGTGGACGTGGACGTAGACGAGGGCGTAGGCGTAGAGACGAGGACGAGGACGTAGACGTACGGGAACGTGCAGTCCGCGGGCCGACCGGGGCTACCGTAGGCCTGCCGCACGAAACCGTACGACCACGCACGCACGCGCACGCGTGTGCACGTACGTACACACGCGCGGCCGGTACATACCGACACCGCACACGACCGCTGCGCACTGCCGCTGTCACCGCACACGACCGCTGCCCGTTGCCGCTGTCACCGCTGTCACCGCACACCGTCAGTTCCGCCGCCGTATCGGAGAGCCGAGCCGCAATGTCCGCGAAGACGACCGCATCCGCCCCGGGACCGGCCCCAAACCCGGCTCCCGCTCCGGCTCCGGGCCCGGCCCCGGAGGCAGGGCAGGCGCCCGCGGAGGCCGTCTCGCCGCTGATCCGCGGGGTCGCCGTGTTGCGGCAGCTGACCGAGACGGGCGGCACGATGAGCCTGAGCGGACTGGAACGCGCCACCGGTCTCGCCCGCTCCACGGTCGACCGCATCACCGCCACCCTCACCCGCATGGGATACGTCCGTCTCGACGGCCGGGACGTGATCCTGACCCCGCACGTCATGGAACTGGGCAACGCCTACCTGGCGGCGCTGCGCCTGCCCGCGCTGCTGTCCGCCCGCGCGGACCGGCTGGCCGACGAACTGGACGAGTCCGTGTCGTTGGCGGTCGCCGACCGCGACGGCATCCGCTTCATCCACCAGGCGACCCGCCGCCGCGCGATGTCCCTGAGCTTTCGCATCGGCGACCTGCTCCCGGCCGAACGCACCGCGCCGGGCCAGCTGTTCGCGACCGAGTGGACCGACGAGGAGTGGCAGGCCTGGCGCGCCCGCAGGACGAGGGACCCGCAGAACCGCGACTTCCCGACCGTGCCGCCATCGCCCGCGCAGAGCACGGGAATCGACGAGGACTTCACCCGCAGGACCGCGCGGGCGGCGCGGGAGAACTGCGCCCTGGACGACCAGTTGATCGAGCCGGGCCTGGTGGCGGTCTCCGTCCCGGTACGGGATCCGCGCACCGCCCGGATCGCGTGCGTGGCGAACGTCGTCAGCCATACGAGCCGGCACACGTCGGCCGACCTGCGCGACACGCTCCTCCCCCGGCTGCGTCTGGCCGTGGCGGCGATGGAGGAGGACCTGCGCCGGGCACCGCACCCCGAGCCGGGCCGGCCCCCTGCGGGACTGGCGACCTGGACGGGCGCGTCGAAGCAGGAACTGGGCCGGGAGTTCATCGAGTCCCTCGCCCGGGGCCTGACCGTCCTGGGCGTGTTCGACGAGGGCCGGGCGGAGCTGACCCTCACGGAGGTCGCGAAGGCGACCGGCCTGGCGAGGGCGACGGCCCGCCGGGCCCTGATCACCTACGAACACCTGGGCCTGGTGACCCCCACCCCCCACCGCACGTTCGCCCTCACCCCCCGCGTCCTCTCCCTCGGCTTCCCGCCCCTCTCCCGCACGTCCCTCCCCCGGATCGCGACCCCCCACCTGACGACGCTGACAAACGCCGTCCAGGAGACGACCTCCCTGGCGGTCCTGACCGAACGGGGCGACGAGATCCAGTACACGGCCCGGGCGACCGCGAACCACGTCATGAGCGTGGACATCGCCGTGGGCACCCGGCTCCCGGCCGCCTCCACATCGATGGGCCGCCTCCTCTTGACCGGCCCCTCGGGGGCGGAGTCCTACGCCCTGGTCGACGAGGAACCGGAACAGGGCGTACGGGCGATCGCCGTCCCGATCCGCGACTCGAACGGCCAGGTGATCGCCGCCCTGAACGCCGCGACCCACGTCGCCCGCCGCACGGCCGAGGAGTGTGTCCACGACATCCTCCCGGCCCTGCTCTCCACCGCCTCCCACATCGAGACAGACCTCCACACAGCCGCCCGCTTCACCCACGTCCCGCTGACCTGACCCCCACACCCCCCAACCCGAATCCGGTACGCTGACGCCAGTGACCCACAGGGCCACCACCCCGCCTTCGTAGCTCAGGGGATAGAGCACCGCTCTCCTAAAGCGGGTGTCGCAGGTTCGAATCCTGCCGGGGGCACAGCAAAAGGGCCAGCTCAGGAGGGTTTCCTCCCAGGCTGGCCCTTCGTCGTGTTCGAAGCCGTGCCACGCGCGTGCCACTTAGTCCACTACGAGTCCACATCCCCTCGCCGAGGAGTCTCTCCTTCACCCTCGCTGATCATGGCCCCGAGGCGATCAGCGATGGCGCGGTCACGGTCGCTGGTCATGTGCTGATAGATCAGCGTGGCGCGCGAGCCGCTGTGGCCCATACGGGTCATCAGCTCACGGGTGCCGGCACCGGCAATCGAAGAGCCGACCGTCCTGTCGCGTTACGAACTCAAAGGCGGTTCCCAAACCCACGTTGCTCACGTCCCATGACCCAGGATCAGCAAAAGGCGTTTACATGCCCTGCGCGGCCTTGATGTCGACTTCTTCGATCTTGACGGCCAACCGCAAAGGTTGCTCAAATGCAACCCGCGCGGGAGACGGGGTCGGCCATCCTGGCCCCATGTCTCTGACTGAAACCGCGCTCAAGATCATAATCCCTGCGTGCGCTGCACTCGTCGGGTACTCCAGCTACCGGCGATCCAGGCCGAAAGTGGCAGTGTCTTTCGAGTTGTACTCGCGCGACGGGGACGCCTACTTTCATGTCCGAATCGACAACGTGGGCGGGGCGACAGGCATCATCGATGAAGGGGTGACGCTTCATGCACGTCACCGGCAGTTCTCACCCTTGCGACGCAAATATCCCAAGGGGAAGTGCTTCGATCTTGAAGTCATCGAAGGAGGTGACCAACGAGAGATCCTTCCCTTCGGACATATTCAATGGGTTGCTCGGACAAAGCAGAAGAGCACCTACGAAGCCCTCAGGCGGATCAGTCGCTTGAGGATCATCGTGGAAGGGTCAAAGGGCAAGCGTATCCCTTCACCCTGGCTCTACAGGCCAGGTAGGTGGTTCTGGGCGCTTCACAACACCACGCAGGAAATTCTCTTTCCGGACCCTTGGCGCATCAAGCCTCTGTGAAGGCCTCCTGCCGCCGTTGACAACTCCACGATCAACTTATTGCGTGTCACTGATCGTGAGTGAGTTCCCGAGTGAGACGGAGCCGGCACTCAGCCTCACTGACCGGTTCGCCACTAGTGGTGCCGGGCCGCCGAGGCAGTTGGGGGTAGGCACTCCAACGGGGGAACTCTGGCTGCCAGCCGCTCATACGGCGGGGAGTCTGGGGGCATGCAACACCGAACTAAGGTCACGGTAAGTCCACCGGACGGCCGAGGGCTGCGCGAGGTCCGCATCGGTGCCGAAACGGTGGACCGCGCCTGGTCTGTGCGAGAACTGCGAGGCATTCTCCGCCGACACGGCTACCCGCCGGACTTGGACTTAGAGGACGAGTCCAAGGTGTGCTGGTCCGGCGGCGGCAGCGACGTCTGGCCCGATCACGCGTGGCGCAGACGCACGACCATCGGATTCATGGCGTTCGGGCTGGTGGCGTGCATGGCCCTGCTGATCGTCATCGGCGTTCCGGACGCCTTGGACGCGATGACGTTCGCGGGACGGATGACGGGTTCCGTGTTCATCCTCGGAGGTGTGGCCGAAGGGTCGGCAGCCATCGCGGCCTTCGACTACTGGGGCAAACGAAGCCTGCATATTTCAGGAGCTATCGTCCTCCTTGGCGTCCTCATCGCGGTGACCGTCACCACCCTGCTGGTCTTCCTGTGGTTCCAGGACGCCGAAGCCACGCTTTACACGCTGGCGTTCTTCCCGCAATTCCTCTGGTCCCTGTGGGCGCTGTGGATGGTCGTCCGGGAGAAGATCTGGCGTGGCACTCCGCACCCGACGAGAATCGCGGCGGGTGTGGCGGTCACAGCGATCCTGGCCGGGGTGAACTTCGCCTATTCCTCCCTGTACCAGCCGACGGCCGCACCGTCGAACCTGGTGCTGGAGGTGCGGTACGGAACCCCGCGCATGGACCTCGAACGGCCCGTCGTCCACCTCCCCGTGACACTTCACCTGAAGAACAGCGGGACCGTTCCCCTGCAAATCCTCGCCGCCGGCTGGACAGCATACGGGCGCACGGGAAACTACGTCGAGAAGAGCACAGGTCTGCGGGATCGCCGAGCGGCGCTGGAGGCGGAAGGGGACGTAGCCCGCCACGTCGAGTCCGTCGGGTGGACGGTCCTCGGCACCGGCCCTTTCACCGGACCCGGGTACTGGTTCGATGCGGGTGAGGTATACACCGTACAGAAAATGATCGAGGTGCCCAGAACGGCAAAGTACGACGTGCTGGAAGCCGATCTCAGCGCCTTGGTCATGAGGAAGGACCGCGGAACGATCGACCTGGACACCTTCGGAACCGCACAGTTTTCGTGGGACAAGAAGTCGAGGTTCTACTGCCCCCCGAAGGAATGCGGTGAATTCGTCGTGTACAACGCCGAAGTGGCATACAGCACCAACGTGATCACCGTGACGCGAAAGCCCCGATACGTGACCTCATGGTGGACTCTCGATTCGGAGGACTCGGCATGGGGTGCTTCCATTTCGACCTTCAAGGGGAAAGGCCTCATCAAGGATGAAGAAACCCAGCGGGAGTATCGCCGCTACGACCTGTTCACCGTGAACGCCGAGGCCTCAATCCCATTCGCCGACGTCGTCGACCCTCGCCTCCACTGAGCACCTCTCAGCCCCTCCACGACTCCCACAGAAGGAAGAGGGCGGAGACCGTCTAGAGCACCGCTGAAACGCTGAACTGCGTGCCAGGTCGTGCGGGGATCCACGGGTAACAACGGGGACCTGGCCACGGATGCGCCCCGGGCTTCGGCACCGATCGGACGCAGGTCAGGACAGCAACTGCCGCCAAGGAACCCGAGCTTCCCAAGCTCAGAGCCCAGACTCTTCGGCCTAGGACTCACGCAAGGGGCTCACGCAGCTTGTGGATCTCCGGGCGCACCTTGTCCACGAGGTCGTCCCTCAGCAGGGCGTTGAACGCCCGCCGAGCGGCCAGCGCTTCCTCGTCGATCCGCATGCCGCTGCGCAGTTGACGCACGTAGGTCTGCCGCACCATGTGTTCCGCGGGCAGGTAGCTGCCCTTCAACCACCGATACAACTCATCCGAAGCCAACAGCAGCAACCGTCGATACGCTTCGTCGCGGGCTCGAACGCGACGGTTCAGCTCCTCCTGCTTGTCTGTCCAGCCTGTCTCCTGGATATACGTGAGCCAGTCCATCCACAGGCTCGTCGCCAGCATGAAGCCCTCGATGCCGGCCAGACGCCGCTCCTGAGCCTTCTCGAGCAGACTGGCCCGGAGCCGTAGCCGCTCCACGGACCTCGTAGCGAACGCGGTCAAAAGGCCCCCGACCACCGCTGCAACAGCCGCGATCACAGCCGACATGGTTGCGCTCTCCATAGTTGCCCTCCCCCATGAGCACCCAGAGGCGCCAGCTGGCCCTCTTGGCACCGTCTCAGTTTCCGTCTGGTTCAGCTACGTTTCAGCTGGAAACCCCTGGCCAAGTAGCGCAGCACATGGGTGACATACCGCAGACCGTGAGTGTCTAACTGCGTGACAACGTCGACGATCAACGACGGACGAGCGCGGACGTCTGCGGAGCATCAGCCCAGGTGAGGGCCACGCCGGCCCAAGGCTGCCCCACCCAAGTCGCTTCGGGACGAAGAGGTCATCGAGCAATGAATGCCGGTAGGCCAAGAGCTCTGCCGCCCGTACCCGTGTCCATGCCGTTCCGCGTCGTTCAGACGCCAGGGCGCCGTCCCTATTCCGGACGCCCGCAATCGTGTCCAGCTCATCAGGCTCAGGTCCGTGGATCACTGACGAAGACCCTGGTAAGACAGCAGATGTCCCGACGGACAATGGCGGCATGACGTTGACGATTTGGGTCGATGACTGGCAGATCCAGTGCTGCGGGGAAGCCTTCGCACTGGGGGACGTGGTCTCGTGGAATCTGCTGGAGGTGGACCCGGAGGACTACGCCGGCGTCGTCGGCAAGGTACGTGCGACGGGGATCGACTTCCGAGAGGAACACCACGGCCAAGAGGGGGATCAGACGACCACCTTGCTGGAGGTGCTGACGATCACCGAGGTCCACTGCCGTTACGCGGTTCCCCCAGACAGCACGTGCTATGGCGACGCTCTCGAGACGCGGTTCGTCGACGACAAGGTCGACGCCATGGAGAGCAACACGGAGGGCAATACCAAGGGCAACGGCTGACGAGCTTCGTGCATGCGGGGCCTGGGGGGCGTGGGCCCGGCGTGCGCGCTTCTGGGTGTTCGGGTGTGCACGCCTTGGCGCCCGTGTGGAGCGCCCCCGCACGCTCTCTTCGGGCGCTGTCGCCGTCGATAGTGTCGGCACCTCACCAAACGCGAGGGGGATGGTGATGAGCCTTATGGCCAGGGTGCGGAGCACGGTGACGGGGATTCTGGGGGCGTCTGTTCTGCTGGCGGGAGCGCTTGTCGGGGCGTCCGCGACACACGCGTCTGCGACCGAGCACTGTCAGAACAACCTCGACGAGGCACGGTCCTGGGCTGCGAGCGGGCAGTTCGAAACCCGCGGCGCGAACGCCTGGTACACCTCGGTATGGGTGTCCGCGCCCGGAGGTGGCCTCATCAAGAAGCGCTACCTGAACAAGGTGGAACTCCGGTACAACCGTCCGTCGCGCTGTGTGTGGGGACTCTGGAACGGAGCCAGCAGGGCACGGGTCTATCTGGACATCACTTCCAACGGTGGTCGGGGTTGGGTCGGCCCGCTGGGGCAGTCGAGGAACGCCACTTCGGCCTACACCGGGACGTTCAACGATCGGGATCTCGTCGCCCGCGCATGTGTACAGGTGAGCGGCGCCTTCCGCTGCACTCCTTGGTGGTAGTCGACGGTGGACCGCCCCGGCGTCAGGAGGCGCCGGGGCGGGGCGCTTTGGCCGTCTCAGCGCCTGGCTGCCGAATGAGCGGCGCCGCGTAACGCCCGTCCGGCCGCTTCGGTGTCGTGTCTCGGCCTGGTCGGACAGGTCGACCAGGTCGGACTGGTCTGACACGTCGGACTGGTCTGACAGGTCGGATCGGTCTGACAGGTCGGATCGGCGGCCAGGGGGGTTCGCCGCTCAAGCCCCTCGGGTGCCTGCCCGGGCAGGCCGGTCTCGCTGGTGGTGTCGGTGGTTCCCATGGTGTCCTCCTGGTCGCCCGGGTGGGGCCTGGGGCCGGCCGGTAAGAGTGCGGTGGGTCAGGCGGTGGCCCAGTACGGGCCGGTTGCGGTGCGGTGCAGGAGGGTGACCGGGGTGGCGTCGGCCGTCCTCACCCGGAGCTGGAACCGCAAGTGCTTTCCGGCCGGGACGGTGCCGGACACGGCGAACTGGTGACCACCGCCGCCGTAGCGGGTGACGGTCTGGAAGGCCGAAGGGTGCTTGCCCGTGGTGTCCGTGAGGTAGAAGCGGCCCTCGACGAGCGCGTCGTCCGGAGCCTTCTCGTCGAGTGAGACGTGGACCAGGGTGTTGTGCAGGCGCGGCCCGGAGTGGACGACCGGATCCGTGAACGCCAGGCCGACCCACTCGCCGGAGGGCAGTTCGACATCGGTGGGGTTCGACTCGTTCAGCATCGAAGGGTTGGGCACGGTGTCCTCCTGGCTCGGGGTGGTCGGGGTGGGGATCGGGGTGTCGGCGCCGGGGGCCTTGCGCAGCCGGGTCGCGACCCTGGCGCGGAAGTCGGCCATGGTGAAGCCGCGTGGGTCCGTCTTCGTGTTCGTCCACTCCTTGTGGCCGATCACGGAGGCGGCGGACCAGCCGTGCGCCCGGCACAGTGCGGCGGAGGCGCGGACCATGGCTTCCAGCTGGACCGCCGGCCAGGGGTCCTTGCCGTCGCCGAGGTTGACGCACTCGAAGCCGTAGAAGCGGGCGTTGCCGTCCGTGTCGTTCTCGTTCGGCGCGGGCAGCGGCTTCTCGGCGATGACCGCTTTCAGCACGTCGCCGTCGCCGCTGCCGGCGTGGTTGGCGCGGCCCCATCCGACGAGGTGCACGACGCCCCGCTTGTCGATGACGCCGTGGCACAGCGGTCCGGGGAGACCGGCGTATCCGTCCCGGCAGATCGCCACGGAGGCGGCCGTCCCGGACGTCACGGTGTGGTGCACGACCACCCCCGCGACCGGGCCCCACGCGCCGTGCCCTGCCCGGTTGTGGGTGCGCCAGCCGCCGACCTCGACGACGGTGACGCCCTCCGCTCTGAGGGCGGCTAGAACCCTGGCTGCGGTCAGGGGAGTTGCCATGGTCGTTCCTTTCTGAGAAGCCTTGCCTTTCTGGGTGCCCCGCCAATCGATTCGCCACCGTCGAAATTGCCGCCACTGCCCGGCTTCCGACGTCCGCGGGGGTGGTTCGTCCCGCTACCGGCCCTCCCGCCGCACATGAGAACGGTGCGGCGTGGCCGCCGGCATCATCGGCTCATGACGACATATCAGGCGGATGCCGCCCAGGTCCCCGCGCGAGACACGGGGGCCTAGGTCCCCGCACGAGGCACGGGCCCGCGTGCCCGGTGGGCGGGGCGAGGGCTCCGGTGTGTGCCGCCGTCGCCCGTCTGCGCACGGGCGGGCGGTAGCACGGGCTGGCGGTTGCAGGGCGTGCGGTTGCGCGGGCGGACGGTTGCACAGGTGTGCGGTTGTTCGGGGAGGGCGGCGTTTAGGGTCGTCCGGTGACGAGTAGCAGTGTGCGGCGCTCCCCCGTTCTCGACGACGGCCGTCCGACGAAGGCGCCCGGCGACTGGCGGGGCCGGCTGCGCCTGTTCGGGTACGCCGGGCGCCCCCGGGACGATGTCCGGGAACGCCTGGTACCGCCCTTCCCGGAGCCGTCGACCCGCTGGTCGGAGCTCATACGTCTCGGTCCGGACGGGGCGTACCGCGTCGCGAGGGTGATGGACTGGCTGGGGCCGGTGCTCGTCGCCGTGCTGGCCGGAGCGATCCGGTTCCGGCGGCTCGGGCAGCCGCGGGGCCTCGTCTTCGACGAGACCTACTACGCCAAGGACGCCTGGGCGCTGCTGCGGCTCGGCTACGAGGGCACCTGGCCCGACCGCAAGATCACCGACCCGCAGATCCTCGCGGACCCTCAGGTGATCCCGCTCTCCGACACCGGGGCGTTCGTCGCCCACCCGCCGACGGGCAAGTGGGTGATCGCTCTCGGGGAGTGGATGTTCGGCCTCACACCGTTCGGCTGGCGCTTCATGACCGCGGTCCTGGGCACGCTGTCGGTGCTGATGCTGTGCCGCATCGGGCGCCGTCTGTTCCGGTCGACGGCGCTGGGCTGTCTGGCCGGCGCGCTGATGGCGCTGGACGGTCTGCATGTGGTGATGAGCCGTTCCGCGCTGCTGGACCTCGTCGTCATGTTCTTCGTGCTGGCGGCGTTCGGCTGTCTGCTGCTCGACCGGGACCAGGCACGGGCCCGGCTCGCGGCGGCCCTTCCGGTGGACGGGGACGGCCGCGCGCGCCCGGACCGGGTCACGGGCGACCGCGCCGGGACGGGACCGCGTCCGTGGCGGCTCGCGGCCGGCGTCTTCCTGGGGCTGGCGGCCTCGACCAAGTGGAACGGCCTGTACTTCCTGGCCTTCTTCGTGGTCCTCACCCTGCTGTGGGACGTCGGCTCGCGCCGCGTGGCCGGGGCGGGCCGTCCGTACCGGGCGGTGCTGCGCAAGGATCTCGGCCGGTCGGTGCTGTCCGTCGTGCCGGTCGCCGTGGTGACCTACCTGGTGACGTGGACCGGCTGGTTCCGGTCCGACGACGGTTACGGGCGGCACTGGGCGGACGGCCGCGGCGGCGCCTGGTCGTGGATACCGGCCGCGCTCCGCAGCCTGTGGCACTACGAGTACGGGGTCTACCGGTTCAACGTGGGGCTCCACACCTGGCACCGGTACGAGTCCAACCCGTGGAGCTGGCTGGTCCTCGGCCGCCCGGTGCTGTTCGACTACCAGTCGCCGAAGGCCGGGCAGGACGGGTGCCACGCCGCGGCCGGCTGCTCGCAGGCGGTCCTCGCGCTCGGCACGCCGCTGCTGTGGTGGTCGGCGTGCTGCGCGCTGGTCTATCTGCTCTACCGGTGGGCGCTGCGCCGCGACTGGCGGGCGGGCGCCGTCCTGTGCGCGGTGGCGGCCGGTTATCTGCCCTGGTTCCTGTACCAGGACCGCACGATCTTCTCGTTCTACGCGGTCGCCTTCGTGCCGTACCTGTGTCTGGCCGTCGCGATGATGCTGGGCGCGCTCCTGGGTCCGCCGGGGGCGGGCGACAGACGCCGGACACTGGGCGCGGTCGCCGCGGGCGGCCTCGTGCTGCTCATCGCCTGGAACTTCATCTATTTCTGGCCTGTGTACACCGGCCAGGTGATCCCGGTCGGCGACTGGCGGTCGCGGATGTGGCTGGACACGTGGATCTAGCGGGGCCCCAGCCGGGATTCGGCCGGGCCCAGTCGGCCGGGCCGACGTACCGCGACAGCCGCAGTGCCCGCGCCGAGCACGGCGACCGCACGACAACCGCACGCCGACCGCACGACCCGCGACGATCACACGACCGCGCCGACCACGGTGAACTCGCGGTCGGCGCAGTCGACGTGGTCGGGGCTGTCGGCGCAGTCGGCGTGGTCGTCGTCGGTCGACGTGGTCGCGCAGTCGGCGTGGTCGGCGTCGGTCGTGGTCCGGCGGGGACGGGACCGGGCCGTGGCTACTTGAGTTCGGCGTCGGTGTAGTAGCCGCCCGCGACCAGGACGTACTCGTAGTTGCTCTTGTCGACGGTCGTCGGCTGCAGCAAGTAGGCGGGCACGGCCTTGACTCCGTTGTCGTAGGCCCTTCTGTTGTTCACCTTGGGCGTCTTGCCGTTGAGTATGTCGTCGGCCATCTCCGCGGCGACCCCGGCGAGTTGACGCAGGTCCTTGTAGACGGTCTGCGCCTGCTCACCCGCGATGATCGACTTCACCGAGGCGAGTTCGGCGTCCTGCCCGGTGACGATCGGCAGGGGCTTGTTGCCGGAGCCGTAGCCGTCCGCCTTCAGCGCGTTCAGGACGCCGATGGAGATGCCGTCGTACGGCGACAGGACCGCGTCGACCTTCTTGCTCCCGTACGACTCGGAGAGGATGCCGTCCAGGCGCTTCTGCGCGGTGGGGCCGTCCCAGCGCAGGGTGGTCACGTCCTTCAGTCCGGTCTGGCCGGACCGGACCACCAACTGCTTGGTGTCCAGGTACGGCTGGAGGAGGTGCATCGCGCCGTCGAAGAAGAACTTGGTGTTGTTGTCGTCGGGGGAACCGGCGAACAACTCGATGTTGAACGGGCCCGCGCCGTCCTCGAGGCCGAGCTTGTCGATGATGTAGCGGGCCTGGAACCGGCCGACCTGCTCGTTGTCGAAGGAGACGTAGTAGTCGACGTTCTCGGTGCCGAGGATGAGCCGGTCGTAGGAGATCACCGGGATGTCCGCGTCGGCGGCCTGCTGCAGCACGCCGTTCAGCGACTTGTTGTCGATGGCGGCGATGATCAGCGCGTCGACGCCCTGCTTGATCAGGGCCTCGATCTGTGAGACCTGCGTCTTCGGGTCGTCCTTGCCGTACACCAGCTTGGTCTGGTAGCCGTCGGCCTTCAGGTCGTCGACGACGCTCTTGCCGTCGGTGAGCCAGCGCTCGGAGGCCTGGGTCGGCATGGCGATGCCGATGGTGCCCTCCCCTGAGCTTCCCTCGGAGCTGTCGCCGATGCTCTGACCGCAGCCGGACAGGGTGAGGGCGACAGAGACGGCTCCGGCGGTGGCGGCGAGGGCGGCTCTTCGGTTGCGCATGGTGATCGTTCCTCGTTCTTCTCGTCGTTGAGAGGATGGGGGGTTTCGATGGGGGGTGCGATGGGGGTGCGATGGGGATGTCGTTCGGCTGTGGGGAACCGGTGGGCGGGCCGGGCAGCCGGCGGGCGGGGGCGGGCGATCCGGGGGTGGGGCGCGCCGTGTCCGCTTCCGCACGGTCTCGGTGCGGGGCCGGGGTCCCGACCCCTCAGGGGGGCGCCGTGCGGGTGGGTCTGGGGCGCCGTGTACCGACCGGAGTTCCGGTGGAGCGGTACGCCCCGCGGCGCGGATCCGCTCGGCGATCTCCTGGATCGGCGGGCGGCCGCGAGGCCGTCGGGGGCTCGGCGCGCCTGTTCATGGGCGGTGAACAGGCGGAGGGTCACGCTGAACTGACTGACGATCGGATCGCCCGGCGCGTCGCTCGGGCCGGCGCTCGGGCGCCTCGGTGTCCGGTGGATCGTCGATCGGTGCGACGGTACGGCCCTGTAAGCAGGTCTCGTCGGCTCTCGTGCGCGCGGCACCGGGGCGCACCTGTACATACGCCAGGCCGCGCCGGGGCGCGCCTGCCACGTATGTACTGATTTCGGTGGCGCGCAGGGCACTTGCCTTTCAGCCGTTCGAAATATCGTCACGTGGTCGGAATGGTGGCGCGACAATAGGAGGGCGCGTGCGGGGTGTCAACGCTACGAACAGAAACGGTTCCGGAAAGTGGTGGAGATCGCTTTCTATCGCGGCCGGCGCCTCGGCCGGGACGCCCGCACATCCCGTCAGACTTCCGCGTTTCCCCTGGTCAAAGCCCTGGCCCGGCGGGGCCGGGCAACGCCGGGGAGCGGGGCGGCACTTGCTGTGAATACGCCATGAAAAACGGGTCGGGGACGCCGAGTCGGGGCTCGGCGCGGCCGTCGCGCCCTCCGGGGGCCACCGCCGTGTTCAGCGCAGGGTGAGCGGGGTCTCGAACGCGACCCGGGTCAGCTTCTCGGGGTTGCGGACGTAGTAGAGGCCGGTGATGCGGGCGTCCTCGACGCGGATCGCCATGATGCCGTCGTTCTCGCCGTCGAGCCGTACGAGGAGTGCCGGGCTGCCGTTGACGAGGGCGGGGTCGGCGGTGAGGACGGCCTCGTGCCTGCCCGCGGTGCCGATGACGAAGCGGGCCACCTTGTCGGCGCCGATGACGGGCCTGCGCGCGGCCTGCTTGACGCCGCCGCCGTCGTTCAGCATGACGACCTCGGGCGCGAGCACGTCGAGGAGACCCTGGAGGTCCCCGGTGGCCAGCGCGCGCCGGAACGACTCCAGCACCGCCCGGGTCTCGCGCGCGGAGACCACCTCGCGGGGACGGCGGGCGTCGACGTGCTTGCGGGCGCGGTGCGCGATCTGGCGGACGGCCGCGGGGCTCTTGTCGACCGCGGCCGCGATCTCGTCGTAGCTGACGTCGAAGGCCTCGCGCAGCACGAAGACGGCGCGCTCCGTCGGCGACAGCGTCTCGAGGACGAGCATCAGCGCCATCGAGACGCTCTCGGCGAGCTCGGCGTCCTGGGCCACGTCCGAGGCGGTGAGCAGCGGCTCGGGCAGCCAGGGGCCGAAGTACGCCTCCTTGCGGCGCGTCATGGTGCGCAGCCGGTTGAGCGCCTGCCGGGTCGTGATCCGGACCAGGTAGGCGCGCCGGTCGCGCACCTGTGCCAGGTCGACCCCGACCCAGCGCAGCCAGGTCTCCTGGAGGACGTCCTCGGCGTCCGCCGCCGATCCGAGCATCTCGTACGCGACCGTGAAGAGGAGGTTGCGGTGGGCGACGAAGGTGTCGGTCGCCGGATCGGCGGCGTCGTCGCCCATGGCTCGGCCCTTTCCTCTTGCACACGGTCGGCCCCGGCTGCCGGCGGCCTTCAGGGGTGCGTCCGCACCGAGGTCCATTCTCCCCCGTGCGGGCGCGCCCGCCTCGCTAGACCGCCCGGCCGGCGGTGTCGGACGCCTCGCCGTGCTGCGCCCGGAGCAGGTGCCGGCGCTTGCCGTCCTTGACCCACCAGGTACGTGCTCCGGGCTTGCGCGCCTCGTACGCCAGTTGCCAGACGGTGCTCCTGCACACGAACTCCTTGAGCCTCCCGCCCAGGCGGCCGCCGAGGTAGAGGCTGATCGCGAGGTCGTTCCTGCGGGCGAACTGGAAGACGCCGGTGCGCCGCCCGAGGCTCATGCACTGGCCGACGAACCCCACGTCGATGGGTGTGGGCCGCGCGCCGGCGATCCGGCTGAGCACGGTCTCGGTGGCCTGCGGGCCGAGCTGGACCGCGGACTGGCAGCCCAGCCGGAACGGCAGGTCCGACGGTGCCGCGCAGTCCCCGGCCGCGACGATGCGCGGGTCGTCCACGCTGGTCAGGGTCTCGTCCGTGCGCAGACGGCCCAGGGTGTCGGTGCTCAGTCCGCTGCGCGCGGCCAGGTCCGGCACGCCGAACCCGGCGGTCCAGATGGTCACCTCGCTCGGCAGCTCACGGCCGTCGGCGAGCCGTACGGCCTCGCGGGTCACCTCCGTCACCAGGGTGTCGGGGCCGTCGAGGACGGTGACCCCGAGCTGGGCCAGCCGCCGGGCGACCGCGCGCCGGCCCCGGGGGTGCAGATACGGGCCGAGGACGCCGCCGCAGACCAGGGTGACGCAGCGGCCCGCCTCCGCCAGTTCGGCGGCCGTCTCGATGCCGGCCGGGCCCGCGCCGACGACCACCACCGCGGCCGGGGCGGGCGCGGCGGCGACGACCGGCCGCAGCCGCTCGGCCTCCTCCAGGTCGGCGAGCGGGTAGGCGTGCTCCGCGGCTCCGGGGACGCGCGGGTCGGCGCTGCCGCTGCCCACCGCGTAGATCAGGTAGTCGTAGTCGACCGTGCCGCCCGAGGCCAGCTCCACCCGGCGCCCGGCCGCGTCGATCCGGGTCACGGTGTCGACCGTCAGCCGGACGCGGTCGGCCAGGATCTTCGCGTACTCGACGACCGCGTCGTCGGACCCGCCGACCAGCTGGTGCAGCCGGATCCGCTCGACGAAGGTCCGGCGGGGGTTGATCAGCGTCACGGTCACGTCGTCGCGCTGCGTCAGGCGGTTGGCGGCCATGACGCCGGCGTATCCGCCGCCGATCACGACAACATCGGTGTTCTCAGCCATGACGTCTCCTCCATGTTCGGTGGTTCGGCCTCAAGACACCGCGCCGTCGATCCCTGTGACAGCATGTGAGGCAGATCACTCCGCTTAGCTCCGAGAGGGCCGGGCGATGGCCCCGAGCAGGCCGGGAACAGGCCGGGCGAGGCCCGGAGAAGGCCGGAGAGGGCGGGCGAACGGCCCGGAGCGGGCCGGGCGGCGGCCCGGACGGTCTAGCGGTCCGCCGCCGGGGTGCCCGTCCCCGGGGTGATCAGGCCCGTCTCGTAGGCCACGACGACGGCCTGGGCGCGGTCCCGCAGCCGGAGCTTGGCGAGGATCCGGGTGACGTGGGTCTTCACGGTGGCCTCGCTGAGCCGGAAGCGCGCGGCGAGTTCCGCGTTGCTCAGGCCGGTGCCGAGCGAGCGGAGGACCTCGAGCTCGCGGGGGGTGAGCACCGCCAGGTCTCGGTGCAGGGCGACGGAGGCCGCCGTCTCGCGGGCGACGAAGCGTTCGACCAGGCGCCGGGTGATGGCCGGCGCGAGCAGCGCGTCACCGGTACGGGCGAGACGGACGGCGGCGACCAGGTGTTCGGGGGTGACGTCCTTGAGGAGGAAGCCGCTCGCCCCGGCGGCGAGGGCCGCGTACACGTAACGGTCGAGGTCGAAGGTGGTCAGCATGATGACGCGGGGCGGGTCGGGCGGTACGGCGCCGGAGAGGATCCGCCGGGTGGCCTCCAGGCCGTCGGTCCCGGGCATCCGGATGTCCATGAGGACCAGGTCGGGGTGGGTGCGGCGGACCGCGTCGACGGCCTCGTCCCCGTCGCGGGCCTCGGCGACGACGTCGATGCCGTCCGCCGCCAGGATCATGCTGAAGCCGGTGCGGACCAGCGCCTGGTCGTCGGCGATCACCACGCGCGGCGGCTGCTCTGTCACGCGAGGTCCTCCACGGGGATGACGGCGCGGACCGCGAAGCCGCCGGTGGGACGTTCGCCCGCGCGGAGGGTGGCGCCGTAGACGGCGAGGCGTTCGCGCAGGCCGATCAGTCCGCGGCCGCCACCGGTGCCGTCCGGCGCCGCGGACGCACCGCCGGTGTCGGACACCTCGATGTGCACCGCGCCGGGGACGTGGTCGACGGCGACCCGCACCCGGCTGCCGACGGCGTGCCTGACCGCGTTGGTCAGCGCCTCCTGGACCACGCGGTACGCGGCCAGGTCGGCGCCTGCGGCGAGCGGGGCCGGGGTGCCGGTGACGGTCAGCTCGACGGGCACGCCCGTCTCGCGTACCCGGTCGACGAGGGCGGGCACCTGGGCGAGGCCCGGCTGCGGCGCCAGTCCGGTCCCGGCGGCCGGACCGGAGGCGCCGGCGGCACCCTCCGGGTCCCCGTTCCCGTCCTCCCCGTCGCCGGCCATGGTGAGCAGGCCCATGACGTGGCGCAGTTCGGCCATCGCCGTGCGTCCGCCCGCCTCGACGGCCAGCAGCGCCTGCCGGGCCCGGCCGGGCGCGGTGTCCATCACCTTGCGGGCCGCGCCCGCCTGGATCACCATCACGCTCACATTGTGGGTGACGACATCGTGCAGTTCGCGCGCGATCCGGGATCGCTCACGGTCGACGGCCAGCCGCATGGCGGCCTCGTGCTCCTCCTCCAGAGCGGTCAGCCGCTGCTTCCAGATGTGGACCGCGTTGGCTCCCAGTCCCACCCCGAGCAGCGCGAGGAACGGCACGAGCCCGGGAGCGAACGAGGGGAAGTTCTCGTCGCGCAGTACGGCGAGCAGGGCGGCGCCGGCCACCAGACCGGCCAGTGCCCGCGCCCGGTACGGGCTGTACACGGCCGCGCTGTAGGCGGCGACCACGCAGGACAGGAACGTGTACAGGGTCGGGTCGCCGCCGCGCAGGTGCTGGTTGAACAGCAGGCTCGCGACGACCACCGCCCAGAACGCGGACAGCGGGAACCGGCGGCGCACGACCAGGGGCAACGCGGTCAGGGCGGCCAGCACCAGCTGCCAGGGCTGGACGGCTCCGGCGAACTGCGCCACGCCCACGCCCACGTCCGGGAACGGACCGACCGGCGGGACGCCGGGCGCGGGCACCCGCGGCGCCATCGGCACGAGCACCGGAGCGACCGGCGCGGCGCCGTCGCCCTGCCGGTAGGCGGCGCCCACCGTGCAGGCGGCGAGAACGAAGGCGAGGATCGCGTCGGCCGTCCACATCCACCGGGACGGGCGGGGCAGCGGGCTCCGGCGCAGCAGGGCCGCGGCCCCCGTCCGCCACCGCTCCACGATCTCCGCCCGCACCGCCCCGCCCGCACCGCCCGCCCCGCCCATGCGCACAGTGTGGCAACCCTCGGGTCCTCCCCACATCCGCCCCGCTGCGGACGGCGGCGCGGGCGCCCTACATCCGCCGCGTACATCGCAGGGATGACGTGTCCGGCGGGTCATCCCGGGGCTGCAGCCGGTACAGCCGTCACGGGCGACGCCCCGGACCGGGGCCCGCCCCTAGCTTCGGACCGAACCGTCGGCCACCGAACCGTCGGCCGCCGACTGCCGAACCTGGAGGCACCGTGACAGCGACCGCGCCCGTCATCGACATGCGGGCTGTGAGCAGGACGTACGGGGAGGGGCCGCCGGCCCTCGCCGACGTGACGCTGAGCGTGGCCGCCGGAGAGGCGCTCGCCGTTCTCGGGCCGTCCGGCAGCGGCAAGTCCACGCTGCTCAACCTGATCGCGGGGCTCGACCGGCCGAGTGCGGGCAGCGTCACGGTGGACGGGCTGCGGGTGGACGAGCTGGGCGAGGCCGGGTCGGCACGGTACCGGCGCACCAAGGTCGGCATGGTCTTCCAGTTCTTCAATCTGCTGGACGACCTGACGGTCACCGACAACGTGCTGCTGCCCGCCCAGCTGGCGGGGATGCCCCGGGCCGAGGCACGCGCGCGGGCCGCCGGTCTGCTGGCGGACCTCCGTATCGACCGGCACGCGGACGCCTACCTCGGCAGGTTGTCCGGCGGGGAGCGGCAACGGGTCGCGGTCGCGCGGGCCCTGATGAACCGTCCGGCCCTGCTGCTGGCCGACGAGCCCACCGGCGCGCTGGACACCGCCTCCGGCGCGGACGTCCGGGAACTGCTCGCCGAACTCAACGCGTCGGGGCAGACGATCGTCCTGGTCACCCACGATCTGGGTCTCGCCGCGTCCTGCGCGACCCGGACCGTCGAGCTGGTCGACGGCCGTGTCGTCCGGGACACCAGGAGCGCCCGGGGCGCGGCGGCGGTGGCCCGATGAGCGCCCTGGGCCGGGTGGTGCGCGCCGGGGTCGGGCGGCGGCGGGTGCAGACCGCCGTGATGATCATGACGACGCTGATGGCCGTCACCGCGTCGGTGCTCGCCGCCGGGCTGCTCGTCGCGTCGCAGGCCCCCTTCGACCACGCCTTCGCCCGGCAGCACGGCGCCCATCTGACCGCGCGGTTCGACGGCGCGAAGGTGACGGCCGCGGAACTCACGGCGACCGCGCACGCGTCGGGTGTGACCGGCGCGGCCGGTCCCTTCCGAACCGTGCCGGTACGCGCGCGTACCGCCTCGTCCTCCGACATCGTCCCGGAAGGCGTCGATCTGCCGCCGGTGACCGTCGCCGGCCGGGCGGACGCCGGGGGCGGGGTCGACCGGGTCGACCTCGTCTCCGGCACCTGGCTCACCGGCCCCGGCCAGATCGTGGTGGCCAACGGCAGGCTGCCCGTCGAACCGGGCGCGCGGCTGACGTTCCCCGACACGCCGGGCAGCCCCACGCTGACCGTGGTCGGGGTCGCCCGGTCGGTGACCGACACCGCGGACGCCTGGGTGACCCCCGCGCAGGCCGAGACGCTGGCCGCGCAGGGCGGCGCCCCCACGTACGAGATGCTCTACCGCTTCGACCACGCGGGGACGGACGCCCAGGTGGCCGCCGGACGGGCCGCGATCACCGCGGCGGTGCCGAAGGGCGCGCTGACCGGATCGCAGTCCTATCTGACCGTCAAGCAGGAGGAGACCGCCAACGCGATGGCGTTCGTGCCGTTCCTGGCCGCTTTCGGGGCTCTCGGACTGCTCCTGTCGGTCCTGGTCATCGGGATCGTCGTCAGCGGCGCGGTGGGTGCCGCGACCCGGCGCATCGGCATCCTGAAGGCGCTCGGCTTCACCCCGGCGCAGGTCGTACGGGCCTACGTCGGACAGGCGCTGATCCCCGCGGCGGTCGGCTGCGCCCTGGGGCTGGTGGTGGGCAATCTGCTGGCCGTCCCCGTGCTCGACGAGGTCGGCGAGGCCTTCGACGGGCCGTCGGAGTCGATCCCGCTGTGGATCGACGTCGCCGTGCCCGCCGCGGCCCTCGCCCTGGTCGCCTGCGCCGCCCTGGTGCCCGCGCTGCGTGCCGGACGGCTGCGCACCGTGGCGGCGATCACCGCCGGACGTACGCCCGGCACCGGCCGGGGGCGCCTGGCGCGGCGGCTCACGGGCCGGCTCGCGGTGCCGCGCGCGGTCAGCCTCGGGCTGGCGGGCCCCTTCGCCCGGCCGGCGCGTTCGGCGACGACGGCCGCCGCGGTGGTCTTCGGCGCCGCCGCCGTCACCTTCGGGGTGGGGCTCGCCCTCACGCTCGGGGCCGTCCAGTCGGGCCGCATGCTCGACTCGGGCGGGTCGGTCGTCGTCGGGACGGGCGGTGGGCATGCGCCGCCCGGCGCGCAGGCCGTCCATGTGGGCGGGCCCGAGGAGCCGAAGGCCGACCCGGCCGAGATCGCCGCCGCGCTCGGCGCGCAGCAGGGGACCGGCCGCTTCTTCGGCACGGCCCAGGCGGAGGTGAGCGCGTCCGGCATCACCGGCGCGACCACCGTGGTGGCGTACCAGGGCGACGCCTCGTGGGCCGGCCCTCCGATGGTCTCGGGCGACTGGCTGCACGGGCCGGGCCAGGCCGTGGTCACCGCCCGGTTCCTGAAGGCCGCCGGGATCGGGGTCGGCGACACGGTGACCCTGACGGAGCAGGGGCGGAGCGTCCCGGTGCGGATCGTCGGCGAGGCGTTCTTCACCGAGGGCGAGGGCATGGAGCTGCTGACCCCGGTCTCGACCCTCACCGCGCTCGGGCTCGACGCGACACCGGGCCGGTACAACGTGGAGACGGAACCGGGCACGGATCTGCCGCGCTATCTGAGCGCGCTCAACGACAGGCTCGACCCGCTCGGCGCCGTCGCCCTGGCGAACACCGACGACGAGTCCAGCGTGATCGTCGCCATGGACGCGCTGATCGGGACCCTCACCCTCATGCTCGTCGTGGTCGCCGGGCTGGGCGTGCTCAACACGGTCGTCCTCGACACCCGCGACCGTGTCCACGACCTCGGCGTCCTCAAGGCCCTGGGCATGGCCCCCCGCCAGACCCTGACCATGGTCGTCACCTCGGTCGCCGGGATCGGCCTGGTGGCCGGCGCGGTGGCGGTGCCGGCCGGCGTGGCCCTGCACCACTACGTCACCCCGTTCATGGGCGACGCCGTCGGCATGACGCTGCCCGCCTCGCACATCGCCGTCTACGACACGTCCGAGCTGGCCCTGCTGGCCCTGGGCGGGCTGGTCATCGCGGTGGCGGGTGCCCTGCTCCCGGCGAGCTGGGCCGCCAGGACGACCACCGCCACCGCCCTGCGCACCGAGTGACCGTGCCTACGCCGCCGTGCGTCCGCCCTCGCCGGTCCGCCTGAACGCCCACTCCGCGCTCGGCTCCACCACCCACCGGAAGACCCGCCGGACGGGAGAGGTGCACAGCAGGGTGACGGTCAGGGCGGCGACGAGGGTGACGGCGAGGGCGCCGAGCGGCGTGTGGATCCAGGGGTGGTCGTACCAGTGGGCGGGGCCGGCGGCCTGCTTGACGAAGCCGTGCAGGAGATAGCCGTAGAGCGTGGCCGCGCCCAGGGCGGTGAACCAGGTGCGGCGGCCCGGCACCCAGGCCAGGAAGCAGGCCACCAGGACGAGGGAGCAGCCGAAGGTGGCGAGGGTCATCACGGGCCCGTACCAGGCGGGCGCCCCCAGTCCTGCGGCGCTGTCGTCGTGGAAGAACCAGGGGTAGGCGTCACGCGGGGCCACCCGGTACGCCACGGCCAGGGCGGCCGCGAAGACCGGCACCGCGAGGACGCGTACCGCGCGGCGGCGCACCAGCCGGAAGTGCTCCGGCTTCAGCAGCAGGCCCAGGACGAAGTAGGGCAGGAACTGGAGGACCCGCTGGAGGGCGAGGTCCGTGCCGATGGAGGACGAGAGGGTCGCGAGCATCGCGACGGCCAGCGCGAGCGGCAGCGGCCACCGTACGAGGCGCCAGACCGGCGCGGTCAGCCGCCAGACGAACAGGGCGGCCAGGAACCAGGTCAGGTAGAGGGGGTCCAGCAGACTGATGTCGCGTTCGGGGGCGTCGTCGGTCCATCGCGTGACGAGGGTGTACGCCACCTCGAAGACCACGTACGGCACGGCCACGCCGGTGATCAGGCGCTGGACGCGCCGCGGGCCGCCGTCGAACCCACGGGAGAAATGGCCGGAGACGACGATGAACGCCGGCATGTGGAAGGCGTACACGAGCGTGTAGAGCGCGGTGACCGTGCGGCTGCCCTCGCGCAGGGGCTCCCAGGCGTGGCCCACGGCGACCAGCAGTATCGCCAGGTACTTGGCGTTGTCGAAGAAGGCGTCCCGCGTCTTCGCGGGCACGGCCTGTCCCGGCACGTCCTGTCGTGGCGCGGCCTGCGCGGGCGCGGCCTGCGTCGGGGCGGCCTGCGTGGGCTCTGTCTCTGCCGGCGCGGTCTCTGCCGACTGGGCCTGTGGTGGCGCGGTCTCTGCCGACTGGGCCTGTGGTGGCTCGGCCGGTGCGGCCTCGATGCCGTTCGAGGGCAGTGTGGCCTGCCCGATGCCCTCCTGGCGCGACCCGGACAGACCAGAACACCTCTCACCCGACCGTGCCCCCTGCCCCAGGACCCGCCGGGGGGAAGCTCCGACATCTTTACCGGGGCCCTGCTTACCGTCTTCCGGCCGGATAAACCTCCCGACACGGCCGAAGGCCAGAGCAGCCTGAGGAGCCAGCGCAGCCTGAGGAGCCAGAACGGCCAGCGGAGTCAGAGGCGGGTCGCGGCGTGCAGGATGAAAAGCAGGGTGACCGCCGAGTTCGCGGACGACATCGCCGACACGGCCGTTCCCGCCGCGGCAGCCCACACCGCGAGACCCACGGTGGTGGACACCGGCGGCCAGCGCCGCACCGCCGGGGCGGGGCCGAGCAGGGCCGTCACCCGGCGCGGCACCGGACCCGGCGCGGCGAACCCCGCGAGGCCCGGCAGGGACGCGGCGCCGGAGACCAGGGCCGCCCTGCCGATCGCCCGGGCCACCGTACGGCGGCTGCCGACCGCCTGGGCCGCGTCCTCGTCCGCCCAGCGCTCCGCCGTGTAGGCCACGGCCGTACGGAGAGGCCGCAGGAACGGGTTGGCCCGCGCGGCCAGCCGGACGGCGAGCAGGTGCCGGTGGTGGCGTGCCGCCAGATGGGCCCGCTCATGGGCGAACAGGGCCCGGCGTTCGGCCGGTTCGAGGTGCTCCAGCAGGGCGGTGGTCACGACGATCCGGTCGCGCCGGCCGCCGGGCAGGGCGTACGCGTACGGCGTCCCGTCGGGCAGGACCACGACCTCCGTGCCGGGCAGCCCGGCGAGCGCCCGGTGGGCGCGGCGGCGCACCCTGCGGTGCCGCAGCAGGGTCCGGCCGCAGAGCAGGGCCACCGCGCACAGCGCGGGGATGGCGGCCCGGCCGGCGATCTCGTCGTAGGGGACGGCCTGGCGCACCTCGGGGTCCGACCAGCCGTCGGGCAGCGGGTTGCCGGGGAGCTGGGCGGTGCCGACGACCATGAGGAGTCCCAGGCACACCGTGCTGCACACGGCCATCACCGCGGCCACGCCGGTCAGCAGCCTCGTCGCGGTGCGCGGATGCAGATGCTGTTCGGCCAGCCGCGCGACCGGCCACGCGGTGAGCGGCAGCACCAACGGCAGAAAGACGAAGACCCCCATGAGACGTCAGCCCTCGTCTCTGTCTGTCTCCGCCGGTGTCCCTGACGATGTCTCCGCCGGTCTGCCTGCCGGCGTCTCCGGCGGTGTCCCTGCCGGAGTCCCTGCCGTCGCGGCTGCGGGCGCGGCTGCGGGCGCGTCCGCCGCTGCTTCTTCGCCTTCGCCTTCGCCTTCGTCGCGGGGCTGTCCCAGGAGTTCGCGCAGCAGCCGTTCGTCGTCGGGGCCGAGGCCGGTGACGAAACTGGCCAGCACGGCCTCGCGGTCCCGCTCGGCGTCCAGCACCCTGCGCATGCGATGGGCGGCGAGACCCGCCTCGTCGGACGCGGGCAGCCACGCGAACGACCGCCCGCCGCGCTCGCGGGTGACCGCGCCCTTGGCCAGCAGCCGGGTGAGGATCGTGATCACCGTCGTGTAGGCGAGACCGCCGCCCAGGCGTTCCTGCACCCATCCGGCGGTGGCCGGACCGTCCGCCTCCCGCAGCGCCGACAGGACCAACGCCTCCAGCTCGCCCTGTCCCCGCCGCCGGGGACGCTGCCGGTGATCCGTCACGCCCTGTCTCCTCTCCGCCGCCGTCCGATTCCCGGTCCGACATCGTATAGACGCCGTCGGCCGCGCTCGTCCCGCACCGCCCGGACGGACCCTTGCCCACAATACCCCTGGGGGGTATACAGAAGGCATGGACCACGACCAGCACCACCACGATCACACCTCCCCGGCAGGGCACGAGGGCGTCTCCTGGGCGATGGCGGCGAAGGCGACACTGCACTGCCTCACCGGGTGCGCCATCGGCGAGATCCTCGGGATGGTCATCGGCACCGCCCTCGGCTGGGGCAACGTGCCGACCATGGTCGTCGCGATCGTCCTCGCGTTCCTGTTCGGCTACTCCTTCACCCTGTTCGCCGTGCGCCGGGCCGGCCTGGGCCTCAGGGCAGCGGTCAAGGTGGCGCTGGCCGCGGACACCGTGTCGATCGCCGTGATGGAACTCGTCGACAACGGCGTCGTCGCCCTCACCCCGGGCGCGATGGAGGCCCAGCTGTCGGACGGGCTCTTCTGGGCGGCCCTCCTGGGCGGCTTCGTGATCGCCTTCCTGATCACCACGCCCGTGAACAAGTGGATGATCGCCCGCGGCAAGGGCCACGCGGTCGCCCACGCCCAGCACGCCTGACGCCCCGCGCCCCTCCCCGCCTCTCCCCTCCCCCGCCTCTCCCGCCTCTCCCGTCGACGCTCCCCCTGACACCTCCCCCTGGCGCATCCCCCGGGTTCGCTCACAGCCTGCCGAACGCCACCCCGCGCCAGATCCAGCCCGCCGCCAGCACCGCCTCCCGCAGCGGATCCTTCATCTCCGCCGGGTCGAAGCGGTACGTCTCCTGGAGGCGCCGGCGGCCGTCGGCGTCGCGCTCGACCACCCACTGGCGGGAGACCGCGGTCACCTGGCCGCGGCCGAACTCCCGCGCCACGGCCAGCCGGGGCGGGTCACCGATCCATGTGACCTCACGCCGCTCGTCGACGCTGCGCACCTCGTGCGTCTCCGGCAGCAGACGCATCCGTGTCTTGAGGGTCTGCCGCATCCGCATCCGGACGAAGTACGTGTGCCAGGCGGGCTCCCGGACCCGCCACTCCGCCACCAGATCGGCACGCTCCTCGGGCAGCGCGTCGCGTATCCGGTACGGAACCTCCGGGCCGTTGATCGCGAACAGCGCGGCCCGGACCTCCTCGGCGGAGCGCGGCACGAGACCGCTCTCGGGGTGTCTGGTTCCGGTCAACTTGTCGAAAAAACCCATCCGATCAACCTAGGGCACGGGCGAGCACGGCCACCCGGGCCGCCCGGACATCTCGTCCGGCAGAGGGTCGAGCCGTCCCCGCGGCCGCCGCTAGTCTTTCCCCTCATGGGGAAAACCGCAGGTGGGCAAATGGCGGTCGTGGCCGCGTTGGTGCGGTCGGCGTTCCTCGTGAACGCCGTGTACGCCGAGTCGAGCCGCGCCCACGGCATCACTCCGCAACAGGGCCAACTGCTGTGCGTATTGATGCCGCAGCCGTACGGCATGAGTGAACTCGGCGAGATGCTCGGGCTCGCCAGGTCGAGCCTGACGGGGCTGGTGGACCGGACGGTCCAGCGCGGACTGGTCCGGCGCGAGCCGGATCCGCGGGACGGACGGGCCGTCCGCGTCGGACTCACCGACCAGGGCGACCGACTCGCGCACGGCTTCTACGACGAGACGTGCCGCCGCCTCGAGAACCTGCCCTCGGGGCTGAACACGAACGAACGCGACCGGCTCGCCACGCTGCTCGCCCGCGTCGTCCTCGACAACAAGGTGCCCGAGGTCTTCACCGACCCCGCCGTCTGACACCGTCCGACCACCCCCGCCCTCACCCGCTCACCCGCTCACCCGGCCGAAGTCGCTCGCTTCGTGCTCCGTGTCGGCTCGTGCGGCGATCCTCAAGGTCAGGGTCACCGCGATCGACGCGAGCGCCATCGCGGTCATCGCCGTGGCGGGCGAGGTGAGTTGGGCCAGCATCCCGGCCAGCGTCGCGCTCACGCCCTGCATCGTGAGCATTCCGGCCGAGTGCAACCCCAGTGCGTGGCCGCTGAGTTCAGCCGGGGTGAGGGCCATCAGCCGCTCCTGCTGGACCAGGCTCGCACCGAAGCCGACGGAGGCGAGGGCGACGCAGGCCGCGGCGAGCGGCAGGGCCGGGCGCAGGACGAAGAAGGCGTAGGGAGTGGCCAGGAGCAGGAGAAGGGGAGTGGCCAGACGGTGGCGCAGGGCCGGCGGGACGAGGCGGCCCACGGTCACGTCCCCGGCCAGCATGCCCAGCGCCCCGCAGGCGAACAACGTGCCCGCCGCGTCGGGGTCGTAGGACACGAAGAGCGCCTCGCAGCCGACGACCAGGCCGTTGGGGAGCCACAGGCCCAGATAGGTGAGGCGGCGGGGGCGGGAGGACCACAGGACGGCGTTGGTGTGCCGGGTCGCCGCGACCGAGGGACGGCCGGAGGCCCGCGGGGGACGGACGGTCAGGCCGAGGCGGGTGACCACGGCGGCGGTCGTGTGGAGCAGGGCGGCGAGCAGCAGGACGGCGCGCGGGGAGAACGCGGTCACCAGGACGCCGCCACCGGCGAACCCGATGATCTGCATCAGTCCGCTCAGCATGTTGAAGAGCGAACGCCCCGGCAGATAGCCGTCCTTGGTGAGGATCTCGTTCAGCAGGCCCCAGCGGACGCCCCCGCCCAGCGAGGCGATCAGCCCCTGGAGGAGCACGACCGCGAAGATCCCCCACACCGGCAGTCCGGGCAGCGCCATGACGGCCGTCGCGGCGGCGAAGGCGAGCGAGAGGCCGGTCAGCGCCGACCTCGGGGGCAGCCGGTCGGCGCCCGAGAGGAAGAAGGTCGCGCCCAGCACCTGCGCGAGCGACGGGCCGAACATGCTCACCGCCGACAGCAGCGGGGAGTCGGTGGCCCGGTAGACGAGCGTGCCGAGGGCGAGCCCGCTCACCGTCCCGGCGGCGGTCTGAGCGGCGGCGGAGAGGAAGAGGGGCGTGAATTCGGGCGTGCGGAAGAGCTGTCGGTACGTGTGGCCGGTCATGGGCGGAGTCTGCGACGGGCCGTTGAGGGGTGGTTATTGTTTCGCGGGCCCGCGAAACGTCGTCGGTCGTACGGGCACGGGACGGAGGGGTGCGGGGGCATGGGCTGGTGGCAGGTGAACGCGGACACCCTGGCGCGCAGCCGGTTCGTGCTCTCGCCGCTCGCCGAGACCTTCGCGAGCCTGAAGCTGCTGCACGCGGGCGTGGGTACGCATCCCGGCGAGCACGACTGGCTGCGCGACCGTCTCCCCGGCTACCGCGCCGTACTGGCGGCCGACCCGGTGACCGCGCTGCTGGTGCGGGCCGGGCTCGGGCGCAGCTGGGTCGCCGACTTCCTCACGCCCACGCCGAGGGACGGCGAGAGTTTCGAGGAGGGCGTGGCCCGCATCCGGACGGCCGACCCGGCAGAGGCCCGCGCCCATCTGCGGATGTCCCTGGCCGGCCCGCTCCCCGCCGCCCTGGAGCGGGACGACCTTCCGGAGCGGGCGGCCGGGCTGCTGGAGTACGTCTGGGAGACGGGCGTACGGCCGCACTGGGAGCGGCGGCGGCGCGTCCTGGAGGCCGATGTCGTCGCGCGGACCGCGCAGGTCAGCCGGGGCGGCTGGGCCGCCGTACTGGACTCGCTGCGGCCGGGGACGCGATGGCTCGGCGAGAGTCGGTTTCAGGTCAACCTGCACGAGTATCCGCCCCGCGAGATCTCCGGTGCCGAGCTGGTGTTCGTGCCGGTCACCCCGAAGACGGGGTGGGTGTCGTGGGACGAGCGGGAGCGGTACGCCGTCGTCTATCCCTGTACGGGGGCGCTCGCCGAGGACCACCGGGACCGGGCCCGTGCCGTGCCGGCCGCGCTGGGCGCCCTGCTGGGGCCGGGGCGGGCCGCGGTGCTGGTCCTCCTCGCCGGCCCCCTGAGCACCACCCAGCTGGTCGCCCTGACCGGGCAGGGCCTCGGCTCGGTCGGCCGCCATCTGCGGGTGCTGCTGGACGCGGGGCTGGTGGAGCGACGGCGCGCGGGACGGTCGGTGCTGTACTCGCGGACCGCGGCGGGCGAGGTCCTGGCCAGGGCCGCCGCCGGGTAGGTGTCCCGGAGGTCCGAGCGGGGCGCGGCAGCCCGGCGACGGGCCGGAACCGGAAGCGGGGGGTGGCCCCGGAAGGGGTGGGTTCACCGCCCGGGGCTAGCATCCGGAGCATGACTACTGATGCCGGTGCCTCTCCCCTCGACGTTCGGATCGATGCCCTCAAGGGCGGTTCCGCGGAGCTCTCCCAGTACGCTGGCAAGGCCGTGCTCGTGGTGAACGTGGCCTCCAAGTGCGGCCTGACCCCGCAGTACACCGGCCTGGAGAAGCTGCAGGAGCGGTACGCCGCCCAGGGCTTCACCGTGCTCGGCGTGCCCTGCAACCAGTTCCTCGGGCAGGAGCCCGGCACCGCCGAGGAGATCGCCGAGTTCTGCTCGGCCACCTATGGCGTGTCCTTCCCGCTGACCGAGAAGGTCGAGGTCAACGGTGCGGAGCGGCACCCGCTGTACGAGCGGCTCGTCGGGTTCGCGGACGGCGAGGGCCACGACGGCGACATCCGCTGGAACTTCGAGAAGTTCCTGATCGGGCGGGACGGGTCCGTCGTCGCCCGCTTCTCCCCGCAGACCGAGCCCGAGTCCGCCGAGGTCGTCGCGGCCATCGAGAGCCAGCTGGGCTAGTCGGACCGGGCGGACCGCGCGGACCCGACGGGCAGCCCTGGTGGCGGACCGGTCGGGCGGACCCGGCTGGCGGACCCGGCTGGCGGACCGTCCGGCTTGACCTTGTCCCTGGGGCAGGGCGGAGCCTCCTCGTCGCCGGGCGCGAAGGCCGCCCGGCGACGGAGGACGACGGGAGTGCGTGGTGGACAGGGGCGATGACGGCGCGCTGCTCACGATCGGCGCGTTCGCCGCGCGGGCCCGGCTCTCGGCCAAGGCGCTGCGGCTGTACGACCGGCTCGGGCTGCTCGCACCGGCGCACATCGACGAGGCCAGCGGCTACCGCTACTACCGGGCCGGCCAGGTGGAGCGGGCCCGGCTGGTGGCCATGCTGCGCCAGCTCGACATGCCGCTCGCGCGGATCGCCGAGGTGGTGGAGACCGCTGACGGGCCCGCGTCCGGGGAACTGCTCGCCGCCTACTGGGGCGATGTCGAGACCCGGTTCGCCGCCCAGCGCACCCTCGCCGCCTACCTCCGTGCACGGCTGTCGGGGAGGAGCTCAGAGATGTACGAGAAGTTCGAGGTCCGGTTGGTCGACGTGCCCGAGCAGGTGATCGTCACCGAGACGCGGCACACGCTCGCGGACGAGCTGCCCACGTGGATCCCCGCCTCGCTGGGTCGTCTGGAGGAGGCGGCCGGGCAGTGCGGGGGCTTCGCCGGGGCACCGTACGTCGTCTACTACTCCGCGGTGTCCATGGAGAGCGACGGGCCGGTCGAGTCGTGCGTGCCGGTCGCCGACGAGGCCGGGGCGCGGGCCTGGGCGGCCGCCGCACAGGGCCGGGGCCGGCAGTTCCGGGCGCGGGTGGAGCCCGCCCGGCGGCTCGCGTACACGAGGATCACCAAGGCACAGGTAGCCCACCCGCAGATCCTCGCCCCGTACGAGGCGGTGGAGGTCTGGATGAAGCGTGAGGGCTGGGACTACGACGGGCCCTGCCGGGAGATCTACTTCGCCGACTGGGACACGGCGGGAGCCGAGGACCCGGTGTGCGACGTGGCGTTCCCGGTGAAGCGGGCCTGACGGGTCCGCCTGGCCGGCCCGCTTGGCCGGTCCGCTTGGCCAGGTCGGTCGGCCGGGTCCGGTCGGCCAAGCCGGTCAGCGGGGTCGGTCAACCGGGCTGGTCGGCCGGGTCCGGTCGGCGGACCGTGCCAAGGATGCGCCGAGCCCCCTCGGCAAGGACGGCGATCTGGACGAGGGGGCTCTTGGGTCGTACTGGTGAAGCCGGTCCTGCTGGTGAAGCTGGTCTTGCTGTTCCTGCTGGTGAAGCCGGTAGGGCTGTCTCAGGGGATCGTCCCCTTACGCCTTGACCGATGCCACGAAGGTGTTCCACGCGTCGGCGGGGAAGGCCAGGGTCGGGCCCTCGGTGACCTTGGAGTCACGGACGGCCATGGCCGCACGGAGGGGGGACTTGATCTCGACGCACGCGCCGTTGCCCTGGGAGTAGGAGGACTTGACCCACTCGTTCGCGGCGCCCTGCTGGATTGCCATGTTCGCTCCGGTAGTCAGTTGCTGAGTTGCTGTCACCACGCCGTGCGCAGATCTCCGTCTGCACGGCATGGTTTGCGCCACCGTTGTTGCTTGATGGCGTGATCGACGCTACTCGCCAACATCGTGATACGGAGCGACTATTCACCCGTCCGGATGGCATATTCCATAGGGACTTCCCCCCGGCCCGGCCGAAGGTGTAGCTTGCCGCGCCTCATGAAGCGACCTCTCTTGCATAGTCCTTCGCCACCTTCGCGATGAACTCCCGCGTCTGGTCCGCGTTCAGGGCCTGGGCCCGCAGATGCTCGTACATCACGCTGTACTTCTGGACGTCCTGCGGCTTCTCCAGGTACAGGTCGCTGGTGACTCCCTCGATGTAGACCACGCTGGAGTCGGCGGCGTCCGGGAACTCGAGGATCGCGTACTGGCCGCTCACCCCCGGATGCGCGCCCATGGTGAACGGGATCAACTGCACGGTCACGTGCGGCAGCTGGGACATCTCCAGCAGGTAGTCCAGTTGCTCGATCATCACCTGCCGGTTGCCGACCTGGCGGCGCAGCGCCGCCTCGTCCAGGACCGCCCACAGACGCAACGGGTTGTCGGCTGTGGAAATACGTTCCTGTCGGCGAAGCCGCACCTGGATCCGCTTCTCGATGTCCGCCGGCGGGGCCTCCGGCAGCGCGCCCGAGATCAGCGCCTCCGCGTACTGACGGGTCTGGAGCAGCCCGGGCACGACCTGCGGGTCGTACACGCGCAGGCTCGCCGCGTCCGTCTCCAGACCGATGTAGACGCTGTACGGAACATCGCCGAAGGCATGCCACCAGCCCTGCTGGCGGGAGTCCTTGGCCATCTCCATCAGCGAGTCGACCATCCGCTGGTCCTCGACCTCGTACACCCCGCACAGGTCACGGACGTCACGCTGGCTGATGCTGCGCCGGCCGTTCTCCAGCCGGCTGATCTTCGACTGGGACACCAGCAGGCGCTCGGCCACCTCTTCGGCCGTCATGCCCTTGAGCTCACGGAGCCGACGCAGCTCCTGGCCCAACCGGCGTCGCCTGACAGTGGGATTGACATTGGACGCCACGGGACGTGCACCTCCGGCTGCGTGTCTGCAACTGACACTTTGCGTATCTGCTGTTGAGCAGACTGCCACCAAGGCGCTTTCTACCGCTGGAAAACGGTGGATATGCGGCGGGTACACGCCAGTTCGGGTCGGTCCCCGACATGCGTCCGCGCGGGGCGGCGGGTCGATACGTCCCACCACCCCGCGCGGCCGCTGCGGCTCCCGGACGGGTCCTGGGTCCGACGGGTCCAACCGGCCCTGCGGGTCTTACGTCCTGCGGTTCCCCGGTCCGGCCGGCGCGCTGCCGTGGAACTGCGGCTCAGTGAGCCACGACACGCGCCATCGGACCGCGGTGCGGCTGCGCCGGAACGCCACGGGCGGGCTCCGGAGCGGGCCTGGCACCGGGTCCGGCCTGCCGGCCGGGTGGTGCCTGGTTGCGACGCGGCTGTGCCACCGCGCCGTTCTGGACGTCCATCACGGCGTGCGCCACGAGGCCGCCCATCGGGTCGTGCCTGATCAGGTCCCGCAGCCGGGAGCGGGACGAACGTCCCTCGTTGCCCGGATACAGGTGCTTGCCGAGGCCGACCGCGTGCGCCAGTGCGGCGAGCGCCGCGGTCCGCGGGTCCGGCGGTACGCCGGTGCGGATCGCGGAGTCCAGCCGGGCCTTGATCTCCCGGCTGATGTCGGTGTCCGTCGCCTGGTAGCGAGTCGTCGGAAGCACTCCGCACATCTGACCCGCCACGGCATGAACCATGCCGCACCGCTCCAGATGCGAGAGGTAAATCTGGCGTAGCCCGAGACGCGGCCCGCCGATCCAGTGGACGGCACGTACAGGAGCGCCACGCCTTCGCAGCAACTCCAACGCGCAGTCCAGCGTTGGGTCTCCAGTCGGCCGTGGGGACACCACGGCGATACGATCCCCGTCAGGGGCTATCCGTCCGGCCAGCGCCAGCTCCACTAGCTGCGCTCCGGCCAGACCGAGGTCGAGCGACTGCGGCTGTGCGGTGGTACCCGTGGTCGGGTCCAGCGCCAGCAACAAAAGCTCTTCCGGAATTGTTCTGCGGCTCCTGCCCATCCATGCCTCCCCGCGTGGATGAGTGACAGGGTGACCCCTCTCACAATGGTCTGTCGAGGGTGCGTGACCTGTTTGTAGTGGAACCAGTAGGTATGTCGTTCTCGTCTACCACTGGAGCCAAGCCCTCTACACAGGACACTGGTACATGGTTCGGACACGCCGTGAGGCGTGTCTCGGGCGGGCGGTTCACGGTTCGGCACGAGCGCGCGGTGGGCGTGCGGCACAGGAGGAGGCATCGGTGGCGGGCGAGTCCCCCGACAGGTCGAAGCAGCGCGAGTCGTCGGCAGAACCGACGTCGGGGAGCGCGAGCACGGTTCCCGAGGCGCGTGAGCCTCGCGATTCCCGTGAAGTCCGCGATCCGCGGTTGGCCGTGGCGCGGGAGGCCGAGCCGTCGGCGTCCCGGGGCGGTGTGGACACGGCGACGCGAGTGTTCTCGGTACGGGACCTGAAGACCGCGGAGTCCGAACAGCCCGACGCCGAGGCGCCCGGGGAGGGCGAGGAGCCCACGGCGGCCGGGGAGGGCGGCGAGGCCACGGCGGGCGAGTCCGCCGAGGACGCCACGGAGGCCGAGGACTCCGGGAAGACCGAGGCCGACGCTGCCGCTGACGCCGACGCCGAGGAGACCGCGCGGGCCGAGAGCAGCGGCGCGGCCACGAAGGCCGGGTCCGCCGGGTCCGCCGAAACCGAGGACGCCGAGAGCGGCTCCGAGGGCGCCCAGGACGGCCCTGAGGGCACCGTGGCGGCCACGAGCGCCTCCGGGAGCGCCGAGGGCGCCTCCGGGGGCAGTGACGAGCGCCTGCGGGAGGCTGTGGCCCAGTGGGTGGCCTCGGCGGACGACAAGGACTCCACGGAAGAGCCCGCGACGGACTCCGCGGTGGACGGGAACTCCTCGGACCGGGACACCTCGGACGGAGACACCGGCGCCGAGGCGGAGGAACGTTCCGCGAGCGACGCCGCGGAAGCCGACGAAACCGACGAAGCCGACGAAGCCGACGAGCCCGCCGACGCGAAGCCGGAACCGAAGCCGGAGCCCGAGGACGGGCCCGCCGCCAGGTCCGCGTCCAAGCCCGCGCCGAAGTGGGCGTCGGGCGCCGGCCTCGCCGACGCCGACACCGACGCCGACGAGGAAGCCGCCCCGGACGCGAAGGCCGGTCGGGCCGAGGACGCCGACGCCGACACCGACACCGACACCGACAAGGCCGACGATTCCCCCGTCGACCAGCCCACCGCCGTCTTCAAGGCCCCCCGGCCCAAGCCCGCCGTCGACCAGCCGACCACCATGCTGAAGCTGGGCGGCGCCACCAGGCCCAGGTCCGAGCCGGACGAGGCCGAGGCAGGCCCGAAGGCCGGCGAGAAGGCCGCGCCCGAAGCCCCCGCCGAGCGGACCAGCAAGTTCGTCGCGCTCAAGCCGCTCGACGAGCCCCGCCCGCCGAAGCCGGCCGACGTCACCGCCTTCGTGCCGCAGGTCGGCCCCGAGCGCACCACCCAGCAGCCGCTGCCGCCGAGGCCGCCGCTGGACCTGCTGGCGGAGCTGACGAACACCCCGCCGCCCCCGCCCACCCCGCTGCGCACGCTCGGGCGACGGCTCAAGATCTGGACGCCCCTGGTCATCCTGCTGCTGGTCGCGTTTGCGATCGCGCAGGCCGTGCGACCGCTGCCGGAGACCGCGCTGACCCTCACCGCGAAGGACTCGTACACCTTCGAGGGCGGCAAGACGCAGCTGCCCTGGCCGAGCGAGGGACAGGGCTGGATGGACGCCGACGGCGTCGGCACGATGGGCAGCTTCGGCAAGCAGACGCCCGTGGCCATCGGCTCGGTCGCCAAGACCATGACGGCGTACATCATCCTCAAGGACCACCCGATGAAGGCCGGGGAGGAAGGCCCGGAGATCGAGGTCGACGCGACGGCGGAGAAGGAGGGCGGCTACGACGTCTCCGGCGACGAGTCGACGCTCAACACCGTCAAGGCCGGCGACAAGCTCACCGAGAAGCAGGCCCTGTCGGCCGTCCTCATCCCCTCCGCCAACAACATCGCGCGACTGCTCGCGCGCTGGGACGCGGGCACGGAGGCGGCGTTCGTGAAGAAGATGAACGCCACCGCCAAGGAACTGGGGATGACGAACACGACGTACACCGACCCCTCGGGTCTGAAGGAGACCACCGTCTCCACGGCCGAGGACCAGGTGAAGCTCGGCCGCGCGTTCGTGAAGGTGCCGGCCCTGGTCTCCATCTCCAGCGCGGCCAGCTGGGACGACCCGTCCGGCAAGAACTGGCCCAACTACAACACGCTGCCGTACAAGATGGGCGCGATCGGCATCAAGACCGGCAGCACCACCGCGGCCGGCGGCAACCTGCTGTTCGCCTCCCGCAAGGAGGTCGACGGACAGACGGTGACCCTCGTCGGCGCGATCCTCGGCCAGCACAAGCCGAGGATCCTCGAGACGGTCAACGCGGTCAGCCAGACGGCGCTGCTCGCCGCCGAGGACGCGGTCACCTCGGCGAAGATCCTCAAGAAGGGCGACGTCGTCGGGTACGTGGACGACAAGCTGGGCGGCCACACGCCCGTCGTCATCACCAAGGACGTCCCCGCGGTCGGCTGGGCGGGCATGACGGTGAAGCTGTCGTTCACCGCCGACGACGTGCCGCACACGGCGAAGGCGGGCACCCAGGTGGGCACGCTCACCGTCGGGGACGGCTCCAGCAGTGCCGTGAAGGTGCCGGTCGCCCTGCAGACGGACCTGGTCGAGCCGGGCTTCTCGGACAAGCTGACGCGCATCGGCTGAGCCGCGACCCCGCTCGCGGGGCTGCGTCACCCCGTCGGGCAGCCGCCCGGCGGGGTGCGTGCTAGCGTCACGAAACGGGACAGGTCGCCGGTCGCAAGGACGCAGCCGTGAAGCGGACGCGAACGGCATGCGGCCGAGAGCAGAAGACGGGACACGGGGAGTGCCTTCAGGTGGCCACTGCGGAGCCGACACGCGCCGACGACACCGGTCCGGACCCGGACGCCGGCCCGCGACCGAGGGTGCCCGCGCCGCAGTCGGGCGACCACGACCGTGACGACCGTGACGCGGTGGTAGAGCTCGAGCGGGACCACGTTCCGGACCGTACGGGGGCCGACGGCCCCCGGGGGGACGCGGGCGAGCGCGCGGACGGCCGTACGGACGGCGCGGGCCCCGCCCGTGAGCCGTCCCGGACGAGATCCGCGCTCGACGGGCTGGGCGGGTGGCTGCGACGCCACCCCGTGCTGGCCATGACGGGACTGTCCGGCGTCCTGCACCTCGTCTGGTTCTTCACGTTCGCGAACAGTGGCGGCGACCTCGCGGCGCAGGACGCCTGGGCCGAGTTCGTCGGCCGCCACCCCGACTCCGCGTACAACCTCGCCTGGTACGGCGGCATGCACCCGGTGTCGTACAGCATGGTGTCGCCGTATCTGATGTCCCTGCTCGGCGTCCGGACGACGATGATGATCGCCGGGACGCTGTCGGCGGGCCTGCTCACCCTGATCCTGTTGCGCTGCCGCCCGGTGAAGAACCCCCTGTGGCCGGCGCTGGCCGGGGTCTTCGCCCTGCTGTGCAACGCGGCTTCCGGGCGGGTGACCTTCGGGCTCGGCAACACGTTCGCGCTGGGCGCGGTCGCCGTCGTCTTCTGCTGGCCGCACCGCTGGCGCTACAAACGGTGGGCGAAGGCGCTGTGCGCCGCCCCGCTCGCCGCGCTCGCCACCATGGGATCGCCGGTGGCGGGGCTCTTCGTGGGACTCGTCGCCGCCGCGCTGTTCCTTCAGAAGCGGCGGCCGGGCGCGTGGGCGCTGGGGCTCGCCCCGACGGCCGTGGTCGCCCTGTCCGCCTGGCTGTTCCCGTTCTCCGGCACCCAGCCGATGTCCTTCGGCTCGGCGTCCCTGCCGCTGCTGTCCGCGGTGGCCGTCTTCGCGGTCGTCCCGCGCGACTGGAAGACGGTGCGGATCACCTCGGCGGTGTACGGGCTCGGGGTCCTGATGGTGTGGCTGATCAGCTCGCAGATCGGGTCCAACATCACGCGGCTCGCGATGCTGTTCACGGGTGTGGTGCTGATGGCGGCGCTGCCGTTCGCCGTGCCGCGCAGCCGCAAGTGGTACGTGATCGTCCTGGCGTTCCTCGGGTTCGTGGGCTGGATCGGCTTCAAGTCGGTCGACGACGTCCTGCGGACGACCCCGGCGGCCTCCTGGGCGCGTGAGCTGGCGCCGCTCGTCAACGAACTCCAGGAGATCGAAGCGGAGAAGGGGCGGGTGGAGGTCGTACCGGCCCGCTCGCACCGCGAGGCGTCCGCGCTGGCGCCGTACGTCAATCTCGCCCGGGGCTGGAACCGCCAGGCCGACATGGAGCGCAACCCCCTCTTCTACGACGACACCCTCAACTCGGCGAACTATCACGAGTGGCTCCAGCGGTGGGCCGTGCACTTCGTCGTCGTCCCGAAGGAGGCGCTGGACGGGGACGGCGGCGAACGGGAGCGGCAGCTGGTGCAGCGGGGTCTGCCGTATCTGACGCAGATCTGGGGCGACGCCAACTGGCAGCTGTTCAAGGTCACCGACCCCGCCTCGCTCGCCGAACCGAACGCGGTGGTGCAGCGGGCCAAGCAGGACGAGATGACGATCGACGTGAAGAAGGCGGGGCGGATCCTGATCCGGATCCCGTACTCGCCGTGGCTGAGCGTCGTCGACGCGGAGGGCAAGAGCCTGAAGCCGCCGCAGGAGACGGACGCGTCCAAGGACCGGGCCGAGGGGGAGCCGAAGACGTACGACAACGTCGACGGGTGCCTGTTCGAGACCGAGGAGGACGCGGACGGGGACAAGTGGACGATGCTGGTCGCCCCGCGGGCGGGTGTGTACCGGCTGGCCGCGCCCTATCAGCTGCCGCGGGGCACGCCGTGTCCGGACGAGCTCAAGCAGCCCTGATCAGCGCAGGTCGGCCACATGGCGGTCCGTGCCCGGCACCGTCGGGACGAAGGGCGCGATCAGTTCCACCCTGCCCAGGCCCGACTCCGTCACCGCCTCTCCCAGGCCGGTGAAGTGGGGGTCCCAGCAGTCCCTCGGGTCCGATTCCAGGAACCAGAGCAGGGTCAGGCGGGTGTCGATGCCCTCGACCTGCTTGACGTAGGTCATGCGGTCGCCGGGGAGGGGGGTCGGGCGGAAGACGGTGACCATGGCCGTCGGGGAGCCGGCCACCCGCTTGGGGAGGTGGCGGGCGCGCAGCCACTCCAGGAGTTCGGCGCGCTGCTGCGCCGAGTCGGCGTCGATCACCTCGAGCACCAGGCCCGCGTACGGGTGGTCCAGGGCGTGGAAGTCGCGGGGTCCGGCGGCGCCGTCCCGGTACACGGTCGTCTCGTGGTCCTGGAACGCCGTGAAGACGTGGGTGCGGTCCTGGTAGACGCGGGCGTCCCGGTTGAGCCGCTTGTTGATGGCGACCGTCCACTTCATGTGGTCGTCGTAGCGTCCGTCGGTGATCCAGTAGGTGGAGAGATAGCAGCCGGCGGTGACCGGCTGGGCGATCGCCGACTTCTCCGGGTGGCGCAGCAGCTGGAGGTCGCGGGTCGCCACCCACCTGCGGCCCGCGTACATCCAGGGCATCGCCATCGCGCCGGCGTAGTAGTGGTCGTCCTCGTACCAGCGGTTGTAGGCGTACTCGTGGCCGGGGTGCGGTTCGACCATGGTGATCAGGGCGTGGCCGGGGCGCACCCCGTAGGGGCCGACGGCGGCCAGTTCGGCGTACGTCTCGCTGTGCGTGTCGTCGCGCTCGGTGCCGTGCCCGGCGCCGCGCTGGTCGCTGTGCTGGTCGCTGTACGTCTCCTCGCGCATGCTCTTCCCCATCCTCGGTGACTGGCCCATACTCTGACGCTCCGTCAGATAATGCGCCAGAGGCCCGGAGGTCCCGATGTCACTGCTCACCGGCAAGACCGTCGTCGTCTCGGGAGTCGGCGCCGGGCTCGGTCACCAGGTCGCCGCCGCGGTCGTCCGGGAGGGCGGGAACGCCGTGCTGGGGGCGCGGACCGAGGCGAGTCTCGCGAAGAGCGCGGCCGGGATCGATCCCGAGGGGGCGCGTACGGCGTACCGGGTCACCGACATCACCGACGAGGGCCAGTGCGAGGCGCTGGCCGAGCTGGCGCGGGAGCGGTTCGGGGGGATCGACGCCGTGGTGAACGTGGCGGCCTGGGACTCCTACTTCGGCGGGGTCGAGGACGCCGACTTCACGACCTGGCAGTCGGTGATCGACGTGAACCTGCTGGGATCGCTGCGGATGACGCGGGCGTGTCTGGCCGGGCTGCGGGTGCGGGGCGGGTCGGTGGTGTTCATCGGGACGCAGTCCGCCGTGGCGGCCCCCTCGCAGGTGCGGCAGGCGGCGTACGCGGCCTCGAAGGGGGCGCTGACCAGCGCCATGTACTCGCTCGCCCGGGAGTGGGGACGGCATCGGATCCGGGTCAACACCGTGCTGCCGGGGTGGATGTGGGGGCCGCCGGTGCAGGCCTACGTCCAGTTCACCGCGCAGACGGAGGGGGTGCCGGAGGAGGAGGTGCTGGGACGGCTCACCGAGCGGATGGCCCTGCCCGAGCTGGCGACGGACGGGGATGTGGCGGACGCGGCGGCGTTCCTGGCGTCGGACCGGGCGCGGGCGATCACGGGACAGTCGTTGCTGGTCAACGCCGGGGAGCTGATGCGATGAGTTCATGTAGGTGAACGCGAACCACCATACCGAATTCCTTTACCTCCCTTTGACCTTACGGTTACTTGTCGTGTTCACGCGGCAGCGCCCACGATGAGCGCCGGGCCGAACGCCGGGCTGAACTCTGGGAGGGCGCACATGAACGGTCTCGACTGGACCGTGCTCATCGGCTATTTCGGCGTGATGGTCGCGATCGGCGTCTGGTCGCACAAGCGCGTCGACGACGTGAGCGACTTCTTCACCGCCGGCGGCAAGATGCCCTGGTGGCTGTCCGGCATCTCGCACCACATGTCGGGCTACAGCGCGGTGATGTTCACCGGGTACGCGGGCATCGCCTACACCTACGGCGTGACCTCCTTCGTCACCTGGTCCTTCCCCATCGCGCTCGGGATCGCCATCGGCTCGAAGCTGTTCGCGCCGCGCATCAACCGGCTGCGGTCGCGCCTCCACGTGGCTTCCCCGCTGGAGTACCTGAAGAACCGCTACGACCTCAAGACCCAGCAGGCGCTGGCCTGGTCGGGGATGCTGCTGAAGATCGTGGACGTCGGCGCGAAGTGGGCCGCCATCGCGACCCTGCTGTCCGTCTTCACCGGGATCTCCCTCAACCAGGGCATCCTGATCACCGGCGCGATCACCGCCGTCTACTGCACGATCGGCGGTCTGTGGGCGGACGCGCTGACCGAACTCGGCCAGTTCGTCATCCAGTTGCTGGCCGGCATCGCGATGTTCGTCGCCGTCGTGCTGAAGCTGAACGACAAGGGCATCGGGTTCCTGGACGCCTGGGACCAGCCGGCGCTCCAGGGCCACGACAAGCCCCTGGTCGCCCAGTACGGCACGGTGTTCCTGCTCGCGTTCCTCTTCATCAAGCTCTTCGAGTACAACGGCGGCATGCTCAACCAGGCCCAGCGGTACATGGCCACGGGCAGTCCGAAGGAGGCCGAGCGGTCGGCGCGGCTGTCGGCCGCGCTGTGGCTCGTCTGGCCGCTGGTGCTGTTCTTCCCGATGTGGATGTCGCCGCTGCTGGTGACGTCGAACAAGCCGGACGGCTCCGACTCCTACGCCCTGATGACCGAACAGCTGCTGCCGCACGGGCTGCTGGGCCTCGTCATCGTCGGCTTCTTCTCCCACACGATGGCCATGTGCTCGTCCGACGCCAACGCCATCGCCGCCGTCTTCACCCGGGACTGCGCGCCGGTCATCTGGGCGCGGGCCCGGGAGTGGAACCAGCGGTCGGGGCTGATCGCGGCACGCGTGGCGACCGTCGTCTTCCTCGGCCTCTCCATGGCGGCGGCCACGCAGGTCAACTCCCCCGCCTTCAAGGACATCATCACGGTCGTCATCAAGTGGGTGGCCGGACTGATGGGCCCGATGGCGATCCCGATGATGCTGGGCCTGCTGCGCCCGTTCCGCCGCTCCGGCCCGACGGCCGCGCTGACCAGCTGGTCGATGGGTCTGCTGGCCTTCTGGCTGGTCAACTACCCGATCAACTGGAACGTCGACGGCGGAGTGCCGCTCCAGTACCAGGTGTCGATCCCGCTGGCCGTGTCGCTGGTCCTCTACATCCTCATCGGCTTCATCAAGCCCGAGGACACCCCGGAACGCCTCGCGATCATCGAACAGATCAACACGGACGGGGACGGCGGCGCCTCGGCCGCCGCGCAGGTGCCGCGGCCCAAGGACGAGGTCCCCACGACCGTGTCGGACTAACTCCCCCTGGGGTACCTGGCCATCCAGCCGGGTGACGCCCCGGCAGGACCGTGCAGGGCCGGCCCCTGGGTCATCTCCATGGCGAAGTCGTCGGCCAGTTCAAGGATCGTGGGACGGCCCTCCAGCTCGGCCAGCCAGGCCGGCGGGAGGGCCGTCTCGCCGTGCAGGGCGCCGAGCAGACCGCCGGTGAGCGCGGCGGTCGGCCCCGAGGGCGCGCCGTGGTTCACCGCGAGCCGCAGCCCGTGCCGGACGTCCTCCGCGACGAGGGCGCAGTAGACGGCGCCCGACAGCACGGCCTCCGCGGTCCCCGCCCCCGCGAGCTCCTCCACCCGCGCGGGACCCGGCAGTCCCTGCCGTACGGCGCCCAGCGCGTGCTGCAACGCCTCCGACACCGCCTCGTGCCCCGGCCGCGAGGCCAGCAGGGCGAGCGCCCGCTGCACCGCGCCGTCCAGACTCTCGCCGCAGGCCAGCGCGTGCACGGTGACGGCGTACGCGGCCGCCGCGAGGTACGCCGTGGGGTGGCCGTGGGTCTGGGCGGCGCACTCGACGGCGAGCTGGGCGACGAGTTGCGGCTCCCAGCCGACGAGCAGCCCGAAGGGCACCGAACGGGGCACCACCTCGGGCCCGGCCGCGCCGGGGCTCTTGGGCGAGTCCAGGGTGCCCATGACCTCGTCGCCGAGCCCGAGCAGCAGCGTCCGGGTCGGATCGCGCCGGGCGTACAGCCACTCCTCGCGGGCCAGCCAGCCGTCGTCCTTGCGGCGCAGGTCGGGTCCCCAGTCGCGCTGGGTGGCCGCCCATCTCAGATACGCCCGGTGCAGATCGGTCGGCGGATGCCAGGCGCCGGTGTCGCGCCGCACCTGGGCGCGGATCAGCCCGTCCACGGTGAACAGGGTCAGCTGGGTGAGATGCGTGACCGCGCCGCGCCGCCCGTGGGCGGGGGCCAGGTCCACGACCCCCTCGGGCCCGTGGGCCCGCCGGATCTCCTCGATCCCGAGCCCGTCGACGGGCGCCCCGAGGGCATCCCCGACGGCCGCGCCCAGCAGCGTGCCACGCACCCGGCCGCGGAAGTCCTGCTGTTCGGCACGGCCCCAGACGGGCCCGGCAGTCGCACCCACCCAGCCCTCCCGCACCGTGCGTACATACGACGTCCGTCACTGTAATCGAACAGCGCTCCGTTCCGGCCCTGTGCACGGGCGTTCCGGTGGAGGGGTGATGAAGACCTGGTGGGGTAAGGACACCGGCATGACCACCCCCACCACACGTATCCCACACGCGTCACGCGTGCTTCCGCTCACCGCCACCCTCCTCACCGGGACGGTCGCGCTCTACATGCTTCTCGTCGCGTTCGGGAACATCACCGACTTCGGCACCAACCAGCAGTTCGTGCGTCATGTGCTGGCGATGGACACGACGTTCAAGGACGACGACGTGATGTGGCGGGCGGTGACGAGCAAGGGGCTCCAGGACGCCGCCTACGTCGTGATCATCGCGTGGGAGACCGTCGCGGGGGTGGTGCTGGCCGCCGGGACGTGGTTCTGGGCGCGCCGCGACCACATACGCGGTCGGGCGCTGTCCACGTACGGGCTGGTCATGCTGATGCTGCTGTTCGGCGCCGGGTTCATCGCGATCGGCGGCGAGTGGTTCGCCATGTGGCAGTCGGAGAGCTGGAACGGGCTGGACGCGGCGACCCGGGCGTTCCTGTTCGGCGGGGTGGTGCTGATCGTCAACCACCTGCCGCTCGGGCAGGCGCGGGACGACTCCGGGGCGTGATGTCGGGGCGTGATGCGGGGGCGGGCCGACCGGACGTCCGGGGCCCGGTCTCCTAGTCGAGGACCCTGACCTTCGTCCCCGTCTCGCCGAACGCCCACAGCGCCGTCCCGTCCGCCTTGGCCATCCGGATGCCGCCGGTCTGCGTACCGGCGGCGGCCGGGGGCGGGGAGGAGCCGTCGACGGCGTTGGAGAAGGCGATGTTGACGCCCGACGTGGCGGAGAAGTACACGATGTGCTCGATCGCCACGCCGTCGGAGCCCGTGGTGGCGTCCTTGCGGAGCGACACCGTGAAGCTGCCGACGGCCGGGTCCACCGTGCCGGGCCAGACCGTGAAGGTGCGGCGGGCCGTGTCGTCCGCGTCGACCAGCCAGACCCGGTGCTGCCCCAGCGAGTAGACGATGCGCCGGCCGGTGCCCGAACTGCCGGGCACGGCCGCCGTCCTGGGGGTGGCCGACGGTTTCGGCGAGGCCGAGGGCTGCGCGCCCGCCGACGCCGGGGCGGTCGGGCGGTCGGCCGCCGACGCCGTCGGGTGCGGGCCCTGCTCGGCCTGCGCCGTCAGGAAGACGACCGCGGCGATCGCGCCGGTCGTCAGGCCGGTGACCCAAACCCAGGAGGGAAGCCGTCGGGCAGGCACGGGCACGCATCTCCTCAGCTACGGGACCCCTCCGGTCGGGGCCCGATCATCGTACTGCGAGGGGCCCGCTCCCCGGTCCCACCGTGGTCCCTCAGTCCAGCACCGGCAGCAGTTCCGGCAGATGCCCGTCCGACGCCGAAGCCGCCCGCTGCCGCTCCTCGGGCACCTCGCCGTACAGCGTCGTCCGCGGCCTCGCCGGGCGGCCCGCCGCGTCCGCCACCGCGATCAGGTCCTTGACCGACTTGTAGGAGCCGTACGACGAGCCCGCCATCCGCGAGATCGTCTCCTCCATCAGCGTGCCGCCCAGGTCGTTCGCTCCCGAGCGGAGCATCTCCGCGGCCCCCTCCGAGCCCAGCTTCACCCAGCTGGTCTGGATGTTGGGGATGTACGGGTGCAGGAGCAGCCGGGCCATCGCCGTCACCGCCCGGTTGTCCCGCATGGTCGGACCGGGGCGGGAGATGCCCGCCAGGTACACCGGCGCGTTCGTGTGGATGAACGGGAGGGTGACGAACTCCGTGAAACCGCCGGTGCGCTGCTGGATCCCGGCCAGGGTCCGCAGGTGGCCCAGCCAGTGCCTGGGCTGGTCGACATGGCCGTACATCATCGTCGAGGACGACCGGATCCCGAGCTCGTGCGCGGTGGTGACGACCTCGATCCAGGTGGCGGCCGGCAGTTTGCCCTTGGTCAGCACCCAGCGGACCTCGTCGTCCAGGATCTCGGCCGCCGTGCCGGGGATGGAGTCCAGCCCGGCCTCCTTCGCCGCCGTCAGCCACTCGCGGATCGACAGGCCGGTGCGGGTCGCGCCGTTGACGACCTCCATCGGCGAGAAGGCGTGCACATGCATGCCGGGGACCCGTTCCTTCACCGCCTTCGCGATGTCGAAGTAGGCCGTGCCGGGCAGGTCCGGGTGGATGCCGCCCTGCATGCAGACCTCCACCGCGCCCAGTTCCCAGGCCTGTTGGGCGCGGTCGGCGACCTGGTCGAGGGAGAGCGTGTAGGCGTCGGCGTCGGTGCGGCGCTGCGCGAAGGCGCAGAAACGGCAGCCGGTGTAGCAGACGTTGGTGAAGTTGATGTTCCGCGTGACGATGTACGTGACGTCGTCGCCGACGGTCGAGCGGCGCACGTCGTCCGCGATGCGGGTCAGGGCGTCCAGCGCCGGGCCGTCCGCGTGGAGCAGGGCGAGGGCCTCGTCGTCGGTGAGCCTCGTCGGGTCGTCGGCGGCCGTCGCGAGGGCCTGGCGTACGTCCGTGTCGATGCGCTCGGGCACCATGCCGGGGGCGGCCGCCTCGCGCAGGGCGCCCCAGTCGCCGTACACCTCGTCGAAGTCGTCGCGGCGGTCGGAGGTCCGGCCGTCGGTGTCGATGGTGCGGTGCAGGTCGGTACGGCCGGACGGCACGAACACCTCCTCCGGCTCCTGCCAGGGGTGGCCCTCGACGACCGCGTCCGGCACGGCCAGTCCCGTCTCCGGGTCGGCCAGCGCGCGCACGTGCGGCAGCAGCCGCGGGTCGAGCCACGGCTCGCCGCGCCGCACGAACTCCGGGTAGACGCAGAGACGTTCCCGCAGCGCGAACCCGGCCGCCGCCGACTTCTCGGCGAGCTCGTCGATCTGCGGCCAGGGGCGCTCGGGGTTGACGTGGTCGATGGTGAGCGGGGACACCCCGCCCCAGTCGTCGATCCCGGCCCCGATCAGCCGCTCGTACTCGCTGTCGACGAGGTTGGGCGGGGCCTGGAGGCAGGCGGCCGGGCCCATGATGTGGCGGGCCACGGCGATGGTCGCGACCAGCTCGTCGAGTTCCGCGTCCGGCATGCCGCGCATCGCGGTGTCCGGCTTGGCGCGGAAGTTCTGGATGATCAGCTCCTGGATGCCGTGGTAGGCGCGGGAGACCTTGCGGAGGGCGAACAGCGACTCGGCGCGCTCCTCGTACGTCTCGCCGATGCCGATCAGCAGTCCGGAGGTGAACGGGACGGAGGAGCGGCCGGCGTCCTCCAGGACCCGGAGCCGGACGGCGGGTTCCTTGTCCGGGGAGCCGTGGTGCGGACCGCCGGGCTCGGACCACAGCCGGGTGGCGGTGGTCTCCAGCATCATGCCCATGCTGGGCGCGACGGGCTTCAGCCGCTGGAAGTCGGTCCAGCTCATCACCCCCGGGTTGAGGTGCGGCAGCAGCCCCGTCTCCTCCAGGATGCGGATGGAGACGGCGCGGACGTAGGCGATGGTGTCGTCGTAGCCGTGCGCGTCGAGCCACTCGCGCGCTTCCGGCCAGCGGTCCTCCGGCTTGTCGCCGAGGGTGATGAGGGCTTCCTTGCAGCCGAGGGCGGCACCGCGCCGGGCGATGTCGAGCACCTCGTCCGGCGACATGAACATCCCGTGTCCGGCCCGGCGCAGCTTGCCGGGGACGGTGACGAAGGTGCAGTAGTGGCACTTGTCACGGCACAGCCGGGTGAGGGGGATGAAGACGCTCTTCGAGTACGTGATGACGCCGGGCCGGCCGGCCGCCTCCAGACCGGCGTCCCGCACCCGGGCGGCGGAGGCGGCGAGGTCCTCCAGCGCCGCACCGCGCGCCTGGAGCAGCACGGCCGCCTCGCCGACGTCCAGGGCGACGCCGTCCCGGGCCCGTTTGAGAGCGCGACGCATGGAGTTCTCGGTGGGGCCGGGGGTCGGGCCGGGGCCGGTTCCGGAGGTCGCGGAAGTCGTCATCCTTCGAGCATACGATCACGTTTTACGGGCTCGGGACTCTGAGTACGCGTACCCGTCCCCCGTCCGCAGCCGTACCGATGCCCCGCGCGCCCCGGCCGACCTACGGTCGCCGTATGCCCGAGGAGATCGCCACCGCCCCCGCCGACGCCCCCGCACCCGCTCTCGCACCCGCCTCCGCGCCCGTCCGGGCCGGCCGCACCGCCGCGCAGGCCTTCGGCATCGGCTGCGCGGTGCTCGTCGCCGTTCCGCTGCTCCTCGTCGTCGCCTTCCTCGGCTGGATCGCCGTGGTGACGAAGGACGCGTCGGACTACCCGCGCGTCACGCCCGAGGAGATGGTGAACCGCGCCGTCGACCGCTCCCGGGAGGCGTACGACGTCCTCGGGTTCACCCGCACCATCGGACCCGGTGTCGAGAAGCTCGGGGTCTCCACCGAGAACACGGTCGGCTCGAACCACTGCTACCGGGGCGGTCTGACCGACGAGACCGTCGACGGCGTCTACAGCATCAGCCACAGCTGGGCGCTGGACCACGTCCCCGCCGAGCAGGCGATCCCCGGTCTGCGCCGGCTGCGCGACCATCTCGAGGACACCGGCTGGGACATCACCTCCTACCGGGAGAACGTCTCCGGCGACTACTGGGATCTGTACGCCTCCCGCTCGGACGGCGACGAGCGCGTGTCCTTCCAGTGGTACGCGGACCGCGACTACTTCACCGGCGGCACGTCCACGCCCTGCGCCGCGGACCCGGGCCGGCGGCAGGGCGACGACGAGCCCGCCGGGGACCGGCTGTGGCCGCCCGCCTTCGGACCGTCGGCGAAGAACGGGTCCTGAAGGCACGGCGCGAACGGGGCCTAGAGGTACGGCGTGAACTCGTCCAGGGCGCGCAGCGCCTCCGCCTCCCGCAGCGGCGGCAGCTGCACCACGGCCTCCTCGATGCCCAGCTCGGCGTAGTACGCGAGCTTGCCGGGGGACGGCTGGACGGCGTACGGCACGACCTGGAGGGCGTCCGGCTCGCGGCCCGCGTCCGCCCACGCCGAGCGCAGCACGGGGAGCGCCTCGGAGAGGCCGCGGCCGCCGATCGGCAGCCAGCCGTCGGCGTACTCGCTGATGTGCGAGAACAGCTTCGGTCCGGCGGCGCCGCCGATGAGGGTGCGGGGGCCGACGACCGGCCCGCGCGGCTTCTGTACGGGCTTGGGGTACGCCGTGCTGGCGCGGACGCGTGCGTACTCGCCCTCGTACGCGGTCGGTTCCTGCGCCCACAGGGCCTGCATCAGCCGCATCCGGTCCCGGACCAGCTCACGACGGGTACGCCACTCGACGCCGTGGTCGGCCGCCTCCTCCACGTTCCAGCCGTAACCGAGGCCGAGGGTGAGGCGGCCGCCCGACAGGTGGTCGACGGTGGCGATCTGCTTGGCGAGGTCGATCGGGTCGTGCTGGGCGACGAGCGTGATGCCGGTGCCGAGGCCCAGCGTCCGCGTCACCGCGGCCGCCTGACCGAGGGCCACGAACGGGTCGAGGGTGCGGCCGTACTCGCGGGGCAGGTCGCCGCCGGCCGGGTAGGGGCTGGTGCGCTCGACGGGGATGTGCGTGTGCTCGGGCAGGTAGAGCCCGGCGAACCCACGCTCCTCCAGCTCACGGGCGAGGCGGGTGGGGGTGATCGTCTCGTCGGTGAGGAAGATCGTGACGGCGATGCGCATGGGGGGCCTTTCGCTGCGTACGGCTCGTTCGACGGCGTCGTCGCGGGTGACGTCCTCATCTGTACCGGGAGAGGGGGTCGAGTGTCCATACCGACTGGTCGGCATCGGGGCACATCCGGGCGGCACCGGCGTCAGAACGCGCCGGGAGTGTCCAGCGGCCACCTGTCCGGCTCCGACGGAGGGCTGTACGCCATGGCCCGGCCGAGCCGCTCGCGCTGCGCCGCGTCGAGGGCGTCCTCGGCCGGGTGCGGCGGGAGGCCCCGGCAGTACTCCGCGAACCGGTCCCGGCGCTCCGGCCACACGATCATCACCGCCACGTGCAGGACCAGCGCGAACACGGCCCACGTCAGCAGGCCCACGACCACGCCCACCACGATCTCGGTCGCACCCGCGGAGAACGCCCCGCTCACGTACAGCAGCTGGGCGGCGAGCCACGCCGCGAGCAGCGGGGCGACCAGGATCGCGGCGATCTGGAGGCGGTCCTCGGCGTGCCCCGGCCAACGCGGCCACCTGGCGTCCTCGGCCCGCAGGAAGGGGTCGCGCCGTCGGCGGTGCTCGGGGTCCACATACAGCCCGTTCAGCGGCCACGGCCCGGGTTTCCCGCGCAACGTGACCAGTACGGCGGCCGGGACCGGATGCTCCGGCGTCCGGGCGGTGTCCGCGCCCGTGCCGGTGACCGCCGCCCGTCCGTCCTCCTCGATCCGGATCAGGCCGGCCAGCAGCAGTTCGGCGGCGGCGGCCCGGTCCGCGCCCTGGTCGCCGTCGATCGTGGCAACCGCGTGGTAGGGGTCGACGCGCGTCCCGTCCACCCGCGCGACGGCTGCCCGGTCGGCCCGGTCGGTGATCCACCACAGCACACCGAGCACGGCGTACACCCCGCAGAATGCCGTCAACACGGCGAGGAGCAGGTCCACTTGACTCACGGCAGGCTTCCTCTCGAACGAAGACGCGGGCGAAGTGTACGGACCACGTCCGTTCGTGCGAACCCGTGACGACACGACGGCAGGCACACTCGGATCCGCGACGCTGCCACCGGCCCTCGTCGGAGCGGGCGGTGCGGGGGATGAAACGATCGTGCCCATGACGTCTGTAACGCTTCCTCTCGCCGACACCCACGTCAGGCTGCTCGCCGGACACGCCGGCAACGGGCGGCCCGCCTACGAGATGCTTCCCGCGCGCACGCTCGACGGGGATCTCTTCGAGTTGGCCGGAAGTCCGGGGCTGGTCCTGGGCTGCGCGGCCGGGGACGTGCTGCGGGTGTCGGACGACGGGGAGTTCGAGGTGACCCGGCAGGGCCCCTGGCTCTGCGTCCAGGCCGCTCCGGAGGCCGGAACCTTCTCACCGGAAGCCCTGACCGCGCTGCACGAAGCCGTCGAGGGTCTGGGCGGGCTGGTCGAGTCCCCTGCCACCCTGCGGTTCACCGTGATCACGATCGAGCGCGCCACGGATCCCGCCGCCCTCGAGCACGCGCTGGACGCCTGGGCCGACCGGACCGGGGACGTGGCGTGGTGGTTCGGAAACGGTGAGGCCGCTCAGTAGCGGCCGAAGGGCGACCCGGTCCGGTCCACCACCTGTGGACCGCGGACCGGCACCGCCTTCGCCGGCCTGCTCGACGCGGTCAGCGCACGTCGACCCGGTACGTGACCCGCTCCGGCTCGGTCGTCGGGGTCGGGGTCGGGGACGGACCGGCGCCGCCGCAGGCCGCGGTCCGCGCCGTGGGGAACGTGCAGTGCAGCAGCACGATCCGGGTGCTGCCCCTGCCCGTGGCCTCGAAGGTGAGGACGAGGGTGCCGCCGCCGACCGACCTGCCGTCGTCGGCCGGCTCGTAGCTGCGGTCGGCGGCGCGGACCACCGACGCGTCCGGCTGCGGGGCGACCACGAACCAGTGCTCGCGGGTGGACGCGTTCTCGGGCACGGAGAGCGTGAAGCGTTCTCCGGCCTCGGCGGTGATGCTCAGGTCCCGCGTGGGGTGGCTCGTGGGCCCGTCCGCGTCGGAGCCCGCCGCGCAGCCCGCCACCGGCGTGACGGTGCACAGTGCCGCCGCGACGGCCCGCGTGCCCCTGCTCGACCAGGCCGTCATCGACTCCCCCGTTTCGATCTTGACCGCCGGGAGGGTAGCACCCGCCCGGCGGACAGGTCCTAGCCGTCGACCTCGTACCGGCCGACCTCCAGGAAGTACCGCAGCTCCTCCGGCGTCCCGTCGATGACCTCCTCGGCGGCGGCGCGCAGGGCGGCGCTGATCTTCGGGTCGGCCAGGATGCGGGCCACGGCGACGCGGTCGTCCTCGGCCCGGGCCAGACGGTAGCCGGTCTCCAGGAAGGCGCGCAGAGCCTCCGGGGTGCCGGCGTCGAGGGCCTTGTTGGCCTCCCTGACGACCCCCCTGCCGGAGTTCTTGTCCGCCAGGATGCGGCCGATGGCGACACCGTCGTCCTCGGCCTGGGCGAGGCGGTAGCCGGTCTTCAGGAAGGTGCGCATGTCCTCCACCGTGCCGTCGAGGGCCTTGTCGGCCTCCCGCGCGACGCCCTTGCCGCTGTCCTCGTCGGCCAGGATGCGCGCGATGGCGACGCGGAGGTCCTCCTCGGACATCTCGTCCACCGGTGTATCGATCGTCACCACCGACGCCGTCGTGGTCGTCGCCGGGACCGTTGCCGCCGTCGTGCCGGTGGCGAACGCCGGAGCGGTGAGGAGCAGGGCCGGCGTCAGGGCGGTGGCCGTGACGAGCAGGGCGGCGCGGCGCCGTATCAACGATCTCATGGGCCTCATGGGTGGGTGCCTCCGTGGTCTGGCGGTCGGTACGAAGATCGTCGCCGCCGTGCGTCACCGGTGTCACTGCCCGATCCCGGCAGTCCTGGGCCGGCGTCGTTGCCGTACTCGCACACTGCCGGCCCTCGGACGGGACGCTCAACTGCCGTCCCACGTAGGGCGGTTACCTGGGAGGTAATCGCGCGGGGCCGTCCCCGCCGGTGATGATGGCGGCCTCGTCGCGTCAGTGGGACGCGGCTTCCGCATCGGAAGGATCCACCGTGTCCTCAGCCACGCCCACGACTTCCCGCGCCGTGGTGCGGGAACTGCTGCGCCGGATCGGCGAAGGGGACCCCGAGCGCATCGCGGAGCTGTACGCCGAGCGGATCGACTGGAGGCTGGACTGGCCGGAGGCCGAGCACGGGCGGGCGCGGAGTGCCACCCCGTGGATCCGTCACCGGGCCACCCGTGCCGACGCCGCCGCCCACTACCGCGAACTCGTCGAGCATCACGTGCCCGGACAGGCGGCCACCGTGATCGAACGTGTCCTCGTCGACGGTGACGACGCGGTCGTGCTCGGCGAGATCCGCCAGACCGCCCGCTCCACCGGGCGGGCCTATCGCGCCCGGTTCGCGCTGCACCTCACGATCGAGGGCGGTCTCGTCACCCGGCACCACGTGTACGAGGACAGCCTCGCCGTCGCCCGCGCCTTCGGCACGGAGGGGACGGGTGAGGAGGGTGAGGAGGGTCAGGAGGCCCGGATGATCAGGGTCGGTGGGCCTGGATGATCGCCGTCTCCTCCTCCGCCAGGTCCGCGACGACCGCCGCGTGGTCCGAGGGCCAGACTCCGTCCACGGGGCCGTGGCCCGCCCGGCGGATGTGCCGGACGTGGCCCTCTCCGATCGGTCCGGGTGGGCCCACATGGATGTAGTCGATCCGGACGGCGGGTTCCAACAGGCGGGCCGCGTAAGGGTTCTCGGGGGTCCAGGTGGCGGCGAGGGCGGCCGGGTCGGCGTAGTCCCAGGCGTCGAGGAGGACCTGGCCGGGGACGGCCGGCGCGGTCCTCGTCCCGCCGAGGAGACGTATCTCGTCGGAGTCCGGCCAGGCGTTGAAGTCGCCGGTGACGACGGGTGGGAAGGGCGTGCCGTCGCGGTGCCGGGCGACCAGTTCCGCGAGGGCGGTGACCTGGGCGCGGCGCACCGCCGAGGCGTGCCCGGCCGAGGTGAGGTGGGTGGTGAAGAAGGGGATGTCGAACGAGGGGGCGGCCACTCGGGCGTAGAGGGCCGCTCGGCCGTCGGCCAGGTCGGCGGGCGCGGGCAGCAGCAGCGTCTCCCGCTCCACCACCGGCCAGCGGCTCAGCACCGCGTTGCCGATGTCGACCGAGCCGGCGTCGGGGTCGTCGATCCGCTTCCGCCAGCGTTCGGGGGCCGGCGACGGGGCCCAGGTGCAGTGCAGGCCGAGTTCGCCGGCCAGCCACTCGGCGAGGTTCTCGGCGCCGGCCGCCCACACCTCCTGGAGGCCGACCACGTCGGGGTCCAGCTCGCGCAGTACGGCCAGGACGGCCTTCTGGCGTTCCCGCCAGGGGCCGAACCGCCACCACAGGTTCCAGGTCACCACTCGCATGTGCAGCCACCCGCTCTCGTCACGCCGACGGCGTCGGGGACCATTGAAGCAACAAACCTGTGCGCGAAGGAGTCCCACGGATCATGGCCCGTTCCAGCGACCTCCGTTTCCGCGCGACCACCGCCTTCCAGCGGCGCGTCGCCAACCCCCTCATGCGCCGCCTGCCGTTCCACACGCTCCTGGAGACGACCGGCCGGGTCTCCGGGCTGCCCCGGCGCACCCCGCTGGGCGGCCGCCGGATCGGCGACGCCTTCTGGCTGGTCTCGGAGTTCGGCGAGCGGTCGCAGTACGTGCGCAACATCCGGGCCGATCCGCGGGTGCGGGTGCGGCTGGGGGGACGGTGGCACTCGGGTACCGCCCGGCTGCTTCCCGACGACGACCCGGTGGCCCGTCTGCGCACCCTGCCCCGGGGCAACAGCACGGCCGTCCGGGCTCTGGGGACGGGCCTGCTGACCATCAGGGTGGATCTGACCGACTGACGGACACGCAAGCCCGCCACGGAACCGGCCGCGCGGCACGGCAGGCCGGACCCGGCGAGAACCGGACACGGCGGGGAGCGGCGCGGGCCGGACACGGCAGGGACCGGGCGCCCGGGATCGTCCCGGAGGCCGCCGCCGTGCCGTCCACCGACGCCGTCGCGTACGGCACCGGCGTGATTCCGGCGCCCTCGTGTTCCTCACCACGCTGTCTGCACGCCGGGGACACCGCGGGGCTCAAAGGGCGAGCGGGCGCACCCGTGCGGGGGTTCTCACCCCGGCCACACGATCGACTGCACCTCGCTGTAGGCGTGCAGCGCGTACGAGCCGACGTCCCGTCCGACGCCGCTCCGCTTGAAGCCCCCGAACGGCGCCTCCATGTTGCGGCCCACGGTGTTGATGCCGACGCCGCCGGCCCGGAGCCTGCGGGCGACGCGGAAGGCCCGGGCCACGTCGGCCGACCAGACGTAGTCGATCAGGCCGTAGTCGCTGTCGTTGGCGAGGGCGATCCCCTCTTCCTCCTCGTCGAAGGGGACGACCGTGACCACCGGGCCGAAGATCTCCTCCCGCGCCACCCGCATGTCGTTCGTGCAGTCGGCGAGGAGGGTGGGAGCGACGTAGAAACCCCGTTCCAGCGGCGGGCGTTCGCCGCCCGCGACGACCACCGCCCCTTCCTTCCTGCCGAGTTCGACGTAGGACTCCACCCGGTCCCGGTGGGCGGCCGAGATCACCGGGCCGACCACCGTCTCCCGTGCCCGGGGATCGCCCACGGTCAACCGGGCTGCGTACGCCGCGAGTTGCTCCACCAGCCGGTCGTACACCGCGCGCTGCGCCAGCACCCGGGTCGGGGCGGTGCAGATCTGGCCGCTGTAGAAGGAGAAGGTGGTGCCGATGCCGGCCACCGCCGAGGCGAGGTCCGCGTCGTCGAGGACGACCGCCGCGCCCTTCCCGCCAAGCTCCATCAACTGGCGTCTCATGTCCCGGCCGCACACCTCGGCGATGCGCTGCCCGACCGCCGTCGAGCCGGTGAAGCTCACCATGTCGACGTCCGGCGACGACACCACCGTCTCGCCGATCTCGACGGCGCGCCCGGAGACGACGTTCACCACCCCGCGCGGCACGCCCGCCGCCTCCAGCGCCTCCGCCATCCGGTAGACGGACAGGGGGTCCTGCGGGGCCGGTTTCACCACCACCGTGTTGCCCATGGCGAGGGCGGGGGCGACCTTTCCGGCCGGGTTCGCCCACGGGTTGTTGTAGGAGGTGACGCAGGTGACGACCCCGACCGGCTGCCGTACGGCGACCGCGCCCATCACGCCCGCCCTCCCCATCGGTCCGGCCTCGTTGATCTGCGGCGCGATCGGCCACTCGGCGGGCTCCACGCGCGCGTAGCGCCGGAAGCGGGCCACACCCACCCCGACCTGCATGCCGCGCGCGGTCCCGGTCGTGGCGCCGGTCTCCGCCTGGGCCAGCTCGGCGTACGGCAGCAGCCGGGCGCGCATGATGTCGGCCGCCCGGGCCAGGGTCGCCGCCCGTTCCTCCGGCGGGGTGCGCGACCACGGCCCGAGGGCCTCGCGGGCCGCCGCGCAGGCCGCGCGCGCCTGATCCCTGGAGGCCTCCGGAGCCCAGCCGACGGTTCCCTCGGTCGCCGGGTCGACGACCTCGTAGTGCCCGCCGTCGGGCTCCGCCCAGACGCCGCCGACGAACAGCTTCTGCCCGTCGGCACCGCCGCTCCCGCCGCTCCCGCCGGTCCCGCCGGTCACCTGGTGCTCACCGTTCTGGTGTCCCGCCCCGAGCGCAGCACCCGGCCCGGCACGGCGCCCGTCACGACGTCGTCCCGGATGGCCGCCACCCCGTTGACCCAGACCGCCCGCACACCGATCGCCCTGGAATCCAGCCGCGGACTGTCGCCCGGCAGGTCGTGCACCAGCGTGGCCTTGCCCGCGTCGATCCGCTCGGGATCGAAGAGGACCAGGTCGGCGTGCCAGCCCTGCTGGATCCGGCCCCGCTCCCGCAGGCCGAACAGCCGCGCCGGGTCGTCCGTCAGCATCTTCACCGCCTGCTCCAGGCCCGCCAGCCTCCGGCCGCGCAGACAGTCGCCGAGGAAGCGCGTGGTGTACGGCGCCCCGCACATCCGGTCCAGGTGCGCGCCCGCGTCGGAGCCGCCGAGCAGGACGTCCTCGTGGGTCCAGGTGTCCGCCCGCAGGGCCCAGGAGTCCGGGTCGTTGTCCGTCGGCATGGGCCACAGGACCGTACGCAGTTCGTCGGCGGCGCAGATCTCGACCAGGCAGGCGAAGGGGTCCAGGCCGCGTTCGGCGGCGATGTCGCGTACGACCCGTCCGGTGAGGCCCTCGTTCGCCGCGCTGTAGGTGTCGCCGATGACGTACCGCCCGAAGTTCGCCAGCCGCCGGAAGACGCCCGCCTCCTTGGAGGTCGCCCGCCTCAGCAGTTCCGCCCGCACCTCCGGGTCCCGCAGCCGCTCGATCCGTTCCGGGACCGGCAGACCGAGGACCGGCCCCCACCCCGGGATCAGGTTCAGCGCGCAGAACGTGCCCAGGGACATGTTCATGGGCGTGAGGATCGGCATGGTCAGCGCGACGACCCGGCCGCCGGCCTTCCGCGCGCGTTCGCTCGCCATGAGCTGCCGGGGCACGCGTTCCGGGACGGCCGCGTCGATGGTGAGGACGTTCCAGTTCAGGGGGCGTCCGGCGGCCGCGCTCATCTCCACGAAGAGATCGATCTCGGCGTCGCTGAACTGGTCCAGGCAGCCCGCCACGATCGCCTCGATCTGGGTTCCCTCGTGCTCGCCGACGGCCCGGGACAGCGCGAGCAGCTCCTCCGGCCGGGCGTGCCGGGAGGCGACCGGCAGGCCGTCCCCGTCGGAGTGGGTCGAGGACTGCGTGGTGGAGAACCCCCACGCGCCCGCGTCCATGGCCTCGTGCAGCAGCCGGACGATGTCGGCCAGCTGCTCCTCGCTCGGCTGCCCGCCCACCGCGTCCGCGCCCATCACGTACCGGCGCAGCGCGCAGTGCCCCACCATGAAACCGGCGTTGACGGCGATCCGCCCCTCCAGCGCGTCCAGGTACTCCCCGAAGCCGTTCCAGCTCCAGGGCGCCCCCTCCTCCAGCGCGACCAGGGACATGCCCTCCACCTTGGACATCATCCGACGCGTGTAGTCGGCGTCCTCGGGACGGTCCGGATGCAGCGGCGCGAGGGTGAATCCGCAGTTCCCGGCGGCGACCGTGGTCACCCCGTGGTTCAGGGACGGGGTGGCGTACGGATCCCAGAACAGCTGGGCGTCGTAGTGCGTGTGCGGATCGACGAACCCGGGAGCGAGGACGAGCCCGGACGCGTCCTCGCTTGTCCGGGACTCCTCGGTGACCGACCCGATGACGGCGATCCTCCCGTCCCGGATCCCGACGTCGGCGACGAACCCGGGCGCGCCCGTCCCGTCGACGACGGTCGCCCCTCTGACGACGTGATCGAGCATGGGGGCTCCTTCTCCACTCCGATGCGATGGGCGCCCGAAAGGGGCGCGGGGCTGTATCGCGGTGCGGCTCGGCCGCTTGGGCGCGACCGGCCGCGACGGACCCGCAGCCGCCGGGCGACCCGCGCCCCCGGGGCGACGACGCGCCCGCGGGTCCGACAGCGGCTACGCGCCCTGCCGGAACCGGGTCGTCCGGTGGACGGGGTCCGTGTCGATCTTCGGAATGACCTGCTCACCGATCAGCCGGATCGTCTGGAGCGTCTCCTCCTTCGGCACCCCCACCGGCAGCCCGAAGGACAGCTGATCCGCCCCCGCCTGCTCCCACCGCTTGCACTGGCGCAGCACCTCGTCCGGATCGCCGCAGATCAACAGCTCCTCCTCGACGAGGAGTTCGACGAACTCGGCGTTGTACTCGGGCAGCGTCTCCGGCCAGACCGGGAAGCCCTCGGGCCGGGGGAAGGTGTCGTGGTACCGGAACACCAGCGACGGCAGATAGTGCAGCCCGCCGTTGACGGCGATCCGGATCGCCTCGTCGTGCGTCGGCGCGCAGATCGCCGTCGTCGTCACCATCACGTTGTCGTTGACGAAGTCGCCGATCGGCTCGGCGTTCACCACCGCCGTCTTGTACTGCTCCAGCACCCACTCCATGTCGGACACCTTCTGGATGCTGAAGCCGAGCACCCCGAGTCCCTTGCGGGCGGCCATCGCGTACGAGGGCGGCGAGCCGGCCGCGTACCACATCGCCGGGTGCGACCTCCCGTACGGCTTCGGCAGGATCTTGCGCGGCGGCAGCTGCCAGTGCTTGCCCTGGAAGCCGACGTACTCGTCCTGGAGCCACATCTTCGGGAACTCGGCGATGGTCTCCTCCCAGATCTCCTTCGTGTAGTTCATGTCGGTGATGCCGGGGAGGAAGCCGAGGATCTCGTGCGAGCCGGCGCCGCGGCCGCTGCCGAACTCGAAGCGGTTCTCGGTGAGATGGTCGAGCATGGCGACCTTCTCGGCGACCTTCACCGGGTGGTTGACCTGGGCGAGCGGGTTGAAGATGCCCGAGCCGAGGTGGATGCGGTCGGTCGCATGGGCGAGGTAGCCGAGGAAGACGTCGTTGGCGGAGAGGTGCGAGTACTCCTCCAGGAAGTGGTGCTCGGACGCCCAGGCGTACTTGAAGCCGGACTTGTCCGCCTGGATGACGTACTCGGTCTCCTCCATCAGCGCCTTGTGCTCGGCGAGCGGATCGGTCTCGGCGCGCTTGCCCACGTATCCCTGTACAAAGAGCCCGAATTCCACGGAGGTTCACCGTCCCGGTTCCTGGGTCGCAATTAACTGACGGTTCGTCAGATTCAGCGGATGCCGCCGACTGTGGCACCGGGCGCCTGGATGGTCAATAGCCGACGAACAGTCAGATGACCGAAACGCCCGCCAGCCATCCGCCGTCGATCACGAACGGCTGCCCCGTGATGTAGGACGAGTCCTCCGAGGTGAGGAAGAGGGCGAGCCGGGCCACCTCGTCGGCCCGGCCGATCCGGCCCAGGGGCACGAGCTTGCGGTAGAGGGCGTCCAGGGCCCGGGTCGTCTCCTCGGGGTCGGAGTCCGGCTCCAGCCGGGACGGGTTGGACATCGCGGTGTCGACGGCTCCGGGACACACCGCGTTGACCCGGATACGGCGGGGCGCCAGTTCCAGGGCGGCGACCCGGGTGAGGCCGAGTACGGCGTGCTTGGTCGCCGCGTAGGCGCCGACGGCCGCCATGCCGGTGAGCCCGGTGTAGGAAGCGGTGTTGACGATGGTGCCGCCGTCGGACAGCTCCGGCGCGGCGGTCCGGATGCCCAGGAAGCAGCCGACCTGATTGACGCGCACGACCTGCATGAACTCATCGAGGGGAGTGTCGACGAGGGCGTTGAAGCGCAGGATGCCCGCGTTGTTGACGAGGCCGTCCAGATGGCCGTACGCCCGCTTGGCCTCCCGCACGGCCGCGGTCCACTCCTCCTCCACCCCCACGTCGAGGTGGACGTACAGCGCGCCGATCTCCTCGGCGAGCGCCTTCCCCTGCTCGTCGAGCACGTCGGCGACGACCACCTCGGCGCCCTCCTCACGGAACAGCCGCGCCTCCTGCTCGCCCTGGCCGCGCGCCGATCCGGTGACGAGGACCACCCGTCCGTCGAGCTTGCCCATGCCGGCTCCCTTCGCATCGGTGGAGCTCAGCATCGTAGCGCCGCATCTGACGAATCGTCAGATACGTGCGCCAGGAGAAGGCGGTCATTGCACAAGCACACATCAAGTGACCAACCGATAGGGACATTTGACTCTGTCCGGCGCCCGCCCGGGACTCCAATAGATCAACATCACCCGCGACGACAGGACGGCCGGAAGGTGTTCTTCGCGCCGAGCGAGGGCGGGCGGACCGTCCACGTCTTCTGTCCGCAGATCCTCAGGAACGGCACGCCCGACGGCCGGCTCTGGCTGCGGAACGTGAAATGCCGTACGTCCGTACACAGCGGCTCGGAGTGGACATGTTCAAAGTTCAAGGAGCGCCGTCGAGCAGGGGCCCCACCTCGGCTCCGAACAGGGCGATCTGGTCCGTGAGTTCGGTGCGGCTCCGGCAGCGGAAGCGCACCTGGATCTGGTCGACGCCCATCGCCCCGTAGGCCCGCAGCGACTCGGCGAGGGCCTCCGGCGGCCCGCTGAGAGTGCGGCGGCCCACCTCCCAGCCGGGGGCGCCGACGTACAGCGGCTCGGTGATCGCGCCGACGGTGAGCGGTGCGTCGTCCCCCCGCAGCCGTCGCAGCGTCTCGATCTGCGCGGGCAGCCGGTCCCGCGGGTCGCCCTGGGGCAGCCAGCCGTCGCCCTTGAGGGCGGCCCGGCGGACGGCCGCCGGGGAGGATCCGCCGACCCAGAGCGGCACCCGCGCCTGGGCCGGCCGGGGCCGCTGCCCGAGCCCCTCGAAGTCGAACGACTTGCCGTGGTGGGAGGGGAACTCGTCCGGCCCGAGCGTCGCCCGCAGCGCGTCGAGCGTCTCGTCGAGGACGGCCCCGCGCCGCTCGAAGTCCACCCCCAGCGCCTCGAACTCCTCCCTTACGTGCCCGGCGCCGACGCCGAGGATCAGCCGGCCGCCGCTGAGGTGGTCGAGGGTCGCGTACTGCTTGGCGGTGAGCAGGGGGTGGCGCAGGCCGACGACGGCGACGTGCGCGAGCAGCCGGACGTGTTCGGTCACGGCGGCGACGTGGGCGAGGGTGGCCACGGGGTCGTACCAGACCGTGCTCATGGCCTCGGCCAGCCGGTGCGGGATCGCCACGTGGTCGCAGGCGGCGACATAGGCGAATCCGGCGCGGTCGGCGGCGCGGGCGACCTCCACCAGGTCGGCGGGGCCCGCGTCCGCCTCCCAGGGTTCGGCGTAGAGCGTGGACTGGGACTGGACCGGGAGCTGGATGCCGTAGTCGAGGCTCACCGCGGGCTCCAGAGTCCGTCCGGGGTCAGCCCCAGCAGGTCGATCGCGTTGCCGCGTACGATCCGCTCCACCACGTCCGGCGCCAGGTGGCCCATCTGCGCCTCGCCGACCTCGCGCGACTTCGGCCAGGTGGAGTCGGAGTGCGGGTAGTCGGTCTCGTAGAGGACGTTCCCGACACCGATGGAGTCGAGGTTCCTGAGGCCGAAGGCGTCGTCGAAGAAGCAGCCGTAGACGTGGTCGGCGAACAGCTCCGACGGGGGACGGTGGACCTTGTCCGCGACCCCGCCCCAGCCCCGGTTCTCCTCCCACACCACGTCGGCGCGCTCCAGGATGTAGGGGATCCAGCCGATCTGGCCCTCCGCGTACATGACCTTGAGGTTGGGGAAGCGCTCGAACTTGCCGCTCATCAGCCAGTCGACCATCGAGAAGCAGCAGTTGGCGAAGGTGATGGTGGAGCCGACGGCGGGCGGGGCGTCGGCCGAGGTGGAGGGCATCCGGCTCGACGAGCCGATGTGCATGGCCACGACCGTGCCGGTCTCGTCGCAGGCGGCGAGGAAGGGGTCCCAGTCGTCGGTGTGGACGGAGGGCAGGCCCAGGTGCGGGGGTATCTCGGAGAAGGCGACCGCGCGGACCCCGCGGGCGGCGTTGCGCCGGACCTCCGCCGCCGCCAGTTCGGCGTCCCAGAGCGGGATGAGGGTGAGCGGGATCAGCCGGCCGCGCGCCTGCGGGCCGCACCACTCCTCCACCATCCAGTCGTTGTAGGCGCGCACGCACAGCAGGCCCAGTTCGTGGTCGGCGGCCTCGGTGAAGGTCTGGCCGCAGAAGCGGGGGAAGGTGGGGAAGCAGACGGCGGACTGGACGTGGTTGACGTCCATGTCGGCCAGGCGGGACGGGACGTCGTAGGACCCCGGGCGCATCTGCTCGTAGGTGATGACCTCCAGCTTGATCTCGTCCCGGCTGAAGCCGACGGCGGTGTCCAGGCGGGTGAGGGGGCGGTGCAGGTCCTCGTAGATCCACCAGTCGCCGATCGGGCCGTCGTCGCCGGGTTCGCCCATGACCGGCTTGAAGCGGCCGCCGAGGAAGGTCATCTCCTTCAGCGGGGCCCGGACGACGCGGGGTCCGGTGTCGAGGTACTTCTTCGGGAGCCGGTCCTGCCAGACGGTGCTCGGCTCCACGGTGTGGTCGTCGACGGAGATGATCAGCGGGAGGTTCTCTGTGGCCTTCGCGGTCTCCAATGCGTTCTCCATGGGGGCACGGTAGCGCCGATCTGACGGATCGTCAGCTAGTGGGCGCGTGCCGGAGTCGATCGGCTCTGTGGGGATGTGTGCGCATCGGATGTGTGGGGCGTGTGGACTCCCGGGCGCCTCCCGGGGAAGCTGACGGTTCCGGCATGGACAGGGCAAACTGGGCCTGGACCCTTCCGGCCGATCACGTCGCAGGAGAATGACGACGCCGCAGACGTGCGTGCCGGATCCCGCGTCTGCGGCGTGATCGGCTGGACAGGTCCTTGATTCGGATGCCTAAGGGGAGCCCTGATGGACGACCGGGTAGGACACCGCGACCCGCGTGTGCCGGAGCAGAGACGTCCCGGTTCCCCCGAGGAGCCGGCGACGCTGCGCTTCGACGTGCTCGGCCCGGTGCGCGCACGCCGCGGCGACGAGCGGCTGGCCACCGGTTCACCGCAGCAACGCGCGCTGCTGGCCGCCCTGTTGCTGCGCGAGGGCCGTACGGCGACGGCCGCCGAACTGATCGACGCACTGTGGGGCGAGGATCCGCCCTCGCAGGCGCTGGCGGCGGTACGGACCTACGCCTCCCGGCTGCGCAAGGTGCTCGACCCGGGCGTCCTGGTGAGCGAGTCGGGCGGCTACGCGGTGCGCGTGCCGAGCGCGGGCGCGCTCGACCTGGCGGTGGCTCAGGAGTGGGCCGCGCACGCGGAGAAGGCACGGTCCGCGGGTGATCTGTCCCACGCCCGCGAGGTGTTGAACCGCACACTGGGACTGTGGGACGGGGAGGCCCTGGCCGGCGTCCCCGGACCGTACGCGGAGGCGCAGCGCGTCCGGCTGGAGGAATGGCGGCTGGGGCTGCTCGAGTCCCGGCTGGACATGGACCTGGAGCAGGGCTGCCACGCGGAGGCGGTCTCCGAACTCACCGCGCTCACCGCGGCGTACCCGCTGCGCGAGCGACTGCGCGAGCTGCTGATGCTGGCGCTGTACCGCAGCGGCCGGCAGGCGGAGGCGCTCGCGGTGTACGCGGACACCCGGCGGCTGCTGGCGGAGGAGCTGGGGGTGGATCCGCGGGCCGGACTGCGGCAGTTGCAGCGCCGCATCCTCCAGGCCGACCCGGAGCTGGCGGAGCCGTCGGCGCCGGTGGCGGAACCGGCGGTGGTGCGGGTCCGGCCCGCGCAACTGCCCGCCACCGTTCCCGACTTCACCGGCCGCTCCGCGTTCGTCCGGGAACTGAGCGAGGTGCTGGCACGGGCCGGTGACGGCACGGGCGCGGGCGGCCGGGTGATGGCGGTGTCCGCGCTCGCGGGCATCGGGGGCGTGGGCAAGACGACCCTCGCCGTGCACGTGGCCCACCAGGCTCGTCCGGCCTTCCCCGACGGGCAGCTGTACGTCGACCTCCAGGGCGCGGGACCGCGGTCGGCGGAGCCGGAGACGGTCCTCGGGTCGTTCCTGCGCGCCCTGGGCACGGCGGACTCGGCGATCCCCGACTCCCTGGAGGAGCGGGCGGCGCTGTACCGCTCGGTGCTGGACGGCCGCCGGGTGCTGGTGCTGCTCGACAACGCGAAGGACGCGGCCCAGATACGCCCCCTGCTGCCGGGCACGGAGGGCTGCGCGGCGCTGGTCACCTCCCGGGTGCGGATGGTGGACCTGGCGGGAGCGCATCTCGTCGACCTCGACGTGATGTCCCCCGAGGAGGCCCTCGCCCTCTTCACCCGGATCGTCGGCGAGGAGCGGGTGGCGGCGGAGCGGAAGGCCGCGCTGGACGTGGTGGCCGCGTGCGGCTTCCTGCCGCTGGCGATCCGTATCGCGGCCTCCCGGCTGGCCGCCCGCCGCACCTGGACGGTGTCCGTGCTGGCCGCCAAGCTGGCGGACGAACGGCGCCGGCTGGACGAGCTCCAGGCGGGCGACCTGGCGGTGAAGGCGACCTTCGAGCTCGGCTACGGCGCCCTGGAGCCCGCCCAGGCCCGCGCGTTCCGGCTGCTGGGCCTGGCGGACGGCCCGGACACCTCCCTGGCGGCGGCCGCGGCGGTCCTGGACCTGCCGGTGGAGGACACCGAGGACCTGCTGGAGTCCCTGGTGGACACCTCCCTGCTGGAGTCGGCGGCCCCCGGCCGCTACCGGTTCCACGACCTGGTACGCCTCTACGCGCGCGCCTGCGCCGACCGCGACGAACGACCGCCCAGCGAGCGCGACGCGGCGCTCTCACGGCTGCTGGACTTCTACCTGGCGACGGCCGCCGGGGTCTACGCCATCGAGCGGCCGGGCGACCGCACGGTCGTCCACCTGGAGCCCACGTCGTACCGGGGGCTCTCCTTCGGCGAGCGGACGCAGGCCCTCGACTGGCTCTTCGCGGAGGCGCAGTGCCTGCTGGCCTGCGCACGGCAGCAGCAGACGGGCAGCGGGCTGCGCCGCGCCGTCGATCTCCTCTGGGCGGCCAAGGACCTGGCGGAGTCGGGGGCGAACGCGAAGCAGTACGAGTGGGCGGCCACGGCCCTGCGGGACGCCGCGCAGGACGCCGCCGACATCCGCGCGGAGAGCCGCGCCCGCACGGCGCTGTCCAACGTCCATCTGGCCGCCGGACGGTACTCCGAGGCGGACGAGGAGGCCCGGCGCGCGATCGAACTCGCCACGGCGGCGGACGACGCGACGCCGGTCAGCTGGGCGGCGACGGACCGGGGGATCATCGCCCTCGGTCAGGGCCGCTACGAAGAGGCCGAGAAGTTCCTCACCACCGCCAGGGACGGCTACCGGGCGGACGGCAACCTGCCGGGAGAGGCCAACGCGCTGTGCAACCTCTCGCGCCTCTACGAGCGGATGCACCGCCCGCCCGACGCGGTCACCCTGGCCCGGCAGGGCGTCGACATCTACCAGCAACTCGGTCTCACCCTGCGCCTCGCCAACGGCCGTTACGCCCTCGGTGTCGCGCTGATCAGCGCCGGCCGGCTCTCCGAGGGCCTGGTGCAGCTGTCCGACGCGCTGGAGATGTTCGGCAGCAACCGGCAGCGCCTGTGGGAGGGCACGACGCACTTCCGCATCGCCCAACTGCACCTGGCCGACCGGCGTCCGGCCCAGGCCGCGCAGCACGCCGAACAGGCGCTGGCGATCGGGTTCATCGGCGGTGACCTGATCCGGGGCAGTGTGCTGACCGCGCTGGGCCGGAGCCTGCACGCGCTCGGCCAGTCGGACCGGGCGCGAGCCTGCTGGCACGAGGCGCTGTCCCTGCTGGAGCGGTCCGGAGCGCCCGAGGCGGCCGAGGTACGCCGTCTGCTCGCCCCCCTGGACGCGTCATGAGACATCCCGTCGTGGCGTTCATCGAACGTTTATGACCGCCTGACAGGCTCTGCTCAACGGTCCGTCGCCTCGGGGGGCAGACGGGCCGTCGGAGCCCGCTGGGGGGTGGGCTCAGGCACATGCCGCTGTCCGGCGATACTCGGGGGAATCGCCGGACAGAGGCGCCTCACTCACTTGAACACTCCCAGGGGGAGCCGAACATGAGCAGCACCGAGAAGCAGCCGACGGCCGTCGCCGCGGACATCACCACGATGGAGAACCACGCTCCGATCCTGCCGGCCCTGGACAGGCCGGCGACGCCGGACACCGAGGCGGCCGCTCCGGTCGAGACGCCGGTGGCCACACCGGTCGAGACTCCGGCCGCCACACCGGCTGCCACGCCGGTCGCCACGCCGGCTGCCGAGGACAAGATCGTCACGCTCGAGAACCACGCGCCCGCCCCGCCCGCCCTGGACCTGGGCGGCAAGTAGGCGCCATTTCGGCATCGTCACGACGGGGATCGGCCGCGGCGGCGCGGAGGGGAAGCCGCCGCGGCCGAGGTATGTCCGGGGCGCGGTCACCGCGCCCGCAACTCGCCCTTCACCACCTTGCCGCTCGCGTTGCGGGGCAGGGCGGTCACGAACTCCACCGCCCTCGGCACCTTGTAGTTGGCCATCTCCCGCCGGGCCCAGGCGATCAGGTCGTCGGCCGTGGACACCGCGCCCGGCCGCCGGACCACGTACGCCTTGCCCACCTCACCCAGGCGGGGATCCGGGACGCCGATCACGGCCACGTCGGCCACGTCCGGGTGCAGGCCGAGGCGCTGCTCTATCTCCGCCGGGTAGGCGTTGAAGCCGCCGACGATGAACATGTCCTTGAGACGGTCGGTGATCCGCAGGTTGCCGGCGGCGTCCAGGACGCCCACGTCGCCGGTGCGCAGCCAGCCGTCCTCCGTCAGTGCCTCCGCCGTCGCCGTCTCGTCCTCGTAGTAGCCGCGCATCACGTTGAAGCCCCGGACCAGGACCTCGCCGGGTTGCCCCGGCGCCGCGTCCACCCGTACCTCGGTGCCGGGGATCGCGCGGCCCGACGTCGAGGCGATGACCGTGGGGTCGTCCCCGCGACGGCACATGGTGACGACGCCGCTCGCCTCCGAGAGGCCGTACGCCGTCAGGACGGTCTCCACGCCCAGTTCGCCCCGCAGGCGTTCGACGAGCCGCAGCGGCACCACGGCCGCGCCCGTCACCACCAGCCGCAGCGCCGACAGGTCGTGCTTGTCCCGGGACGCGTGGTCCAGGAGCGACTGGTGCAGGGTCGGCGGGCCGGGGAGGACCGACACCCGTTCCGACGCCACGTTCGCGAGGACCGTGTCCACGTTGAACACCGGCTGGGGGATCATCGTCGCGCCCCGCATCAGACAGGCGATCACGCCCGCCTTGTAGCCGAAGGTGTGGAAGAAGGGGTTCACGATCAGGTAGCGGTCGCCCTGCCGCAGGCCCGCGAGGTCGGTCCAGATCCCGTACGCCCGCAGCGTCTGCGCGTGGGTGATCACCGCGCCCTTGGGGCGGCCCGTCGTGCCCGAGGTGAAGACGATGTCCGAGGGCCACTCCCCCGCCACCCGGTCCGCCCGCGCCCGGACCTCCGCCGTCCCGATGCCCTCCCCGCTCGCCAGGAAGTCCTTCCAGGTCCGGAAGTCCGCCGGGGCGTCGTCCGAGAGCACCACCGCCTGCTCCAGCGCGGGAAGCCCCGGCAGCGGGCCGGTCCCGGCGCCCTCCGTCGTCGCCCGCCGCAGCGACGCCACGTACGACGTCCCCAGGAAGGTGCCCGTCACGAACAGCAGACGCGTCCCGCTGCGGCGCAGTACGTCCGCCGCCTCCGCGCCCTTGAAGCGGGTGTTCAGCGGCACGAGCACGGCTCCCGCACCCACCGCGCCCAGCGCCGCCACCATCCAGTCCAGGGAGTTCGGGGCCCAGATCGCGACGCGGTCGCCCGCCCGCACGCCGTTCGCCAGGCAGGCCGCCGCCGCGCGTTCGACGCGGGCGCCGAGTTCGGCGTACGAGATCCGGGTACGGCCCTCCACCACCGCCTCGGTCGTCGCGTACCGCTCGGCCGACCAGCGGACCAGGGCGGGGATCGTCCCCCACTCCATGTCACCACGCATGAGCGGTCTCCCCACTAGCCCAGGAACCCAGTAGCTGACTGACCGTCAGATTAGCGGTAACCTGACGCACTGTCAGCAGCACTGTCGCCGTGTGGAGGTGGGTGCGGCATGCCCGCAGTGACCGGAATCAAGGACGCCACGGCCATCGTCGGTATCGGGCAGACGTCCTTCGCCAAGCACCTTCCCGAGGACGAGCGGACCCTCGCCTGCCGGGCCGTCCTGGCCGCCCTCGACGACGCCGGGATCGCCCCCGGCGAGGTCGACGCCCTCGCCTCCTACACCATGGAGGAGACGGACGAGGTCGAGCTCGCGAAGGCCGTCGGCTTCGGTGACCTGAGCTTCTTCAGCAAGATCGGGTTCGGCGGCGGCGGTTCCTGCGCCACCGTCGCCCACCTCGCCGCCGCCATCGCCTCCGGGCAGGCCACGGTGGGCGTCGCCTGGCGGTCGCGGAAGAGGGGCTCCGGACCGCGCCCGTGGACCAACACCGCCGTCCAGCTCCCCACCCCCGCCCAGTGGACCCGGCCCTTCGGGCTGCTGCGGCCCGCCGACGAGATAGCCATGCTCGCCCGCCGCTATCTGCACGAGTACGGCGCCACCCGCGACCACCTCTTCAACGTCGCCCTCGCCTGCCGCAACCGCGCCAACCAGAACCCGGCCGCCGTGATGTACGAACGGCCCCTCACCCGCGAGATGTACATGTCGTCCCGGTGGATCAGCGAGCCCCTGTGCCTGTACGACAACTGCCTGGAGACGGACGGGGCGTTGGCCTGCGTGATCGTGAGCCGCGAGCGGGCCCGGGACTGCCGCCGGAGACCCGTGTACGTCCACTCCGCCGCCCAGGGCCTGCCCGCCCAGCACCACGGCATGGTCAACTACTGGAACGACGACCCGCTCACCGGCCCCGCCTGGGCGGCCGCCCGGCACCTGTGGAAGCACGCCGACTTCACCCCGCCGGACGTCGACGTCGCGCAGATCTACGACGCCTTCACCCCCCTCGTGCCGCTCTCCCTGGAGGGGTACGGGTTCTGCGGCCGGGGAGAGGGCGGGGCCTTCACCGAGGGAGGCGCCCTGGAGACCGGCGGACGGCTGCCCCTCAACACCGGCGGGGGCGGGCTCAGCGAGGCCTACGTCCACGGCTTCAACCTCATCAACGAGGGCGTCAAACAGCTGCGCGGGACCAGCACCGCCCAGGTGCCGGGCGCCGCGACCTGCCTCGTCACCGCAGGCGAGGGCGTCCCGACCTCCGCCCTGCTGCTCCGCAACTGAACGCACCGAGGAGTTGATCCCGCGATGCTCACCCCCGTCACCGACGCCGACGGCGCCCCCTTCTGGCGGTACGCCGCCCAGGGCGAACTCCGCGTCCAGGCCTGCGCCGACTGCGGCGAACCCCGCTTCCCGCCCCGCCCCTGCTGCCCGCACTGCCAGTCCTTCGCGAGCGAGTGGCGGCGCACCTCGGGACGCGGCCGGATCTGGTCCTACGTCGTCCCGCATCCGCCCCTGCTGCCCGACTACGCGGCCCAGGCCCCCTACAACGTGATCCTCGTCGAGCTGGCCGAGACACCCCGCATCCGGCTGGTGGGCAACCTGGTGAGCGAACCGGGGGCGCGGCTCGACTCCTTTCCCCCCGACCGCATCCGCATCGGCGCCCGCGTCCAGGTCGTCTTCGACGGCTCCGGTCTTCCGCAGTGGGTCCTGGAGCGGCCGTGAGTGTGCGGCTGGACATCGACAAGGACACCGGGGTCGCCGTCGTCACCCTCGACCGGCCGGCCCGGCTGAACGCCCTGGACCTCGAGGCCGTCCGCGAACTGAAGGACATCTGGCGGGAGTTGCGCTTCGACGACTCGGTGCGGGCCGTCGTCCTCACCGGGGCCGGGCGGCGGGCGTTCTGCACCGGCCTCGACCGGGACGCCGTCGTGCCGCAGCCCGGCTCCCCGTTCATGCAGGACGATCCACTGCTCACCGTCGGCCCCAAGGCGAACGACCTGTGGAAACCGGTCGTCGCCGCCGTGGAGGGGATGGCCTGCGGGGGCGCCTTCTACCTGCTCGGGGAGTGCGAGTTCATCGTCGCGGGCGCCGACGCCCTGTTCTTCGACCCGCACACCACGTACGGGATGGTCAGCGCGTACGAGTCGGTGCTCCTGGCCCAGCGGATGCCGTACGGGGAGGTCGCGCGGATGATGCTCATGGGGACGGCGGAGCGGATCTCCGCCCGGCGCGCCTTCGACGTGGGGCTGGTGTCCGAACTCACCGACACCGGCGCCGCGTCGGCCGCCGCCGTGGTCTGCGCCGCCGTCGTCGCCGGGTATCCCCCCGCCGGGGTCCAGGGCACCGTGCGGGCGCTGTGGTCGGCGAAGGAGACGGCCCGCGCGACGGGCTTCGCCCAGGCGCCGCATCTCATCTCGCTGGGCAACCTGCCCGCCGAGGAACAGGCACGCCTGTTCACGGGACGGACGGCCGCCCGCCCGCGAACCCGCTGAACCGGCCGGAGTCCGGACACGGCCGTCCCTCGCGCCCACCGGGTCCGCCGTGCACGGCTCACGGCGGCCCGCCGCCTCCTCCGGCGCCTCCCGCCACGGGACGGCACGGCCGTCAGGCCGCCAGGCGGGTGCCGCGGCGCCAGACGGCGCGGGTGTTGAGGGTGTCGCCGATGGTGCTCGTCGGGTCTCCGTCGACCAGCAGCAGATCGGCGCGCAGGCCCTCGGCGATGCGGCCCCGGTCGCCGAGGCCGAAGCGGCGGGCCGTGGTCGCGGTGGCCGCGCGCAGGGCCCGCGCGGGGGTGAGGCCGGCGGCCACGAGGTACTGCAGTTCGTGGTGGAGGCTCGCGCCGTGCGCCAGGCCGCCGAAGAACGTCTCGGGCATGGAGACGTCGGAACCGGCCAGCACGTCGACACCGGCGGCGTCCAGAGCGCGCACGGTGTCGTACACGTCGTCGAGCCTGCCCTGCGGGTAGCGGTTGTAGCTGGAGCGCAAGGTCCGGTCCCACTCGCTGTCGAGGCGTGCCGCGACCCGGGGGTCGTCGGCGAGTGCGCTGCCGGTGATCCCCATCATCGAGGCGTTGAGAGTGATGCAGGGAATGACGAACATGCCCGCGTCCCTGATGACGCCGATGATCTCGTCGGTGTGCGGCTGGTCCATGAACACGTGGGTGAGGCCGTCGATGCCGGCTTCGGCGGCCATCAAGGCGGCCTCCACGGTCAGCGCGTGGGCCACGGTCAGCGCGCCGTACTTCTTGGCCTCGGCCACACCGGCGTTCACGGTGGCCCGGTCGAGCGAGGGCAGTCCGGGGTGCCCCTCCACGCTGCCGTCGTCGATCATGAACTTGATGAAGTCGGATCCCCGGGCGAGGAGCTGGGGCACGAAGCGGGCCGCTTCCTCGGGGGTGGTGGAGAACGGCATCAGGGGCATCACCGGCGGGAGATCCCACTTCGGACGGAACCCTTCGGGCATCAGCTCGCTCGGGTGACCACCGGGCGGCGTGATGGCGAAACCGGAGGAGCGCACGTCGGCCTGGGTGTCGTCGTCGGTGATGAGCCCCCGGTTCTCCCGAGTGTTCATCCCCTGCATCTCCAGCTCGGTCGTCACCCCGAACCGCAGGGCGAGCGCCAGGGAACCCGGGGCGGAGTGGACATGGGCGTCGATCAGTCCCGGCAGGAGGGTGGCACCGGCGCCGTCGACGATCTCGCTGCCGCGGGGAGCGTCGCCACCGACACGCGCGATCCTCCCGCCGTCGACGACCACGGTCTGCACACCTGTCGCCTTCTCTCCGTCGAAGATCTGCGCGCCGGTGATCGCGGTGAGGGTCATAGCGGTCCGCCTCGGTTTCTCACTCGTCCAGGATTTACATACCTAATGCTATGCAGTTACCTGACCGCATGCAAATGCCTGACGGTATGCAAGTGTGCGCGTCGGCCCTAGACTCGGTCCCATGAGCCGCGTGTCCTTCCCCGAACCCTCCGACGACACGGCGTTGGACCAGATCGGCCCGGCGCTGTCCCGGCTGCGCCGACGGGCACCGGCATCGAGGAAGGACCTCTCCCGCAATCTCGTGCTCAACGTGATCGCCGACGCGCCGGGCGAGACGACCGTCGGCAGCCTCGCCGCCGAGATGGGTGTCGCCCAGCCGGTGGCCAGCCGGACCGTGGCCGCCTGCATCGAGGACGGACTGCTGCGCCGGGCCGCCTCCCAGTCCGACGGACGCCGTACGGTGCTCGAACTCACCGAGCACGGCGAGGCCGTACGCGACCGCTTCGCCGCCGAACAGCGAAAGGCGTTCCTGGAGATCACCGCCGCCTGGTCGCCGGAGGAGCAGATCCAGTTCGCACGGCTCCTGGCCCGGTACGGAGCCGACGCCACCGCGTGGTCCAGGAGACAGGCCGCGAGCCCCGAGTGAACCGGCGGCCTCCCGCCCCCGGGTCACGGCCGGGACAGCGGGAGAAGTCGGCCGTGAGCCGGGTGCGGACATGGGTCACGCCGGACGTCGGAGCTCCGGCGTCGGCGCGCAGGGGCGCGTCGGACCGCGACAGCGCGGCGGGGAGGTGCCGGACCGTCGGGAGGCGGCCGGTCAGCGGGCCGGTGCGTACGGTTCCGGGTCGCAGTGGTCGACCTTCGCCGCGACGCCGGGGGCGGACAGGTCGACGTGGACCGTCGCCGTGTCGTTCGCGGCGACGTACTCCTCGGCGCTCCGCAGTTCCACCCGCCGGGAACCGGCGTCGAGGAAGTCGACCGTGACGGTGAAGTAGCCGCCGGTCGCGTTCGGGTTGGTGACCTCGACCGTCGCGTACGCCTCGCTCGGCGTCGCGCAGTCGACCAGCTCCACCGTGGCGTCCCGCTGCGCCGTGGACGTGCTCGAGGAGCCGCCGTCGCCGTAGGTGTCGTCCGCGTAGTCGTCATCGTCGTCGTAGTCGTGGTACGTACTGCCGGACGAGCCGCCGGACGTCGAACCCGACGTCGACGACGAGCTGTCGTGGTTCTGGCTGGAGCTGCTGCATCCGCCGCCCCCGCCACCGCTGTGACTGCTGCGGCCGTGGCCCTTGCTCGTCGAGAAACCGGTCAGCGCCAGTACGACGAGCACCGCCACCGCTGTGAACTTGAGTTTCTGCCCCCGTCGATCCATCCGGACAGCCTAGGCAGCACCTGTCACGACCATGTCACCGCGTGGCGACCGGCCGGTCCCCGGCGTAGCGTCTGCGGTGGCGGCCGCCGGCCGGATCCCTTCCGTGCACCCCGCTCGACGGCCGTCCCGGTACGACGGCCGTTCGGGTGCCGGGCGGCCGGGCTCAGGCCGTTCTCGCCGTGCCCGTGCCCTTCTCCGCGTCCAGCGCGTACACACAACGGTCCTTGCTGGACGCGTACACGACGCCGTCGCGGACCACCGGGGAGCCGGTGATCTCGCCGCCGGTCGCCAGCTTCCAGCGCAACCGGCCGTCGTCGGCCTTCAGGGTGTACAGCAGGTGGTCCGTGGAACCGAAGTGGATACGGCCCTCCGCCACCGCCGGGGCGCCCACGATGTCGCCGCCCGCCTGGAAGCGCCACTTGGGCGTGCCGGTGACCGCGTCGAGGGTGTAGAGCCCCTTGCCGCTGCCGACGTGGACATGGCCGGCGGCCACCAGGACCGGGTCGACGGACGCCCGGGCCTCGGTGGCGATGCGCCAGCGGTCGCGCCCGTCGGTGGCGTCGATGGCGTACACGGTGCCGAGGTAGTCGGCGAGGTAGACGCCGCCGCCGGTCACCGCCGGGCCGGGCACGAAGGTCGGCGGGGACAGGAACACCGCCGGAGCCTCGAAGTGCCAGCGCACCATGCCGCTCGCGACGTCGACGGCGAGGACGCGGGTGCCGGCGGCGAGGTAGACGTAGCCGTCGGGGGCGGGGGTGACGCGGACCGGGACACCGCCGCAGGAGGCCGTGTCGCCGATGGGGTACGACCAGCGTTCCTCGCCGGTGCGGGCGTCCAGGGCCTTGAGCCGGGCGTCCTGCCAGACATAGACCGTGCCCTCGTGCAGGACCGGGCCGGCCTCCGGGGACTCGAAGTCGGTCTGGCAGCCGGTGATCTCCCAGAGCTTCTGCCCGGCCGAGGCCTCCCAGGCCTGGACGCCGCCACCGCGCGTGCCGGTGATGACCGTGCCCCGGTCGGCCTTGAGCGAGTACACCCAGGCGTCCGTCGACAGCCGCCACAGGTCGCCGCCCTCGCGGGCGTCCAGGGCGAACAGGGTGGGGCCGTCGGAGGCGTGCACCCGGCCGTCCGCGACCGCCATCGACCAGGCCACGTCCCGCGTCTTGAAGCGACGGCGACCGGTGGCCACATCCAGGGCGTGCACCTCGAAGGAGGTGACGTAGACGAGGTCCCCGGCGACGGACGGCGTACCCCACACATCGTTCGACATGCGAAAACGCCAGGGCCGCCAGCCCGCCGGGGTCTCCGAGGGCGCGCTCTGCGGCGCCGGTACGGTCGTGTCGGCGCCGTTGACGCCGGGCTGCGGGCGGGACCAGTTGGCGACCAGGCCGGGTTCGGCCATCGGCGCCTTCACGGCGGCCGTGGCACGGACGTCGGCGACGCGCGGACCCGGCCCGATCGGCACGGCGGCGCCGGCCAGCCGGACGGGACCGACGTCGGGGGCGCCGACGGCCACGGACGCCGGGCGCGCGAGGACCACGGGGGCGTGGGGCGGCGGGGGCGGTACGGCGGGAACGGCGGGCCGGGCCATGCCCACGCCGCCTCCGCCACCGCTGCGGGGGCTCGGGGGCGCCGGTTTCGCCGGACGGCCGCCACGGCGCGTCTCGATGAGGGTGACCGCCTTCTCGGGCAGCCACGCCGACGCCGTACCGCTGTCGTCGGAGCCGGAGCCGAAGAGGTGGGGGGCGAGCTGGGCCTGGAGGTCGGCCGGGTTGGGCCGGGCCGTGGCCTCCATCTGCATACAGGACTCGATGAGCGGACGCAGTTCGTCCGGCAGGCCCTCCAGGTCCGGTCCCTCGCGCAGCAGCATGAAGACCGTCTCGACCGGGTTGGCGCCGTGGAAGGGCGGGTGGCCGGTGGCGGCGAACACGAGCATCGAGCCGAGCGAGAAGACATCGCTCGCGCCGGTCACACTGCGCGAGTCCTTCGCCTGCTCGGGGGACATGTAGGCGGGGGTGCCGACGGCCACGTTCGTCATCGTCAAACGCGTGTTCGAAACGCCGGACGCGATACCGAAGTCGATCACCCGGGGCCCGTCCTCGACGACGAGCACGTTGGACGGCTTGAGGTCACGGTGGACCAGCCCCGCGCCGTGGATCGACTGGAGCGCCTCGGCGACGCCCGCCGCCAGCCAGCGCACCGCCTGGGCCGGCATCGGCCCGCAGTCGTTCACTATTTCCTCGAGGGAGGGCGCGGGCACGTACGCGGTGGCCAGCCAGGGCACGGCGGCACGGGGATCGGCGTCGACGACGGCGGCCGTGTAGAACCCGGAGACCGCCCGGGCCGCCTCCACCTCGCGCGTGAAACGCACCCGGAAGAGCTGGTCCTCGGCGAGCTCGGTCCGGACCGTCTTGATCGCCACGCGCCGGCCCGAGGCCGAACGGGCCAGATAGACCAGCCCCATGCCGCCGGCACCCAGCCGTCCCAGCACCTCGAACGGCCCGATCCGCCGCGGATCGTGCTGCGTCAGCTGATCCACCACTTGCCTGCCACCTCCCCGTACGAACCGCGTCACCCACTTGTGTACGCGGCCCCCGTGCAGCGTCTCACCACCGCACCGCCATGGCGGCACGCACCCTGATTCTTCCTGGCCGGACGGCCGGTTGCGAACCCGGGGGCAATCGGGGTGTCTCATTTCATATACGCGCATACAGCCCGCATACGGCACCTGTCAGCGCTGGAGAAGCGCGAACGACGCCCCTTGATTGTCCGTGACGACCGCCACGATTCCGTACGAGGCGGTGAACGGACCCGCCTGCACCCGCCCGCCGAGCCGGGTCACCGCACCGAGGGCGGCCTCGCAGTCCCGCACGCCGAAGTGGACGAGGAAATGCGGTGGCATGACCTCCGAGAAGACGTCGCCGACCGGCGCCCGCCCGAAGTCGGGTCGGGCGCCCGGGCCGAACAGCGCCTCGTGGAAGAGATGCCCGTAGAACGTGTTGGCGGCCTCGGTGTCCCGGGCGTAGAGCTGCGCCCAGGCGAAGGTGCCGGGTCGGTGCCGTACGCCGAAGCCGGGGTGGCCTTCCGGCTGCCACAGGCCGAACACCGCGCCCTCCGGGTCGGCGGCGAGCACGGCGGTGCCCTCCCGGCCGACCGGCAGCGGCCCCATGACGACCTGCCCGCCGGCGTTGCGGATGCGGTGGACGGTCTTCTGCGCGTCCGGGGTCGCGAAGTACACCGTCCAGACGGTGGGCATGCGGCCGTCCGTCTTGTGGGCCAGCGCGGCCACCGGCGCGCCCTCCAGCCGGGCCCACACGGAGGAGCCGTACGCCTCCTCGAAACCCCACCCGAAGAGCTCCCCGTAGAACCGCTTGCCCGCGTCCACGTCGGGGAGCTGCGCGTCCACCCAGCAGGGGACGCCCTCTGCGTACACCGATGCCCTGTTTTCGGCCATGCAGCCAAACTAACGGCGTCGCACGCAAGCCGCAGACCAGGCACACCCGCCTCCGGACCCCCGCGCACCCCATTTGCAGTCGGCCGAATCGCGCTCCGATCACCCCTCGGTAAGCTGACGGCATGACAGGACAAGTGCGTACCGTCGACGGCCGCGTGGCCGGTCGGCGCGGGCAGGCGACGCGGCAGAAGCTGCTCGACTGCCTCAGCGAGATGCTCAGCTCCTCTCCGTACCGCGACGTCAAGGTCATCGACGTCGCCCGGAAGGCAGGCACTTCGCCCGCGACCTTCTACCAGTACTTCCCGGACGTCGAAGGCGCCGTCCTGGAGATCGCCGAGCAAATGGCCACCGAGGGAGCCGAGTTGACCGGCCTCGTCCAGGGGCGGTCGTGGGTCGGCAAGGCGGGCTGGCAGACGGCGCAGGAACTCGTGGACGGCTTCCTGGAGTTCTGGCGGAGGAACGACGCGATCCTCCGGGTCGTCGACCTCGGCGCGGCGGAGGGCGACAAGCGCTTCTACAAACTCCGCATGAAGATCCTCAACTCGGTGAACAACTCCCTTTCGGACGCGGTCGCCGAGTTGCAGTCCAAGGGCAAGGTCGACAAGGACGTGAACCCGGCCGCGGTCGCCGGCGCGCTCGTCGCGATGCTCGCGGCGGTCGCCTCGCACCAGAAGGGCTTCCAGACGTGGGGCGTCAAGCAGGCTGAACTCAAGCCGAACCTGGCCCTGTTGGTGCACCTGGGCATCACCGGCAAGAAGCCGACGAAGTAGCCCGCCCCCCTGTCCTTACGGTCACGTCCTGTCTGTCAGGCGGCAGCTCACCCGGGTGAGCTGCCGCCTGCCGCGCTGTCGGCCTCAGGAGGGCAGCGCCCGGTCCTTCACCACGTGCTTCATCACCAGCGTCGACGTCAGCCGCTGCACCCCCGGCAGGGTGGCGAGGCGCTCGTCGTACAGCCGCTGGAAGGCCGCGAGGTCGGCGGTGGCCACCCGCAGCAGATAGTCCGGCTCCCCGAACAACCGCTGCGCGTCCAGGACGTGTTCCACCTCGCCCACCGCCCGCTCGAACTCGGCGACCGTGTCCCGGTCCTCCTGCCGCATCGAGACGAAGACCAGCGCCTCGAAGGTCAGCCCGACGGCGGACGGCTCCACCACCGCCCGGTAGCCGCTGATCGCCCCGGACCGCTCCAGCTCCCGCAGCCGCCGGTGACAGGGCGAGACGCTCAGCCGCACCCGCGCGGCCAGCTCGGTCACGGTCAGCCGCCCGTCCTGCTGAAGCTCGGCAAGAATCTTCCGGTCCACGTCATCCATGGGGCAGATCTTCCCCCAGAACACCCTGATCTGCGAAAACTTCGGGAACACTTTCGGCCGCATCGCGCCTAATGTCCCCACCATGGACTCCGGAACGCTGATTTCCTTCCTCGCCGTCGACCTGCTGCTGGTGTGCGTCCCGGGCGCCGACTGGGCCTACGTGATCTCCGCCGGGCTGCGCGGCCGCTCGGTCGGCGCCGCGGTGGGCGGCCTGGTGAGCGGGTACGCCCTGCACACGGTGCTGGCCGCGGCGGGCCTCGCCGTGCTGGTCGCGGGGTCGCCGGCGCTGCTCACCGGGCTGACGGTGGCGGGCGCGGCATACCTGGTGTGGCTGGGGTGGGCCGTGCTGCGCCGGCCGGGGGCGCCGGGCGCGGGGGAGGAGATCACGGCGGGCGGCGCGCGGGTGTTCCTGCGCGGGGCCACGATCAGCGGCCTGAACCCCAAGGGCCTGCTGCTCTACCTCTCGGTCCTGCCGCAGTTCCTCACCACGGGGGCCGGACAGCTCCCGGTGGCCGTTCAGACGACCGCCCTCGGGCTGCTGCACATGGCGTGCTGCGCCGCCGTCTATCTGACGGTGGGCGTCCTGGCCCGCAGGCTGCTGGGCGCCCGCCCCTCGGCGGCCCGGGCGGTGACCCGCACGTCGGGCGCGGCCATGCTGGGGATCGGCACGTTCCTGCTGATACAACGCGCCTTCTAGCCCTCCCGGCCCCCACGCCCCCGACCCGCCCTACCTGCCCTACCTGCCCCGACCCGCCAGGCCCCCCCCTGGGCTCCCTGGGCTCCCTGGGCCCCCTGGGCTCCCTGGGCTCCCTGGTCCGTCCAGGCCCTCTACACCCGCCCCGGACAGGCCAGGCCAGGCCCGGCCCGCCAGGTTCTCTGGACCCCCTAGGCCTTCGGGGTGAGCCGGAACAGCCTGATCTCCCGCTCCACCCGAGCCTGATACGTCGCGTACGGCGGCCAGAACGCCAGCAGCGCCTTCCAGACGGCCGCCCGCTCCTCCCCCGTCAGCGGCACGGCCGTCACCGGGATGTCCGTGCCCTTCCAGCTGATCTCGGCGTCCGGGTGGGCCAGGAGATTGCCGGTCCAGGCGGGGTGCCCGGTGCGGCCGAAGTTGGAGCCGATCAGGATCCAGCTCCCGCCCCCCTCCTCGGGCATGCAGGCCAGCGGCGCACGACGCGGCAGTCCGCTTCGCGCCCCGGTGGACGTCAGGATCACCCCCGGCAGCATCTGGGCGCTGAGCAGGACCTTTCCCCGGGTGAGGCGGTGGACGGCCCGGTCGAGGGCGGGGATGACATGCGGCGCGACCTTCGCGAAGGTCCGCGTCGAGGAGATCTTCTGCACCATCCGGACGCCGATCACACCGACACCTCCGTCCGCTCGAAGAGCCGGGCCTCCTCGGCCGCGTGCGCGCGCAGCCGGTGCACGGGCCCGAACAGCAGCTCGTCGCCGGCGGCCCGCTTGAAGAACAGGTGCGCCTCGTGCTCCCAGGTGAAGCCGATGCCACCGTGCAACTGGATGCCCTCGGCAGCCGCACGGCGCAGGGTCTCCAGCGCCTGGGCGAGGGCCAGCCCACCGACCCGCTCGCCGCGACGGCCGCTTCGGTCGCCCGCCGCCCAGGCCGCGTAGTACGCGGCGGACCTGGCCGCCTGGATCTGCACGTACACGTCGGCCAGTCGGTGCTGGACCGCCTGGAAGGAGCCGATCACCCGCCCGAACTGCTCCCGCCGGCCGAGGTACTCGACGGTCCGCTCCAGCGCGCGGTCGGCCGCCCCGACGGCCTCGCAGGCGAGGAAGGCGGCCGCGAAGTCACCGGCGCGGGAGAGCGCCTCCGGTACGCCCGTCTCCTCACTGCCGAGCAACTCGGCCCGTACATCACGAAGTTGCACCCGGGCCTGCGGGCGGGTCGCGTCCAGGGCCGTCTGCCGGGTGCGGACGAGCCCGACGGCGTCCCCCGTCACGACGAACAGCAGGGTGCGCGACCGTACGAACCCGCCGGTGTGCGCCGCGACCACCAGCGCCCCGGCGCTGTGCCCGTCGAGCACCTGCGCGGCCTCCCCGTACAGCCGCCAGACGCCCTGGACCTGCCGGGCCTGGACCCCGCCCGCGCGCCCGCCGCCGGACCAGTCGCCGCCCCGGGGGCCGGTCAGGGCGAGGGCGGTGGCCAGGGCGGGCGCGGGCACGGCGAGGGCGGCGGTCAGGGTGCCGTCCGAGATCCGGGGCAGCAGGTCGGCGCGCTGGGCGTCGGTGCCGAGGGCGAGGATCAGCGGCGCGGCGAGGACCGCGGTCGCGAGGAGCGGGGTGGGGGCGAGCGCCCGGCCGGTCTCCTCGGCGGCGAGGGCGAGGTCGGTGACCGGGCAGCCGACACCGCCGTACTCCTCGGGGAGCGCGAGGCCGGGCAGCCCGAGCCGCTCGGCGAGGGCGGTCCAGAGCGCGGGGTCGTGGCCGCGGGGGGTGTCCAGGGCGGCGCGCAGCTCCTCGGGGCCGCAGCGTTTGTGGAGCAGTTCGCGCAACGTGCGGCGGATCCCGTCCTGTTCGGCGGTGAAGCCGGGGTCCATGGCCACCCACCCCTCTCATCCGGATATGACGGTGCGTCATATTAGGGCGGAGGGACGGGAATGCCCAGAGAGGCGGCACCTGTCAGGGCAGCCAGTATCTGATGTACTGTCAGATTCATGCCCTCCGCATCCGGTACCCGGAAAGTGGCCGTGGTCGGCGTCGCCCTCTCCGACTGCGGCCGAGTGGACGACGCCACCCCTTACGCCCTGCACGCCCAGGCGGCCCGGCGGGCGCTGACGGACGCGGGGCTCGACCGGTCGCGGGTGGACGGCTTCGCGTCCGCCGGACTCGGCACGCTGGCCCCCGTCGAGGTGGCGGACTATCTCGGCCTGCGGCCCAGCTGGGTCGACTCCACCTCCGTGGGCGGTGCGACCTGGGAGGTCATGGCCGCGCACGCGGCCGACGCGATCGCCGCCGGTCACGCGAACGCGGTCCTGCTGGCGTACGGCTCGACGGCCCGCGCGGACGTGAAGGCGGGCCGCCGCACCGGCACCTTCGCCTTCGGCGGCCGCGGTCCGCTCCAGTTCGAGGTCCCCTACGGCCACACCCTGATCGCCAAGTACGCGATGGCCGCCCGCCGCCACATGCTCCAGTACGGCACGACGATCGAACAGTTGGCGGAGGTGGCGGTCCAGGCGCGAGCGAACGCGGCCCTGAACCCCGACGCGATGTTCCGCGACCCGGTGACGGTGGACGACGTCCTGTCCGGCCCGATGATCGCCGACCCCTTCACGAAACTGCACTGCTGTCTGCGCTCCGACGGCGGCGCGGCGGTGCTCCTGGCGGCCGAGGAGTACGTGCGCGACTGCCGCACGGCCCCGGTGTGGATCCTCGGGACGGGGGAGCACGTCTCGCACGCCTCGATGTCCGGGTGGGACGACTTCACGGTCTCGCCGGCGGCGGTCAGCGGCCGGCTGGCGTTCGAGCGGGCGGGGCTGCGTCCGCGGGAGATGGACTTCGCCGAGATCTACGACGCGTTCACCTACATGACGCTGGTGACCCTCGAGGACCTGGGCTTCTGCGCGAAGGGCGAAGGCGGCGCGTTCGTGGAGAAGGGGCGGCTGACCCTGTCCGGCGCACTGCCGGTGAACACGGACGGGGGCGGGCTCTCGGCCCAGCATCCGGGCATGCGTGGGCTGTTCCTGCTGGTGGAGGCCGTACGGCAGCTGCGGGGCGAGGGCGGGGACCGACAGGTGAGGGCGCCGGACGGGGACCTGCCCCGGCTGGGCGTCGCCTCCGGAACCGGCGGCTGGTTCTGCTCGTCCGGCACGGTGGTCCTGGGCCGGGACTGAGCCGGGCCGGGACTGAGGCGGGCAAGGATTGAGACCCGCCATGCCGCCGCGCCACCGCGCCACCGCGCCCGGCAGGTCGCGCACGGCGATCGGCCCCTCGCGGGTCGACGGCGGGTCGACGGCGGGTCGGCGCGGACCGGCAGGACGGGCAGGGCCCGCAGGGCCGGCGCGACACCGGCGCGGGGGCGGGGCCCGGGTTGCGGGACTCGGGGCGCAGGACCGAGACCGCCACCGTCTCGGCGAGTGCCCTGACCGAGACCGCCACCGTGTCGGTAAGGGCACTCGCGGTCCGGCCGCGACAAGGGTCAGCTCAGGACCAGCAGGACGGAGTGGCGGTACGCAGCTGAAGGTCATGGCCCATGAGCACCTCTCTCGACGCGGGGGACACCCATCGTCGGGAGCGCGGACCGGCCGCGTCAGGGCCGGGAGACCCGACCCCGTTGAGTACGCGTACTCGGGCGCGGCCGGGTTTTTCCGCCGGGGCGGCAACCTTTCCGGGTCCGGCGGCGACGGACGGGTCGAAGGCTTTCCCAGACGTGCTCCGCCGAACCGCGTAAGGATTCATCCGTGGCATCCTCCTCGCACCGCCGATCCCGCCCCGAGAGGCGCACGCGCCGCGTCCCCGTCGTCACGGTGGTCGCCGTGGCGGCCGTCGCGCTCGTCGTGTCCCTGGTCGTGGCCTTCCGTCCCGACGGCGGGGCCGATGCCGGGGCCGCCGGCGGCGCGCGCACGGTCGAGCCCGCCGCCGGGGCCGGGGTGAGCGGTTCGCCGACGGCGACCGGGGCCGGCGCGTCACCGTCGCCGAAGCCGAAGCCGTCCACGACGGCCACCGCGTCCCCGAGCGCGACGGCCGGCAAGGCCGCCACGCCCGCCGCCACCCCGACCGGCGCGTCCGGCTCGTCGAGCGGGCGCTCGGCCGCGTCCGCCGCGCGGACCGCGTCCGGCGCGGCGCCGCAGGCGGGGCGGATCGCGCCCGGGACCGCCTACCGGGGCGTCGCCACCTCCTACGACATCGGGAACGGCGACGGCGCCTGCTCCTACGGCCCGACCTCCGACGTCATGACCGCGGCGATGAACACCGCCGACTACGAGACGTCCAAGGCGTGCGGCGCGTACGTCCTCGTCCGGGCCGGGAGCGGCGCGTCGATCACGGTCCGGATCACCAACGAGTGCCCGGCGCCCTGCGAGGCCGGCCAACTCGACCTCAGCCGGCAGGCCTTCGCGAAGCTGGCCCCTCTCTCGGCGGGCCGGATCCCGATCACGTGGAGCCTGCTGAGTCCCGCCACGTCCGACACGGTGTCGATCCGCTACAAGACCGGTTCCACCCAGTACTGGTGCGGCATCCAGGCGATCGGCCACCGCAACCCGCTGGCCCGGCTGGAGGTCCGCACGAGTGCCGGCTGGACCCGTCTGGCGCGCACCGAGTACAACTACTTCCTCTCCGAGCAGGGCACCGGCTGCGGCGGCGCGCTCCGGCTCACCGACATCTACGGGGAGCGGCTGACGGTCGAGGGGATCGCCGTCCGGGCGGACGTGGTGCAGTCGACGCGGGTCCAGTTCGCCCGGCACTGACCGCATACTCTCGCCGCATGGCCAAGGATCTTCATGAGCTGCTGAGGTCGCTGCGGGTGTGGGACCCGGAGGTGACCGCGCTGCCGCCGTTCGTCCCGGAGGCGGCGCCCGCCGAGCCGCTGTCCCTGTTCACCGACTGGTTCGCCGAGGCGGTGGCGGCGGGCGAGCGGGAGCCGCACACGACGACCCTCGCCACCGTCGGCGAGGACGGTCTGCCGGACGCCCGCATCGTGATGCTGCACGGCGCCGACGCGGACGGCTGGGCTTTCGCGACCCACGCCACCAGCCGGAAGGGCCGCCAGCTCGCCGCCCGCCCGTACGCGGCCCTGACCTTCTACTGGCCGGTGCTCGGCCGCCAGGTCCGGGTACGCGGCCCGGTCACCTCCGCCCCCTCCGATGAGGCCCAGGCCGACCTGCACGCCCGCTCGACGGGCGCCCTGGCCGCCGCCCTGACCGGACGGCAGAGCGAGGTCCTGGCCTCCACGGAGGAACTGACGGAGGCGTCGCGGGCGGCCTGGGAACACGCCCGCGAGCACCCGACGGCCACGTCCCCGACCTGGACCCTGTACCGACTGCGTCCGGACGAGGTGGAGTTCTTCCAGGGGGACAGCACCCGCCGTCATGCGCGGCTGAGGTACCGCCGGTCGGGCGGGTCCTGGTCCAGGGAACAGCTGTGGCCCTGAGGACACCCTTCAGGGACGGCCCGCGGCACGCGGGTGTCCCGTCCCGGCGAAGGTGATCCAACGGGTGGCACGGGACGTGTCGAGGAGGTACCGGACCCGCCCGCCCCCGGTCACCTCCGTCTGCCACCGTCAGCGGTCCTGCCTCACGGGAACTCCGGCTCCGGGTCCGTCGTCAGTCGGCCGTGCAGGTGGACGTCCCGGAAGGCGTCCCGGCGGCCCGAGTCCCACATCGCGCCGCGCAGGGTGCCCTCGCACCGGAAGCCGCAGCGTTCGGCGATCCGGCAGGAGGCGTCGTGACCGAGCGCGTGGCCCAGTTCCAGCCGGTGCAGACCGATCTCGGTGAACGCCCACCGGGCCGCGAGCAGCAGGGAGCGGGTGGCGACGTGCCGGCCCCGCGCCTCCGGCAGGATCCAGTAGCCGACTCTGGCGAAGCTCAGCACGCGGTCGATCATGTTGACGGAGATCTGCCCGAGGACCGTGCCGTCGTCCGTGTCCGTGACACAGAACGCCATGGCGCGTCCGGCGGCCACGTCGGCGCTCTTGCCCTGCAGGGACGCCCGGGCGTCGGCGGTGTCGGTGATCGTCCGCAGCGGGGTGTTCCAGCGTACGAACTCCGGGTCGACGTGCCCGCGCAGCCAGGCCTGTACGTCGGTGGCGGACTCCGGGTTCCAGGGGCGCAGGGTCAGGCCATGGCCGTGGAGACCGGGAGCGAGGGGGGTCGGGTGCTGCTCGCGCGTGTCGGTCATCCGGCCATTGAACACCGCCGGTCCTTCACGGCGCGGGCCGGAACACCGGCACCCCGTCCCGGAAGGCGACCGCCAGCTCCAGCCCCGCCCGCAGCTCCGCCCCCTCCCCCACGATCTCCGTGGACATCCGCGGTCCCTCCGCCAGATCGACGACCGCCGCGACGTACGGAGTGCGCCCCGCGAAGGGCGGCAGGTCGTTGCGGTGGACGACGGACCAGGTGTAGAGGGTGGCCAGGCCGCTCGCGTCCTCCCAGGTCACGTCCTCGCTCCAGCAGTACGGGCAGAACTCCCGGGGGTAGTGGTGGGCCCGTGCGCAGGCCCCGCAGCGCCGGATCAGCAGCCGGCCCCCGGCGGCCGCGTCCCAGTACGCGCGGGTGAAGGCGTCGGCCTCGGGGACGTCGAAACGGTTGCCCATCTCCATGGATCTGACGGTACGTCAGACAGTCGGATCCGGGAAGCCCGCACAGCCCCGGCGACCCCTCTCCATGACGTTTTCCATGAGAGATCCCTGTGCGTTCGCCATGAATCTGTGCGTCGCCCGTGAATGTCCCGAAGATTGTTGACGATTTTGTTGGCTCCGGATTACGTTCGCCATCGCAAGCCCGGAGAACACGCAGTCACCACCCGGTTCATGGAGAGGCAGCATCGTGAAGCACAGGGCAGTCAAGCGCAGGTCGGTCGTCTTGGGGCTCGGCGCCACCGCGGGCGTCGCGGCAGTGGGCGGCATCGCCCTGAGCGCGCAGGCGTCCGGCGGCACGTCGACGTCCTCGGCCTCGGACGCCGGTTCCCTGGCCTTCGACCCGGACGGCTTCACGAAGCTCACGACGACCGTCACGGACACCGCCGGCGACGAGCACTCCGTGACGTACCACTTCTGGAAGGCGATCACCTACGTCGCCAAGCCGGTGGACGCCGCCTACCAGTCGCTGAACGTGAGCGTGCCGGTCGAGATCGACGGCACGGCGGTCGACGCGAGCAACGCGCCGATCCTGTTCGCGAACTCCGTCGGCGGCTACATGCCGTCCTCCGTGGCCGACGCCACCGGAATCGGCGCAGGGGGCATGGGCGGCGGGATGGGCGGCGGCGCGCCCGGCGGAGCGCCCTCGGCCGGCGCCTCGGCCTCTGCCTCCGCCTCGGCCCCGGGCGCCAACGGCAACACCAACGCCACCGGCGGAGCCCTGGCATCCAACCAGCTGCTGGCCCTGGCCGCCGGCTATGTCGTCGTCGAGCCCGGCGCCCGCGGCCGTACGCTCAAGAACTCCGCCGGCGAGTACTACGGCGTGGCCCCCGCCGCGATCGTCGACCTCAAGGCCGCCGTCCGGTACGTGCGGGCCAACAAGGGCGTCATCCCCGGCGACACCGACCGGATCGTGTCCGCCGGCACCAGCGCCGGCGGCGCGCTCTCCTCGCTGCTCGGCGCGTCCGGTGACAGCCCGCTCTACGCCGAGTACCTCAAGGAGCTCGGCGCGGCCGACGCCTCCGACGCGATCTTCGCGACCGGCGCCTGGTGCCCGATCACCGACCTGGAGCACGCCGACGGCTCCTACGAGTGGAACTGGGGCACCAACGCCCTCAGCACCGGCAAGCAGGTCGACCAGACGGTCTCGAAGACGCTGCAGTCGCAGTTCGCCGAGTACCAGGCCGGACTGAAGCTCAGGGGCCTGAACGGCTTCGGCACGCTGAACGCCCGCAACTACGACGCGTACCTGGTCGCGCAGTACCTGGAGCCGTCGGCCACCACCTATCTCGCGGCCCTCTCCGACACCGCCCGCGAGACGTACCTCGCCGCCAACACCTTCATCACCTGGAAGAACGGCAGGGCCACCTTCTCCTGGGCGGACTTCCTCACCCACGTCGGCGCCCGCAAGAAGAACACCCCGGCCTTCGACGCCTTCGACCTGTCGGCGGGCGAGAACAACGAGTTCGGCAAGGGCACCGTCCTCTCCCGTCACTTCACGGCGTACAGCCTGAAGAACGACACCACCGGGCTCACCGCCAAGCGCCTCGACAGCGACATCCCCGAGATGCTGCGGCTGATGAACCCGATGTACTTCCTGACCGACAAGCCCAACGCGGGCCGCAGCAAGCACTGGTGGATCCGGCTCGGCACCAAGGACTCCGACACCTCGCTGACGGTCTCCGCCAACATCGCCGCCGCCGCGAGCGGCCTCGGCGACGACGTCGACCACCTCTACTACTGGGACCAGGGCCACGGCGCCAACACCGACCCGGGCGACTTCATCACCTGGATCGCCAAGGTGACGGGCCACAAGAAGGCCGCCGGCAAGGTCGAGAAGCGGTAGTTCCGCGCGCCTCCCGGCCACTTCGGGAGGCATCCTGGACGCGGCGGCGTCAGTTTCCCGTCATAGTCACCGACGCCGTCCGCACGCGACGCCTGGCCCGAGCGCACCTGGGCCAGGCGTCGCACCTTTTCCCTCCCTCACCGCCGGTCGCGCCCCGCTCCCCGCAGGCCCCGCACCGCCGTCCCCACCCGGATTCCCCACCCGGTTTCCCCACCGGCTCGCCCCGTCGCGCACAACCGAGTGGTCTACGTCACGGGTCCTACCCGCACTTCCCCCACACGTGATCGATCCGCAACCAATTCCGGTCTTGACCGAGACCCATCAACGGCCCGCGTGATTACGCTCGCGCTCATGGAAGACTCCGCACCGCGCCCCACCTCCCCGATCACCACCGCGAACCCGGCCGACCGCCCCGTCTACGTCATCGGCGGCGGTCCCGGCGGCCTCGCCACCGCGTACGCGCTGCGTGCCCAGGGCATACGGGCCGTCGTCGTGGAGAAGTCCGACGGGGTCGGCGCGTCCTGGCGGCGCCATTACGACCGGCTGCATCTGCACACCACCCGGCGCCTCTCGGCCCTGCCCGGGCTGGCCGTACCGCGCCGGTTCGGACGGTGGGTGGCACGCGACGACATGGTGCGCTACCTGGAGAAGTACGCCGAGGTCCATGAGCTGGAGATCGTCACGGGCGTCGAGGTCTCCCGTGTCGAGCGCACCCCGGACGGCACCGGCTGGCTGCTGCGCGCTTCCGGCGGGCGCGAGCTCGTCGGCTCGGCGGTGGTCGTCTCCACCGGTTACAACCACACCCCGCACCTGCCCGACTGGCCCGGCCGCGAGGCGTTCACGGGCGAACTGACACACGCCGCCGCCTACCGCAGCGGCAAGGAGTACGCCGGCCGGGACGTCCTCGTCGTCGGCGTCGGCAACACCGGCGCCGAGATCGCCGTCGACCTGGTGGAGAGCGGGGCCGGGCGGGTGCGGCTGTCGGTGCGCACGGTCCCGCACATCGTGCGCCGCTCGACGGCCGGCTGGGCCGCGCAGTACACGGCCGTGCTCGTCCGGCGGCTGCCGGTCCGCCTCGTGGACCGGCTCGCGCGGCCGATGGCGAGGCTCAGCGTGCCGGACCTGTCGGCGCACGGTCTGCCCCGCCCCGACAGCGGCCTCTACTCCCGCGTCAGGGAGGGCGCCATCCCGGTGCAGGACGTGGGCCTGATCGACGCCGTGCGCAAGGGCAGGGTGGAGATCGTGGCCGCCGTGGAGGGCTTCGAGGACGACGGGAAGGTCGTCCTCGCCGACGGCTCCCGGATCTCCCCGGACGCCGTCGTCGCCGCCACCGGATACCGCCGCGCCCTGGAGGACCTGGTCGGCCACTTGGGAGTGATCGACGACCGCGGCAGACCCGTGGCGCACGGCGCCCGCGCCCCCAAGGACACCCCCGGCCTGTACTTCACCGGCTTCACCACCCCCATCAGCGGCACGCTCCGCGAGCTGGCGATCGACGCGGAGAAGATCGCGAAGGCCGTACGCCGCCACCTCCGCTAGCCCGCCCCGGCCGACCCCGGCTGCCCGCCCAGGCCGGCCCCGGCAGTCGGCCCGGAGGCCCAACTCCCTCCCAACTCCCTCTATCTCGCTGCTCGTTACACCTGTGCCAGATGTGACGAGAGCGTTGTCCCGCGCCCTCTCGCGGAGCCAGAATGTGAGCCCTGTTCATCTTTTGGTTCCACCCCCGCTCGCTCTCGAAGCTCGACGGAGGACGCACGTGGCAAGTGAAAGACAGCACTCCCCAGGCATGTCCCGCCGTTCCCTGCTCGGCCGCACCGCCGCCGCGGCCGCCGGCGCCACCGCCCTGACCGCGACCGCCGCCGGTACGGCCGCCGCGGCCACCACGCGGGACGTGGACGTCGCGATCGTCGGCGGCGGCCTCGCCGGCCTCACCGCCGCACGCGACCTCGTGGCCGCCGGCCGGACGGTCGCCGTCCTGGAGGCCCGCGACCGGGTGGGCGGCAGGGTGGTCAACCTGCCCCTGGCCAACGGGGGAGTCACCGAGGGCGGCGGCGAGTTCATCGGCCCCACCCAGGACCGCATCAAGGCGCTCGCCGACTCCCTGGGCGTGGCCACCTTCGCCACCTACAACACCGGCAAGAACCTCCTGTACAAGGACGGCAAGAAGACCCCGTACGCCACCGACGGCCTCCTCGGCTCGGTCCCGCCCGTCGACGTCGCCGGCCTCGCCAACGCCGCGATCGTGCAGGCCTCGCTGGACGACATGGCCAAGCAGGTGCCGGTCGACGCGCCCTGGACCGCCGCCAAGGCCGCCGAGTGGGACAAGCAGACCTTCGAGAGCTGGCTGAACGCCAACGCGGTGGTCCCGTCGGCGAAGTTCCTCCTCGACGTGGCCTGCACCTCGGTCTTCTCGGCCGAACCCCGCGAACTCTCGCTCCTCTTCGTCCTCTTCTACATCGCGGCGGCCGGCAACGAGACGACCCCCGGCACCCTGGAACGCCTCACCGAGACCGCGAACGGCGCCCAGGAACTGCGGTTCGTCGGCGGCTCCCAGCTGGTGCCGGTCAAGCTCGCCGCCACCCTCGGCGACCGGGTCGTGCTGAACGCCCCCGTGCGCACGATCGCCCGCTCCGGCGCCAAGTACGTCGTCACCGCCGACGGCGTCACCGTCACCGCCAAGCGGGTCGTCGTCGCCGTGCCCCCGCCGCTCGCCGCCCGCATCCGGTACGACCCGCTGCTGCCCGCCGCCCGCGACCAGCTCACCCAGCGGCTGCCGATGGCCTCGGTCGGCAAGGCGATCGCGATCTACGACACCCCCTTCTGGCGCGCCGACGGCCTCAACGGCCAGGTCGTCAGCGACACCGGGGTGATCAGCTCCACCTTCGACAACTCCCCGCCCGACGCCTCGTACGGCGCGCTGATGGGCTTCATCGAGGCCGACGAGGCCCGGAAGCTGGACGCGGCGAGCGAGGCGGAGGTCAGGGCGGCCGTGCTGAAGGACTACGTGACGTACTTCGGCGAGAAAGCCGCCTCCCCTTCCTCCTTCGTCCTGCAACGCTGGAACAACGAGGCCTACACCCGCGGCGGCCCCGTCTCGATCGCCGCGCCGGGTGTCCTGACGCAGTACGGCCCGGCCCTGCGCGCGCCGGTCGGCGGGATCCACTGGGCCGGGACGGAGACCTCCGTCCACTGGATGGGCTTCATGGACGGAGCCGTCCGGTCGGGCGAGCGGGTGGCGAAGGAGGTGCTGGCGGTGCTGTAGTCGCCGCCCGCGTCCACCCCCGCCCGCTCCTTTCTGTGTGCACGACCATTCCTGACGCTCCGTCAGGTATGTAACCTGACAGAGCGTCAGTTACTTGACGGTCACTCATGGCAGTCACACAGGAGCGGGCGGACCGATGCTTGGATCAACCCACGGCACTCTCACCACCGACTCCCGCCGGGCCCGGGTCATCGCGTGCGGCGAGCATCCCGGGCCCGCCGTCCACGGCCGGCCGGCCGACGCGGACGACCTCGACGTCAGCGGCCGTCCCCTGTATGCGGACGTCCCCGATCTGGACCGGTTCTTCCGGCCGGAGTCGGTCGCGGTCATCGGCGCCTCGGACGCCGAAGGACGCCCGAACACCGGTGTCACCCGGCAACTGGTGGGCTGGGCCGAGCGGGTGGGGGCACGGCTGCATCCCGTGCACCCCACCCGCGGGAGCGTCTTCGGCCTGCCCTGCTCGCCGTCCGTGGCCGACCTGCCCGAACAGGTCGACCTGGCCGTGCTGCTGGTCGCCGACCCGCTGCCCGTCATCGAGCAACTCGCCGAGACGAAGGTGAAGTTCGCCGTCGTCTTCGCCTCCGGCTTCGCGGAGACCGGCGAGGAGGGCGCGGCCGCGCAGGCCCGCCTCGCGGCGGCGGTGGCCCGCTCGGGCATCCGCCTCCTCGGCCCCAACACCAACCTCAACGCCTTCGAGCGGTTCCGCGACGATCTCCCCGGCCCGTCGATCGCGCTGATCACCCAGTCCGGCCACCAGGGCCGCCCGGTCTTCGCCCTCCAGGAACTCGGCATCCGCCTCTCCCACTGGGCGCCGACCGGCAACGAGGCCGATCTGGAGACCGCCGACTTCCTCTCCTACTTCGCCGAACGTCCCGAGGTCGGCGCGATCGCCTGTTATGTGGAGGGGCTGAAGGACGGCCGGTCCTTCCTCCTCGCCGCCGACCGGGCCGCCCGGCGCGGGGTGCCGGTCGTCGCGGTCAAGGTCGGCCGCACCGAGACCGGCGCCCGCACCGCCGCCTCCCACACCGGCAAGCTGACCGGCGCGGACGAGGTCGTCGACGCGGCGATGCGCCAGTACGGCGTGATCCGGGTGGACGGTCTCGACGAACTCCAGGACACCGCGGCCCTGTTGGCCCGAGCCCGGCCGCCGCAGGCCGACGGGGTCGTCGTCTACTCGATCTCGGGCGGCACCGGCGCCCACGCGGCCGACCTGGCGACGGCGGCGGGCCTCACCCTGCCGACCCTGTCGGCGGCCAGACAGGCCGAGCTGCACGAGTGGATCCCCGCGTACCTGAACGTGGCCAACCCGGTCGACAACGGCGGCCATCCGGTGGGCGACCACCGCGGCCGGAAGATCATCGACTCGATCCTCGACGACCCGGCCGTCGGCGTCCTGATCTGCCCGATCACCGGACCGTTCCCGCCGCTCAGCGACCGTCTGGTCCAGGACCTGGTGGACGCCGCGGAACGGACGGACAAGCTGGTGTGCGTGGTCTGGGGCTCGCCGGTGGGCACCGAACCGGCCTACCGCGAAGTCCTGCTGGGCTCCTCCCGGGTGGCGACCTTCCGCACCCTCGCCAACTGCATCTCGGCCGTCCGCGCCCACCTCGGGCACCACCGCTTCGTGAGCGACTACCACTCCCCCTTCGACCAGGCGCCGCGCACCCAGTCGCCGTCCTTCCGCAAGGCGCAGCTGCTGATGCGGCCGGGGCAGCAGCTGAGCGAGCACGGGGCGAAGCAGCTGCTGCGGGCGTACGGCATCCGGGTCCCGCGCGAGCAGCTGGTGACCAGCGCGGCGGCTTCGGTGCGGGCGGCGGGGCTGGTCGGCTACCCGGTGGTGATGAAGGCCTCCGGCGCGCAGATCGCCCACAAAACCGAACTGGGGCTCGTGAAGGTCGGCCTGACCTCGGCCAGCCAGGTCCGTGACGCCTACCGCGAGCTGACCGACATAGCCCGCTACGAAGGGGTCTCGCTGGACGGCGTCCTGGTGTGCCAGATGGTCGAGCGGGGGGTGGAGATGGTGGTCGGCGTGACCCACGACGACCTGTTCGGCCCGACGGTGACGGTGGGCCTCGGCGGGGTCCTGGTGGAGGTCCTGCACGACGCCGCGGTGCGCGTGCCGCCGTTCGGCGAGGACCAGGCCCGCGACATGCTGGCCGAACTGCGCGGGAGAGCGTTGCTGGACGGCGTACGGGGCCGTCCTCCGGCCGATCTGGACGCGCTCGTCGAGGTGATCCTGCGCGTGCAGCGGATGGCCCTGGAGCTGGGCGACGACCTCGCCGAGCTCGACATCAACCCCCTGGTGGTCCTGCCCTGGGGGCAGGGCGCGGTGGCGTTGGACGCCCTGGCGGTGTGCCGGTGACGGCCACCCCATGGACGGCCACCCCATGGACAACCACCCCATGGACGACCACCGCAGGGACGACCACCGCAGGGACGACCACCGCAGGGACCGCCACCCCACGGACCGCCACCTCATGGGCGAGAGCCGAGAACGGAGCCTGACCGTGTCCGAGCCGTCGATTCAGCACCGGACCGACCGCGAGGTCACCCATCTCACCCACATCACCCTCGACCGCCCCGAGACCCTGAACGCCCTCACCCCCGGGATGCGGGACCACCTGATCGACCTCCTCGGAGAGGCCTCGGCCGACCCGGACGTGCGGGCGGTGGTGCTCACCGGCACCGGCCGCGGCTTCTGCGCGGGCGCGGATCTGCGGGGCGGCTCCACGGGCGGCGAGCGGGTGGCCGGCGACGTGAGCCGGACCCTCCGGCTCGGCGCCCAGCGCCTGATCGGTGCCGTCCTCGACTGCGAGAAGCCGGTGATCGCCGCGGTGAACGGCACGGCGGCCGGCCTGGGCGCGCACCTCGCGTTCGCCTGCGATCTGGTGCTGGCGGCGGAATCGGCGAGGTTCATCGAGGTGTTCGTCCGCCGGGGCCTGGTCCCGGACGGCGGCGGCGCCTACCTCCTCCCCCGGCTGATCGGGCCCCGGCGGGCCAAGGAGCTGATGTTCTTCGGCGACGCGGTCACCGCGCCGGACGCCGAACGTCTCGGCCTGGTCAACCGGGTGGTCCCGGACGGCGAGCTGGACAAGACGGCCCGCGAGTGGGCGGCACGCCTGGCCGCCGGTCCCACCCGCGCCCTGGCGCTCACCAAGCAACTGGTGAACGGCTCCCTGGACGCCGACCGGGCCACCGCCTTCGCCGCCGAGGCCGCCGCGCAGGAGATCAACATGACGACGGCGGACGCGCGGGAAGGCGTGACGAGCTTCGTGGAGCGGCGCGAGCCGAGGTTCCGGGGCCGGTGACGGGTCCCGGCCGCCGCGGCCCTTCCTATCTGACATGCCGTCAGTTTCAATGGGAGACATGATGGGACATGTGGGAATGGCGGCCGCGGCCGTCCGTTACCTCAGGGCGGACCACCCGGTCGAGGCGCTGCCGCGCCCGGAGCTGCGCTGTGTCCGCGAGGACGAACGCGCGCCGGTGGACCCGGTCGAGTTCCGGCGGGTGCTCGGCAGCTTCGCGTCGGGCGTGACGGTCGTGACGGCGCCGGCCGTCGAGGGCGAGGACGGGAGCGCGGGCCCCGCCGGCTTCGCCTGCCAGTCCTTCTCCTCCCTCTCCCTCGATCCGCCCCTGGTCGCCTTCATGGTCGGCCGCACGTCCACGACCTGGCCGCGCATCGCCCGCGCGGGCGTCTTCTGCGTCAACGTGCTCAGCGCCGGCCAGGCCGGTCTGTGCCGCGCCTTCGCGGCGAGCGGCACCGACAAGTTCGCGGGTGTCGCCCACGACGCGGCCCCTGTGTCGGGGGCGCCCCGCCTCACCGGCACCCTCGCCTGGATCGACTGCGCGGTCCACGCCGTCCACACGGGCGGCGACCACCTCGTCGTCGTGGGCCGGGTGAACGCCCTGGGGACGGGCGAGGGCGCGGACGAACCGCCCCTGCTGTTCCACCGGGGGCGCTTCCTCTGAGCGTCGGCCGGTGCGCCCCCGCTCAGCGCACGTAGTCGACGATCTGCATCATGCCTTCGTCGCCGTGCTGGAGCTGGTGGCAGTGCAGCATGGAGCGGCCGGTGAAGTCCTCGGCGCGCAGCCGGAAGGTGATCGAGCCGTTCGGCGGGATGCTGACGGTGTCGTGCCAGACCGGCGTGGCCAGCCGGCGGTTGTCGACGGCGGTGAGCAGGAAGTGGTTGGTGTGGAGGTGGAAGGGGTGATGGCTGTGGGCGTGGGAGTCGTTGACGACCGTCCACTCCTCCACCTCGCCCAGCCGGACGCGCTGGTTGACGAAGTCGGACGCGAGACGGCCCCAGGCGAGATCGCGGCGGCCGGCCAGCGGGTCGGCGGGCGGAGTCTCGCCGTCTCCCAGGATGCGGTAGGCGTTCGGGAAGGCGCCCGAGAAGACGTTCTCGTAGCTGCGGAACGTCAGGGCCCGGGTGCGGGTGGGCTCGGGCAGCTCGGTGGGCCTGCCGGGCAGACTGGTCGGCAGTGACATCGGGCGGGCCTCGCCGGTGACCACGAGCGTCAGCAGGGTCTGCGAGGGGCCCCCGCCGGACAGCTTGTACGTACCGGGCCGGCCTCCGCGGATCAGCAGGTCGGCGCGCCCGCCCATCGGCAGCGTCAGTCCGGTGGTGGCCACGGGCTCCATGAAGGTGATGCCGTCGCAGGCGATCTGGTGCAGCTCGTGCCCGCGCAGGCTCAGGAAGTGAGCGGTGATCGCTCCCGCGTTGACGATCCGCCAGCGCTGGACCTCCCCGGGGGCGATGGTCAGCACCGGATTCTTCACGCCGTTGACCAGGAAGGTCGAGACGATGCCCTCGTAGGCGCCGTGCGAGGTCAGGTCCGGGACCCGCCCGCCGGACAGTTTGAGCTCGTTGATGCAGACGACGACGTCCTTGGCGGCGGCGATCTCGGGCACCTCGTCGACGTCCCCCTCGACGACGAGGACGCCCCCCATGCCGTTCAGCAGCTGGGTCGACGTGGAGCCGTGATGGTGCGGGTGGTACCAGAAGGTGCCGGCCGGATGGTCCGCCGGGACGTCGACAACGCTGCGGTGGGTGGTGGTGGCCCCCGGCGTGTCGGAGGGCTCGAAGGCGCGGTAGATGTTGTCCGCCTCGCCCGCGGGGTCCACGTGCATGCCGTGGGTGTGCAGGTTGAAGGTGTTGAAGTCGTGCGGGACGTTCATGTCCTGATGCGCCGCCTCGGCGTGCGCCGTCCCGGCGTTCGGCGGCAGCGCGTTGACCTGGGTGATCTCCAGCGAGTCCCCCGGCCGCACCCGCAGCGTCGGCCCGGGGATCGTCCCCTCGTAGGTGCGCGTGGTCACCGTGCCGACGCCGGGGATCACCTGCTCGGTGAGCCCGACGGTCAGCCGGGTCTCCAGCCGCCCCGTGTGCGGGGGCGTCCTGCGGGTCTCCGGCTGCGGGAAGGAGGCTTCGGCCTCGTCGGCCTCCTGTCGCGCCACCGCTCGCGGACTCGCCGCCACGCCGGTCAGGACCGCCCCGGCGGCGACCGGCAGGCACTTCAGCACGCCACGACGGGCCAGAGAAGTCACGTATCGCCTCCATGGGCAGAGAGCAGCAGACAGCAGCGGACGGGCAGAGCGACGACACGGAGGCCGCAGAACGCAGCCATCCGTGTCGGAATATGCCCATATGGTACGTAAAGGAGACCCAAAACCACCGTTGCCTCACCGGCCCGGACGAACGCCGCCGCAGACCGCCACCGGCTCGGGCAGCGCCCCTTCAGGCGACCGTCCGCTCCGGCAGCGCCCGCTCCGGCAGCCGTCGGTTCAGGCGGTCACCGGTGCGGGGACCGCCGGCCGCCGCCGGATCACCAGCGCCATCAGCGCCGCCGCGGCGCACAGCGCCCCCGACGCGTACCAGACCATGTCGTACGAGCCGAACGTGTCCCGCGCCATGCCGCCCAGGAAGGCCACCAGGGCCGCCCCGACCTGGTGGGAGGCCAGGACCCAGCCGAAGACGATGGCGCTGTCCTCGCCGTACTGCTCGCGGCACAGCGCCAGGGTCGGCGGGACGGTGGCGACCCAGTCGAGGCCGTAGAAGACGATGAAGAAGATCATCGGCGGGTGCACGGAAGGGGCCAGCAGCATCGGCAGGAACAGCAGCGAGACGCCCCGCAGCGCGTAGTACACCGCCAGCAGCCGGCGCGGCTCGAAGCGGTCGGTGAACCAGCCGGAGGCGATCGTGCCGACCACGTCGAAGACGCCGATGACCGCGAGCAGCGAGGCCGCCGCCGTGATCGGCATGCCGTGGTCGTGGGCGGCGGGCACGAAGTGGGTCTGGACCAGGCCGTTCGTGGAGGCGCCGCAGATCGCGAAGGTGCCGGCCAGCAGCCAGAACGGGCCCGTGCGGACCGCCGAGAAGAGGACCCGCAGCGTGCGGCGCGCGGCACCCCGCACCGGTTCCGGCTTCGGGACGAACTCCGTCGCGCCGTACGGCTTCTGGCCCACGTCCGCCGGGTGGTCCCGCAGCAGCAGCCACACGAAGGGGACGACGGCCAGCGCGGCCAGCGCGACCGTCACCGCCGCCGGGCGCCAGTCGTGCCGCGTGACCAGCCAGGACAGCAGCGGCAGGAAGATCAACTGGCCGGAGGCGGAGGCCGCGGTCAGGATGCCGCTGACCAGACCCCGGCGGGTGGTGAACCAGCGGTTGGTGACCGTCGCGGCGAAGGCGAGCGCCATCGAGCCCGAGCCGAGGCCCACCAGCAGGCCCCAGTACAGCAGCAGCTGCCAGGCCGCCGTCATCCAGACCGTCAGGAGCGAGCCGACCGAGATCACGGTCAGCGCCACCGCGACCACCCGGCGGATGCCGAAGCGGTCCATCAGCGCCGCCGCGAACGGGGCGGTGAGGCCGTACAGCGCCAGGTTGATCGAGACCGCCGCGCCGATCGTGCCGCGCGACCAGCCGAACTCCTGGTGCAGCGGATCGATGAGCAGACCGGGGAGCGACCGGAAGGCCGCCGCGCCGATGATCGTGACGAAGGTGACGGCGGCGACGAACCAGGCGCGATGGACACGGCCGCGGCGACGGCCGAGAACGCGACCGAGAACCCGGCCGGGGGCGCGGTCGGACACGGGCTTCTGTTCCTCGGCGGACGCCGGAGTATCGGTTGTCTGGGTCACGTCACAGAGCTTCCGATACCGGAACCTACCGGACGAGTGGCCCGAGAGACAGCATTCGCTAGGATCGGGCCATGGCCGAACCGTACGCATCCCCCCGCCATCGCGTCGTCGTCCTCGCCCTCGACGGGCTGATGCCCTTCGAACTGGGCATTCCGCAGCGCATCTTCGGCAAGGCGCGCGACGCGGCGGGCCGCCGCCTGTACGACGTCGTCACCTGCTCCGTCCGGCCGCCGGGCCCCGTCGAGACGGACGCCGACTACGCCGTCCTGGTCGGCAACGGCCCCGAGGCGCTGGCCACCGCCGACACCGTGGTCGTCCCCACCTCCTACGAGCTGGGCCCCGTCTACGAGGAGGGCGTGCTCACCCCCGAACTGGCCGCCGCCCTGGCCCTCCTCCGCCCCGGCACCCGTCTCGTCTCGATCTGCACCGGCGGATACGTCCTCGCCGCCGCGGGCTACCTGGACGGCCGCCCGGCCACCACGCACTGGATGCACGCCGAGCACTTCCAGCGGCTCTTCCCGAAAATCCGGGTCGACGCCGACGTGCTCTTCATCGACGACGGCGACGTCCTCACCTCCGCCGGTGTGGCGGCCGGGATCGACCTCTGCCTCCATCTCCTGCGCCGTGACCACGGGGCCGCGGTCGCCAACGAGGTGGCCCGCCGTACCGTCGTGCCGCCGCACCGCGACGGCGGCCAGGCGCAGTACATCGAACGCCCCGTGCCGGACCCGCAGCAGGCGACCACGACCGCCGCCCGCGCATGGGCGCTCGGCCGCCTCCACGAGCCGATCCAACTGCGCGACATGGCCGAGCAGGAGGCCATGTCGGTACGGACGTTCACCCGCCGCTTCCGTGAGGAGGTGGGCATCAGCCCCGGCCAGTGGCTCACCCAGCAGCGGGTCGAGCGGGCCCGGCACCTGCTGGAGTCCAGCGACCGCTCCGTCGACCGGATCGCCCGGGACGCCGGTTTCGGCACCGCCCAGTCGATGCGGCAGCACCTACAGGCGGCCCTCGGGGTCACGCCGACCGCGTACCGCCGCACCTTCCGCACCGTCCGCCCCAGGACCGGCGGGAGCGGCGGGAGCGGTGGTCACGACGCTGTCGACGCCGCCCTGGGGTGACCGCCCGGCGGTGCGCGCCTCACCCCACCAGCCGACCGCCGTGAGAAGCAGGGTCACCCCCACCCCGGCCAGGATCGCCGTCGACGGGGCGACCACCTTCAGCAGGGCGCCGGCGAGGGAGCCCGTCGCCGCGTAACCCGCTCCCGCGGCCGCGTACATGACGGAGTAGCCCGCGGCCAGGGCGTGCGGCGGCAGCGCCTCGCGCAGGGACAGGTTGCGGGTGAGCATCGCGGCGGACTGCAGAACGCCTCCCACGGCCAGCGCCGCCGCGATCCCCACCGCGGCAGGGGTCAGCGCGGCGAGCGTCACACAGACCGACGTCCCCGCCATCAGCACCACGCTGCGGATGTGCAGCCGTCCCGGCCACGCCCGAAGGCCGTAGGCGAACGCGCCGAGCCCCCCGCCGACCGCCATCCCGGTCAGCAGCGGACCGGACCAGCCGACGCCGACGCCCCGCTGTTCGAGCAGGGCGGGCAGGACGAGTTCGGCGAGCCCGAGCAGGGTGAGGCTGGCCGCGCCGGTCACGTACACCGGCCAGGCGCCGGTCAGGACCCGCAGCGGTGGCACGCCCGCGCGGTCCTCGCCCCGCGGGCCACCCGGGCCCCCCGCGTCACCCGCGTCACCCGTGCCGTGAGCTCCCCAGGCCGCCGGGAGGAACCGCAGGCACGCCACCGACGAGGCCATCAGGACGGCCGCGAGGAGCAGCGGGACGCGCGGCGCGACACCGAGGGCCAGACCGGCGACCGCCGCCGGGGAGACGGCCCACACCCCGGCCGTCAGCATCGACTCGACGGACAGCGCCTGGGCCGCGGCTCGCTCCGGAACCAGCGCGGTGAGCAGCGTGCGCAGCCCGCCGGTGGCGGCGGCCGGGGCGGCCCCGGCCACGACCGCGCACCCGCCGAGGACCGCCGGGTGCGCCGCCGGGAAGGCCCCGAGCCCCGCGAATCCCGCGGCCCCGGCCACCAGCCCGACGGCCAGGTGGGCCCGGGCGCGCCCGGGGCGCAGCCGCATCCCGAGGACGGGGGCGCCCACGATCTCACCGACGACGTAGGCCGCCGCGAGGATCGCGCCCAGCGAGTAGCCGCCGGGGCGCTCCCGCACCAGGAACACCAGCGCCAGCGGCGCCATGGCGACGGGCATACGGGCGCCGACTGCGGTGCAGCACCAGATCAGGACCTGGCGGGAGGCGACGTCGCGGTAGGTCATGCGAGGACCGTAGGGGGCGGCACCGGTACCGCCCCACGGGTTTTCCGGGCAGCCGGACGGCTTCCCGGCCGGCCCACGGCTCGCACAACAGGCCCACGGCCCTGACGGCAGGCCCGCGGCTTCACAACAGGCCCACGGCTCACGGCCGGCCCGCGGCTCTTGCGGCCGGCCGGCCCGCGGCTCTTCCCGTCCGGCTCACGGGCTGTCCGGTCAGAAGGTGAGCACCGCCCGCGCCACCCTCCCCGCCTCCGCGTCGGCGGCCGCCTTCGCGAAGTCCTCCACCGGGTAGGTGTCCGTGACCAGTTCGTCGAGGAGCAGCCGGCCGGCCCGGTACAGCTCGGCGTACAGCGCGATGTCCCGCTGCGGGCGCGAGGAGCCGTACCGGCAGCCCAGGATCGACTTGTCCAGGTACATCGACGAGACCAGGAAGGACGCCTCGGCGGTGGCCGGCGGGACCCCGAGGAGCACCGCCTGGCCGTGCCGGTCCAGCAGGTCGATCGCCTGCCGGATCAACCCGATGCGGCCGACGCACTCGAAGGCGTGGTCCGCGCCCGTGGGCAGCACCTCCCGCACCGCGTCCGCCGAGGTCAGGAAGTCGGTCGCGCCGAACTGCCGGGCCACCGCCTCCTTCGCCGGGTTCGCGTCCACCGCCACGATCCGCGACGCGCCCGCGATCCGCGCGCCCTGCACCACGTTCAGCCCGATCCCGCCCGTCCCGATGACGACGACGCTCTCCCCGTGTCCGACCCGCGCGCGGTTGAGCACGGCCCCGACACCGGTCAGCACCCCGCACCCGATCAGCGCGGCGGACGTCAGCGGGATGTCCTTCGGGATCCGGACCGCCTGCACGGCCTTCACCACCGTGCGCTCGGCGAAGGCGGAGTTGGACGCGAACTGGTACACCGCGCCTCCCGCGCGCGTGAACGGCTTCCGCGGCCGCCCGATGGCCTGCCGGCACATCGTCGGCCGGCCCCGGTCGCACTCCGCGCAGGTGCCGCAGTTGGCGAGCGTGGACAGCGCGACATGGTCCCCCGGCACGACATGACCGACCCCCGCGCCGACCGCCTCGACGACCCCCGCGCCCTCATGGCCGAGCACCACGGGCGCCGGGAAGGGGATCGTCCCGTCGACGACCGAGAGGTCGCTGTGGCACAGCCCGGCCGCCGAGATCGCGACGAGCACCTCCCCCGGCCCCGGATCGCGGACGGCCAGATCGTCGACCACCTCGGCCCGCTTGCCGTCGAACACCACGCCTCGCATCGCGTCCCCTCCGTCCGGTCCGCTATCCCTTGGGCTGCCTGGGCAGGCCGAGCACCCGCTCGGCGATGATCGTGCGCTGGATCTGGTCCGAGCCGCCGTAGATCGTGTCGGCCCGGGAGAACAGGAACAGGTGCTGCGCGTCGTCGAGTTCGTACGGCGAGGACGGCGACCAGTCCGCGGGGCCGGCGCTCGCCGCCGCCCCCCGCACCTGTACCGCCGCCTCCCCCAGCCGCTGATGCCAGCCCGCCCACAGCAGTTTCGCCACGCTGGGCGCGCCCGGCCCGCCGGAGCCTCCCAGCGTCCGCAGCGCGTTCCACCGCATGGTGCGCAGCTCGGCCCACAGCCGCACCAGCCGCTCGCGTACGACGGGGTCGTCGGCCGCGCCCGTCCGCACCGCCGTACGCACGACCCGTTCCAGTTCCTGGGCGAAGCCGATCTGCTGGGCGAGGGTCGACACCCCGCGTTCGAAGCCGAGGAGGCTCATCGCCACCCGCCAGCCGTCGCCCGCCGCGCCGACGGCGTGCTCCACGCGCGCGTGCGCCCCGTCGAAGAAGACCTCGTTGAAGTCGCTCGTGCCGGTCAGCTGCCGGATGGGCCGTACCTCGATCCGTCCCGGCTGGTCCATGGGGACGAGGAGGAAGGTCAGTCCGTGGTGCCGCCGGGACGCCGGATCGGTACGGGCGAGCACGAAACACCAGTCGGCCTCCTGGGCGAGCGAGGTCCAGATCTTCTGCCCGGTGACGCGGTACGACCCTCCGTCGGGGGCGAGTTCGGCTTTCGTACGGACTCCGGCCAGGTCGGATCCCGCGTCCGGCTCGCTGTACCCCTGGCACCACAGCTCGGTGCCGGTGGCGATCGGCGGCAGGAAGCGCGCCTTCTGCTCCGCCGTGCCGTGCGCGAGGAGGGTCGGCGCGAGCAGGTTCTCCCCGATGTGCCCGGAGCGGGCCGGGGCTCCCGACCGCGCGTACTCCTCGGCCCAGGCGACCTGCTGGGTGAGACCGCCGACCCGATTGCCGTACCCGCCCTCGGCCCACCCGAGCCCGATCCACCCGGCCGCCCCGAGGGTGCGCTCCCAGGAACGCCGGTCGCAGGCGTGCGGAACGTGCGTGTCGAGCCAGCCACGCACTTCCGCGCGGAACGAGTCGTCCGCCGACGCAAAACCGAAATCCACGCTGACCTCCTAGAGAAGGCGCGGCCGCCCCCGCCTCAGGGGCGCGGGGAACTGCGCGAACAACCACGACGCGCCCGCAGCCGCCGAACCGCGCACGCCCCCGGGCTACCGGGCGTTGGGCCGGCCCCCGTCCCGCGCGGCCCGTTCCATCTCCTCCAGCCGGGCCAGCATCGGCATCGGGTCCACCCCCACCGTCCCCGGCAGCACCTCCGCGATCCGCTCCGGCGTCCAGGAGCCGCCCTCCGCGTAGGCCGAACGCAGTTCGCCCGGCTGCGCCCACACCGCGATCTTCGGCCCCGCGACGGTGTACACCTGCCCGGTGACCCTCGCGTCCCGCGCCCGGTCCGACAGCAGGTACACCACGAACGCGGCCACGTCCTCGGGTTCACCGATCTCCGCCAACTCCATGGGCACGCCCGCGGACATCCGGGTACGGGCCACGGGGGCCACCGCGTTGGCGGTCACCCCGTACTTGTGCAGCCCCAGCGCCGCGCTGCGTACCAGCGAGATGATCCCGCCCTTGGCGGCGCTGTAGTTGGCCTGCGAGACCGAGCCCTGGTGGTTGCCGCTGGTGAAGCCGATCAGCGTGCCGGAGCGCTGCCCGCGCATCACGGCCGACGCGGCCCGGAACACGGTGAACGTGCCCTTGAGATGGGTGGCGACGACCGGGTCCCACTCCGCCTCGGACATGTTGAACAGCATCCGCTCCCGCAGGATCCCGGCGACGCACACGACCCCGTCGAGCCGTCCGTACGACGTCAGCGCGGTGTCGACGACCCGCTGTCCGCCGGCCATCGTCGAGATGTCGTCGCCGACGGCGACCGCCTCCCCGCCCGCCGCCTCGATCTCCTTGACGACGGACTCGGCGACCTCGCTGGTGGGTGAGGCGCCGTCCACCGAGACCCCGTAGTCGTTGACGACGACCCGCGCGCCCTCGGCCGCGGCCGCGAGCGCCACCGCCCGCCCTATGCCTCGTCCCGCCCCCGTGACGGCGACGACCTTGCCGGTCAGGAAGTTCCCCACGTCCGGCCCCCTCCCACAGTTTCTGACGGACCGTTAGATTTGAGATTCGAGGTCTACATTGACCCGTCCGTCGGTCGGGGACAAGCCCCGGGGAGGCACGGAATGACACTGCCGGTCGAGTTCCACGACATCGCCAAGCGCGTCAACAACTGGGGGCGCTGGGGGGCCGACGACGAGATCGGCACCCTGAACCTCATCACCGACGACGTCGTCCGCGCGGCCGCCGCCGAGGTCCGCACCGGCCGCCGCGTCCCGCTCGCGCTGCCCCTGCGGGAGGACGGCGTACAGACGGGAATGATCCCGGGGCGGGTCAACCCCCTGCACGCCATGGTGCAGATCAACCAGGAGATCTTCGGCCCGGGCACGGTGGCGTGCAGCGACGACGCCGTGACCATGGGCCTGCAGGCCGGCACCCACTGGGACGCGCTGACCCATGTCTCGCACTCGGGGAAGCTCTACAACGGCCGTCCGGCCACCACCGTCACCCCGCACGGGGGCGCCGAGTTCAGCGGCATCGACAAGGCCCGGCACGTCGTCTCGCGCGGGGTCCTTCTCGACGTGGCACGCGCGCGTGGCGTCGACCGGCTGGAGGGCGGGCACGCGGTCACCCCGGAGGACCTGACGGCGGCCGAGGAACTGGCCGGCGTCCGGGTGCGCGCCGGCGACATCGTGCTCGTGCGCACCGGGCAGGTACAGGTCTATCTGGCCGGCGACAAGCAGGGGTACGGCTATCCGTCACCGGGCCTCTCGGTCCGTACGCCGGAGTGGTTCCACGCGCGCGATGTGGCGGCGGTCGCCAACGACACCCTCACGTTCGAGATCTTCCCGCCCGAGATCGACGACCTGTGGCTGCCGGTGCACGCGCTGGACCTGGTGGAGATGGGGATGCTCCAGGGCCAGAACTGGAATCTCGAAGAGTTGTCCACAGCCTGTGGACAAACGGGCCGCTACGCGTTCCTGCTCTCGGCGATGCCCGAGCCGTTCGTCGGCGCCACGGGCACCCCGGTGGCCCCCGTGGCGGTGCTGTAGGAACGGGCGCACCCCTCACGTCGGCTGGCGGCGCGCGGCTGCCCGCCCCGAGCACGGCACCGCGCACCGCCATCCGACTCCGGCGCACCCTCCCCCACTCCCGGCATCGCCCGAGCGGGAGGGACCCCCACCGACTCCCCTCGGCCCTGAGGGAGCCGGCGCCGAATCACGACCCGCACTCGGCGAGAGCCTCCGTCACCGAAGCCCTCGTCGTCCCCTCTCGGCGAATCGCTGACCACAAGCGTGATCAAACGGACACGTCGCGTCAACACCTGGACGGCGATTTATTACTTAAGCCCCCTTTGTGGTGGGCGCGCACGGAAGCACAGCCGGGCGCACCGAAGCCGACCCGGACGGTTCGCGACAGCGCTTTCTGCGCCCGTGCACCGCGAGTCGCGGGCCGCTCCGCGCCCGTGCGCCCTCGCCCGCCGCCCACCCGGCCCGCCACCCGGCCGGCATCCGGTCGGCACCGTCGCCGGTCGCGTCACCGGTCGCCTGCCGCTCGGCCGCCACTCGGCCGGCGCTCAGACGACCTCGTACGCGAGTCCTCCGTAAGCCGGCTCGGACTCCGCGGGGACCGCACCCCGGCACTCCTCCGTGCCGCCGTGGTCCGCCTCGGCCTCACCCGCCTGCGCACAGCGGTCCAGTTCGCACCAGATGCGCTTGCCCGCACCCTCGACGCTCCAGCCCCAGCGGTCCGCGAGGCCGTCGACCAGGGCCAGACCACGGCCGCCGGTCGCCTCGTCGCCCGCGCACCGGGGCACGGGCGCCCGGTCACTGGTGTCGGCGACCTCCAGGCGGACGGTGGACGGCTCGGCCGTCCCGCCCGGCAGGGAGAGCCGCAGCACGGCCGGACAGCCGGTGTGCACCACGGCGTTGGTGACCAGTTCGGAGACGAGCAGGATCAGCGTCTCGGCGAGCGGCTCCTCGTCCCCTATCCCGGACCCGGCGAGGCGCGAGCGGGCCCACCTGCGGGCGCGCCCCACCTCAGCGGGGTCGGGCCGGATCTCCAGCTGCACTTGAAGCACCTGCACCGCTCACACCATCCGAACCGGCGGACACATGGCCGTGCGCCACGCAAGCCACGCGAGCCGCGTGTGCACCATGACGACGGGGGCCACGATCGTAGCCATTTTCTGCATGGCCAGAACAACAGCCAGAGGCAGGGTGACGGAACGTGAATCCCTTACGAGACAGCTTGGTTGACATACAGTCACCTCAACAAGCGCTTCGGGCATATTCCAGCGCGAAGGAGTACCCGTGCGGCATACTGTGCGACGCTCGTTGCGGGGAGTCGAACAGGCGGGCCCGAGAGGCCCGTCCGCCCTGCGAGCGGCGGCGCGCACCGCCGGATCCGACACCGCCCCAGGGGCACCGCCGGCATGGCTCATGCTCGGAACCACTCGCATCCCACAGAAGGTACCGGAGAGGCCCGCCGACTCCGGGCCGTGACGGGTCACGCATCGGACACAACCCGGTATCAACGCTCCGTGATTCCGGTATGCCACAATCCGCGACACCCGTACGGCCGTCGACGCGCCGCCCCCGCCTTCGGCGCAGGCAGGCGCCGCTAACGGCCCGCCCCGGACAGCAGATCGGCCGCGAGCAGCTCCTCACCCTCCGTGCCGCCGCCCGCACGCCGGGTGCGCAGCCAGGCCCGCTTGAGCAGCAGATGTACGTCCGCCTCCCAGGTGAAGCCCATGCCGCCGTGCACCTGGAGGCAGTCGCGCGCGCCGCGCACGGCGGCCTCGTCGGCGAGCAGCCGGGCGGCCGCGATGTCGGCCGGGTCGGCGGTGACGGCGGCCGCGTAGACCGCCGCGCGGGCCACCTCGACCCGCACCAGCAGTTCCGCGCACAGATGCTTGACCGCCTGGAAGGCGCCGATCGGCTGTCCGAACTGTTCGCGCGCCCGGGCGTGTTGCACGGCCAGCTCGCACGCGCGCGTGGCCGTGCCGAGCTGCTCGGCCGCGGTGAGGAGGACGGCGACGGGATCGGCGGCCGCCGAGGCGCCCGGAACCCGGTGCAGCGGTGTCAGCGGGTCCACCGACCGCAGCGGCACGGCCCCGCCCGTCTCCCCGCACACGACGTCCGCCTCCGTCAGCCACTCCACCAGCCCGCCGCCGTCCACGGCCGCCACGACCGTCTCCCCGTCGGCCGCGCCGGGCACACGGCCCGCCGCGAGGTGGGTGGCCACCAGCGGTCCCGGCAGCAGGGCCCGACCGGCCTCCTCGAACGCCAACACGGTCTCGGGCAGCCCGAGTCCGACCCCGCCGTCCGCCTCAGGCAGCCGCAGCGCGAAGAACCCGGCCGCCCCCAGCTCCCGCCAGAGCGCCCGGTCCAGCCGCCCCGGCCGGTCCACCGCGGCCCGCAGCGCCGCCCGGTCGAAGCGGCGCGCCACCAGCTCCCGCATCCCGTCACGCAGCGCCCGCTGGTCCTGCGTCAGTCGAAAACGCATGTCGGAGAGTTCACCGCCCCTTCGGCAGGCCCAGGATCCGTTCGGCCACGATGTTCCGCTGGATCTGGGAGGTTCCGGCCGCGATGGTGTACGAGAGGGAGGACAGCCGGTCGTGGACCCACGGACGGTCGGCGTCGAGGGACTCGTCGCCCAGGACGTCGGCGGCCGTGTCGTACAGCTCCTGGCGGGCCTGCGAGTACCTCAGTTTGAAAACCGAACCCCCGACGCCCGGCAGGCCGCCCTTGGCCTCCGCCTCGCTCACGTTCCACTGCGTCAGCCGCCAGAGCGCCCGGAACCCGGCGTTGAGGGCGCCCAGCCGCCGCCGCAGGGCGGGATCGTCCCAGCGACCGTTCCTCCGTGCCTCCACGGCGAGTTCGCCCAGCACGCGCCGGCAGGCGACGACCTCGCCCACGAAGGCGGTCCCGCGCTCGAACGACAGCGTCACCATGGTCACCCGCCAGCCGTCGTTCTCCTCCCCCACCCGATGGCCGACCGGCACCCGCACCTCGTCGAGGAACACCTCGGCGAACTCGGCGGATCCGGCGAGGGTGCGCAGCGGCCGTACGGTGATGCCCGGGGCGTCCATGGGCATGGCCAGCCAGGTGATGCCCTTGTGCTTCGGCGCCCCCGGATCCGTACGGACCAGGAGTTCGCACCAGTCGGCGACCTCCGCGTGCGAGGTCCAGATCTTGGACCCGCTCACCACGTAGTCGTCGCCGTCGCGCCACGCGCGCGTGCGCAGCGCCGCGAGGTCCGACCCGGCGTCGGGCTCGCTGAAGCCCTGGCACCACACCTCCTCGCCGCGCAGGATGGGCGGCAGCCAGCGTGCCCGCTGTGCGGCCGTTCCCTCGGCGGCGATGGTCGGCCCGGCGTGCAGCAGCCCGACGAAACCGGCCCCCACATAGGGCGCGCCCGCCTTCTCCGTCTCCTCCAGGAAGATCAGGCGGATGCCCGGCGAGGCCTGCCAGTGCACGTCGGCGTACCCGGCGTCGTACAGCATCCGCTGCCAGCCGAGGTCGTGGGCGCGGCGGCCCGGCCAGTCGTCCGGGGACGGCTTCGGCGGGAGCGTGGGCAGCACCTTGCCGAGCCATTCGCGCAGCCGGGCCCGGAACTCCGCGTCCTCGGGGCTGTCCGCGAGGTCCATGGTCCTGATCCCCGTCCCGGCTACTTGTCGAGGTCCAGGTCCAGCATGCGGATCGCGTTGCCCCGCATGAGCTTGTAGACCGTCTCGTCGTCGAGGCCCTTGACGTGGTCGAGGGCGACCTCCTTGGTATGCGGGAAGGTCGAGTCGACGTGCGGGTAGTCGGTCTCGAAGGTCGCGTTGTCGCGCCCCACGACGTCCAGGGACGCGACCCCGTGCTTGTCGCGGAAGAAGCAGCAGAAGATCTGCCGGTAGTAGTACGTGGACGGCGGCTCGGGGATGACGTCCCTGACCCCGCCCCACGCGCGGTGCTCCTCCCAGACGTCGTCGGCGCGCTCCAGGGCGTACGGGATCCAGCCCATCTGACCCTCGGAGTAGGCGAGTTTCAGGCGCGGGAACTTCACCAGCACCCCGCTGAAGAGGAAGTCCATCATCGAGGCCATCGCGTTGTTGAACGAAAGGGACGCCTGGACGGCCGGCGGCGCGTCCGGCGAGGCGGCCGGCATCTGCGAGGACGAACCGATGTGCATGTTGACGACCGTCCCGGTCTCCTCGCACACCGCGAAGAACGGGTCCCAGTAGCCCGAGTGGATCGACGGCAGCCCGAGGTGGCTGGGGATCTCGGAGAAGGTCACCGCGCGCACCCCGCGGGCCGCGTTGCGCCGGATCTCGGCGACCGCCAGGTCGATGTCCCACAGCGGGATCAGGCAGAGCGGGATGAGCCGCCCGCCGCTGTCCCCGCACCACTCCTCGACCATCCAGTCGTTGTAGGCCCGCACACAGGCCAGCGCGACCTCCTTGTCGTGCGCCTCGGCGAAGGTCTGTCCGCAGAAGCGGGGGAAGGAGGGGAAGCAGAGGGAGGCCTCGACATGGTTGAGGTCCATGTCCGCCAGCCGGGCCTTCGGGTCCCAGCAGCCGCGCCGCATCTGCTCCCGGGTGATGCCCTCCAGCGTCATCTCGTCCCGGTCGAAGCCGACGGCGGCGATGTTGCGCTTGTACGGGAACTTCAGGTCCTCGTAGATCCACCAGTCGGTGGGCTGGCCGTCCGGGTCCATCGTGATCTGGTACTTCCCGGCGACGTAGGCGAGCTCGCCGATCCCGGCGGTGAGGGGCTGCGGCCCCCGGTCCCGGTACTTCTGCGGCAGCCAGGTCGCGAAGAGGTGCGCGGGCTCGATCACATGGTCGTCGACGCTGACGATGCGCGGCAGTTCGGTGCTCATGGCTTCCCCTCCGCCTGGCGGAACGCCAGTTGTCCGATGGACGTGTCCGGTGCGCTTGTCCGATGGGCCGTCCCGACCGGCCGTCCGGCCCGCCGTGCGGCCGTCCGGCCCGCCGTGCGGTCGTGCGGCAGGCCTGTTGTCCGGCCCGCCGCCCCACGGCTATCTGATGACCCGTCAGATTGACTCTCCCCAGCAGGCTAGCCCCCGCCCCCTGGACCGACAAGGCGACCAGCCCTACGCTCTGCCCAAAATCTGACAGCCCGTCAGTTAAGCCAGGGGGCCGACGTGAACGACACCGCCACCGCCACCGCCCACGAGCTGAGCGCGTCCCGCACCCTCTGGGACCTGCTCGCCCGCCGCGCCGACCGCACCCCCGGCCGCCGGGTCCTCCTCCAGGACGACCGGGCGCTGACCTTCGGCGAGCTGCGCGAGCGCGCCGAGCGGGTCGCGGCCGGGCTGCACGACATGGGCGTACGCCCCGGCACGGTCGTCGCCTGGCAGCTGCCGACCCGCCTGGAGACGGCCGTCCTGTCCTTCGCGCTGGCCCGCCTGGGGGCCGTGCAGTCGCCCGTCATCCCCTTCTACCGCGACCGCGAGGTCGGCTTCGCGCTGCGCGAGTCGAAGGCGGAGTTCTTCGCGGTGCCCGGCGTCTGGCGGGGCTTCGACCATGCCGAGATGGCACGGCGGCTGGGCGCGAAGGGCGTCTTCGAGGCGTACGACGAGCTGCCGGAAGGGGACCCGGCCGTGCTTCCGCCGCCGCCCGCCGAGGGCACCTCGGTGCGCTGGATCTACTGGACCTCGGGCACCACCTCCGACCCCAAGGGCGTGCTGCACACCGACCGTTCCCTGATCGCGGGCGGCTCCTGCCTCGCCCACGCGCTGCGCCTCACCGCGGACGACGTCGGCTCGATGGCGTTCCCGTACGCCCACATCGCCGGCCCCGACTACACCGTCATGCTGCTGCTCTACGGCTTCCCCGCGGTGATGTTCGAGCACTTCGCGCTGCCGGACGCGCTGGAGGACTACCGACGGCACGGCGTGACGGTCGCGGGCGGCTCGACGGCGTTCTACTCGATGTTCCTCGCCGAGCAGCGCAAGCGGCCGGACACGCCCCTGATCCCCTCGCTGCGGCTGCTCGCGGGCGGCGGAGCGCCCAAGCCGCCCGAGGTGTACCACTCCGTCGTGCGCGAGATGGGGGTGCAGCTGACCCACGGGTACGGGATGACCGAGGTGCCGATGATCACCATGGGGGCGCCGGACGACACCGCGGAGAACCTCGCGACGACGGAGGGCCGGCCACCGCAGGGCATGCGGATACGCGTGGTGGAGGGCGAGGTGCGGCTGCGCGGGGAGGCCGTGTGCCAGGGATACCTGGATCCCGCCCAGACGGCCGAGGCCTTCGACACGGAGGGGTTCCTGCGCACCGGCGACCTGGGGCACGTGACCGACAGCGGACACCTGGTCCTCACCGGGCGGCTGAAGGACGTGATCATCCGCAAGGGGGAGAACGTGTCGGCCAAGGAGATCGAGGACCTGCTCGCCGCCCACCCGGCCGTCGGGGACGTGGCCGTGGTCGGCCTGCCCGACGCGGAGCGCGGGGAGCTGGTGTGCGCGGTGGTGGAACCGGCGCCGGGGTCGGGGGAGCCGTTGACGCTCGGGGCGATGACCTCGTACCTGCGCGCGGGCGGACTGTCGGTCCACAAACTGCCGGAGCGGCTGGAGGTGGTCGACGCCCTGCCGCGCAACGAGACCCTGCGCAAGGTACTGAAGTACAAGCTGCGCGAGCGCTTCTCCCGATGAGCACCGCTCGGACGACTGCCGCTCGGACGGCCACTGCCCGGGTGAGCGCTGCACGGGCGACCACTGCGCGGGTGAACGCTGCACGGGCGGCCACTGCCCGGGTGAGCGCTGCACGGGCGACTGCCGGTCCGCCGCGTGCCAGGCGGCCGCGTGCCTGTCCGCTGCGTGCCGGTCGGCCGCGCGCTACTCGGCGACGGTGAAGTAGCGGGCGAAGGCGGGGACGATCTCGGCCTCGCCGACCTTGCCGTCCGCGTCGGCGTCGAGGACGGCGGCGGCCCCCCGGGCGACCTCTTCGGGCGCTCCGAGCGCGCTGAGCACCCGTACGGTGTCCGCGACCGTGGCCCGGCCGTCACCGTCGCCGTCGGCGATGTCCAGGGCCGCGTGCAGGAAGGGGCGGGCGATCTCGGCGAACCGCTCCGGGTTGTCGCGCAGGCGCTTGACCGCGCCGTTCACGAACTCGTCCCGGGTGATGCGCTGGTCGCCGTCCCGGTCGGCGATGCCGGCCATGCCCTGCCAGAACGCCTCGGCGCCCGCGTACAGCGCCTGCCCCTTGTCGGACCGGGCCGCGGTGCCGAACTCGGCGAGCAGCGCCTTGGCCGCCGCGGCGAAGTCCGCGCGGTCGATGTAGCCGTTGCCGTCCTGGTCGAAGGTGGCGAACCGGGCGGCGATCCTGCGTTCGTACTCACTGCTGACCATGTCTTCTCGGGCCGCCTTACGTCATCGCGTGGAGATGCTGCCGGTAGTGCTTCCGGCAGGGAGCGTACGACGTCGGCGACTCCCGGGAAGCGGGAAAGCGACGCCTGTGCCAAGACCGGGAGAATTCCGGGACGAGGGTGTAGCGGAGCGGACCCCCGTCGGCTCGCCCGGGCCTACGCCGAGAGCGGTTCCGTCCCGTCGTCCACGGCGGCCGCGAGGTCCCCGTAGACGTCGAAGAGGCGGCGGACGCCCAGCGCGCCCAGCACCCGGTTGACGTGGGAGCCCTCCGCCGCGCCCCGCGCGGGAAGTATCAGGCGCAGGCGTCCACGGCAGGAGCGGATGAGGCGGCGCGAGGCGATGAGCACGCCGACGCCGCTGGAGTCGCAGAAGTACACCTCGGAGAGATCCAGGACGAGACTGTGGCGCCCCTCGGCCACCTCGTCGTGCACCTTCTGCCGCAGCACCGGCGACGTCACCAGGTCCAGCTCGCCCGACACATGGAGCACGGCCCATCCGCCCTGCTCGCCGCCGGTCACTTTGAAGGCCACCACCACGCCCTTCGCTCGCTGTAGCTCGCGGAAAACGGAAGCTGCTCCTTCGCTTCCTTGCAGCGCGGCTGCCCAGCGGCCGTGCCCCGAAACGCCGAAGCAAAAACAGAAACAGAGAGAAAGAGGCTTGTTCCAGTCGCATCCCGTCCGGTTCGATCCTTGTCTGTCGGGTAGGCGCCGCCCGTACCACCCTCTCGCGGACAGGGGGCGCACATTGAAACAAAGGGGCGTGCGTTGTCGGACGTGCCGACTACATTCGAGGTGACGGTGGACGCACGCTGGACACACGCACGGTCAGAGGCAGGCGCACGGGTGAGGGGGCCGCATGGCGAAGAAGGACGCATCGCCCCGCTGGGACCGCAAGATGCAGCAACGGCTCGCGCGCGGTGAGGCGGCCGCCCTCGGCGAGCTGTACGACCGGTTCGCTTCGCTCGTGCACGGTCTCGCCCATCGCGTGCTCGGGGACGAACGGGCGGCGGACGGCATCACCCGCGAGGTCTTCGCGCATGTCTGGGAGCACCCCGACGCCTACGACCCCAAGCAGGGCCCGCTGCGCACCTGGGTCGCCGCGTTGACCCACCGCCTCGCCGTGCAGCGCCTGCGCGCCACCGAGACCGCCGCGCTGGCCGAGGCCGGCCCCGGCTCCGGCTCCGCCGAGGCGACCGAGGAGCTGGAACGCAGGGTGCGGCACGCCTCCGTCGCCGCCCGCGCCGACTACATCGTCCAGGCCATGCCCGCCCCGCTGCGCGCCGCCCTGGAACTGGCCTATTTCCAGCGGCGCGACTACCGCCAGACCGCGGCCGACCTCGGCGTCACCGAGGACGAGGCCCGCCGCAGGCTCCGCCTCGGCCTCCAGCTCCTCTCCACCGCCCACGACTCCGCGGCCCCCGGCGCACCGCCCGGATACGGAGGTGCGGCATGAGCGGCGAGAACGTGTTCCCGCCGCCCGAGGACGGCGGAGACGAAGAGGACATGAAGAGGGATCAGGACAACGACGGCAGCGGACCCGGCGGCTTCGGCGACGGTGATTCCGGTGGCCGCGACGGCACGCCTGCGGCCCGCGAACCCGGCCGCCCGCCGCGCATCCCGCTCCCCCGCGCCTCCGTGGAGGACAGCGGGCTGCCGCTGCCGCCGGCGGAACCCGTCGGCCCGGGGCCGCTCACGCTCGGGCACCCGGTGCTCAAGTCCCTGCTGGGCGCCTGGGCGCTGGCGGCCTGCTCGGCCGAGGAGACGGAGGCCGTCGAGGAGCACCTCGGCGACTGCGGGGCCTGCGCGGACGAGGCACGGCGGCTGCGCGAGGCCGTCGGCCTGCTCCAGCGCCCGGAGAGCCTCGACCTCGACCCGGGCCTGCGCACCCGCGTCCTCGACGGCTGCCTGGACCGGCGTCCGCCCCGCATCCCGGTGCCCGTCTGGGCGGCGTCCTACGACGCCGAGACCGCGCGGCTCGACGCCCTGCTCCAGGACTTCGGGGACGCCGAGTGGCATGCGCCGGTGCGGCTGCGCTGGTTCCGCGGCGAGAGCGCAACGAGCCGCCGGACCACCGTCGCCGGAGTCATCGCCCACCTGCTCGCCGTGGACGGGCTGGTGGCCGTCGCCCTGGGACTGGACGACCCGCTGGCCCCGCTCGCCACCGGCGACGGGCCGGGCAGGACGAACGAGACGGGCGATACGGGTGATAAGGGCGAGGCGGACGAGTCGGGCAGGGCGGGCGAGGCCAACGGGCGGGACGGGGCTCCCGGGCCGGGCGGGACGGTGGACACACCGGCCCGGCGCACCGAGTCGTTCTGGGCGGGCTCGCACTTCCCGCCCACCCGCTCCGTGCGCGGCCCCTGGCGCGAACAGACCCACGCGCTCGTGCGGACGGTGTCCTTCACCGGCGGCGGCCACGGCACCATGCCGGTGTCGTACGGCGGCTTCGAACTGCCCCTGCGCGACGCGATGCTCGACCGGGCCTTCGAGTGCTGGGTGCACGCCGAGGACATCGCGGAGGCGGTCGACTACCCCTACGCGCCGCCCGCCCCACGCCACCTGCACGGCATGATCGACCTCGCCGCGCGGATGCTGCCCGAGACGCTCGCGGCCCGTCGCCGCGCCGGGCTCGCCGCTCCCTCGCGCACCCGTCATCTGGTGACCGCGGGCCGCCCCGGCCGCAGCCTGCGCCTGGAGATCGAGGGCTCGGGCGGCGGCCAGTGGCTGATCCCGCTGGACTCACCGGGCGCGGTGGGCTCCGCCGACCACGAGGTGGCCCACGTCGCCCTGGACGACGTGGAGTTCTGCCGCCTGGCCGCCGGCCACGTCTCACCCGAGGAGGCCGCGGCGGGCCAGCTGGGCGACCGCGAGGCGATCAGGGACGTACTGTTCGCGGCGGCGTCGCTGAGCCGGATGTAGCGGGTGGAGCAGGAACCGAGCCGGGTGGAGCCGGGCCAAGCCTGGTGGAGCCGGGTGAGGCCTGGTGGAGCCGGGTGAGGCCTGGCGCGGGGCTGAAGCGTCGGCGGGACTGCGCGACGTGACGGCTAGGCGAAGACGACCGTGCGTCGGCCGTTGAGCAGGATCCGCCGCTCCGCGTGCCACTTCACGGCCCGCGCCAGCGCCTGGCACTCCACGTCCCGTCCGACGGCGACGAGCTGGTCCGGCGTGACACCGTGCCCCACGCGCTCGACCTCCTGCTCGATGATCGGCCCCTCGTCGAGGTCGGCCGTCACATAGTGCGCCGTCGCCCCGATCAGCTTCACGCCCCGCGCGTGCGCCTGGTGGTACGGCTTGGCGCCCTTGAAGCTCGGCAGGAAGGAGTGGTGGATGTTGATGATCCGGCCGCTGAGCTGCTTGCACAGGTCGTCGGAGAGGACCTGCATGTAACGGGCGAGGACGACCAGCTCGACGTCCTGCTCCCGGACCAGCTCGAGCAGCTGCGCCTCGGCCTGCGCCTTGTTCTCCCTCGTCACCGGGATGTGGCGGAACGGGATGTTGTACGAGCCCACCAGCTCGGCGAAGTCGGTGTGGTTGGACACCACGGCCGCGATCTCCACCGGCAGCGCCCCGATACTGGCGCGGAACAACAGGTCGTTCAGGCAGTGCCCGAACTTGCTGACCATCAGGACGACGCGCATCTTCTCGTCGGCCCGGTTGATCTGCCAGTCCATGTGGAAGGAGTCGCCGATCGCCGCGAAGCTCGCCCGGAGCTTGTCCACGGTCACCGGCGGCTCGGCCGAGAAGTGGACGCGCAGGAAGAACAGACCCGTGTCGTGGTCGCCGAACTGCTGACTGTCCTCGATGTTGCAGCCGGTCATGAAGAGATAGCTCGACACGGCGTGCACGATGCCCTGCTTGTCGGGGCAGGAAAGGGTGAGGACGTACTGGTCGTCGGCCGTCGCCGCGGCTCGGGTGGGCTGCGCGTTCATGCCCGACAGGGTCGCACACCGGCCGACGCCGTGGGCAATCGTCCCGCAGGACGGAACACGGCGCCCGCCCCGCCGCCCCGGCCCCGCTCGGGGCCTACGCGGCCCGCGTCATGATGCGCAGCACCTCGAGGGTGCGCGGCGGCGCGTCGGCGTCGTCGCCGTCGCTCGCCGCCATCCGCACGTGCGCGTCCCGCGCCGCCCGCACGGCCTCCGGCCACGCCTCGTGGTCGACGTACGCGGAGACCCGGGCGTCCGGTCCGACCTGGTGCATGATCCGCAGCACCCGCAGTACGGCGGTGTCGACGAGGGCCGCCTCCTGCGAGTCGCGGAAGATCGTGCCGACGTACTTCTCGGCGGACCAGTTGTCGAGCCAGGTGTCCTCGACGAGGCGGTACACGGCGTCGGTGACGTCCCCGTACCCCTCGACGCCGGCCAGCCAGACGTTCTGCTGGAACACCGGGTCGGAGAGCATGTGCAGCGCGGAGCGCACATTGCTGCGCCAGCGCCACCACGGCATGTCGTTGAGTGGCATGCCGCCCATGGTGGGGGAGCGACGGCCGCGACGGGAAGAGTTCTCCGAACCTTGCACGGTCATAGATCGTACGTTTCCCGGTCCCACGTACCTCGAGTGCCCCTGCAATTCACCTGGCCGTCACCACCCGTTGACCGTGGGTCACTCCCAGGTTGGTGATGTGACGGAATCGTGCGTGTCCATGACCGGCAAGCGAGGCACGTCAACGCGAAGCACCTTCCTCCCCAGGTCCTTCCGCTTCACCAGGTCCGTCAGAGCGACCGCCCTCTCGGCGGGTGCCCTGGCCGCCTGTGCTTCGCTCGCCGTCGGCTGCGGGGTCGTCCCCGGTGTCTCGGGGGGCTCCGGGGACGACCCGATCGTCGTCATGACGTGGGCGCCCGAGGGGACGTCCGCCACCAACAAGCCGGGCATGCCCGCCTTCGCCGTCGCCTACGCCCGCTGGGTCAACGCGAACGGAGGCCTGAACGGCCGCAAGCTCAAGGTCCTGACCTGCAACGACCACAACGACGCGGTGTCCGCCGCGGCATGCGCCCGGCGCGCCGTCAAGGAGAACGCGGTCGCCGTGGTCGGTTCCTACAGTCAGCACTCCGACGCCTTCTTCCCGCACCTGGAGGGCGCCGGCATCCCCTACATAGGCGGCTACGGCGTCACGAACGCCGAGTTCACCAGCCCGCTGTCCTACCCCGTCAACGGCGGCCAGCCCTCGCTGCTGGCCGGTCTCGGCAAGGAGCTCGGCACGACCTGCGGTCCCGTCTCGCTCGTCCGCCCCGACACCATCGCGGGCGACGCGCTGCCCCCGATGCTCAACGCCGGACTGACCGCGGGCGGGCACGACAAGGCCGAGGACCAGCGGGCGCCGGAGGACGCCACCGAGTACGCGACGCAGGCCGAGGCCGCCCTGGAGAACGCGACCGGCGACTCTGCCGGGGACAGGAAGGGGTGCGTGGTGACCGCGCTCGGGGACCGCACCGCCACCTTCATGGACTCCTTCCGGCGCACCCGCGAGGACCACCCCGGCATCCGCACCGGCACCGTCCTCGGCAGCGTCGACCAGACGGTGATCAACGCCGCCGGCGCCGCCTCCGGACCCTTCGAGGGGGCTTACGTCACCGGCTGGTACCCGGTGACGAGCGACTCCGCCTGGGAGCCGATGAAGAAGGTGATCAGCGAGGAGGCGTTCTCCGACACCCGGATCGACCCCACCGACACCGGCGTGCAGACCACCTGGATCGCCTACACCGTGTTCCGGCAGGCCGTGGAGTCGCTGGACGGCGGCGAGGTCAGCGCCGACTCCGTACGGGGCGCCCTGGACGACGGCTTGAAGGTCACCACGGGCGGACTCACGCCGACGCTCCGCTGGGAGTTCACCGACCAGCTCGCCTCCATCGGCTTCCCCCGCCTGGTCAACGCCGAGGTCACCCTCCAGGCCGTGCGGAAGGGCCGGCTGGTGGCCGCCAAGAAGGGCTTCGTGGACGTGACGAAGACCCTGGAGAAGGCCGACGTCGACTGACCCGACCGGCCCTGACCCGGCCGACCGACCCTGACCCGACCGGCCCTGACCGGCCGGCCAACCGGCCCGCCCCGGCGACCGCATCGGCGTCGGCCGGCCCGTGTCTACAACTGGGTGGGCTGGCGCTCGGTCAGGCCGTAGGTCCGCGCGATCTTGTTCCACAACTTCGCGGCCTGCGTCTTCTGGGCGCTGGCGGTGCCGCTCGCCCGGTTGCCGGCCTGGGTCTCCGAGGTGGTGCGGGCCGAGCCCTTCTTGCAGCTCTTGTTCTTGTTGCCGGCGACCTGGTCGGCCCAGGCCGCGTAGTGGTCGTCGGCGGACGCGGACGCCTGCCACGCCTTGGTGAGGGCTGTGGTCAGCGCTGCGTGGTCCGGCAGCTGGTCGACCTTCAGCGCGGACAGCCTGGTGACCAGTTCGGTGCGCTGCTTCGCCGCGTCCCGCAGGTCCGTGGCGGCCTGGGCGAGGTTGCCGCACGCCTTCACGTCGGCCACCGCGCTGATCACACTGGCCCGGCTGCTGCCGCTGTCCGCGAGCAGCTTGTCGAGTTCGACGGCCTGCTGCTCGGCCGCGTCGGTGGACGCCGACGCGGACCCCTCGGTCGCGGGAGCCGACGCGGCGACGGTCTTGCTGTCGTCGCCCTCGCCACCGCCACCGCCCGCGAGCAGCGCGCCCGCGCCGACGCCGACGACCGCGAGAGCCACGCCGATCGCCGCGAACAACGGCAGCCGCGAGCCGGTACGGCCTCCCCGGCCGCCGCCGTCACGTGCCCCGCGCCGCCCGCCCGCCGCCGGGTCACCGGGCGGGGTGTAGGCGGGCTGCGGAGAGCGGGCGGCTGGTCCGGCGCCGTAGCCCGGAGCGCCACCGTGCCCGCCCGGGCCGCCACGGCCGCGTCCGGGGGGCTCCGGCTCGGAGAAGCGCGGGAGCTGCTGTGTGGACCCGGCAGGGCTGTCGCTGCCCGGCCCGCTGCGGAAGAGGTTCTCGAACTCGGCGGGCGGCTGCCGGTCCCCGCCGTCCTGCGCGGCGACGGGCGGGATGTACTGCGTGGGCTCGGAGTCGGAGTACGCGCCGGGCTGCGTTCCGGGGGCGGCCGGCATCGGTCCCGGGGCGTTCTGCGGGGTACGGCCCAGGTACTGGGTCGACTCGGCCGGAACCTCGGGCGGCAGCGCGCCCGGTGCGACCGGCGGTATGTACTGCGTCGCGCCCTCGTCGACGGGGGCGGCGGGGACGGGCGGTATGTACTGCGTCGCGCCCTCGTCGGCCGGGGCGGCGGGGACGGGCGGCAGGTACTGGGTGGCGCCCTCGTCGGCGGCGCCGGGCGCGCCGAACGGCGGCAGGTACGGGCCGCGGCCGTCGGCGGGGCCGGCCGGGACCGGCGGTATGTACTGCGTGGCGCCGTCGTCGATCGAGGCGGCGGCCGGCGGCAGGGGCGCGCCCGGCGCCGGTGCGCTCTCGGGCGGGAGCGGGCCGGCGCCCGCAGGGGCGCCGCCGTTCCACGGGGCCGCCTGCCCGCTGTTCCACTGGGCCTGCGGCTGGTGCGGGTGCTGTGGCTGCTGTTGTGGCTGGTACTGCTGGTGTCCCTGGTCCGGCCGGCCCGGCCCGTCCGTCTGGTCCGCCGGGAGGGGCCAGCCCTGGGCGGGCTGCTGCGGGCCGGGCTGCTGCGGGACGGCGGTCTGCCCGCCGGGACCCCAGGGATCCCCCCAGGTCTGCCCGCCGGCCGGCGCCTGCTGCCCGTACCCGGGCTGCCCCTGGGGCGCGTGCTGACCCTGCTGCCCGTAGTCCGGTTGCCCGTACTGCTGCTGCCCGTACTCGTCCTGTCCGTACTGCTGCTGCCCGTACTGCTGAGCGCCGTACTGACCGGGGTGGTGGCCCGACGGCGGCCCCGACGGCGGCCCGGGCGGCGGGCCCTGGCGGGGCACCGGCCGCGGTGCGCTCGCCGTCATTCCCGGCAGCAGGGGTTCCCCACCGTCGGAGGGCAGCACGATGCCTTCGCGCGCGGGTTGCGCCGAGGGCTCCTCGCCCTGTCCACTCTGCGTCACCGGGACTCCTACGAATGGGGGACCTTCGGAATCGTCGGTTCACGCTACCGGGTCCCCGGAACCCCGTGCCACGCAGCTCAGATCGTGATCTCCCTCCCACCGGGTCCGGCGGTGACATCGGTGACAGATCCGGAGCGCCGCGCGCTGTATCCGCCCTCCTTCGGCGCAACCGTGCCGTTTCCGCGTATTCACGCGGCGGCGCTCCGTCCGTTCACGTCCGTCCGTCCGTTCACGCCGCGGTCTGCAACTCGAGCCGTGCCCCGAACTCCCTTACCACCGACTCGTCCCGGAACGGTTCCAGTCGCTGCTGGAAGTCCTCCAGGTACTCCGCGCCCCGGTTGGAGCGGAGTGTCTCCAGGAGCTCGACCGCCTTGAGGCCCGTGTGGCAGGCCTGTTCGATCTCGCGCTGCTGCACCTGCGCGGTGGCCAGCAGGACGAAGCCGATCGCGCGCCGGCGTGCGCGGCTCTCCGGGTGCCCGGCCAGGGACTCCTCGGCGCAGCGCGCCGCCGCCTCGGACTGGCCCAGGTCGCGGTGGCAGTGCGCCAACTCGTCGGCCAGATAGGCCTCGTCGAAGTGGGCGATCCACGTGGGGTCGTCCCCGGCGGACGGATCGGCCGCCTCCAGCGCCGACACCGCCCGCGCGGACGCCGCCTGCGCCCCGCGCGCGTCCCCGAGCAGCGCGTGGCCGCGCGCCTCCGCCGCGAGGAACATCGCCTCCGCGCGCGGCGTCACCCGCCCCCGCGTTCCCTCCTGCGCCGCGCGCGCCAACTGCGCGATCTCCCGCGGGTTTCCGAGCTGCGCGGCGAGGTGGCTCATGGAGGCGGCGAGAACGTATCCGCCGTACCCTCTGTCGCCCGCCGCCTGGGCGAGCCGCAGCGCCTGGATGTAGTAGCGCTGGGCGAGGCCGGGTTGGCCGGTGTCGACGGCCATGTAGCCCGCGAGCTCCGTCAACCGGGCCACGGACGCGAAGAGTTCCCGGCCCACCGCCTCCCGGTAGGAGCCGGCCAGCAGTCCCGAGACGACGCTGTTGAGGTAGTGCACGACGACCGGGCGCACATGCCCGCTGCCGTACTGGTGGTCCAGGTCGACCAGCGCCTGGGTCATCGCCTTGACGGCCGCGACGTCGGAGAGGCCCACCCGAGGCCCGGCCGACCGCGCGACCTGCGCGTCGGGGGAGGAGATCAGCCAGTCGCGGCTCGGCTCGACCAGCGCGGAGGCGGCCACGGACGAACCGGAGAGGAAGTCGCGTCGGCCCACGTCACTGCGCCACAGTTCGCAGACCTGCTCGATGGCCCCCAGTACCGTCGGCGAGAACTGGAGACCCACGCCCGAGGCGAGGTTCTTGCCGTTGGCCATGCCGATCTCGTCGATCGTGACCGTACGGCCGAGCTTGCGGCCCAGCGCCTCCGCGATGATCGCCGGGGCGCGGCCGCGCGGCTGCTGTCCACGCAGCCAACGGGCCACGGACGTCTTGTCGTAGCGCAGGTCGAGTCCGTGCTCGGCGCCGCACATGTTGACGCGGCGGGCGAGCCCGGCGTTCGAGCACCCCGCCTCCTGGATGAGCGCCTGCAGCCGTTCGTTCGGCTGCCGCGCGACTAGCGGCCTTGCGGCCATGGGCACTACCCCCTGTGGCTGCGGTGACCGGGACGGCGGGTGCCCGCCCACACACCGAGTTGACGTGTCTTCCACCGAAAAGTTCCGGCCGAGAAGATCAATGCCCCACAGCCACAGCGAAAATGCGAGGCATGTGAGGATTGCCAAGACTTGCCGAGGAATACAGAGAATTGCCGGGTTACCGACGGAAGCCCGCCCCCTCTACCTGGTTACCCGCTCCCGCGCCCGTTCCTCCCGCGCGCCCCCGCCCGTGCACCCATGCGCCCCGAACGCGGAATCGATGCTCCTCCCCCGCGCAATGTGACGGGCGTAACCCCTGGTGACGACTAGAGTTGTGTTCATCGTGGAAAAGACCATCGCGGGCGCCGAAGCCACTCAAATCCCGAAGCAGCGCGGGGAATCGCTGCTCGAGACCGCCGTTCGTTACGCCGAGGAACGTCATTGGGACGTCTTCCCCGGCACCTGGCTGGAACCCGTCGGCGGAGTGCAGCGCTGCTCCTGCGGCGACGGCGCGTGCGAGGCGCCGGGCGCGCACCCCGCGCGCCCCGACTGGGCGACCCAGGCCACCGGCAGCGCGACGGTCGCGCGCCGGATGTGGCAGAAGCAGCCGACCGCCTCGATCCTGCTGCCGACCGGGCGGACGTTCGACGCGATCTCCGTTCCGGAGACGGCCGGTTTCCTCGCGCTGGCGCGGATGGAGCGGATGGAACTGACGCTCGGTCCTGTCACCTTGACGCCGGACCGGCGGATGCAGTTCTTCGTGCTGCCGGGGGCGTCGGCGAAGGTGCCGGACCTGGTGCGCAAGCTGGGCTGGTCGCTGGGCGCGCTCGATCTCCTGACGCTCGGGGAGGGCATGTACGTCGCCGCGCCGCCCACGCGGTTCGGGTCCCGGGGCGCCGTGCAGTGGGCGTGCCGGCCCACCGCCGCCAACCGGTGGCTGCCGGACGCGGAGGAGCTGATCTCACCGCTCGCCTACGCCTGCGGGCGCGATCGCTGACCCCCCTGGGACGCCTTCCCCGCCGTAGGGTTCGTGCATGACGTCCGTACGTGTGCGCAACCTCTGGAAGCGGTTCGGGCAGCAGGTCGCCGTCGCCGGGATCGATCTCGATCTGCCGTCCGGGAAGTTCATCGGGCTCGTCGGGCCGAACGGGGCCGGGAAGACCACGACCCTGTCGATGGTGACCGGGCTGTTGCGGCCCGATCAGGGGTCCGTGGAGGTCGTCGGGCACGACGTGTGGCGGGATCCCGTCGAGGTGAAGGCGCGGATCGGGGTGCTGCCGGAGGGACTCAGGCTTTTCGAACGGCTGTCGGGGCGTGAACTCCTCGTCTACAGCGGGCGGTTGCGGGGGCTGCCGGGACCCGAGGTCGACAGGCGGGCCACACAGCTGCTCGACGTCCTCGACCTGGCCGGGGCCCAGCACAAGCTCGTCGTCGACTACTCGACCGGCATGCGCAAGAAGATCGGGCTCGCGGCCGCCCTGCTGCACAACCCCGAAGTGCTCTTCCTGGACGAGCCGTTCGAGGGCGTCGACCCGGTGTCCGCGCAGATCATCCGGGGGGTGCTGGAGCGGTACACCGCGTCCGGGGCGACGGTCGTCTTCTCCTCCCATGTCATGGAGCTCGTCGAGTCGCTGTGCGACTGGGTGGCGGTGCTGGCGGCGGGCCGGATCCGGGCGCACGGGACGCTGGAGGAGGTGCGCGGGGCGGCTCCCTCCTTGCAGCAGGCGTTTCTCGAACTCGTCGGGGCACAGGGGCGGGACACCGGCTCCGACCTCGACTGGCTGGGCGGCGGGGCGACCCGGTGAGCGGGCCGACCTCCCCGCCGGGCCTCGTCCCCACCGTCGTACGGCTGAAGCTGTCTCTGCTGCGCAACGGGCTGCGGCAGTCGGGCGGGCGGCGGGCCGCATACGTCGCCTCGGCCCTCGTCACGCTGCTGTTCGGCGCGCTCCAGCTGCTCGGGCTGATCGCGTTGCGCGGGCACGACCACGCGGTGTCGCTGGTGGTGCTGCTCGCGGCGGTGCTGGGGCTGGGCTGGGCGGTGATGCCGCTGTTCTTTCCCAGCGGTGACGAGACCCTGGACCCGACCCGGCTGGTGATGCTGCCGCTGCGGCCCCGGCCGCTGGTGCGGGCGCTGCTGGCGGCCTCGCTGGTGGGCATCGGGCCGTTGTTCACGCTGCTGATGCTGGTGGGGTCGGTGGTGTCCGTGGCGCACGGGGCCGCCGCGTGGGCGGTGGGCGTGCTCGCCGTCGTCCTCGGGCTGCTGGTGTGCGTGGCGCTCGCCCGGGCCGTGGCCGCCGCCAACATCCGGCTGCTGACCAGCCGTAAGGGACGCGATCTCGCGGTGCTGAGCGGGCTGGTCATCGCGATCGGGGCACAGCTCGTCAACTTCGGGGCGCAGCGGCTCGGGACGTCCGGTCTCGGCCAGCTCGATCCGGCGGCCGACGTACTGCGCTGGCTGCCGCCCGCCTCGGCGATCGGCACGGTGGACTCGGTGAGCGAGGGCGCGTACGGAGTGGCCGCCGCGCAGATCGCCGTCAGCGCAGGCGCTCTGGTGCTGCTGGTGCGGGCGTGGACGCGGAGCCTGACCCGGTTGATGATCTCGCCCGACGGTTCCACCCTCCAGGCGGCCGAGCCGGCCGCGCGGAAACGGCGCGGCTCGGCGGGGCTCGGGCGGCTGCTGCCGGGCGGGCGCACCGGCACCGTGATGGAGCGCGGCCTGCGCTACATCTGGCGCGACCCGAAGACGAAGGCGGCCTGGGTGACGTCGCTGGCCATCGGGCTGATCGTGCCCGTCTTCAACGCCTTGCAGGGCGCCGGCTCGATCTACTTCGCCTGCTTCGCCGCCGGGATGCTCGGCATCCAGATGTACAACCAGTTCGGGCAGGACACGTCCGCGTTCTGGATGGTCGCGATGACGATCTCCTCGCGCCGGGACGCGTATGTCGAGCTGCGCGCGCGGGCGCTGGCCCTGCTGCTGATCACGCTGCCGTACGCGACGCTGGTGACCGTGCTGACGACGGCGATGCTCGGCGACTGGTCGAAGCTGCCCGAGGCGCTGGGGCTGTCGCTCGCGCTGCTCGGCGCGATGCTGGCGACGGGCGCCTGGACCTCGGCCCGCTTCCCCTATTCGATCCCGCAGGAGGGCTACAAGAACGTCGCCCCCGGTCAGGCCGGTCTCGCCTGGATCGCGATCTTCGGCGGGATGGTGTCGGCGGCCCTGCTGTGCGCGCCCGTCATCGCGGTGACGATCTGGCTGCACGTCACCGAGGGCGGGGACTCCTGGACCTGGCTGCTGCTGCCCGGGGGCGCGGTGTACGGCGCGGCGATCACACTGCTGGGGCTGCGCCTGGCCGCTCCCCGGACGGCGACGCGCCTTCCGGAGATCCTGACGGCGGTCAGCAAGGGCTGACCCCCCGACCGCCCGACCAGCCCCGCCCGACCAGCCCGGACCGGCCCGGCCCGTCCCGCCCGACAAGCCCGGACCGGCCCGGCCAGCCTGCCCCGCCCCGACCATCGAGCCTCCGGGGCCCGCGGGCCCCGGAGGCCTGACGGGCCTCAGAACGCTCGGCGAGCCTCAGAGCGCGGGGCGGACCCAGGCGGCTGGAGCGGGCCCAGGCCGCCGCTTGGGCGGACCCAGAAGGCTTGGGCGGACCCAGGCAGCCCAGGCGGACCCAGAAGGCTTGGGCGGGTCCTGGAGGCTTGGGCGGGTCCTGGAGGGCCCAGGCCGCCGCTTGGGCGGGTCCTGCGGGCTTGGGCAGGTCCTGCGGGCTTGGGCAGGTCCTGCGGGCTTGGGCGGCCCCTGAGGGCCTGGGCAGGTCCTGCGGGCCTGGGCGGCCCCTGAGGGCTTGGGCCCGCCCATCGGGCTTGGGCCGGACCCAGGCAGCTTGGGCAGGTCCTGCGGGCTTGGGCCCGCCCAACGGGCTTGGGCCGGACCCAGGCAGCTTGGGCAGGTCCTGCGGGCTTGGGCCCGCCCAACGGGCTTGGGCCGGACCCAGGCGGCTTGGGCAGGTCCTGCGGGCTTGGGGCCCGCCCCACGGGCTGGGGCGGGCCTTCCAGGGCCTGGTGTCGGGGGGTTTCCCAGGGTGTCGGGGAGACCTCAGGGGGCTTCGGGGGCGAGTACGGCGTCGAGGAACGGTTCGATCGCCGTGCGCCATCCCTCCGGCTGGTCGTAGTGCACGAGGTGCCCGGCGTCCGCGACCTCCGCGTACGCGCCGCGCGGCAGGACCCGCACCATCTCCTGGGCTTCGGCGCGGCCGAGCTCGCCGTCCAGACCGCGCACCACCAGCGCCGGGCACCGGACCTGGGTGAGCTCTTCCCAGTGCGCGTCGTAGACCCAGGTCTCGCGGGACTTGAGCATCTGCTCGGGCTCGAAGACGGGACGCCAGCCGTCCGGCGACTCGTGCATCACCTCGGCGTAGAACTCGCCCCGGGACGGGTTGGGGCGCTCCACCCAGGGGTCGTCCTCGCCGAACCACTTGCGGACGTCGGCGAGCGTGGCGAAGGGGGCGGGCCAGGACTTGAACCAGTCGCCCCACTCACGCTGCGAGGCCGCTCCCAGCGCGGAGGCCCGCATGTCGCAGACGATCAGGCCCTGCACCAGGTCGGGGCGCTTGGCGGCGAGCTGCCACGCGGTCAGGGCGCCCATGGCGTGGCCGATGAGGACGGCCGGGGCGAGGCCGAGCTGCTCCAGGGCGGCCTCCGCGTCCTCGACATAGGCCTCGCGGGTGAAGGCGGCCTCGGGCGACTTCGCGCTCTGGCCGTGGCCGCGCTGGTCGAGGGCGACCGCGCGGTGCCGCTCGGAGAGCCAGCGGGCGGTGGACGACCAGTGCGAGGCCCGGCCCATCAGACCGTGCAGTAACAGGACGCCCGGCCTGCTTCCGGCGCCGTTCTCCAGGGGCTCGGCCGGTCGGCCCCGCTCCCGCTTCCGCGCGGACTGGGGCGGAATCACGGGCTCCGCCACCGCTTTCGCCGGGTCACCCTTGGGCGGGTCACCGAACTCCCAGGCCGCCAGGCGTACGCCGCCCGCCCCGGTCACGTCGATGCGTCGCGCCATAGGTCCTGGCACCCCCTAGCCGTCATACCGCTGCGCTTCCGATGCCTTCGTACTGCCTTCAATCACCCGCAGGCTATCGAATGGCCTTTCGAGAAATGCACTCTCCGCGCACAACACCCCTCGTTCGAGTGACCACACTCAAGGAATGATCGCCGCTGCCGAGGGGAGACCTTCAGCGGGAGGCGGACCGCTCGGGGAAATCGGTCCGAGGGGAATGACCCTGAGAGCTCGGGGCTCCGGGTCAGTACAGGGGAGGACAGGCCCCGGTGCCGTACGGCACCGGGGCTCTCCACTGCTCCGCGGCACGGCATCCGGCCCCCCTCAGGTCATATGCCCCACGCGACAGCCTGGCACGTGCAGCGCCGGAGCGCTGCGATTCGACACAGGGAATCTGCGATTCGACGAGATCGACGGAACGGCCCAACTTCCCCGTGCTCCCCAGGAGTTGAACAATGCTCAGCGTTTCGACGACGACCGGCGGTCGCCCCGACGACGCCCCGCACCCGCCCCGGCCGAGCTCAGCGCTTCGCGACGAACACGTGGGACGCGACGTCCGACTCCAGCTCGGCCGCCTCGCCGCCGCTGCCCACCAGGACACCGCCCGCCGACTCCGTCACACTCACCACCGAACCGGGCTGCACGCCCGCGCGGCGCAGCGTGTACATCAGCTGCGCGTCCGTCTGGATCGGCTCGCCGATACGGCGAACGACGACCGTCTTGCCCTCCAGGCCCGGGTCGAGGTCGGCCAGCGAGACCATGCCCTCGTCCAGGAACGGGTCGGCGCCGTCCTTCTCGCCCAGCTCCTCCAGGCCCGGGATCGGGTTGCCGTACGGCGACTCGGTCGGGTGCCGCAGCAGCTCCAGCACGCGACGCTCGACCGCCTCGCTCATCACGTGCTCCCAGCGACAGGCCTCGGCGTGCACCTGCTCCCACTCCAGGCCGATCACGTCGACGAGGAGACACTCGGCGAGGCGGTGCTTGCGCATCACGCGCGTGGCCAGCCTGCGGCCCTCGTCGGTGAGCTCAAGGTGGCGGTCGCTGGCCACGGAGACCAGACCGTCGCGCTCCATGCGCGCCACCGTCTGGCTGACCGTCGGCCCGCTCTGGTCGAGGCGTTCGGCGATCCGGGCACGCATGGGCACCACGCCTTCCTCTTCCAGCTCGAGGATGGTGCGGAGATACATCTCCGTGGTGTCGATCAGTCCGGACATGTGTGCCCCTCGATTAGCTCTGCTGGCTCTGCCGAAGGCTGAACGGCTCTCCGGCGCGTGCGCTGGCCCTGGAGTCAATTCTGCCGGATACCACTGACAAGCGTGCCGCGCCGTTGAAACGAGGCGGTTACATCGGGGCACGCGCACCCGGCGCGGACCGGCCCGCACCCCGTCCGCCCCACCGTCACCGGGCGTATTGACAGCGCACTGGTCCAGACCGCACGGTGATCCGCGACACGGACACCCGCTAGGCAAAGGGGCCCTTCGGATGAGCGACCGCAAGCTCGCCGCCCAGTTCTTCGACGCCGCGATCGCCCTGCTCCAGCGGGCCCGCGACGAAGAGGCCGACACCGTCGAGGCCGCCGGCACGCTGCTCGCCGACACCGTGGCCGCCGGCGGCCGCCTCTTCACCTTCGGCGCCGGTCACTCCTCCCTCGCCGCCCAGGACGTCGTCTACCGCGCGGGCGGCCTCGCCCTGATGAACCTGCTCGCGGTCCCCGGCGTCGTCGGCGTCGATGTCGTCCCCGCCACCCTCGGCTCCGCCCTGGAGCGCGTCGACGGCCTCGCCGGCGCCGTCCTGGACACCTCGCCCCTGCGCGCGGGGGACGCCCTCGTCATCATCTCGCTGTCCGGCCGCAACGCCCTGCCCGTGGAGATGGCCCGGAACGCCCGCGCCAGGGGCGTCCGGGTCATCGGCCTGACCTCGGTGGCCTACGCCGCGGAGACGACACCCCGGAACGCCTCCGGAACGTTCCTGAAGGACCACTGCGACATCGTCCTCGACTCGAAGATCGCGGTCGGCGACGCCGAGCTCACCCTCGACACCGTCCCCGCGCCCTTCGCCCCCGCCTCCACGGTCGTCACCTCGGCCCTCCTCCAGGCCGTCATGGCCACCGCGGCCGGCATCCTCGCCGAGCGCGGCATCGAGCCCCCGCTGCTGCGCTCGGGCAACGTCGACGGCGGCCACGACTGGAACGAGCGGATCATGGAGGAGTACCGGGACCGGATCTTCTACCGCCGCTGAACCCGCGCCACCGGCAGCCGGGCAGCCCGGCGGGGCCGACCGTCCGACGCCGTCCGGCCGCCCGGCCGCGCGGGTCAGGCGCCGTCGTCCCGGCCCGCGGCGTCGGCGGCTCCGGTCAGATCGGCGAGGTCCAGGGCCGCGGCCATCCGGACGGCGACATCCTCGGCGTAGGTCGCGTCGGAACGTTCGAAGGCCGTGCGGCCACCGCCGCGCAGGAACGTCACGACGCCCAGGGTGCGGCCCCGGCTGCGCAGCACCGCGCACAGGGCGTGCACCGTGTCGTCGGGCCACAGGCGCGCCCGGGCCCACTCCCGCGCCTCGTCGGCCGGTGCGGAGCCCACGCCGGCCCGCACCGAACCGGCCCGCGCCACGCACTGGAGCGCCGGGTGCGCCTCGCCGTAGCGGACGGGCAGGCCCGTGTGACCGGTGAGCACGCTGGGACCCGGCCCGCCCGACGGGGTGGCCGCGATCCGCATCAGCCGCGGCGGCCCGACCCCCTCCGTGTCGGTCCGGGCGCCGCCCATCACCCGGTCGACCAGGGCGTGGTCGGCGAACCCGGCGAGCGCGAAGTCCAGGTGCACGGTGGCCGCCTCGGCGGGGTCCTCGCACTCGGCCGCCGCGCGGGCGGCCCGGTGCAGCTGGTTGGCGCGGAAGCGCAGCAGCGAGGCCTCCTGCTCGCCCTGCTTGGCCTCGGTGACGTCCTGGAAGAGCCAGCCGACCCCCAGGGGCACCGGCTCCTCGGCGAGCGGCGAGGCCAGCCTCAGGAAGCCGCTGCGCCAGCAGCGCCGCTTCTCGCCCTCCGGAGTGCGCACCCCGACCCACAGCTCGGCGGGGGCCGGCGGGGCGCCCTCGGCGAGGACGTGCGTCAGCGCGTTCTCCAGCTCCTCGACGCCCCGGGTGAGCAGATCGCCCAGAGGGCGGCCGAGGGCGGCCGTACGGCCCGTGCCGAGCGCGCGGGCGGCGTGCGCGTTGACGACGGCGGGGCGCAGGTCGGCGTCGACCAGGACGACTCCCCAGGAGGCGTCGTCGAAGAGTGCCTCGCTCAGCGCGATGGAGCGCTCCAGGTCGATCTGGGCGTGCACCTCGCTGAACGCGAAGTACAGCCCCGCGGGCTTGCCGTCGGGCCCGCGCACGGCGGCGGACTGGCTGCGTACGAGGACACGGCCGCCGTCCTTGGTCAGCAGCGCGAACTCGTGGACCTGGCGGCCCGGCGCGTGCATGGCGGACATCAGCCGCCCCTCGATGTCCTCGGCGTCGGCCTCGCGCACGGCCCATCCCGCGAAGCCGCGGCGGCCGACCGCCTCGGTGGCGCTCCAGCCGAGGATGCGCTCGGCCTCGCGGTTCCAGTGGGTGACGATGCCGTCGCCGTCGAACGCGCAGAGCGCCGCGTCCATGCCGTCGAGCAGCGCGGCGAGCAGGTCGGTGCCGTCCGGGCCGACCGGACCGACCGCCGTCTCCGCGCCTTCCGGGGGCGTGGGGCCGTCGCCGCCCGACCGCTCGGGCTCGTCCGGCCCCAGCTCGTCGGTGGTCCCACTACGTCGGGAAGCACTCACCTGGACCCCCTGCAGGTTCGCTCACTTGCCCTCATTCAACTCGAACGTGACGCAGCCCACATATGGTTCCCGCAAGATTGCAGAGGAATCGTTGTACCGCGCCCCGGTCATGGCGGGGCAGGAGCCGCAGGTCGGCCCATTCCGCCGCACCGCCGCCCCGCGCATACCGCTCGACCTCGGCGAAGCCGCGCGCCCGCGCGAACCGCAGGCCGTCCTCGCCGACGGCCGGCACGCACGTCTCGTCGGGCTGTGGACGTGCCGCCGCTGTTCGAACGCGGCCCCACCGGCCACGACCTCTGCGCGCAGACGAAGATCGGTCACACGAGCAGGGAATCGGTTCCCGGTCCGCCGAGTCAACATCCGAGAAAAACACTTGAGCGACCGGAGCCGGGTTCCTAGGGTGTGGTGTACCGAAGGAAAGGAGGTGGTCCGAAGCATGTATGCACACCGGACGTCGGAGGTGGCTGCGGGCTAGTGGCCCGTCGCCCACTGAGTGCGGTGCCGGACCGGCGTGTGTGAGTTGCACGCAACCGGCCAATTCAACGCAGTCACCCGACCCGCGAGTCGCCGGTACGTCCGGCCGGCCCTCCTGAGCGAGGACCAGACTCGCGGGTCGTCTGCTTTTCCGGCCCTCCGCCCGCAGGGTTTGCGGGGCGTGATCCGCGCCACGTACGGATCTTTCGTCAGGCAGTACCCTGGGCGCATGCTTGCGCTCGTTCGACGCCGCCACGTGGACTACGTCCGCGTCACGAGCATGGGCTGTCGACGCTCCCTCTGAGCTTCCGGCCCCTTCCGCGGTTCCATCCGCCTGCGTTCCCCTCCCCCTTGCCCACTTGGCACCCGTGCGCCGCCCACCCACGGCGGCGGCCGGGCCCCGTACACCTGCGGACGTACCATGACGAACCCGTCGTACCAGCAACTGCCGATCATCGATCTCTCCGCCGCCGACCGGGGTCCCCAGGCGCGGGCGCTGCTGCACGCGCAGCTGCACAGTGCCGCGCACGACGTGGGGTTCTTCCAGCTGGTCGGGCACGGGGTCGGTGAGCGGGAGACGGGCGAGCTGCTGTCCGCCATGCGGGCCTTCTTCGCGCTGCCCGAGGCCGAGCGGCTGGCCATCGACAACGTGCGCTCGCCGCACTTCCGCGGCTACACGCGGACCGGCGACGAGCGGACCGGCGGGCGGCAGGACTGGCGGGACCAGCTCGACATAGGGGCCGAGCGGCCCGCCCGGACGCCCGGGGCCGACGAGCCCGCCTACTGGTGGCTCGAGGGGCCCAACCAGTGGCCCGCCGGGCTGCCCGCGCTGCGGGCCGCCGCGCTCGCGTGGATCGAGCGGCTGAGCGCCGTCGCCGAGAAGCTGCTGCACGAGCTGCTGGCCTCGATCGGGGCGCCCGTCGACTTCTACGACCAGGCCTTCGGGGAGCGGGCGCATCCGCATCTGAAGCTCGTGCGGTATCCGGGAAGCGCGGGCGACGGCGCCGGCCAGGGCGTCGGGGCGCACAAGGACTACGGGTTCCTGACGCTGCTGCTCCAGGACCAGGTCGGCGGGCTCCAGGTGCAGCGCGCGGACGGGCTGTTCCACGATGTCCCGCCGCTGCCCGGCGCCTTCGTCGTCAACCTGGGCGAGCTGCTGGAGGTGGCGACCGACGGGTATCTCGTGGCCACCAACCACCGGGTCGTGTCGCCGCCGAGCGCCGTCGAGCGGTTCTCCGTGCCGTTCTTCTACAACCCCCGTCTGGACGCCCGCGTCGAGCCGCTGCCCTTCCCGCACGCCTCCGCCGCGCCCGGCGTGACCGACGACCCGGCCAACCCGCTCTTCGCCGAGTACGGCTTCAACGAGCTGAAGGGCAAGCTGCGGGCCCACCCGCTGGTGGCCGAACGGCATCACGCGGAGCTGCTCAGTCCCGCGTGACGCCGTGTTCCGCCGGCCGCGCGCGTCCTAGCCGCCGATGGCCCCGTAGCCCTCGATCTCCCGGGGGCTGCGGGAGCCCGGGCCGATGTAGCGGGCCGAGGGGCGGACCAGGCGGCCGGTGCGCTTCTGCTCCAGGATGTGCGCCGACCAGCCCGCCGTGCGGGCGCAGGTGAACATCGAGGTGAACATGTGCGCCGGGACCTCGGCGAAGTCCAGGATGATGGCCGCCCAGAACTCGACGTTCGTCGCCAGGACCCGGTCGGGGCGGCGGGCGTGGAGTTCCGCGAGGGCGGCCTTCTCCAGGGCTTCGGCGATCTCGAAGCGCGGCGCGCCCAGCTCGCGGGCCGTACGGCGCAGCACACGCGCGCGTGGGTCCTCGGCGCGGTAGACGCGGTGGCCGAAGCCCATGAGCCGCTCACCCTTGTCGAGGGCCTGTTTGACGTACGCCTCCGCGTCCCCGGTCCGCTCGATCTCCTCGATCATGCCGAGAACGCGGGAGGGGGCGCCGCCGTGCAGCGGGCCCGACATGGCTCCCACCGCGCCGGACAGGGCGGCGGCGACGTCGGCGCCCGTGGAGGCGATCACCCGCGCCGTGAACGTGGACGCGTTCATGCCGTGTTCGGCGGCTGACGTCCAGTAGGCGTCGACCGCGGCCACGTGCTTGGGGTCCGGCTCGCCGCGCCAGCGGATCATGAACCGCTCGACGACGGACTGCGCCTTGTCGATCTCCCGCTGCGGGACCATCGGCCGGCCCTGGCCGCGCGCGGACTGGGCCACGTAGGAGAGGGCCATGACGGCGGCGCGCGCCAGATCCGCGCGGGCCTGCTCGGCATCGATGTCGAGCAGGGGCTTGAGGCCCCAGACGGGCGCGAGCATGGCGAGCGCGGACTGCACGTCGACCCGGATGTCGCCGGAGTGGACGGGGATCGGGAACGGCTCGGCGGGCGGCAGACCGGGGTTGAAGGCGCCGTCGACGAGCAGGCCCCAGACGTTGCCGAAGGAGACGTGGCCCACCAGGTCCTCGATGTCGACGCCCCGGTACCGCAGGGCGCCGCCCTCCTTGTCGGGTTCGGCGATCTCCGTCTCGAACGCGACGACTCCTTCGAGTCCGGGTACGAAGTCGGACATCGGGCGGCTCCTCGTGGTGTGTGCGACGGGATGTGCGGGACGGAAGGTGCGTAACGGGGGGTGGGGACGGGACGGGTGCGGCGGGTCGTGGGCGACAGCGGGTGTGCGACGGACGGCGCCGATGGTTCCACGGTCCTGTGCACCTCGGGTGCGAGGACTCGCGGTCCTGGGCGGTACTCCAGTGATGCCCCGTGCGGTCGTCGGTCACCCGACCGGCACCCCACCGGGGCGGGACGGCGGCGACGGGTGCCCCTGCACCATATCTCCGAGTGCCACCATTGGGGAGTCTTGCGGCACTCAGTGCCACCTTTGGTGGGTCGGTCTGCGGCGGTGGGTCATACGGCAAGATGACCACGTGACCGACGCAGACGCCGTCTCCCCCGGCCCCGCCCCCGATCCCGCCGCCATGCGCAAGCAGTACCGGGCCGAGGGGCTGTCCGAGGCCGAGCTGGCCGCCACGCCCGTGGAGCAGTTCGCCCGCTGGTTCAAGGACGCGGCCGTCGAGGCCCATCTCTTCGAGCCGAACGCCATGGTCGTCTCCACCGCGGACGCCGAGGGCCGGCCCGGCTCCCGCACGGTGCTGCTGAAGCACTTCGACGAGCAGGGTTTCGTCTTCTACACCAACTACGACTCCCGCAAGGCCCACGACCTCGCCGAGAACCCGTACGTCTCGCTGCTCTTCCCCTGGCATCCGATGGCCCGGCAGGTCATCGTGCGGGGCGTGGCCCGGCGCACCGGACGCGACGAGACCGCCGCGTACTTCCGGACCCGGCCGCACGGCTCGCAGCTCGGCGCCTGGGCCAGCGCCCAGTCCTCGGTGATCGCCACGCGCGCCGATCTCGACGCCTCCTACGCCGAGCTGGCGGCCCGCTACCCGGAGGGCGAGCAGGTGCCGGTGCCGCCGCACTGGGGCGGTTTCCGGGTGGCCCCGCAGTCGGTGGAGTTCTGGCAGGGCCGCCTGAACCGGCTGCACGACCGGCTGCGGTACGTGACGGAGGCGGACGGGAGCTGGCGGGTGGAGCGGCTCAGCCCCTGACGGGGGCTTCCGGAACGGGGCCAGGGCCGGGGACTTCCGGAACGGGGCCGGGGACTTCCGGACCGGGGCCGGGGGCCGGCCGGTCGTGGTCTCGGCCCAGCGTGTCGTCCAGCAGCCCCGCCCACTGCGCCACCACGCGCTCGCGGCGCCCCGCGTCGTCGGTGAGCAGGTTGGCGAGGCCGAGGCCGCGGGCCATGTCCAGCAGGCCCTGGACGGTCTCGCGGACGCCGGGCGCGGTCTCGTCGGCGCCCAGGAGCTCGACGGCTATGCGGTGGCTCTCGCGGCCCACGCGGGCCTCCAGCTCGGTCACCCGCGGGCGCAGCTGCTCCTCGTTGGAGGCGGCCACCCACAGGTGCAGGGCGGCGCGGAAGAGGGGGCCGGTGTACAGGGCCACCAGGGCGGTGACGACCGCGCGCCGGTCGCCGGTCGCACCCTGCGGGAACAGCGCGCGCAACGCGTCCGAGCGCTCCTCGGCGACGTACTCGACGGCCGCGGTGAAGAGGTCCTCGCGGGTGGGGAAGTGATGCTGGGCCGCGCCCCGGGAGACGCCCGCGCGTTCGGCGACGACGGAGACCGTGGAGCCCGCCCAGCCGCGTTCGGCGAGGCAGGCCACGGCGGCCGCCAGGAGCCGCTGCCGGGTGGCCCGGCTGCGGTCCTGCTTGGGCACCCGGTCACCCGTCCCCCGGTCGCCCGGGGTGCGGCCGTCCGGGGCACGGCCGTCCGGGGTGCGGTCTTCTCCCGGGGTGCGGTCGTGCGTGGTCACAACACCCATGGAGGATCCCGTCGTTCGAGGAAGGCCGTCATTCCCTCGCGGGCGTCGGGGCCGGCGAACAACGAGGCCGAGAGCCTGGTCATCTCGCCCGCGTCCTCGACGAAGGCCTCCAGCACCTTAGCCGTGAGCAGCTCCTTCGTCCTGGCCAGGGCCTCGGGTGCGGCCCGGCGCAGGCCGTCGAGGACGGGTGCGAGGGCCTCGTCCAGGTCGGCGTCGCCGGCCGACCGGGTGACGAGGCCGATCCGGGCCGCCTCCGCCGCGTCGAAGGTCTCGCCGGTGAGGCAGTAGCGGGCGAGGGCGCGCGGCTCGACGCGGGGCAGCAGCGGCAGCGAGATGACGGCGGGCGCGACCCCGATGCGCACCTCCGTGAACGCGAAGGTGGCCGTCCCGGAGGCGAACGCGATGTCACAGGCGCCGAGCACGCCCAGGCCGCCCGCCCGCACATGCCCGGCGACCCGGGCCACCACGGGCTTGCGCAGTTCGAGGAGCCGCTGGAGCAGCGCGGGCACCGCGTGGGGCGGCGGCGGGTCCTTCAGGTCGGCGCCCGCGCTGAAGGTGTTGCCGGTGTGGGTGAGGACGACGGCGCGTACGTCGTCGTCCTTGTCGCACCTGGCGAGCGCGTCCGTCAGTTCGCTCACGAGGGCGCGCGAGAGGGCGTTGCGGGTGGCGGGCGAGTCGAGGCTGAGGGTCTCGACCCCTCGGACGCGGGTCCGTCCGACCAGGGCGGTCGTCATGCACGCTCCCTCAGTTGGCGGCGCAGGATCTTCCCGGAGGCGGCGCGCGGCACGGCGTCGATGAAGGTGACCCCGCGGACGCGCTTGTAGGGGGCGACCCGCTCGGCGACGTACATCGCGATCTCTCCTTCGGACAGGTCGGGTGACGTGGGCTGCCGGACCACGTACGCGTGCGGGACCTCGTTGCCGTCGTCGTTGTAGACGCCGATGACGGCCGCGTCCGCTATGCCGGGGTGGGTGAGCAGGAGGGCCTCGAGTTCGGCGGGGGCCACCTGGAAGCCCTTGTACTTGATCAGTTCCTTGACCCGGTCGACGACGAACAGCCAGCCGTCCGCGTCGACCCGCCCGACGTCGCCGGTGTGCAGCCAGCCGTCACCGTCGATCATGTCGGCGGTGGCGTCGGGGCGCCCCAGGTAGCCCTTCATGATCTGCGGTCCCCGGATGAGGATCTCGCCGGCCTCGCCGACGTCGAGGTCGTTGTCGGGGTCGTCGAGGGAGACGATCCGCATCTCGGTGCCGGCGATGAGCTTGCCGACGGTGCCGGCGGGAGCGTCCCGCATGGCGTCGAGCGGGACGACATGGGTGCCCGGGGACAGTTCCGTCATGCCGTAGGCCTGGCCGACCGGGGGCAGGCCCAGGCGCTCGGCGCAGGCGGCGGCGAGGCCGGCGTCCAGGGGCGCGGCCGCGCTGACGACGTACCGCAGGGACGACAGGTCGTACCGGGCGACCGCCGGGTGCTTGGCGAGGGCGAGGACGATCGGCGGCGCCACGTACAGGCCTGTGATGCGGTGGTTCTGGATGGCCGCGAGGAACGTCTCCAGGTCGAAGCGGGGCAGCACCACGACGGTGGCGCCCTCCCGCAGGGGCGCGTTCATCAGGGCGGTCAGGCCGTAGATGTGGAAGAAGGGCAGCACGGCGAGGATGCGGTCGCCGGGACCCGCGGACATCGCCGGCCGGAGCTGGGCGAGGTTGGTGGCGATCTGCCGGTGGGTGAGCATCACGCCCTTGGGGACGCCGGTGGTGCCGGAGGAGTACGGCAGGGCCGCCACGTCCTCCACCGGGTCGATGTCCACCTGCGGTTCGGGGGCCGCCGAGGCGAGCATGTCGACGAGCGAGCGATGCCCGGCGGCGGTGTCGCAGACGAAGATCTCCTCGACGCCGCCCGCGAGTTCGGCCGCCCGCCGGGCGGTCTGGAGCAGCGGGGAGACGGTGACGATCCAGCGGGCGGCGGAGTCGCCGAGCTGTTTGCCGAACTCCTCGGCGGTGGCGAGCGGGTGCACGGTGGTGACCGTGGCGCCCGCGCGCGTGGCCGCGTAGAAGGCGAGCGGGAAGGCGACGGTGTTGGGGCTGTGCAGGGCCAGTACGTCGCCCTTGCGGACCCCGGCCTCGGCGAGCGCGGCGGCGACCCTCCGGTGGAACCGGTCCACCTGGTCGTACGTGAGGGTGGTGCCGTCCGTGCCGTCGACGAGCGCCGGCAGTTCGCCGAACTCGGCCGCGCGGCCCAGCACGGCGTCGTGGATGGGGAGTTCTACGGGCGGGACGTCTGCGAACTCGCTGCGGAACACGGTTCCTCCTCGCGCGCGCCGGACACGACGGTTGCCGGCTGCGGTCAGTACGACTTGGGCAGGCCCAGGGTCTGGTGGGAGACGTAGTTGAGAATCATCTCCCGGCTCACCGGGGCGATACGAGCCACGCGGGACGCCGTTATCAGCTTGGCGAGGCCGAACTCGCGCGTGAGGCCGTTGCCGCCGAGGGTGTGCACGGACTGGTCGACCGCCTTCACGCAGGCCTCCCCGGCCGCGTACTTGGCCATGTTGGCGGCCTCGCCCGCGCCGGCGTCGTCCCCCGCGTCGTACAGCTGGGCCGCCTTCTGCATCATCAGGCGGGCCAGTTCCAGGTCGATGTGGGCCTGGGCGAGGGGGTGCGCGATGGCCTGGTGGGCGCCGATCGGGCTCTTCCAGACGGTGCGCTCGCGCGCGTACTCGATCGCCTTGGAGAGCGCGTGCCGCCCCATGCCGATCGCGAAGGCGGCCGTCATGATGCGCTCGGGGTTGAGTCCGGCGAAGAGCTGGAGCAGGCCCGCGTCCTCGTCGCCGACGAGCGCCTCGGCCGGGAGCCGCACGTCGTCCAGGACGAGCTCGAACTGCTTCTCCACACTGGTCAGTTCCATGTCGATGCGGCGGCGGGAGAAGCCTTCGGCGTCACGCGGGACGATGAACAGGCAGGGCTTGAGACTGCCGGTGCGGGCGTCCTCGGTACGGCCGACGATCAGGGTGGCGTCGGCGATGTCGACGCCGGAGACGAAGACCTTGCGGCCGGTCAGCAGCCAGTCGCCGCTCGCCGGGTCGCGGCGGGCGGTGGTGGTGATGCGGTGGCTGTTGGAGCCGGCGTCGGGTTCGGTGATGCCGAAGGCCATGAGGCGGCTGCCGTCGGCCAGGGCGGGGAGCCACTCCCGCTTCTGGGCCTCGGTGCCGAAGCGGGCGATGACCGTGCCGCAGATCGCCGGGGAGACGATCATCATCAGGAGCGGGGCTCCCGCGGCACCGAGCTCTTCGAGGACCAGGGAGAGCTCGGTGATGCCGCCGCCTCCGCCGCCGTACTCCTCCGGCAGGTTGACGCCGATGTAGCCGAGCTTGGCGGCCTCCTGCCACAGACCGCTCTTCTCCGCGTCGGAGTCGTGGGCGTGGCTCTTGGCGAAGGACGAGACCGCCTTGCGGAGGGCCTTGTGCTCGTCGGATTCGATCAGCGTGCTCAATGTGTCTCCTTCGTCTGCGGGTTCGTCGTGGAAGGCCGCGCCCACGCGGCGGAGCCGCATGGGGTGGCGCCCCGCGCCCCTCAGGGCGCGTGTCCCTCCACGACGGCCAAAAGGGTGCCGAGCTCGACCTGCTGTCCTGTCGTCACCGGCAACGCCGTCAGCGTCCCGTCCACCGGGGCCGCGATGACGTGTTGCATCTTCATCGCTTCGAGCCACAGCAGCGGTTCACCGGCCCGGACACTCGATCCGGTGAGGAGACCGTCCGCGAGCTTGACGACCGTGCCGGGCATCGGAGCGAGCAGGGAGCCGGGGGCGTGCTGGTCCTCCGGGTCGGGGAAGCGCGGCAGCGCGGTGAGGGCGGCGCTGTTGACGTGGACGCGGTCGCCGTAGCGGGCGACCTCGAAGCGGCGCCGTACGCCGTCGATCTCCAGGACGACGAGACCGGGGTCGGCGTGCACCACCTGTACGCCCTCGGCCGTGAGGCCGGTCCGGGTGTGGCGGTAGCGGACCTCGGTCTCCTCGCCCGCCGTCGCGTACCGCTTCGTCTGCGGCTGGGACGGCAGGTTGCGCCAGCCGCCCAGCGGCGAGCGGGTGCGCGCGTCCGCGAGGGCGGCGGCCAGCGGGGCGTACGGGTCGGGGGCCGGGACGGTGAGGTCGCCGAGGTGCCGGTCGTAGAAGCCGGTGTCCATGCGGGCGGACGTGAACTCCGCGTGGCGCAGGGAGCGCACCAGCAGGTCGCGGTTGGTGACCGGGCCGTGCAGGACCGTGCGTTCCAGGGCGCCCGCGAGCTTGCGGATCGCCTCCGCGCGCGTGGGGGCGTGGGCGACGACCTTGGCGAGCATGGGGTCGTAGTGGACGCCGATGTCGTCGCCGTCTCCGTAGCCGGTGTCCAGGCGGACGCCCTCGGGGACGGTCAGGCGGTGCAGCGTGCCGGTCTGCGGGGTCCAGTTGTTCGCCGGGTCCTCGGCGTAGAGGCGGGCCTCGACGGCGTGGCCACGCGCGCGTGGCGGCTCGGGGTCCAGGGCGGCGCCCTCCGCGACCCGGATCTGCTCGGCCACCAGGTCGAGGCCGAAGACGGCCTCCGTGACCGGGTGCTCGACCTGGAGGCGGGTGTTCATCTCCAGGAAGTGCGCGCGGCCGTCGGCGACGAGGAACTCGACGGTGCCGGCGCCGACGTACGAGACGGCCCGCGCGGCGCGCACGGCCAGCGTGCGCAGTTCCTCCGCCGACCGCTCGGAGAGGCCCGGCGCCGGCGCCTCCTCGACGACCTTCTGGTGGCGCCGCTGGAGGGAGCAGTCGCGGGTGCCGAGCGCCCACACCGTGCCGTGCGTGTCGGCGAGGATCTGCACCTCGACATGGCGGCCGTTCTCGACGTACGGCTCGACGAACACCTCGCCGTCGCCGAAGGCGCTCGCGGCCTCGGCGCGGGCCCCCTCCAGCGCGGGCCCCAGCTCCGCCAGACGGCGCACGATGCGCATACCGCGCCCGCCCCCGCCCGCGGCCGCCTTCACCAGTACCGGCAGATCGGCCTGCGTCACCTCGTCCGAGGCGAGCGCGGCGAGCCCCATGAGCCGCTTGGCGCGCGTCTTGGACGCCATCGCCTCGATCGCCTCGGGCGGCGGCCCGATCCAGACGAGGCCCGCGTCCAGGACGGCGCGCGCGAAGTCGGCGTTCTCGGAGAGGAAGCCGTAGCCGGGGTGCACGGCGTCCGCGCCCGCGCCGACGGCGGCCTTCACCACGAGGTCGGCTCGCAGGTAGGTGTCCGCGGGCGCGCTGCCCGGCAGCCGTACGGCCGCGTCGGCCACGCGCGCGTGGAGGGCGTTCGCGTCGGCGTCCGAGTGCACGGCGACGGTACGGATGCCCGCCTCGCGGCAGGTGCGGAACACGCGGCAGGCGATCTCGCCGCGGTTGGCCACCAGAACGGAAGTAATCATGAGCCTCACATCCGGAAGACGCCGAAGCCGCCCCGCGCACCCTCGAAGGGCGCGGTGTGGACGGCCGACAGGCACAGGCCGAGAACGGTGCGGGTGTCGCGCGGGTCGATGACACCGTCGTCGTACAGCCGCCCGGACAGGAACATCGGCAGCGACTCGGACTCGATCTGCTGCTCCACCATGGCGCGCAGGGCGGCGTCCGCGTCGTCGTCGTAGGGCAGGCCCTTCGCGGCGGACGACTGCCGGGCGACGATCGACAGGACCCCGGCGAGCTGCTGCGGGCCCATCACCGCCGACTTGGCGCTCGGCCAGGCGAAGAGGAACCGGGGGTCGTAGGCGCGCCCGCACATGCCGTAGTGGCCGGCCCCGTACGAGGCGCCCATGAGGACGGACAGGTGCGGGACCTTCGAGTTGGCGACCGCGTTGATCATCATCGCGCCGTGCTTGATGATGCCGCCCTGTTCGTACTCCCTGCCGACCATGTAGCCGGTGGTGTTGTGCAGGAAGAGGAGCGGGATGTCGCGCTGGTTGGCGAGCTGGATGAACTGGGCGGCCTTCTGGGACTCCGCGCTGAACAGCACCCCCTGGGCGTTCGCCAGGATCCCCACCGGGTAGCCGTGCAGGGTCGCCCAGCCGGTGACGAGGCTCGTCCCGTAGAGGGGCTTGAACTCGTCGAAGTCGGAGGCGTCGACGATCCTGGCGATCACCTCGCGCGGGTCGAAGGGGGTGCGCAGGTCCCCGGGGACGATGCCCAGGAGTTCGTCCTCGTCGTACTTCGGAGGGACGGCCGGACCCGGATCCCGGTACGCCTTGCGGTGGTTGAGGCGGGCCACCACCCGGCGCGCCTGCCGCAGCGCGTCCCGCTCGTCGACGGCGAAGTGGTCGGCGAGGCCGGACACGCGCGCGTGCATCTCCGCGCCGCCCAGGGACTCGTCGTCGCTCTCCTCGCCGGTGGCCATCTTCACCAGGGGCGGCCCGCCGAGGAAGACCTTCGCCCGCTCCTTGACCATGATCGCGTGGTCGGACATGCCGGGGATGTACGCGCCGCCCGCGGTCGAGTTCCCGAAGACGACGGCGACGGTCGGGATCCCTGCGGCGGAGAGCCGGGTCAGGTCGCGGAAGACGGCCCCGCCCGGGATGAAGATCTCCTTCTGCGACGGCAGGTCGGCCCCGCCCGACTCCACCAGGCTGATGCAGGGCAGCCGGTTGGCGAGGGCGATGTCGTTGGCGCGCAGGGCCTTCTTGAGGGACCAGGGGTTGCTGGCGCCTCCGCGCACGGTCGGATCGTTGGCGGTGATCAGGCACTCCACGCCCTCGACGACCCCGATGCCGGTGATCAGGGAGGCGCCCACCGCGTAGTCGCTGCCCCAGGCGGCGAGCGGCGACAGCTCCAGGAACGGCGTGTCGGGGTCGAGGAGCAGCTCGATGCGTTCACGGGCGAGGAGCTTGCCGCGCGCACGGTGCCTGGCGACGTACTTCTCCCCTCCCCCCGCGAGCGCCTTCGCGTGCTCGGTGTCGAGGTCGGCGAGCTTGGCGAGCATGGCCTCGCGGTGCGCGCGGTAGTCGGGGCCCTGGGTGTCCAGGGCGGACGTGAGAGCCGTCACAGGAGGGCCTCCGGGATGTCCAGGTGTCGGGAGCGCAGCCATTCGCCGAGTGCCTTGGCCTGCGGGTCGAAGCGGTGCTGGGCGGCGACCCCGGCGCCGAGGACGCCCTCGACGACGAAGTTCAGGGCGCGCAGCCGGGGCAGGGTGTGCCGGGTGACGGTCAGCTCGCGGCTCTCGGGGACGAGCTGCCGGAACCTGTCGGCCGTCAGCTCGTGGGCGAGCCAGCGCCAGGCCTCGTCCGTGCGGGCCCACACGCCCACGTTGGCGTTGCCGCCCTTGTCGCCGCTGCGGGCGCCGGCCACGAGCCCGAGGGGCGCGCGCCGTACGGGACCGGGAGGCAGCGGATCCGGCAGGTCCGGTTCCGGTACGTCCTCGAGCACGAGGGTGCCGGCGGCCGGGGGCGCGGCAACGACCAGGCGGCGGCCGTCGTCGAGGAAGGCGATGTGCTCGACGTCCTCCTGCGGCACGTACGCGGCCTCGAACACCCCGTAGGGGGAGCCCTTCCCGGGCGGCGCGAGCACATGGAAGCCGGGGTAGCTGGCCAGCGCCAGCTCCACGGCCGCCCCGCTCAACGCCCGCCCCACGGCATCCTGGTCGGGGTCGCGTACGACGAGCCGGAGCAGGGCGCTCGCGGTCTCCTCGGTGTCGGCGTCGGCCCGGTCGGTGCGGACCAGCTCCCAACGGACCTCCGCCGGGCGCGCCTTGAGGAACGCCTGCGCCATCTGCTCCCGCACGAGCGCGGCCTTGGCCTCGATGTCCAGACCGGTGAGCACGAAGACGACCTCGTTGCGGAAGCCGCCGAGGCGGGTGCGGCCGACCTTGAGGGTCGGCGGCGGGGCTTCCCCGCGCACGCCGTGGATCCGTACCCGGTCGGGGCCGTCCTGGGTGAGCCGTACGGTGTCCAGGCGGGCGGTGACGTCGGGTCCTGCGTACCGGGCGCCCGTCGTCTCGTACAGCAGCTGGGCGGTCACCGTGCCTACGTCGACGAAGCCGCCGGTGCCCGGGTGCTTGGTGACGACACAGCTGCCGTCCTCGTGGATCTCGGCGAGCGGGAAGCCGGGTCGCCGCAGGTCACGGCCGCCCTCGGCGAAGAAGGCGTAGTTGCCGCCGGTGGCCTGCGTCCCGCACTCCAGGACGTGTCCGGCGACGACGGCGCCCGCGAGCCGGTCGTACTCCTCGGGCCCCCAGCCGAAGTGGGCGGCGGCGGGGCCGGTGACGAGGGCCGCGTCGGTGACCCGCCCGGTGACGACGATCTCCGCGCCCTCGCGCAGACACGCGGCGATGCCGGAGCCGCCGAGATAGGCGTGGGCGGTCAGGCTGCCCGGATACCGGGCGCCGAGATCGTCGCCCTCGACGTGCGCGACGCGTGCCGGAATGCCGAGCCGTTCCGCCAACTGCCGTACGGCGTCGGCGAGTCCGGCCGGGTTGAGGCCTCCGGCGTTGGTGACGACGCGCACGCCGCGGTCGTGGGCGAGGCCGAGGGACTCCTCCAGCTGCCGCAGGAAGGTGCGGGCGTATCCGCCGGCGGGGTTCTTCAGCCGGTCGCGGCCGAGGATCAGCATGGTCAGCTCAGCGAGGTAGTCGCCGGTGACGACGTCGAGTTCGCCGCCGGTGAGCATCTCGCGCAGGGCGTCGAAGCGGTCGCCGTAGAAGCCGGAGGCGTTGCCTATGCGCAGGACCGTCACCGGGTGGCCCCCTTGGGCGGGCGACCGCTGCCGGGCGGGCCCGCGAAGGCCTGGGCGATGTCCAGCCAGCGGTCGGCGTCCGGGCCCTCGGCGCGCAGGGCGAGGTCGGCGCGGTGGGCCCGCTGGGTGACCAGGAGACAGAAGTCGAGGGCGGGGCCGGTCACGCGATCCGTGGCGTCCTCGGGGCCGTACGTCCACAACTCACCCGACGGGGAGCCGAGTTCGACGCGGAACTCCTCGAACGGCGTGGGCAGTCCGTGCACGCCGAAGGCGAAGTCGCGGGTGCGGACGCCGAGGCGGACGATGTGCCGGAGCCGGTCGGTGGGTGCGGGCGTCTCGCCCAGCGCGTCCGCCACGTCCTGGCCGTGGGCCCAGGTCTCCATGAGCCGGGCGGTCGCCATGGAGGCGGCCGACATGGGTGGGCCGTACCAGGGGAAACGTGCTCCCGCGGGCGCCTTCCGCAGGGCGTCCGCCAGGGCCTCGCGACCGGCCCGCCAGTCCGCGAGCAGCCGCTCGGGCGGCTTGGCGGCCCCCTCCCGCGCGCCGCTGTCGACGAAGTCCCCGGGCGCGGCGAGCGCCTTCTCGACCTCACGGGCGAACGCGTCCTGATCGGTCACGGCCAGCACGGAGGAGTGGTCGGTCCAGGCGAGGTGCGCGATCTGGTGGGCGACGGTCCAGCCGGGGGCGGGAGTCGGGAGCGTCCACCGCTCGGGACTCAACTCGGCTACCAGCCTGTCGAGTTGATCGCTTTCGGCGCGGAGGTCGTCGAGCACGGGCGTCGGGTCGGCCATGGGGTGGAGCATGGCAGCGGGGCAAGAAACAATCAAGCATGCTTGCATTAATTCCCTTCCGCCGCTCCGCACGGACGCGGGACGGGAGGCACGCGGTCTCCGCCGGACGGGAAGCACGCGGTCTCCGCGGGGCGGGACGACCGACGGTCGCGGGGCGGGACGACCGGCGGTCGCGGGGCGGGACGACCGACGGTCGCGGGTGCAGGAGGACCGGCGGTCGCGGGGCGGGACAACCGACGGTCGCGGGTGCAGGAGGACCGGCGGTCGCGGGTGCAGGAGCTGCCGGCCGGCAGCGCCGGTGACGGGGGTGTGCCGCCGCTCGGGTCAGTCCTCGACCGCGGGTTCCGGCAGGACGCCCGGCCGCGTACCGGAAGCGGCCGGCCGCCGGCGTTCCTCGCGCCTGCCCAGCACCGCGAGGGCCAGGGTCACGGTGACCGATCCGGCCGCCATCGAGGTCATCGCGGCGGCCGGGGAGATCAGTTGGGCCAGCGTGCCCGCGAGGACGGCGCCGACGCCCTGCAGAGCGGCCATGCCGGTGACGTGCAGGCCGAGAGCCTGGCCCGCGAGGTCGTCGGGGGTGAGGGACATCAGGCGCTCCTGCAGGACCAGACTCGCGGCGAAGCCGACGGAGGCGACGGTGACGGCCACCGCCGACAGCGCCACGCCGGGCCGCAGGACGAAGAACAGATAGGGAACCGCCAGCAGCAGGCGCAGCGGGGTCGCGAGACGGGGGCGCGACGCGGGCGGGACCAGGCGGCCCACCGCCATGTCGCCCACGAACATGCCCAGCGCCCCGCACGCGTACAGCGTGCCGGCGGCCCGGGGGGCGTAGGAGACGTAGAGCGAATCGCTGCCGACGATCAGGCCGTTGGGGACCCACAGGCCCAGGTAGGTCAGGCGGCGGGGGCGCGAGGACCACAGGAGGGCGTTGGTACGCCAGGTCGCCGAGACGGACGGGCGGCCGGAGGAGCGCGGCGGGCGGGCCGTGAGCCCCATACGGGTCACGAGGGCCGACATCACGTACAGCGCCGCCGCGAGGAGCAGACAGGTCCGCGGGGACAGGAGCGCCAGCAGCGCGCCGCCCGTCGCGAAACCGACCGTCTGCGTCAGGCCCCAGAGCATGTTGTACACCGAGCGGCCCAGGACGTAGCCGTCCTTGGACAGGATCTCGTTCAGCAGCCCCCCGCGCGCTCCCCCGCCCAGCGACGCGACCAGGCCCTGCGCCAGGACGACGGCGAAAACCGCCCGGATCGACAGGCCGGGCAGGGCCAGCACAGCCGTACCGGCCGCGAGGGCGAGGGCGAGGCCGGACAGGACCGCGCGCGGGGGCAGGCGGTCGGCGCCCGAGAGCAGGAACGCGCCCCCCAGCAGCTGGGTGAGCTGCGGGCCGAACATGCTCACCGCCGACAGGAACGGGGAGCCGGTGGCCCGGAAGACCAACGTGCCGAGAGCCAGGCCGCCGATCGTCTGGGCCGCGGCGAAGGCGGCGAAGGAGAGCAGGAACGGAGTGAACTCCGGGGTGCGGAACAAGGACCGGTAGCTGCGCATGCGTCGAAGTCTCGGAGCGGCCCGGAGCCCCTGTTCACCGTTTCGCCGACGCACGAAAGGTCGCGGCCGACGCACGAGAGGTCGTGGCTGACGCACGAGAGGTCGTGGCTGACGCACAAGAGGTCTACGCAGGGCCCTTGCCGGATCGGCACCGACACCGCGACCAGGACCGGGCCGGGGCCGGGGCCGCAGTCGGGACCGAGGCCGACACCGTGACCGTGGCCGGCACCGACACCCCGACCGGGGCCGGGCAACTTCCGGCGGTCGTGGGCGAGGTGTCCGTCAGGCTTCCGGGACCGCCGGCTTCGACCGCCCCACCTGTGTCCGGACCGCGCCCATGCTCGCCGCGACGACCAGGGCGATGGCGGCCGCCTGGATCGTGGTCAGGGTCTGGTCGAGGATGAGGAAGCCCGCGGTCGCGGCGACGGCCGGTTCCAGGCTCATCAGGATCGCGAAGGTGGAGGCGGGCATGCGCCGTAGGGCGAGGAGTTCGAGGGTGTAGGGGAGGACCGAGGAGAGCAGGGCCACCGCCGCGCCGAGGCCCAGCGTCACCGGGTCGGCCAGTTTCGTGCCCGACTCGGCGAGACCCAGGGGGAGGAAGAGCAGCGCGCCCACCGCCATCGCCAGCGCCAGGCCGTCCGCCTGCGGGAAACGGCGGCCGGTGCGGGCGCTGAAGACGATGTACGCCGCCCACATCGCCCCCGCCCCCAGCGCGAACGCGACACCCGCCGGGTCGAGGCCGCCACCGAACCCTCCGCCATCCCCGCCGCCCCCGCTGAGCAGGAAGACGCCCGCGAGAGCCAGGCCGGCCCAGACGAGGTTCAGCGCGCGGCGCGAGACCACGACCGACAGTGCGAGGGGGCCGAGGACCTCCAGCGTCACCGCCGCACCCAGCGGGATGCGGTCCACCGACTGGTAGAAGAGGCCGTTCATCGCGGCCATCGTGACGCCGAAGACGACGACCGTGCCCCAGTCCGTGCGGGAGTGGCCGCGCAGACGTGGCCGGCAGACCACCAGCAGGACCACCGCCGCCACCAGGAGCCGCAGCGCCACCACGCCCAGCGCGCCCGCCCTCGGCATCAGCGTCACCGCCAGCGCGCCGCCGAACTGCACCGAGATGCCTCCGGCGAGCACCAGGCCCACCGGGCCGAGGGCGCCCAGACGACCCGGGGACCCGGGGGCGCCGGCCGCCGACGCGGTGGGGGCGAGCTGGGGTGTGGTGGCGATGTCGGGGGCAGTCACGGGCGGTCCTGGGTCTCGGCTCGAGGGTGTGTACATCACGCTGCACTGTCGAGTCCAGGGTAATGGACTTCGTCAGGTGTGTGAAGCCGTTATGCCACTGTCTCGGGCTGTGAGACGTCAGATGCCCCGCGGCGCCCCGTACTCCTCGTCGCGGAACAGCGGACGGCCGTCGGCGAGGGTCGTCGGGACGGTTGCGTACATCCCCGGAGCGGGCTGCCGCACGGCCCAGGCCGTCTCCCCCACTCCGGCTGCGGCATACGCCGCGCCGTACGCCTCCTGGACGCCTGACTCCGGGACGTACGTCTCCGGGACGGGCCCCTGCGCGTACACCCGCCCGTCCCCGTCCCCGTACCTCTGCGCGTCCCCGTCCCCGTACGCCCGCCCGTACCCGTCCCCGTAACCCTGCCCGTACCCGTGCCCCTGCCCGTAGGGGTCGGCGTGGCCGGCGCAGCCGTGGTCGTACCCGTCGGCGTACCCGTACGCCTGGTACCCGTACGTCTGGGGTGTCGCCGCCGGCGTCTCCGCCCGCGTCTCCGGCGGCGGGCCCGCCGCGAACAGCGGCAACCGCAGCTCGCCCGTGTCCGTCACCGCGTTGTTCTGCGAGCGGTGCAGCCGGGCGTAGGCGCCACCGCGGGCCAGGAGCTCCTCGTGGCGGCCCGTCTCCACGATCCGGCCGCCGTCCACCACGAGGATGCGGTCGGCGTCCGGGGCGAGATTGAGGTCGTGGGTGATCATGATCGTGGTGCGGCCTGCCATCAGGCGGCGCAGGGGCTTCACGACCCGGCGGGCGGCGATCGCGTCCAGGCCCGTCGTCGGCTCGTCCAGGACCAGGACCGGCGCGTCGCGCAGGATCGCCCGGGCGATCGCCAGGCGTTGGAGCTGGCCGCCGGAGAGGCGGGCGGAGTTGGGGTCGACCCTGGTGTCGTAGCCGTCGGGAAGCGCGGCGACGAAGCCGTGCGCGTCGGCGGCCCGGGCCGCCTCCTCGATCGCCCGGTCGCTGGCGCCGGGCCGGCCGCAGGCGATGTTCGCGCGGACGGTGTCGTGCAGGACGAGCGTCTCCTGCGGGAGCAGGGTCACGTACTCGCGCAGCCGGGCCAGCGGGAAGTCCCGTAGGGGTACGCCGTCGAGCAGGACATCGCCCGCGTCCGGGTCGTAGAAGCGCAGCAGCAGCTTGGAGACGGTGGACTTGCCCGCGCCGCTCGGGCCGGTGATGATCACCAGCTCGCCGGGGCGCACGGTGAACGACAGTCCCTCCAGGGCGCTCCGGTCCGCGCCGGGATAGCGGAAGCCGACGTCCCTGACCTCGACCGTGCCGTCCGGGCGGCCCACCTCCACCCCGCCCTCGGGGTCGCCGACCGAGGGTTCGACGTCCAGGATCTCGATCAGCCGTTCCGCGCCCGCCGTGGCCGCGGTGACGGTCAGGCCGAGCTGGGCCAGACCCTGGACGGGCGGGTAGAGGTAGCCGAGGAAGGCGGCGAAGGCGAGGAGCTGGCCGAGGGTCATCCGGCCGGTGGAGATCTCCCAGGCGCCGATGCCGATCACCGCGAGCACGCAGACCGTCTCGATGACCTGCACCGACTGCTCGTACGCCTCGTTCAGCCGGGTCGCCCGGACGGACGCCCGGAACCAGGCGGTCGCCTCCTCGTGCAGACGCCGGCGTTCGGCGTCGCGACGGTCGTAGGCCTGGGTGAGGACGATGTTGCCGAGGGACTCCTCGACGACGGAGGTGATCGCGCCGTCCGCCACCCGGCCCGCCCGCGACACGTCCCTGATGGAGCCGGAGAAGCGGCGGGCGGCCAGCCAGAAGAGCGGGGCCAGGACGAAGGTGGCGGCGGCCAGGTCCCAGCGCAGCCAGAACGCGGCGGCCGCGTAGAAGAGCGCGCTGAAGACCGCCGAGGCGGCGCCCACCAGCCCGGACACCACCATCGTCTCGATGGCCTCGACGTCACTCGTCAGACGGGACAACAGGTCGCCCTGGCGGTGGCGTTGGAAGAAGTGGGGCGGCAACCGCTGTACGTGGTCGAAGACATGCTCGCGCAGTCGCATCACGAAGCGTTCGGTGGCCCATGCGGCCAGGGAGTTGCCGGCGTAGGCGATGAGCGCGCCGACGACGGCGACGCCCAGCCATTTCGCGGCCGGCGCCCAGAACGCGGCGAGCGAGCCCTGCCGCAGGGCGTTGTCGGTGAGTTCACCGAAGAGCAGGATCGCCTCGGTCTCGGCGAGGGCGGCGAGGACCGTGCACACCCAGACGATCACCAGCCATTTCCGCAATCCTCTGGTCAGCGGAAAGAAACGACGAAAAGCGGTGCGGGCCGGAATGGCGGGAGTTTCGTATTCGAATTCTTCTCCCTCCGCACCGTCCTCCCCTTCCCCGTATTCCCTGCCCATTTCGCACCTCCAGCTCAGGAATAACAAAGAAGAAGGGCCGACGGTGCACCATCGGCCCTTTCAGCAGCTGCTCAGTTGTCCCGGCCGGGAAGCGGCGGCTGCGGCTGGAGCTTCTTCTTCGGCTTGGGCTTCGGCGGAGGCGGGAGCTGCTTCGACTTGGGCTTGGGGGGCAGCGGGGCAAGCTTCTTGAAGCTCATTGCGACTCCTAGGGGGAGATTGCACTGTACTTTCTTCAACCGTTCGGGAATTCCGCGTCCGGCTCCCGACATCCAGAAACTTACACGGTTCTCATTCAAGCGAACGGCAAAATGAGCAAAGCCCTGCTGTGAATACCCTTGGAGAACCTGGGAGTTCGCGCAGGCGGCTATCTGCGCGCCATGTAGAGGTCCAGGACCCTGTGCAGCAGCTTGTTGAGCGGGAAGTCCCACTCGCCCAGGTATTCCACGGCCTGTCCGCCGGTGCCCACCTTGAAGCGGAGCAGACCGAGCAGATGGTTGGACTCCTCCAGGGTGTCGGTGATGCCCCTCAGGTCGTAGACGGCGGCGCCGAGTTCATGGGCGTCGGCCATCATGCGCCACTGCATGGCGTTGTTCGGCTGGACCTCGCGCCTGCGTCCGGTGGAGGCGCCGTAGGAGTACCAGACGTGCTCGCCGACGGTCAGCATGGTCGCCGCGGCGAGGACCTCGCCGTCGTGGTGGGCGAGGTAGAGCCGCATACGGTCGGGGTGTTCGGCGTTCAGCGCGCTCCACATGCGCTGGAAGTAGGGCAGGGGGCGCGGGATGAAGCGGTCGCGCCCGGCGGTCTCGGTGTACAGCGCGTAGAACGCGGGGAGGTCCTCGGCGCCACCCCGGACGACCTTCACGCCCGCCTTCTCGGCCTTCTTGATGTTGCGCCGCCACTGCTGGTTGAGGCCGCCGTGGACGTCCTCCAGCGTGCGTCCGGCGAACGGGATCTGGAAGACGTAGCGGGGCTGGCCGGCCGCGAAGCCGTCCTCCGCGCCCGGCTCGGCCTGCCGCCAGCCGGCCCCGCGCAGCCGGTCGGCGACCTCGAAGGCGCGCGGTTCGTACGAGCTCGCCTCGGCGTCCCGCAGCCGGTGGGCGTCCGGGTCGGCGATGGCCGCCTTGACCGCGTCGGCGCTCCACCGCCGGACGACGACGGGCGGGCCCATCTTCACCGAGAACGCCCCTCGCGCCTTCAGCCACGCGAGCATCGGCTCCAGCCAGCGTGCGACGAGATCCGGCGCGTGCCAGTCGATGACCGGCCCCTCGGGCAGATACGCCAGGTACTTCTTCAGCCTCGGCAGCGGCCGCAGCAGCACCAGCCCCACCCCCACGAGCGCACCCGTCCCGTCGGTCCAGCCCAGGCTCTCCGCCCGCCAGTCCGGCTTCACGTCGCCCCACGACGGGATCTGCATATGGCTGGCGGACGGGCGGGCCGCGACGAACGCCAGGTGCTCGTCACGGGTGATGGACTGGACACGCAGGCTCATGCGCGAGACCCCTTCGAATCATCGTTCGAATTGCCGTCGGCATCGCCGGACGACCGTCCCGGCCAGCGTAGGAGCCACCCCCGCCCGTCCCGGGCTCAGCCACGCCCGCCACCGCCCGCGCGGACCCCTCCCCTCAGCGCTCCCGTCCCTCGTCCTCCAGGTGGTCCGCCAGCACCTCCGCGAGATGCCTTCCCCGTACCCCCGCCAGCTGGTCCAGTTGGGTACGGCAGGAGAAGCCGTCCGCCAGGACCACCGCTCCCTCGGGGGCGTCCCGCACGGCCGGCAGGAGCTGCTCCCGCGCGCAGGCCGCCGACACCTCGAAGTGGCCCTTCTCGAAGCCGAAGTTGCCGGCGAGGCCGCAGCACCCGCCGCTCAGGTCGCCGGTGAGACCCGCGGCCTCGCGCAGCCGCCGCTCGGCCGCGTCGCCCAGGACCGCGTGCTGGTGGCAGTGGGTCTGGCCGACCGCCGGACGGTCCAGGCGGGGCGGCGTCCAGTCGGGCGCGTGCCGCTCCAGGACCTCCGCGAAGGTCAGGACACGGGCGGCGAGGCGGGCCGCGCGCGGGTCGTCGTGCAGCAGCTCGGGCAGATCGCTCCGCAGGGCGGCCGCGCAGCTCGGCTCCAGGACGACCACCGGCGCGGCCGTCTCCAGCACCGGCTCCATCAGGTCGAGCGTGCGGCGCAGCACCACGCGCGCGTGGTCGAGCTGGCCGGTGGAGACGTACGTCAGCCCGCAGCAGACCCGGCCCCGGCGGGCGGCCGGCAGCGCGACGGCGCTCCTCGACCGGCCGTCGCCCACCGGCCGGCCCCGCATCCGCAGGGTCGGCGGGAGCGCCACCCGCAGCCCCGCGTCCTCCAGGACCCGTACGGCGGCCCGGCCCACGGACGGCGCGAGGTGCTCGGTGAAGGTGTCGGGCCACAGGACGACCAGGTCTCCCGCCCGCCCCGGCCCGGGAGCGGGCGGCCTGCGCCGCCACCACCCGCTGAACGTCTGCCGCGCCAGCCGCGGGATGTCCCGCTCGGCCGCGATCCCGCCCAGCCGCTTGGCCAGGCCGGCCAGCGGGCCGACCGAGGCGAGCGCGTTGAGCGGGACGGCCGCCCGCAGCCGGCTCGCCCACCGCAGCCACACCGGCAGCCGCCCCATGCTGTAGTGGGCGGCCGGGCGCCGGCGCCCCTCGTAGTGGTGGTGCAGGAACTCCGCCTTGTAGGTGGCCATGTCGACCTCGACAGGGCAGTCGGAGCGGCAGCCCTTGCAGGACAGACACAGGTCGAGCGCGTCCCGGACCTCCGTGGAACGCCAGCCGTCGGTCACCAGCTCACCGGCCAGCATCTCGTGCAGCAGCCGGGCACGCCCGCGCGTGGAGTGCTCCTCGCGGCCCGTGACCCGGAACGACGGACACATCACCCCCGCCCCCGGCACCGACCCCGGCGCAGCCGTCGTACGGCACTTCGCGACGCCGACGCACCGGCGCACCGCCGCCGAGAAGTCACCGCCGTCGGACGGGTAGCCGAACGCGACGTCGACCGGCTCGCGCGGGAGGACGGCGAAGCGCAGATTGCCGTCGAGGGGCGCGGGGCGCACCAGCATCCCCGGGTTGAGGAGGTCGTCCGGGTCCCAGACCGCCTTGGCCCGCTCGAACAGCGCGACCATGTCCTGCCCGTACATCCGCGGCAGCAGCTCGGCCCGGGCCTGTCCGTCGCCGTGTTCGCCGGAGAGGGAGCCGCCGTGGGCCACGACCAGTTCGGCCAGTTCCTCGGAGAACCGGCGGAAGCGGGCGATCCCCGCCGCCGTCAGCAGGTCGAAGTCGATACGGACGTGGATGCAGCCGTCCCCGAAGTGCCCGTACGGCGTGCCGCGCAGGCCGTGGCCGGTGAGCAGCACCCGGAAGTCCCGCAGGTACGCGCCGAGCCGGGCCGGCGGCACCGCGCAGTCCTCCCAGCCGGGCCACGCCTCCGTGCCGTCCGGCATACGGGTCGCCGTCCCGCTCGCGTCCTCGCGGATCCGCCACAGCGCCCGCTGCCCGGCGGGATCGTGCACGATCCGCGCGTCCAGGACGTCCGCCGCGCGCACGACGGCCTCCGCACGCGCGCGTGCCTCGCTCTCCGACCCGCCGCCCGTCTCCACGAACAGCCAGGCCCCACCGCGCGGCAGCCCGGCCGCCGCGCCGGGCGGCACCAGGTCGGCCGCCATCCCCTCGACCGTCAGCGGCCCGAACGGCAGCAGCCCGGCCGCCGCCTCGGCGGCCGCGCCCTCGTCGGCGTACCCGAGCACGGCGAGCACGCGCGCGCGTGGAGCCTCGACGAGCCGTACGACGGCCTCCGTGAGCACGCCCAGGGTGCCTTCGCTGCCGCAGAAGGAACGGGCGACGTCGGCGCCGTTCTCCGGCAGCAGCGCGTCCAGCGCGTACCCCGAGATACGGCGGGGCAGCTCGGGAAAGCCGGTCCGCAGCCGGGCGAGCTCCCCGTCCACCAGGGGGCGCAGGCCGTCCGGCGCCCCCGCCCACCCCTGCCCGAGCCGCAGCAGCCGCCCCCGCGCGGTGACGACCTCCAGCTCGCGCACACCGTCCGCCGTCGTCCCCCACGCCACCGAGTGGGAGCCGCACGAGTTGTTGCCGATCATCCCGCCGAGCGTGCAGCGGCTGTGGGTGGAGGGGTCGGGGCCGAAGCGCAGCCCGTGCGGGGCGGCGGCCTCCTGGAGCCGGTCGAGGACCAGCCCCGGCTGCACGACGGCCGTCCGCGCCTCCGGATCCAGGGCGACCAACCGGTTCATATGGCGGGTGAAGTCCAGCACCACCCCCGTACCGGTGGCCTGCCCCGCGATGGACGTCCCTCCGCCGCGCGCGACGACCGGCACACCGTGCGACCGGCACACGGCGAGCACCGCCGCCACGTCGTCGGCATCCCGCGGGGCCACGACCCCGAGCGGGACCCGCCGGTAGTTGGACGCGTCCATGGTGGTGAGCGCCCGGGAGGTCACGTCGAACGCGACCTCGCCCCGGACGGCCTTGCGCAGATCGGCTTCGAGATCCGTCATGGGTCCACCCAAGCAGCCCGCGGGGTCCCCCACCCGGGCAAAGCCGGGAGCGGGGGAGTTCGAGGACGGCCGTCCGGCCCGAAAGACGGCCCGCGAGGACAGCCCCGGCACCGCGACACGACCCGTCTCACCCGACGGACCAGGTTTCACCCAGGTTTCCCCCACCGGCTAACCTCGCCCTCGTGGCTGAGATCCGGATTCCTGCTGACATCAAGCCCGCCGACGGTCGATTCGGCGCGGGCCCCTCCAAGGTGCGGGTGGAGGCGCTGGACGCCCTGGCCGCCACCGGCACGTCCCTCCTCGGCACCTCCCACCGCCAGGCCCCGGTCAAGAACCTGGTCGGCCAGGTGCGCGAGGGCATCTCCGAGCTGTTCTCCCTCCCCGAGGGCTACGAGGTCGTCCTCGGCAACGGCGGCTCCACCGCGTTCTGGGACATCGCGACCCACGGGCTGATCGAGAACAAGTCGCAGCACCTCACGTTCGGCGAGTTCTCCTCCAAGTTCGCGAAGGCCGCCAAGCTGGCCCCGTGGCTGGCGGAGCCGACGGTCCTCTCCTCCGACCCGGGCACGCACCCCGAGCCCACGGCCGAGGCGGGCGTCGACGTCTACGCCTTCACCCACAACGAGACCTCCACCGGTGTCGCCGCCCCGATCAGGCGCGTACCGGGCGCCGACGAGGGCTCCCTCGTCCTGGTGGACGCCACCTCCGGCGCCGGCGGCCTCCCGGTCGACATCGCCGAGACGGACGTCTACTACTTCGCCCCGCAGAAGTCCTTCGCCTCCGAAGGCGGCCTGTGGATCGGCGTGTTCTCCCCGGCCGCGATCGAGCGCGCCGAGCGCGTCCACGCGTCCGGCCGCCACATCCCGGAGTTCTTCTCGCTGCCCACGGCGATCGACAACTCCCGCAAGAACCAGACGTACAACACCCCGGCCCTCTCCACCCTCTTCCTGCTGAACCAGCAGCTGGAGTGGATCAACGGCCAGGGCGGCCTGGACTGGTCGGTGCGCCGCACCGCCACCTCCGCGCGCACGCTGTACGGCTGGGCCGAGGACGTCAAGTACGCCAACCCGTTCGTCACCGATCCGGCCAAGCGCTCCCAGGTCATCGGCACGATCGACTTCTCCGACGACGTGGACGCGGCCGCCGTCGCCAAGGTGCTGCGCGCCAACGGCATCGTCGACACCGAGCCCTACCGCAAGCTCGGCCGCAACCAGCTGCGGGTCGCGATGTTCCCGGCGGTCGACCCGGCCGACGTCGAGGCGCTCACGAAGAGCATCGACTACGTGATCGAGAACCTGTAGTCGTTCTCCGCGGGACAACGGCCGTACGACGACGAAGGGCGCCCGGTATCGACCGGGCGCCCTTCCTCATCCGGCAGCTCGGGCACAAGCGTCGGGCCCGAGCTCATCAGGCCGCGAGGCTCACGCCGCGGTGCAGCCCACGCTCGGCACACCCCCGCCCCCGGGCGCGCCCCCGAACCCGAAGCTCGCCGAACCGCCCGCCGGGACCGCCCCGTTGTGCGAGGCGTTCACCGCGGTCACGCCGGCCCCGCTCTGGGTGTACGAGGCGTTCCACATGCTGGTGATCTGCTGCGCGCCGCTGAACGTCCAGGTCACCTTCCACGAACCGATCGCCGTGGTACCGGTGTTGGTGACCTTCACCTCGGCGTTGAAGCCGCCGCCCCAGTCGCTGCTGACGGTGTAGACGGCGGCGCAGGAGGCCGTGCCGCCACCGCCGCCGCCTCCACCGCCCCCGCCGGTCCCCGGGAAGCCCGGCGCCTTGACGCTCGCCAGGTATCCGTCCTTCACGGTGTCGACGGTCTGCCAGTCGTCCTTGAGGATGCCTCCCGTGTCACCGGAGTTGGGGTTCCAGGACCAGAAGGTCCAGTGGAAGGAGTCGGCGCCGTACGTCGACGTCGGCCGGAGGTAGCCCACCAGTGCCGCCAGCCACTTCTGGTCCACCGTCGACTGGAGTGTGGTGCCGAACTCGCCCACCCACACGGGCGCGATGTTCTGCTTGAAGATGTAGCCCCAGTACTTGTCCCAGATCCCCGGCATGTTCGCGGGGAACGTGGGGTCGCTGAACCAGCTCTGCTGGGCGACGCTCGTCGCGTAGTCGTGGGCCGAGTACACGACCCGGTTCGCCACGTCGAGCTGCACCGGGTACTGGCCGACGCCCATCAGGTTGCCGCCCCACCAGCCGGAGACGCCGTTGAAGGTCTGCACGCCCTCGACGAAGATCAGGAGGGCGGGGTTGACCGACAGTACGGCGTTGCCGGCGCGTTGCGCGGCCAGCCGCCAGTCGGTCGCGGTGTCACCGCAGCCCCAGCAGGCGGGATCGTGCGGCTCGTTGTGCAGATCGATGCCGACGACCGTGTCCTGGCCCTTGTAGCGGGTCGCGAGGGCCTTGAGGTTGGTGATCCACGTCGACTCGGGGACCGCGGCCGTGTACCAGAGCGCCGACTGCCCGCCCGCGTCCGGCCGGTGCCGGTCGAGGATGACCTTCAGCCCGTCCTGACCGGCGTACGCGACGAGCCTGTCCAGGATCTGGAGCGAGTTCAGGCCCTGGAGGTCGGCGTTCTTGCCGCTGCTGAAGTCGATGCTGTTGGGGACGGTCGTGCTCTTGAAGATGTCGTCGCTGTAGGGGATGCGGATCGTGTTGTAGCCCAGCGACCTCATCTGGTCGATCATGCTCTTGTAGTCGCGGGACCAGAGTCCGTGGACGACGTAGTTGCCGGTCTCGAAGCCGAACCAGTTGATCCCGGCGACCCGGACCGGCTGTCCGGCGGCGTCCAGGATCTGCCGGCCGCTGGTGTGCCAGTAGCCGGCTCCGGCCTCGGCCGCGACGGCGCCCGAGGCGACGGCGTCCGCCGCGTGGGCCGTCTGCGCTCCGGCTCCCAGCGGTATCAGAAGCGCGGCGGCCAGGCCGCACAGCATTCTTCGCAAGCTGCGGAACATCTCGCTGCTTCCTCTCGGGAGGCGCGGGCCCGAAACGCATGGGAGCGCTCCCATACACCGCGCACCACCCAGGAAACTGACACACCATGACCACGTCAAGAAGGGCGGCAACAGCGGCACCGCCCGAAGGCACTCAGTTGCGGCGCCGAAGCCTGCGCAGACCGAAGACGGCGACGCAGACCGCGGCGACCGCCAGTGCTCCGAGCTTGACGCTGCCGCCGGCCGAGGATCCGCCGCCCTCCCCCGAGGCGCTCGAACTTCCGCTCCCGGACGGCGACTTGGTACCCGAAGCGGCGCCTTCGGGCGCGTCCTCCGCCACCACCGAGCTCCCGGAACCCTCGCTCCCGTACAGGAGCTTGGTCCCGTCGGCGGAGTAGCTGACGGACTCCCCCTGCCGTTGCAGCGGCACGTCGAGCCGTCCCTCGCGCTTGATCCTGCCGCCGTTCCAGGCGTAGGAGATGCCGCCGAAGTAGCCGCGGACGGCGAGCTGGGTGCCGTCCGGGGAGAAGGCGGCGTCGGTGGCCCAGAGGTCGACGGCGGCGACGGGCCTGAAGATGTTCGCCCCGGAGGCGGAGAGTTCGGCCGGCCCCTCGTAGAGGTGCCCGCCGTCCTCCTTCTTGTCGATGATGTAGACCCGCCCGGTCTTGGGGTGCACGAGGAGCGACTCGGCGTCGCGGGCGCCGTCGGAGTACTTCACGACGTACTGCGTGGCCTTCACGGTTCGGTCGACGAGTTCCTTCGGCTCGGGCAGCTTGTAGATCCACACGTACTGCCAGGTGCCGCCGAGGTTGTCGCCGATGTCGCCGACCCAGATCTCGTTGCCGGGACCGATGGAGACGGCCTCGACGTCGCGGGGCGTGCCGACGCCGGTCAGGGTGAGCCGGGCGACGGTCTTCCCGGTCGCGCTGTCGACGGCGTAGAGGTAGGGGCCGTCGTCGCTGTCGTTGTGCGTCCAGTAGATGCCCGGGTGCTGGCGCGAGGCGGCGAGACCGCTGGACTCGGTGATACGCGGATCCTCGATGGTGAATCCCTTGTCCCCGTCGGCCGCGTACGCGGTGGACGCGGCGAGCACGGTGAAGGCACCCGAGAGGAGGACTCCGGCGAGAAGGGCTCCGGCTCGGACGGCGAAAGATCGGCGCATGCCACAAGCCTGCCATCCCGCCCTCCCGTTCACGGGTTCGTGGCCGGTCTCACACGCCCCCGGCGACGGTGATCCTTTCCCGATCCTCCATCATGAGCGGATGCTCAGGTTCATGCCCGTAGGCGACTCGATGACGATCGGCAGCACGGGCGACCACACATGGCGCTACCACATGTGGCGGCACCTGTGCGCGACGTACGGCGGCCCGTTCACGCTGTCCGGCCCCCGCGAGACGCTCTACGACAAGTCGACGGACTCTCCCGCGTCCTACGCCTACGCCGACCCCGACTTCCCGCGCGGTCACCTGGCCGGCTGGGGCGAGGGCTGGCTGCACATGGCCCCGCTGATCGGCGAGGCCGTGCGGAAGTCCCGGGCGGACGTCCTGCTGGTCTCGCTCGGCCTGATCGACCTGGGCTTCTACACGAACGCCGAGCAGACCGCGGAGAACGCGCGCGCCTTCGCCGCCGAGGCCCGCGCGGCGAACCCGCGGATCGCCATGGTGTGGCTGCCGGTCATCCCCAACATCCGCGCCGCCAACGACGCGCCCTTCGCCGCCCAGGTCGCCCGCTTCAACGAACTCCTGGCGAAGACGGCCGCCGACCTGGACGAGCCGGGCTCCCCCATCCTGCTGGCCTCGGTCCCGCCGACCTGGGACATCGACACCGACACCTACGACGGCACCCACCCGAACACGAACGGCGAACACCAGCTGGCGTCGGCGTTCGCGGAGGCGATGTACCAGGGCTGGGAACTGGGCGGGGAGTACGGGGGCTGAGCCCCGCACCCGCGCCCCGCTTCTGGCATATGCGCTCCGCGCCGCGACCTCGTCACCGTGCGTATCGTTGTACTGCGCGGCGGCACTCGTCCGTGGGTCCGCCGGGGAGGAGCGCCACGATGACCGTCCTCGAAGACAGGATCGAGATGGCCGAGGAAGACGACGAGCTGACTCTGGACAGGCTGTTCGAGTCGCTTGAGCGGACCACCCCCGAGGGATACAAGGTCGAGATCGTCGAGGGGGGCGTCTTCATGACGCCGCAGCGGGACACGCACTGGGAGATCATCGCCGATATCTTCGAGCAACTGCGGACCAAGTACCCCCGCCAGCGCATCAAGTCGGACGTCCGCGTCGACTACCCGGGTCATCTGAACGGCTTCGCCTCCGACATCACCCTCATCTCCGAAACGGCCGAGAAGATGCCCAACGGACCGTGGCGCTGCGGCGATATCGAATTCGTCGCCGAAGTGATCTCCAAGGGGACGGCCGCCAACGACTACGGTCCCAAGAAGACCGCCTTCGCCGTCGCCGAGGTCCCCATCCTTCTGATCGCCGACCCCTACCAGGGCAAGTGCCACCTCTACACCCAGCCCAAGGACGGCGAGTACGTCAGTGAACTGTCTGTCACGTTCGGTACGGACGTCGACCTGACCACCACCCCCCTCGGCCTCACCCTCAAGACCGACGAGTTCCCCCGCGACTGACCCATTCCCCCGGCCGATCCCCCTTGCGTCGAGCGCACTCCAAGTCGTTGGCTTGAGTCCCATGAAGTACACGCAGCTCGGACGTACCGGACTCAAGGTCAGCCGCCTCGTCCTCGGCACCATGAACTTCGGCCCGCAGACCGACGAGACCGACAGCCACGCGATCATGGACGCGGCGCTCGGCGCGGGCATCAACTTCTTCGACACCGCCAACGTGTACGGCTGGGGTGAGAACAAGGGCCGTACCGAGGAGATCATCGGCAGCTGGCTCGCGAAGGGCGGCGGGCGCCGTGACCAGGTGGTCCTCGCCACCAAGGTGTACGGCAACATGGCCGCCGACGGCGACGCCTGGCCGAACCACGACAAGCTGTCCGCGCTGAACATCCGGCGGGCCGTCGACGCCAGTCTCAAGCGGCTCGGCACCGACCACATCGACCTCTACCAGTTCCACCACGTCGACCGCAGCACTCCCTTCGAGGAGATCTGGCAGGCCATCGACGTCCTGGTGCAGCAGGGCAAGATCCTCTACGCGGGGTCGTCCAACTTCCCCGGCTACAAGATCGCCCAGGCCAACGAGATCGCCGCCCGGCGCGGCGGCACCATCGGGCTCGTCAGCGAGCAGTGCCTCTACAACCTCGCCGAGCGCCGCGCCGAGATGGAGGTCATCCCGGCCGCGCAGGAGTACGGGCTCGGGGTCATCCCGTGGTCGCCGCTCCAGGGAGGTCTCCTCGGCGGTGTCATCAAGAAGGAGATCTCGGGCGGGCGCCGGGCGAGCGGCCGGGCCGCCGACACCCTCGCCGACCCCACCGCACGCGCACAGATCCAGGCCTACGAGGACCTCCTCGACAAGCACGGCATCGAGCCCGGCGAAGCCGCCCTGGCCTGGCTCCTCACCCGCCCCGGCGTGACCGGCCCGATCGTCGGCCCGCGCACGGCCGAACAGCTCGACTCCGCCCTGCGCGCGGTCGAACTGGAACTGGGCGAGGAACTGCTGTCCGGCCTGGACGAGATCTTCCCCGGCCCGGGACCGTCCCCGGAGGCCTTCGCCTGGTAGCGGCGGCAGGTCCCTGACAAAGGGCGTGTCCGCCCGCGCGGGCACGGCGGCGGCGGTCGGTTCGGTGGCTTCGGCTATCTGCCGACCGCCGCCGCCATCGCCACCACGACGAACATCAGCACGAGCGCACCGGCCATGATCCGGTTCCGGGTCTTCGGGTCCACGTGTCGAGCCTAACCGGCCCCGCCGAGCGCCCAGCGCCCGACCGGCTCGTAACGGGGCTGCTCCCCGGGAACGCCGGACCTCGGCAGGTCGCTGCGGACCAGCACCAGCTCCCCCACCGTCCACGTACGACCCTCGAAGGCGTCCAGCGCCTCGACGAACCGGCCCACGTCCACCGCGTCCCGGCTGCGGGCCAGCGTCAGGTGGGCCTTGTAGCGGCGGTGCTCCCCCATCTCCACGCCGGCCTTGCGGGCCGCCGCCTCCGCCCGGTCGGCCAGCAGCCGCAGCGCCGGTACGTCCCCTGCGGCTCCGGCCCACAGCGCCCGCCCGTGCCCGAACTGGCCCCCGCCCCGCACGGCCAGCGCGAAGGGCGTGCAGCGGTGCGCGGCCCGGCTCAGCCGTGCCGTCAGCTCCGGTACGAGGCCGTCGTCGACCTCTCCGTAGAAGGCGAGGGTGAAGTGCCAGCCGGGGCGGCCCGTCCAGCGCAGCCCGTCCGCACCGGGCAGCGTGTGCAACCGGGCGGCCTCGGCGGCGAGTTCGTCGGCGATGTCGTCCGGGGGCAGCACGGCGGCGAAGAGTCTCATGCCCCCGATTTTCCCGGTCGGCGGGGCCGCGCGCCCGGCATGATGGGCGTCATGCGGATCACCATCAGAGAAGGCGGACCCGACGACGTCCCCGTGATACTCGGCATGCTCGACAGCAGCGTGGAGTGGCTGGTCGCGCAGGGGCGCCCCGGTCAGTGGGGGACGAGACCCCTGTCGGAGAACCCCAGGACGGTGGAGTCGGTCGCCCGGTACCTGGACGAGGGCTGGGCGTTCGTCGCCGAGGCCGACGGCGTGCCGGCCGCCACCCTCACCCTCACCGACTCCCCCGGCGCGTACCTGGCGCATCTGCCGCCGCCCGGCGAGCCCGAGCGGTACATCCACTGGCTCGCCTCCGACCGCCGCTTCAAGGGCCACGGGGTGGGCAGCGCGCTGCTCGCGCACGCCGCCGAGGAGACCCGGCGGGCGGGCGTCGGCCTGCTGCGGGTGGACTGCTACGCGGGCGACGACCGCGGGCTCGTCGCCTACTACGAGGCCAACGGCTTCACCGCGACGGAGACGTACACCGTCGGTGAACACGCGTGGCCGGGCCAGGTGCTGGCCCGGCGGGTACGTCCCCCCGCCGCGTCCTCCGGGTGACGGGTCACAGGTCACAGGTGACGGGTGAAGCGTGACGGGTCACAGGTGACCGGTGGCCGGTGGCGAGTGGCGGGGCACGGGTGACGTCGTACGGCGTCATGCCACCGCGGCGAGTTCCCGGTTCTCCCGGGGCACGAACCGCACGCTCGGGTGGCCGCGGTTCCAGCCCACCGACAGGCGCAGGTTGCCCATCCGGGCCAGGACCAGGCCGATGGTGACGGCCGCGACGGCCGAGACGACGCCGCCCGCCGCCAGGCCCGCCCGGACGCCGTACGCGTCGGTGATCCAGCCGGCGATCGGCGCGCCGATCGGGGCGCCGCCCATGAAGACCATCATGTAGAGGGCCATCACCCGGCCGCGCATGGCCGGGTCGGTGCTCATCTGGACGCTGCTGTTGGCGGTGACGTTGACCGTCATGCCGAACATGCCGATCGGTGCCATGAGCAGGGCGAACAGCCACAGGGAGGGGGCCATGGAGGCCACGATCTCCATGGCGCCGAAGGCCACCGCCCCGGCGACCAGCACCCGCATCCGGGCCGTGCCGCGCCGGGCCGCGAGCAGGGCGCCCGCCAGGGAGCCCACCGCCATCAGCGTGTTGAACAGGCTGTAGGAGCCCGCGCCCGCGTGGAAGACGTCGTCGGCGAAGGCGGAGAGGTAGACGGGGAAGTTGAAGCCGAAGGTGCTGACGAACCCGACCAGGACGATCGTCCAGATCAGCTCGGGGCGCCCGGCGACGTAGTGGAGCCCCTCGCGCAGCTGGCCCTTGCCGCGGGGGGCGCGGTGGACGGCGTGCAGTTCGCGCGAGCGCATCAGCAGCAGGCCGGCGAGGGGGGCGACGAAGGACAGTCCGTTGAGGAGGAACGCCCAGCCGGTCCCCACGCCGGTGATCATCACGCCTGCCACCGCGGGGCCGACCAGCCGCGCCGACTGGAAGTTCGCGGAGTTGAGGCTGACCGCGTTCTGGAGCTGGTCGGGGCCGACCATCTCGGAGACGAAGGTCTGGCGGGCCGGGTTGTCCAGGACGGTCGCGAGGCCCACGGCGAAGGCGGCGACGTAGACGTGCCAGACCTGGACGTGGCCGGAGAGGGTGAGGACGGCGAGCGCGATGCCGGTGAGGGCCATCGCGGACTGGGTGAACAGCAGCGTCCGGCGCTTGGGCAGCCGGTCGACGAGCACACCGCCGTAGAGCCCGAAGAGCAGCATCGGCAGGAACTGGAGGGCTGTCGTGACGCCGACGGCGGTCGCGGAGCCGGTGAGGCTGAGGACCAGCCAGTCCTGGGCGATGCGCTGCATCCAGGTGCCGATGTTGGACACGACCTGGCCCATGAAGAACAGGCGGTAGTTCCTGACCTTCAGCGAGCTGAACATGGATGACTTGCGGGCGCCCGTGGCGGGCTGCTCGGCAAGGGTCTCGTGGGTGGTCGGTGCGGGGGCGGAGTCTGCTCCGGATCCCGAACTCAAAAGGGTCGCCTCCTCGTGGCTGACGGCTGTCTACAGATGTGCGAGTTTCTCCAGCACGGGGGCGGCGGCGCGCAGTTTCGCCCACTCGTCCTCGTCGAGGCCGTCGACCAGGGTGGCCAGGAAGGCGTTCCGCTTGGCGCGGCTCTCCTCGAGCATGGCCTCGGCCTGCTCGGTCTTGGTGACGACCTTCTGGCGCCGGTCCTCGGGGTGCGGCTCCAGCCGGACCAGCCCCTTGGCCTCCAACAGGGCCACGATGCGGGTCATCGACGGCGGCTGCACATGCTCCTTGCGGGCGAGCTCGCCCGGGGTGGCACTGCCGCAGAGGGAGAGGGTGCCGAGCACCGACATCTCGGTGGGGCTCAGCGACTCGTCGACCCGCTGGTGCTTGAGCCGACGGGACAGCCGCATCACGGCTGAACGCAGGGAGTTCACGGCGGCAGCATTGTCGCCATGGGTGAGGTCAGGCATCTCTTTAGGATAACTCATTACTCTGGCTAAACAAGCTGGGGGGTACCGGGATTCCCCAGGACCCCGGCCGCGGAAACCTCTCCATCACTCGAACGAGTGAGTAGGCAGCGGAAAGCGGCCGGACTGCGGTACGGGCCCGCGACCCTCGTCCCATGGGGACCAGTGTGCTCAGCCTGCGGATAGACGAGGAGCTGCTCGAGCGGCTCCGGCAGCATGCCGCGAAAAGGGGAATGAGCGTCCAGGACTATGTCGTCCAGACGCTCATTCGCGATGACTTCGACGAGCGGTTCCAGACCGCCGTCGAGGAGACGGAGAAGTTCTACGGGCTCACCTGAGCCCCGGGCCCTGGGCCGCGGCGGGCGGACGGGCGGGGATCAGGTGAGGCCGAGGGCCGGCATCAGGTGAGGCCGAGGGCCGGCATCAGGTAGTAGAAGGCGAAGACGGCGGAGACCACGTACATCGGCACCGGGACCTCCCGGCCACGCCCGGCCGCCAGGCGCAGCACCACGAAGGTGATGAAGCCCATGCCGATGCCGTTGGTGATCGAGTAGGTGAACGGCATCATCACCATGGTGATGAAGGCCGGGACGGCGATGGTGGGGTCGGCCCAGTCGATCTCCTTGACCGAGCCCGCCAGGATCAGGAAGCCCACCGCGAGCAGGGCCGGGGTGGCGGCCTGGGACGGGACCATCGTGGCGACCGGCGTGAGGAACAGCGCGACGGTGAAGAGGCCGCCGGTGACGATGTTCGCGAGGCCGGTGCGGGCGCCCTCGCCGACGCCGGCCGTGGACTCCACGAAGGCGGTGGTGGCGGAGGAGGAGCTGGCACCGCCCGCGGCGACCGCGAGGCCGTCGACGAAGAGGACCTTGTTGATGCCGGGCATCTCGCCCTGGGCGTTGGTCAGCTTGGCCTCGTCGCTGACGCCCATGATCGTGCCCATCGCGTCGAAGAAGCACGACAGCAGGACCGTGAAGACGAAGAGGATGCCGGTCAGGACGCCGACCTTGCCGAAGCCGCCGAAGAGGCTGAACTCGCCGATGAGCCCGAAGTCGGGGGTGGCGACGGGGTTGCCGGGCCACTCGGGGGTGGTGAGACCCCAGGACGGGATCGTCGCCACCGCGTTGATGATCAGCGCGAGAACCGTCATCGCGACGATCGAGATGAGGATCGCGCCGGGCACCTTGCGGGTGATCAGGGCCAGCGTGAGCAGGGCGCCCAGGATGAAGACGAGGACCGGCCAGCCGTTCAGGTGACCGTCGGCGCCGAGCTGGAGCGGGACGGTGGTGTGGGCGGCGTCCGGGATACGGCTGACGAAGCCGGAGTCGACGAGCCCGATCAGCATGATGAACAGGCCGATACCGATGCTGATCGCCTTGCGCAGGCCGAAGGGCACCGCGTTCATGACGCGCTCACGCAGACCGGTGGCGACCAGGAGCATGACCACGAAGCCCGCGAGCACGACCATGCCCATGGCGTCCGCCCAGGACATCCGGGGCGCGAGCTGGAGGGCGACCACCGAGTTCACGCCGAGGCCGGCGGCCAGCGCGATGGGCACGTTGCCGATCACGCCCATGAGGAGCGTGGTGAAGGCGGCCGTCACACAGGTGGCGGTGACCAGCTGACCGTTGTCGAGCTGATGCCCGTACATGTCCTTCGCGCTGCCGAGGATGATCGGGTTCAGCACGATGATGTACGCCATCGCGAAGAAGGTGGCGAAGCCGCCCCGGATCTCGCGGGGCAGGCTGCTGCCCCGTTCGGTGATCCTGAAGTAGCGGTCGAGGGCGCCGAAGAGGGGCGTGGCTCCCGGCTGTTCAGGGGCGGGGACCTTGGCGGGGGCCGACGTGGGCATGTTTTTGGAGTTTCCTACGAAGAGAAGTGGTCAGTACCAAACCGTTTCAGTATGAACATATAACGTTCGGATCGGCCATCTCCGCGCGTAGACCCGACTGCCTCGTAAGCTGAGCACCATGAAGAAGTGGATCCCTGAACACGAGGCGCCGGAACCCCTGGAGGGCCCCGTGGTCGCGACCGTCACCGGCGGCACGATCCTCTGGTTCGTCCTCTTCCTCGTCCAGCTCCCCTTCTACGGCTGGTACGACGACCACGGCCATGTGTGGTGGATCTGGACCTGCCTCGCGGGAGCCGGACTCGGCCTCATCGGCATCTGGTACGTCCGCAAACGGGACGCGGCGATCAAGCGGGACGCGGCGCGCGGGCCGGCCGAGCCCGTGGGCCCGGTCACCGACTAGGGGCTGTCCCCCAGACAGGTACCGGGGGGCGCTACTACCGAGGTACCGGACGGCTCGACGGCCGTCCTCCCGAGGTCGGATCTTCGGCGTTCTCAGGGGGTGAACCCCCAGATCCGCACGTACCGTCGATCCCATGGCCCACACCGAAGCACCCGCCTCCGCGCCGACGGCGACCGGCCTCACCGCCGCCGAGGTCGCGGACCGGGTCGCGCGCGGTCAGGTGAACGACGTACCCGTCCGCAGCAGCCGCTCCGTCGGCGAGATCGTCCGGGCGAACGTCTTCACCCGGTTCAACGCGATCATCGGCGTCCTCTGGGTGGTCATGCTGTTCGTCGCGCCCATCCAGGACGGCCTGTTCGGCTTCGTCATCCTCGCCAACACCGGCATCGGCATCATCCAGGAGTGGCGCGCGAAGCAGACCCTGGACTCCCTCGCGGTCGTCGGCGAGGCCCGGCCCACCGTCCGTCGCGACGGCACGGCCGTCGAGGTCTCCACCTCGGAACTCGTCCTGGACGACCTCATCGAGATCGGGCCCGGGGACAAGGTCGCCGTGGACGGGGTGTGCGCCGAGGCGGACGGACTGGAGATCGACGAGTCACTGCTCACCGGCGAGGCCGACCCCGTCGTCAAACGGCCGGGCGACCAGGTCATGTCGGGCAGCTTCGTGGTGGCCGGCGGCGGCGCCTTCCAGGCCACGAAGGTCGGCCGGGAGGCCTACGCCGCCCAGCTCGCCGAGGAGGCCTCCCGCTTCACGCTCGTCCACTCCGAGCTGCGCTCCGGCATCTCCACGATCCTCAAGTACGTGACCTGGATGATGGTCCCGGCCGCGATCGGCCTGGTCGTCACGCAGCTCTTCGTCAAGGACAACGACCTCAAGGAGTCCATCGCCCGCACCGTCGGGGGCATCGTCCCGATGGTCCCCGAGGGGCTCGTCCTGCTCACCTCGGTCGCCTTCGCGATCGGCGTCATCCGACTCGGCCGAAAACAGTGCCTGGTACAGGAGCTGCCGGCCATCGAGGGCCTCGCCCGCGTCGACACGGTCTGCCTGGACAAGACCGGCACGCTCACCGAGGGCGGTATGGACGTCACCGGGCTGAGCACCCTCGACGGCTACGACGAGTCGTACGTACGCCGGGTGCTCGGGGCGCTCGGCGAGTCCGACCCGAGGCCGAACGCCTCGCTCCAGGCGATCATCGACGCCTACCCGGACGCCGAGGACTGGCGCTGCACCGAGTCCCTGCCCTTCTCCTCCGCCCGCAAGTACAGCGGCGCCAGTCTCAGCGAGGGCAACGGGGAGAACGGCACCTGGCTGCTGGGGGCGCCGGACGTGCTGCTGGACGACGGCGATCCCGCCCTCGCCGAGACCGAGCGGCTCAACGAGCAGGGTCTGCGGGTGCTGCTGCTGGCCCGTGCCGCCCGCGACCTCGACGACCCCGAGCCCGCACGCGGCGCCAGGCCCGCCGCACTCGTCGTACTCGAACAGCGGCTGCGGCCGGACGCCGCCGACACCCTGCGCTACTTCGCCGAGCAGGACGTGCGCGCCAAGGTCATCTCCGGCGACAACGCGGTGTCGGTGGGGGCGGTGGCCGCGAAGCTCGGGCTGGACGGCCGTACGGTGGACGCGCGCCGGCTGCCCGCCGAGCCGGAGGGCATGGGCCGGGCCCTGGACGAGGGCACGGTGTTCGGCCGGGTCACCCCGCAGCAGAAGCGGGACATGGTCGGCGCGCTGCAGTCCCGCGGACACACGGTCGCGATGACCGGGGACGGCGTCAACGACGTCCTCGCGCTGAAGGACGCCGACATCGGCGTCGCGATGGGCTCGGGGTCCGAGGCCACCCGGGCGGTCGCGCAGATCGTGCTGCTGAACAACAGCTTCGCGACCCTGCCGTCGGTGGTGGCGGAGGGCCGGCGGGTCATCGGCAACATCACCCGGGTGGCGACCCTCTTCCTGGTGAAGACGGTCTACTCGGTGCTGCTGGCCCTGCTGGTGGTCTGCTGGCAGGTCGAGTACCCCTTCCTGCCCAGGCACCTGACCCTGCTGTCCACCCTCACGATCGGTATCCCGGCCTTCTTCCTGGCCCTCGCCCCCAACACGGAACGGGCCCGGCCGCACTTCGTACGACGGGTGATGCGGTACTCGATCCCGGGCGGGGTGGTGGCCGGGGTCGCGACCTTCGCCACCTATCTGGTCGCCCGTCACCACTACACCGGTGAGGGCTCCCTGGAGGCCGAGACCAGTGCGGCGACCCTCACGCTGTTCCTGATCTCGATGTGGGTGCTGGCGATCATCGCCCGCCCCTACACCTGGTGGCGGGTGGTGCTGGTGGCCTCGATGGGCGGGGCGTTCGTGCTGGTGCTGGTGGTCCCGTGGCTCCAGGACTTCTTCGCGCTGAAGCTGGTCGGGATGACCATGCCATGGATCGCGGTCGGGGTGGCGGCGGTGGCGGCGGCCGCCCTGGAGATCTCCTGGAAATGGGTCGACCGCCGCTTTCCCGCCTAGCCGTTGTTCCTGTCCCGGCTGCTACTTGACGTCGACGAAGTCGCCCGCCGCGCTGACCGCCGGGGTCGTCGTGGTGCCGGCGAAGCTGTAGCGGTAGTAGCCGTCGGCGGCGGCCTTGACCGTGGTCTTCAGGGCGCCGGTCGAGCTGGTCTTCACGGTCTTGACCGTGGTGTAGGTGGTGCTGCCCTTCTTCTTGAACTGGAGCTTCACCGGCTGGGCCGCGTAACCGCCGAGCTTGTTGGTGTCCCAGTTGGCGCGGGTCAGCTTGCCCGTGATGGTGAGGGTCTTGCCCTTCTTCACCGGCTCGGGCGTGGCGTCGGCCGTCAGCTGCGCCTGGCGCTGCACGTTGACGGCGCCCAGGTTGCTCTGCCACTTGAGGTCGGCTTCGCTGTCGGCGTCGTGCGGGACGGCGAGGGCGCCCACCTTCCAGGTGCCGGCCTGGCTGTTGGCCAGGTCGTCGTACGCGCTGGAGGCGGTGGGACGGAACTGGATCTTGGCGGTGCAGCTGAGGACCGTCGTGGAGACGGCCTTGCAGGTGCCCGGCTCGTCACCGGCGATGATCTGGGAGTTCGCGCCGAGCGCGGTACCCCGGTAGAGCATCGGGCCGTTGTCGAAGGAGCTCGCGCTGAGGCTCGCGGGCTTCGTCACGGTGTACGTGGCGGTGACGGTGACCTTGGCCGAGGGGCCGACCACGACGGCCTTGCCCGCGTTGACCTTCATGGCGGAGAAGGTGACGTTCGGCGCCGCCGTCGGAGCGGCCTGGGCGGCCGGGACGGCGAGGGCGGAGAGAGCGAGGGCGCCGGAGGAGGCGACCACGAGGGCGCGTATGCGCATTGCGTTCCCCAGTTGGAGGAGAGATCTCGGAGTCTGTTGACCCATCGGGTGAGATCCATGACGGACGGGGCCGGTTGTACGGCGGGAGGTAAGAGTGGAGGAAGAGCGCAGGGCGAGCGCAGGAAGAGCGCAGGGCGAGCGGCGAACGGCCGGCCCCGGAGGTCCGGGGCCGGCCGCTCTCGCTACGGCGTCCTGTTTCTCGGCGTCCTACTTGACGTCGACGAAGTCGCCCGCGGCCTTGACCGCCGGGGCGGTCGTGGTGCCGACGAAGCTGTAGCGGTAGTAGCCGTCCACGCCCGCCTTGACGGTGGTCTTCAGAGCGCCGGTCGAGGTGGTCTTGACCGACTTCACCGTGGTGTACGTGGTGGAGTTCTTCTTGCGGAACTGGAGCTGGGCGTAGACGCCGGAGTAACCGGTGTACTTGCCGCTGTCCCAGTTGGCACGGGTCAGGCTGCCCGTGACGGTGATGGTCTTGCCCTTCTTCACCGGCTCCGGCGCGGCGTTGACCGTCAGCTTCGACAGCCGCTGGAGCTTGGTGGTGGCCAGGGCGTCGCCCTCGGCGTAACCGACCTTGGTCCAGTCGATGTCGTCGGTGGTGTACGGGTCGACGTCGTTCCAGTCGATGACGTAGCCGAGCGCCTTCCAGGTGGTGGCGTCGGCGTTGACCAGCTCCTCACCCGGGTAGATGTCGAGGGTGCCCTTGCAACTGGCGACCGTGGCCGAGGTGTTGGTGCAGGACGGCCAGTCGTCGCCGACCAGGATGTTGGCCGGGCTGCTGTACGAGCCGCGGTAGATGACCAGGTCCAGCTCGGTGTCGTCGGCGGTGACGTCGACGTCCGCGCCGTGCGTGACCGTGAAGGTGACCGGGACCGTGACCTTGGCGCTGGTGCCGCCGACGATCGGCTTGCCGCTGTTGATCTTGACGTTGCCGAACTTGGCGTCCAGCGCGTAGGGGGTGCCGGTGTCGGCGGTGGCACCGGTGAAGGCGTTCTGGCCGGAGGTGGCCGCGTGCAGGGCCTTCAGGGTGTCGACGGGGTTGTGCGTGTCGCTACCTGTGGCCTGCGCGGCCGGCACGGCGAAGGCGGACAGGGCCAGGGCGCCGGTGACGGCGGCCACGGTGGCTCGTATGCGCATGAATGTCCCAAGGGGATCAAGGGGCTCTCCGGGCGGGTGCCACCAGCGAGCCCAAGTGGTCGACGAGCCTGTCGGCTCGCATGATCAGATTCCTGAAACCGGGAAATGGTTGTACATGAAACGTCTTCCCGGACGATCGGCCGTTCCGGAGTGCGGGTGTGCTACTTGACGTCGACGAAATCGCTCGCGGCCGTGACCGCCGCCGTGGTCGTGTTGCCCACGAAGGTGTAGCGGTAGTTGCCGTCCGCCGTCGCCTTGACGGTGGTCTTCAGACCGCCGGTGGAGGTCGTCTTGACGGTCTTCAGGGTGCTCCACTTGGTGGAGCCCTTCTTCTTGTACTGGAGCTGCACCGACTGGGCGCCGTAGCCGCCGAACTTGAGCGTCTCCCAGTTGGCGCGGGTGAGGGAGCCGGTCACGGTGATCGTCTTGCCCTTCTTCACCGGCTCCGGCGTCGCGTTGACCGTCAGCTTGGAGACGCGCTGGAAGTGGAAGGAACCGGCCTTCTCCTTCCACACGAAGTCGCCGTCGTTGGCGTCGATCCACGCGTCGACGTACCAGGTGCCGGCGTTCTTGTTGCTGAAGTAGTCGGTCCTCGGGTCCACCTTCACGGAGGCGGTGCACGTGGAGGTGGTGGCGTTGACCTTCTTGCAGGTCGGGGTGCCGGTCATCTCGAAGCCGTAGTCGGGGCCGGTCAGCGTGAAGTGCTCGGCGCTCTTGATGCCGGAGCCGTCCGTGGCGGTCACGCTGATGGAGATGGTCTTCGCCGCGTTGGTGGAGACGGGCACCTTGTTGTCACCGTCGACGACCACCTTCGTGATCCGGGTGTCGCCGGTACCGCCGTCGCTCGGCGCCGCCTGCGCGGCGGGAACGGCCAGGCCCGCGAGGGCCAGAGCGCCGAAGGAGACGGCGGCGGTCGCGCGGATGCGCATAGGTTTTCCCCCCGTTGAAAAACGTGATTCACGGGAAGAGACTCGTACCCCTGTCCGACGGTTGCACGTTCGATGGAGAAATCGCGGAGAATATGTGAGCGCCCCCGCGCATCCCCGCGAGGGCGCTCACACCCGGACCGTGACGCGGTCAGTCGAACCAGCGGTCGCGGGCCAACTCCGCGGTCCGGGACGGGTCCTCGAGCAGGGCGGCGACCTCGAAGCGGCGCGGCCACTGCCTCGCCGCCCAGGCGAGTCCGGCGGCGACACCCTCCAGGGTCGCGGCGTGCAGGACACCGTCGTCGGTCAGCCGCCAGTCGATCTCCACGCCGTCGACGACGAGTTCCTCGTGCTCGACGTACGTGGCGGGCGTGCGCGGCCCGAGCAGCACCCGCACCGAATCCGGTACGTCGTGCTCGACGCCCTCGGAGTCGACCCGTCCCGTCACGGACTCGCTCAGCCGCCGCACCTGGAACAGCTCCGCCAGTTCGGCGGCCCGGGACGGCCGCACCGGAAGCAGCGGCACCCCCTCGGTGAAGGGCAGCAGATCGGGCGAGTCGACGACGACGGCGGCCGCCGCGTCCACGACGTCGACCCGGCCGTCGACGACCGCCCGCAGCTCGTCCGGGAGGGTCACCCGCTCGGGATCCAGCTCGGCCAACGCACCGTAGAGACCGTGCAGTTGGGCCGCCGTGACGGGGCGCTCCGGATCGGCGAGGCGGTCGAGGAGTTCGGCGGCGCCGCCGGGCTCGTCGAGGAGCGCGGCCACGGAGGTCCGCACGCCGAGGGCGCGCAGCACCTGCTCGTCGTCGAAACCGGTCGCGTCGGCCTCCTCGTACAGCCCGTGCAGCAGCGGATCCCCGCCGGCCGCCAGCAGACCGGCCGGACGACGGCCGTCGAGCACCGGATTCCCGCGCAGCCACCAGGCGGTGTAAGGCCTGACGACCTCGTGGGTGCCGTCGGGCAGCAGGATCCGGACGGGCTGGGTGAGGGCGTCCCGCAGGGGCGGCCGGGCGAGCAGCGCGAGGGCCTGCGGCCAGCAGTCGTCGTCGACGAGGTCGAGGTCGCGGACGGCGACCAGTTCGGTGGCGACCGGGGGCACCGGGCTGTCGGGGAACCGGTCGAGGATGTCCTCGCACCACACGTCGACGGCGTCCAGCAGGCCCGCGTCGTCGGACTCGGCGAAGTCCCCCTCGCGGGGCTCCAGTTCGTCCGGGTCGAGGACGACGTCGGTGGCGCGGACGAGCGCGAAGTTCGCGAGGACGCCACAGGCGGCGAGGGGCTGTTCGCCCCACCGGTCCGCCAGTTCGGCATCGACGTGGGCGAGTTCGTCCTCCCGGATGACGGAGGCGAACGGGCTGCCCGGCAGCACCAGTTCGCCGGCGGGCACGAGTTCCCCGTCCTCGTCGGGCAGCGCGAGGGCGCCGAGCCAGGGTTCGTCGCCGGGTTCCAGGCGCGCGTCGCGGACCAGCGCGAGCACGGTGTCGGCGAGCTCCTCGGCGTCCGGGGTGTCCTGGTCGTCCCAGGCGCCGCGGTCGTCGTCCAGGGACGCGGCGACGGCGGCCCGCACCTGCGGGGTGGTCAGGACGGCGCGGGGGGTGGCGGGCAGGGCGCCGAGCTTCTCCAGGAGGGGGTGCACCGCGTCCTGGTGGGCGACCTTGAGGCCGAGGCGGGCGAGGATCTCCGGGTCGGGACCGGCCGCGTCCGCGGTGGGCAGCAGCACCTGGCGGGGACCGATGGTGGTCCGCACTCCCCCGGTACCGAAGGCCTGGGAGGTACCCCCGGCCAGCGGCACCGGCAGCCCCGAGAGCCGGTCCGGGTCCACACCGGCCAGGCTGTCGTAGAGCCGGTACCACCACTGCGGGTCCTTCTCCAGGCCGGCCAGCCGGTCCACCGCGTCGGCGAGCGGGACCCGGGCGACGCCGAGCGTGCGCAGCTCGACGCGCCGCTCCAGCCCGGCGGGCAGCAGGGTGGGCAGCACCTCCGCCAGTACCCGCACGGTGTCGGCGCCGGCGCCCTCGACCACCTCGGCGTCCCGGGGGCGGAGGGCTTCCGGGAACTCGACCGCGTCGTCGCCCTCGTCCACGTCGTCGGGAACGGGCCGGACGGCGGGCGGCAGGAAGGCGGTCTTCGGCAGCCGCTCGAGGATGGCCTGGCGCAGCGCCCCGTCGAGCTCCCCCTTGCCCAGCGGCCCGGGCACGAGGTCGATGATCCCGGCGCCCACCGGACGCCAGCCGGCGAGGAGTTCGGCGTACGCGTCCGCCGCGCGCTGCACCAGATGGTCGGTGAGCGGGCCGGGGGCGGCGTGCCGGCGGGTGGTGTCGAGCGGGAAGGAGGCGATGAGCAGGGCGGGGACGCCGAGGGGCTCGTCGCTGGGGGTGGGGGCGTGCACGACGGGGGTCGTGCGGGGCCGGGCGGGCGAACCGTCGTCGTCGACCGGTACGGCCCAGGTGACCGACCAGTGGGGGCGCAGCCGCTCCTCCACCGGGCGGTCGACGAGGAGGTCGGGCGTGAGGGGGCCGTGCGCGGCGACGACGCGCCAGCGGGTGGTCCCGTCCCGTGTGTCCGCGACGACGGTGAGGGCGTCGTCGTCGGCGTCGGTGTCCCGGCGCAGGACGCGGGGCGCGGCGTCGCCGATCTCGATCACGACCTCCCCCAGGCCCGGGAGGGCGAGGAGGAGGGCGTCGTCGACGGCGGCGAGGAGACGTTCGGCCAGGTCGGCGGCGGCGGTGTCCCGCAGGGGCAGGATGACGGCCGTGTCGTAGGGGTCGGGCGCGGTGCCCTGGGCGGCGAAGGGGAGCCGGAGCAGGGGCACATGGCCGTCCCGCCGCCGGACCTCGTCGCCGAGCCCCGGGCTGTGCCGGGCGGTCTCGGAGGCGAGCGCGCGGGCCTCGGCCAGATCCCAGCGGACACCGCCGTGCCGCCCGACGACGGCGGGCTCGTCGGTGACGGCGAGGACGGCGGCGAAGCCGACGCCGAACCGTCCGACGGCCACGGCCGACTGCCGAGCCTCCCGCTTGGCGGAGGCACGCAGGGTGGCGAGGGACTCCACACCGGTGGCGTCCAGGGGTGCGCCGGTGTTGGCGGCGACGAGGACACCGTCCCGGAGGGTGAGCCGCAGCCGTCCCGGCACGCCGGCCCTGGCAGCGGCGTCGGCGGCGTTCTGAGCGAGCTCGACGACGAGCCGGTCCCGGTACCCGCCGAGGACGAGGTCCTCCTCGGCGTTGGCGTCCTCCCGGAATCGGGCGGGGCTCGTGGCCCAGGCGTCCAGTACTCCGCGACGCAGGCGGGCCGTGCCGAAGGGGTCCGCGCCCTCGGGTGCCGGCCGCACGAACTTGCTCACGTTCACTCTCCTCATCGGCGTGGGCTCGAAGGTACCGCGCGGCGGAGTGACGGCAGAACGCCCCGCAGAGCCGTGCCCGGGCCCCGGGCACCCCCTACATCACAATCACACAACGACTACGGGCCCCGGCCGCCGAGCAGGGCGGGACGGGCCCCGCGTGGACCTCCGCGTGGGCCCCGGGAGCAGCGAGGACGGCGCCATGGACGGCCCGGGAAGGGCGGCCCCCGGGATGGGCTCCGGGATGGGCTCCGGATGGGCCCTGAGGTGCCCCCGGAGGACCTCGAACGGCCCCGGAGGCCCTAGGGGGCCCGAGGGAGCCGAGTGGCGCCAGGGGCCCGCTCACGCAGACCCGGGAGCCGCGTCGGAGGATGGGTGGCCCCGAGGACCTGCGGCCGTACCGCCGGAGCGGCTTCGGAAGGCCCCGGAGCCCCAGGAGCAGCGGGAACGGCGTCAGGGAGCGCCGCGAAAAGCCCGAGGAGCCGGCGGCACCAGAGGCTCCTGGTGCCACTGCGCGGGGGCGGGCCCAGCCCCTAGGAGTGACCCAGTTCCGCCGCGTCCTCGTCCGTCGTGTCCGGCACGGAACCCGAGTCCGGTGCCGGGCGGAGGGGGAACGGGTCGACCCGGGTCTCGTCGATCACCGGGGGAGCCGGCCGCGGGGGCGTCGGCATGACCGCCGCCTCCGAGTGACCGCCGCAGCCGTACGCCAGGGAGACCACCCGGCCGTCGGCCGGGGAGAACTCGTTGGCGCAGACCCCGAAGGCCTGACCGAGGGAGCCGCCGATGGGAGTGAGGAAACCGCAGCTCACACAGGCCGCGGGGGCCGCCTGGGCCATGGGCGTCTTGGGGCCGAAGCCGTCCTCCCAGCGGTCGGCCGCGGTGTGCAGACCGTAGCGGGAGAGGACCCGGGCGCGACGCAGACCCAGTTCCTCGGCGACCGCGGCGATGGTGCCCCGGCGCGGAGCCGACGGCAGGGCCGCGGGCCCGGTCGGCGTCACCTCCGCGTCCTCCGCCTCCACCAGCTCGGCCATCTCCTCGGAGAGGGGCGAGTTCGGCGTCGGCTCGTCCGAGTCGAAGTAGCCCGGCTGCAGGCGCGGATCGTCCTCGCCGGTGTAGCCGGACTCCAGACGCAGGTCCTCCGCGTCCGTGGGCAGGAGGTCGCCGGGGCCCATGTCGCCGGGGCGCAGCCGGTCGCTCCACGGAACCCATTCGGGGGCCAGGACCGCGTCCGGGCCGGGCAGCAGCACCACCTCGTCGAGCGTGACGGCCTTGGCACGCGAGGCCCGGGCCACCGTCGCCGCCCAGCGCCAGCCTCGGTAGCCCAGTTCCTTGCACTCGAAGTAGTGGGTGACCACCCGGTCGCCCTCGGAGACCAGCCCCGCATGCTCACCGACCACGCCGGGGGCGGCTGCCTCCTCGGCTGCGGCACGTGCGAGGTCGACGGCCTCGGCGCACAGGCGGTCGGGTGTGCGGCTTCGCGTGGTCGCTGCGCTCACAGGTATCGCTTCTCTCCTACGCCGTCTCTCGGTGCGCCGGCCTGAAGGCGGCGGGTGCGAACGGAGCGGCTGGGGGTACCTCCCAGGCTCTTCAAGCACTGGGGGAGGGCCGCGTCGACGTCCGCGCCCGATCGCGCTCGGGCGCACCTGCTGTCATCCATTCTGCGGGATGGCCGGGAGGCGCGCGGCCGAGAACAATCGCCACGGCGCGCTACGCACGCTACCTGCTCGCGGACGCTCGGCCTACACCGACGGGACGTTTCCCGCTCACAGAAGCCGCCGAACCACCGCCGAACCCCCTCCCGACCGGCCCGGCGCGGCGACGATCACACGCCCATACGCGCGGTAACCGCACTACGTACCGCTTTTCCGGGGCACTATGACGGGGTGGCAGCCGCGAGGACACCCCAGGGCGCCACCGGGATCGGTGCGACGAAGGGGAACAAGGGGAGGAGCCGGGTGAGCGGTTCGGGCCGGATGAGCGGGTCCGTCCGCGCGGTCGGCCGTGCCCTGCACTTCCCGTTCACCGGCACCGCCCGCGGGATCCGCAAGGCCACGCACGCGCACGGCGCCGGCGAGTCCGGCCTCGGCAAGCTGATCGAGCTGCACGGCGTGAACGGCGCCGGCGATGTCATGATCACCATCGCGCTCGCCTCCACCGTGTTCTTCTCGGTGCCCACGGACGAGGCCCGCGGGCGCGTCGCGCTGTACCTCGCCATCACCATGGCCCCCTTCACCGTCCTCGCCCCCGTGATCGGCCCCCTGCTCGACCGGCTGCCGCACGGACGCCGCGCCGCCATGGCCGGGGCCATGCTCGCCCGGGCGCTCCTCGCGCTCGTGCTGTCCGGCGCCGTCGTCACCGGCAGCATCGAGATGTATCCGGCAGCGCTCGGCGTGCTCGTCGCCTCCAAGGCGTACGGGGTGGTCAGAAGCGCCGTCGTGCCCCGGCTGCTGCCGCCCCGGTTCTCCCTGGTCAAGGCCAATTCGCGGGTCACCCTGGGCGGTCTCCTCGCCACCGGGATCGCCGCGCCCGTCGGGGCGGGGCTCCAGGCCCTCGGGCCGCGCTATCCGCTCTACGGCGCCTTCCTGATCTTCGTGGCCGGTACGTTCCTGTCCTTCTCGCTGCCCCGCAAGGTGGACTCCGCCAAGGGCGAGGCCGTGGCGCTGCTCGCCGCCGACGAGCAGCACCTGCACGGCCCGCATCGGCAGCCGGTGAAGCGGCCGGGCCTCAGGACCGTCGGCATCGCCGTCACACACGCCCTCGGCGCCAACGCGGCGCTGCGCTGGCTGTCCGGGTTCCTGACCTTCTTCCTGGCGTTCCTGCTGCGCGAGCACCCGCTGACCGGGCAGAGCGCGGCCGTGTCGCTGGGCATGGTGGCGGTGTCGGCGGGCGTGGGCAACGCGCTCGGTACGGCGGTGGGGGCGTGGCTGCGTTCCAAGGCCCCGGAGCTGATCATCGTGACGGTCGTGGCCGTCGTGCTGGGCGCGACGATCACCGCCGCGGTGTTCTTCGGGGCGTTCCTCGTGGCGTGCATGGCGGCGGTCGCCGGGTTCTCGCAGGCCCTGGCGAAGCTGTCGCTGGACGCGCTGATCCAGCGGGACGTGCCCGAGCTGGTGCGCACCTCGGCGTTCGCCCGCTCGGAGACGATGCTCCAGGTGTGCTGGGTGTTCGGCGGCGCGGTCGGCATCGTGATGCCGCTGAACGGCGCGCTGGGCCTGTCGGTGGCCGCGGCGGTGGTCGCGCTGGGCTGGCTGACCACGGTCCGCGGTCTGCTGTCCTCGGTGCGGCACGGAAGCGGTGCGAAGCCCCGCGTGGCGTAACCGCGTGGCCCAACACACAGCCACGCCGCCCCCCACGTAAAGAGACGGCCGGGCGTGCCCGATAGCCTTCCGCCATGACCACGTTGCCCCGCGGCGGAGCCGCTGATGTACCTGGCGTCGCGCGACGCCGTCGCGTCGTCGCCGCCGCCGGCGCCGTTTCCGCCGGACTGCTCGTCCTGTCGGCCTGCGACAAGCCGACGCCGCTGTCCACGATCACCGTCGGCCGCACCTCGGTCAGCGCCGAGGCCACCTGTGGCGGGGAGGGCGAGACCCTCCAGGCCGCCGCGCTGACCAAGTGCCTCGCGGACAAGGACATCAAGTCGATCACCGTCGACCCGGACGAGACCGTCCGCTTCGGCGTCGACCCCGACGTGGCCGACAAGCGCTGGACGATCCTGATGAACGGTCAGCCGCTCACCGAGGACAGCGACAAGACCTACCGCACGATCCCGGGCAGCGTGTTCTTCAACGCCCAGTACGGCGCCCAGGGCGACTCCACCCTCGTCTCCATCAAGGCCGGCGACGGGAAGAAGGACAGCCAGGCGGTGACCGGCCTGTGGTCGTTCAAGCTCAAGAAGGACGACTGACCACGTCCGCCACCCGCGTCCTCGTGGCCACCGCGGTCCCCGCCGAACGGGACGCGGTGGCGAGGGCGCTGCCCGGACCCGGCCATGAGGTGCGCCTGCCGGGCGTGACCCTGCACCGCACGGGTGGGGCCTGCGACCTCCTCGCCGCCGGGGTCGGCCCTGCCCTGGCCGCCGCCTCCGTCTCGGCCGCCCTCACGGCCGCCGCGCTGAGCGGCGACCCCTACGGCCTCGTCGTCTCGACGGGCATCGCCGGCGGCTTCGCGCCCGCCGCCCCGGTCGGTTCCCTGGTCCTCGCCGACGAGATCACCGTCGCCGACCTGGGCGCCGAGAGCGCCGACGGCTTCCTGCCCGTCACCGAGCTGGGCTTCGGCGCCGTCACCCACCGTCCGCCCGAGTCCCTGGTCCGGGAGATCTCGGCCGCCACCGGGGCCCTGACCGGCGTCGTCCTGACCGTCTCGACGGTCACCGGCAGCGCCGCCCGGGCCGCCGCCCTGCGCGCACGGCACCCGCGTGCGCTGGCCGAGGCGATGGAGGGCTTCGGGGTCGCCGAGGCCGCCGCCGCGCACGGCGTGCCCGTGCTGGAGATCCGCGCGGTCTCCAACCCCGTCGGCCCGCGCGACCGCGACGCCTGGCGCATCGGCGCCGCGCTCGCCGCCCTGACCACGGCCTTCGGGAAGCTCACACCCGTCCTGGAGAGTTGGAACCCACATGACGACCGGTGACGATCTGAAGATCGCGTACTCGCCCTGCCCGAACGACACGTTCGTGTTCGACGCCCTCGCCCATGGCCGTGTGCCGGGCGCGCCGGGGCTCGACGTGACGTTCGCGGACATCGACATCACCAACGGCATGGCCGAGCGCGGCGAGTTCGACGTGCTGAAGGTGTCGTACGCCGTGCTGCCGTACGTCCTCGACGAGTACGCGCTGCTGCCGTGCGGGGGCGCGCTGGGCCGGGGCTGCGGCCCGCTGGTGCTGACGAAGGAACCCGGGACCGGGGGCGGGGGCGGCCCGCACGCTTCGGGCGGTGCGGAACTGACCGGCCGCACGGTCGCCGTGCCGAGCGAGAGGTCGACGGCTTACCTGCTGTTCCGGCTCTGGGCGGCGGAGAAGGTCCCGGGAGGCGTCGGTGAGATCGTCGTCATGCCGTTCCACGAGATCATGCCGGCCGTACGGGACGGAAAGGTCGACGCGGGGCTGGTGATCCACGAGGCCCGTTTCACCTACCGCGACTACGGGCTGCACAAGCTCGCGGACATGGGCGAGTACTGGGAGTCCACGACCGGGCTGCCGATCCCGCTCGGCGCCATCATCGCCAAGCGCTCACTGGGCGGGCAGGCCCTCACCCGGCTCGCCGACTCGATCCGCGCCTCCGTACGCGCGGCCTGGGACGCCCCCGAGGTCTCCCGCCCGTACGTCATGGAACACGCCCAGGAAATGGATCCGGCCGTCGCCGACCAGCACATCGGTCTGTACGTCAACGAGTTCACGGCGAACCTGGGCGAGGACGGCTATGCGGCGGTCAGGGGATTGCTGACCCGCGCGGCGGCCGAGGGACTGTTGCCGCCCCTCGGCCCGGACGCGCTGGATTTCCCGTAACGCCCGTGGCGCCGGTAACTCCCGTGTCGGACAGCGATTTACCGCCGGCCGGTACCCGTCAGACGTCCAACTGGTCGGCGACCGCGCGCAGCAGACCGGCGATCTGCTTGCCGGAGTTCTTCTCCGGGTAACGGCCCTTCTCGAGCATCGGCGTGATGTTCTCGAGGAGGGTCGTCAAGTCCTGGACGATGGAAGCCAGTTCATCGGGCTTCTTGCGCTGTGCGGCGGCGACCGAAGGGGTCGGGTCGAGAATGACGACGGAGAGCGCCTGGTCGCCGCGCTGTCCGGCGACGACGCCGAACTCCACTCGCTGGCCCGGCTTCAGTGCCTCGACTCCGGCAGGCAGGACGGAGGAATGGACGAAGACGTCGCCGCCGTCGTCACGGGAGAGAAAGCCGAAGCCCTTCTCGGTGTTGAACCACTTGACCTTGCCAGTCGGCAAAGCACACGCTCCCTCGATCGCTGCCGGACTGACCCCGGACCCCTTTGAACTGCCGTTGAGACAGCCTACCGGGGGTCTCTCCAGCGGAACATGCCTTAAAACGGCATAGAGCCTCTATGCGCCGTGACTGGCGAGATAGCGGCTCAGTTGCGTGTGGGAAGTGCGCAGAGTCAGTCCCGCTTCGCTTCCGACTTGATCCGGAGGACAGTTGCGCGACCATGACGTGCTTCGCAGCAACCCCGCTGAACTCACGGGAGGCGCGGGCAGAGGCACGGCGCTCACGCTGCGCGGCGCTCACGCTGGAAGATCAGTTCCCTTCACCAGGTGAATCCCGTTGCCCTCAACTCGGCAACCAGGGCGAGCACCTTGTGCATCGTGCGCCCAAGCCTGTCCAGGGAAGCCACGTACAGGACGTCGCCGTCGGGACGGAGTCGAGAGAGCGCAGAGGCGAGACCCTCACGCTCACTGCCGAGACCGCGGGCAGGTCGGGTCGACATCCCCGTCGGAGCCGGCCGTTTCCGACCCTGCCCCTGACGAGCAAGGCACAGGTGGTTCAACGATGCTCCAGGCACTCGAAAGACCGGAAAACCCCCGCTTGTCATTCAACCCTTGGCGCCGGGGGGCCGGATTCATGAACGATTCAGGAAAAGAAATAGGCCCCCATTCGACAGGGCCCATTCTCTGCCAGCTCTATTTCTTGGCGAATCCCAACGCTTTCCAGCGGTATCCCTCCGGTACGTTATGGCTGATCACCAGCCTTGCCATCTCCTTCTCTCCAGGGTGCGAGAGCGCCAGTTCATCAGCCATGGTCTGAATATCTCCCAGATCCATCACCATCCCTCGGCCACTCTCATCCATTCCCCTGTCCCAGACCCAGAGCTTCACCTCATACGTACGGAGGAATTCCCTACGGTCTTCCTGGTCTTTGGTTTCCCAGACTTGCCCATACTTCTTACCCGTGGCTTTCAATGCCGGGTCAACCCTCTCGGCTTCCTGCTTGGCCAGGAGAGCAACCTTTGCCGCCAGACCTTTATGCATACGTCGATAGGAATCCCCCTGCCCCTCCCCGTCGTACTCCCCCGCGAGGAAGTCGGCTTCCAGCTTTTCCAGGCGCGCCTTTGCCGACTGGAGTTCCCTCGCTTGAGACGGCCCGGTGCCTGCCCTCTCGTACATGTCCCACGTGCCTACGCTCCCACGGATCTCCTGGTCAACCCATGCGTCCAGGACGTCAGCACGGACGTACAGACCCGTTGCGCAGTCGCCGCCCTTGAACTTGTTGGAGCAGCGGTAGTACCTGTGCCCAGGAATTTGCTCTCCGTCTTTCCTGGTGTGACCTGAATTCAGAAGAGAAGTGACCGGCGCTCCGCAGTTACCACAGCGCGCAATACCCGCAAGCAGACTCCTTCCCCCTGTGCGGCTTTCCGCTCCCACGGGCTTGGGAGCGGGCTTGATCCGGTCCACCAAATCCGTCCATTCCTCCATGGACGCCAGCGGATTCTCAGGAAGAATGACGGGGTCTCCCTGCTCGTCGAGAACAGCTTCTCCCTTGTACGTGTAGATACCGGGAACCCAGGGAGAGCGCAGGAACTTGTTGATGACGGTGGATTGCCACTGAGTTCCCTTGGCGGCTTCCCCCTTCACCTTCCTGAGATGGTCGCCCCAAGTGAGTACGCCACGACCGTTGAAGTCCCGGGCAATACGGTGAGTGGACTGGCCCTCGCGGACACGAGAGAAGATCTCTTCCACGTAGGGGTGGAAGTCCTGGTCAATCTCCAGAACCTTCCTCTTGCCACCCTCTACGGCTTTGATGCGATAGCCGGTAGGCGGAGCACCCGTAAGCCATGAACGGTTCTCCAGACGGCTCTGTACGCCGTTGATGACGCGCGCCTGAACGGTGTCCCACTCGGCCTCGGCGAAGACGGCCGTCATACGGGCCACCATCTTCCCTTGGGGGGTCGAGAGGTCGAACCCTTCCTCGACACAGACAATGAACTTGCCGTTCTGCTGCGCCCACTCCAAGAGCTCGTTGAAGTGCATCGACCGACGGGTGAGCCTGTCCATCCTGGCCGCAATGATCACGTCGAAGTCATCAGCCCTGGACGTGAGCCACTTGCCCAGCTTGGGGCGCCTGAAGGGGGAGATGGAGCCCGAGACGTCCGTGTCCTCCGCCTCCCCCACCAGGACGCCTGACAGGAGCGGAGAGCTGACGTGGTGTCGGATCACGCCACGCTGCCACTCGATGGAGGTGGAGCCGTCCGAGTCGGCAGAGAGACGCAGGCATGCGAGGTAGCGGAGACCAGGAGGCATGGCAGGAGCGTAGCGCTCTCTGTGTGCCTAGGTGATCGGCTCGGCCTTGCCAGTAGGCACATCTCGTACCTGCCGGGAAGCTGCTTCTCTTGACAAGGCGTCCCCCGGTTGTTCCTTCGCGCAGGGAACTACCCTGGTCGGGTGCGTGACAAAACCCAAACGAATTCCGCCGCTCCCGGTGACCGACTGATCCGTGTCGGCGCCATCGTGTTCTTCGTCGGCACTGTGGCCACACTGGTCACAGTCGCCCCACTACTCCTCGATACGACGCCCTTTCCGACGTACATGTTCGGGTTGAGCATGCTGATGGGCGTCGGATTCCTCGTCGCGGGCGCAGGCGTCCTGCAATCGGTCGCCGCGGGCCGGCGTCAGGCGCGGGGCGCCGCTCGGTAGGCGTCGAGGTGACCGGCGAGCCAGGCCGGGAATTCGGTGAGGTCGGCGAGCACGACATCCGCACCGGCCGTCCGCAGTTCCTCCGCACCGATCGGCCCGGTCGGCACGGTCACCGACAGCGCCCCGGCGGCGCGCGCACCGCGTACGTCGCCCACGTGGTCGCCGACGTAGACGCTCGCGCCGTGCTCGCGCAGCGCCCGCGCCTTCTGTTCCGCCCACAGGTCGCCGATGACCGCGTCGGGGCCGAGGCGCAGATGCTCCACCTGGAGCTCGGCGTTGGGCTGATGCTTGGCGGTGACGATGATCGCCCGTCCGCCGGCCGCCCGCACCGCCGCGATCGACTCGCGGGCGCCGGGCAGCGCGGTCGCGCCGGTGACGCCGTGCTCGGGGTACAGCGAGCGGTACAGGTCGGCGACGGCCGCGACCCGCTCGGCCGGGTACCAGTGGGCCAGTTCGGTCTCGGGCGGCGGCCCGAGCCGGGTGACCACCAGATCGGCGTCGATGTACGTCCCCGTCCGCTCGGCGAGCGCCACATAGGTGGCGCGGATGCCGGGCCGGGAGTCGATGAGGGTCATGTCGAGGTCGAAGCCGACGGTGAGCACGGGTGACGTCATACGGCCCATTCTGCCTGGCCGGTACACCTTTCCTATCGCGGTTTCTGTGACCGCCAGACCAGGAACAGCGCCGAGGCCACGGCCGCGCCCCGGATCACCCACGGCCAGGTCTGGGTGACGGCGTCGTTCATGTGCCCGTCGGCGATGGGGTCGCCCCACCGCCCCTCGGACCGCCCCCACAGCCAGACCAGCCCGGCCGTGAGCGCGAGCCCCGGCAGCCACATGACGGCGAACTTCGTCTCCCGGTCGGTCAGCCGGCGCGAGGCGTAGGCGATGAGCCACCCCAGGATCAGCGCGAACCAGTTCCCGAGCACCGCGCCGGCGACCAGACAGGCGGCGGCGATCAGCAGCAGGGGATTGCTCCAGCGGGCCCGCTCGGCGGAGGGCGAACGCCGAAGGAGACGGAGCCGGCGCCGGCGCGGCCGGCCACCGCCCTCGTCCTCACCAGGCGCGCCCTCCTCGGCCTCCCCGTCGGCCTCCTCCCGCTCCTGCTCCTCCTCGAGTTTCCTGGGCCGCGGGGGCTTGAGCAGGTCCGGGATCTCCACTCCGCCGACGAACCCGGGCACGTCCTCGCCGATGCCCAGCGGGGTCGGCTCGTTCAGCCACCAGTCGGGCGTCTCACGGCTGTCGCCCAGTTCGTGCGCGGGGGCGCGGTGCGGCGGGGACGCCACGTCGGAGGGGGCTGCGGGAGGCGGCGCGCCGGTCCGGGGCCGCGGCACGACCCGCCGGATGCCCTTCGGCCGCTCCGGCTCCTCCTCGCGGTCGCGCTGTACGGGCACGGAGGGCGCCGGCGTCTGCGTCTGCGGCGCACCGCCGCCCCGGTCGGCCGCGGCCGCGACGATGTCGTCGGGACTGCCGAGGCGGTCGATGATGCGGCGGACGGCGGCGGGAGAGTCGACGGCCGCCTTCGCCCGGCGCCGGTCGATCTCGTTGCGCAGCTCGGAGACGAGCCGCATCCGCGTGGCCGACGACAACTGCCGCTGCTGCGCGACGTCCCCGACCCGGCTCAGGTACTCATAGACGACTTGGTCGCTCTCGATCCCCACGGGATGACGCTATCGCGCAGGGCCGCGCAAACCGGCCCACGGGACGCCGGCTGTCGAGCACCGGTCGGACGACCCGGCCCGTCCGGTGATCGGGGACAAGGCCCTTTCGGGGCCGGAGCGGGGGCCCCGGGGCGCAGCCCCCGGGGGACGCCAACCGCTACCGTGGGCAAGATGAGCACCGAGGACCAGCGGGCCCCCCGTTCCCTAGCGGCAGCGCTCCGCGCCCGGGACGACGCTTCCCTTGCCGCACTCCTGCGCGCCCGCCCCGACCTCATCACCCCGGTCCCCACCGATCTCACCCAGCTCGCCACCCGCGCCGGCACCCGCGCCTCCGTCGTCCGCGCGCTGGAGCGGCTCGACCGGTTCGCCCTCCAGACCGCGGAGGCGCTGGCCGTGGCCGGCGACCCGGCGACGTACGCCGAACTGCTCGGGCTGATGGCGGGCGACTCCCGCGACCCGGCGGTGGCCGACGCGTTGCCCGGCGCCCTGGCGGCCCTGCGGGAACAGGCCCTGGTCTGGGGTGACGAGAGCTGTCTGCGTCTCGTCCGCACCGCCCGTGAACTGCTCGCGCCGTCCGCGCAGCACCCGTCCCCCACGGGACTCGGGCCGAGCGTGCGGGAGGCGACGGCGGGTATGTCACCGGGCCGGATCCAGGAGTTGGTGGCGACGGCCGGGCTGCCGTCCACGCACGACTCGGTGTCCGCCGTCGGCGCGCTCACCGCCCTGTTCACCCACCGCAGGAAGATGGCCGCCCTGCTGGCGAGCGCGCCCGCCGACTCCGTCGACGTCCTGAAGCGGCTGATGTGGGGGCCTCCGTACGGGCAGGTCACGGCCGATCCGGCGGTGCGGCTGCGCTGGCTGCTGGATCGCGGGCTGCTGCTGCCTACGGCGCCCGGGACCGTCGTACTGCCCCGCGAGGTCGCCCTGCATCTGCGCGGAGGCCGGGCGCACCGCACGGCCGAACCCGTGCCGCCCGTCGTCGAGGCGGTCGCCACGCATCGTCCGCAGGTGGTGGACTCGACGGCGGCCGGGCAGGCGTACACGTCGCTGTCGACCGTGGAGGAGCTGCTGAAGGACTGGCACGAGGGCGGCCCCGCGGTCCTGCGGGCCGGCGGTCTGAGCGTGCGCGACCTCAAGCGGACGGCCGTCGCCCTCGACGTGTCCGAGCCGATGGCCGCGTTCTGGGTCGAGCTGGCGTACGCGGCGGGGCTGCTCGCGTCCGACGGGGAGGCCGACGAGCGGTACGCGGCCACCCCGGAGTACGACGAGTGGCTGGAACGGCCGCCCGCCGACCGGTGGGCGCAGCTCGCGCAGGTGTGGCTGGCGGCGACCCGGACGTCCGGGGTGGTCGGCGGCCGGGACCTCAAGGAGCGGGCGCTGTCCGCGCTGGGTCCTGGCCTGGACCGGTCCGCCGCGCCCGAGGTGCGCCATCGGGTGCTGGCCCTGTTGGCCGGGCTGCCCGAGGGCGCCGCACCGGACCCGGAGGCGGTGCTGGCCCGGCTGCGCTGGGAGCGCCCGTTGCGCGGTCCGCAGGGCCAGGGCCAGCAGAGTCCGCAGACGCCGCAGGGGCACCCGGGTGCGCAGGGTTCTCAGAGTTCCCAGGGTCCTCAGGTTTCGCAGGGTTCACAGGGTGACGACGACCTGCGGTCCCGGCTGGCCCGCTGGACCCTGATGGAGGCCGAGCTCCTGGGCGTGACCGGCCGGGGCGCGCTGTCGGCGCACGGACGGGCCCTGCTGGGCGCACGGCCCGCGACCAGACCGACCACCACCGCCACCACCACCGCCACCGCCACCGCCACCGCCGACGCGCGGACCGGCCCGACCGGCCCCGGCGACAAGCTGCCCGCCCCGCACCGGGCGGCCGCCGCCGGATCCCCGGCCGCGTCCCTCTCGCCTCCCGAGCAGGCCGTCGCCACCGCGGCCGCCGCCCGGCTGCTCGCCCCGCTGCTCCCCGAGCCCCTGGACCACGTCCTGCTCCAGGCCGACCTGACCGCGGTCGCCCCCGGGCCGCTGCGGCGCCCGCTGGCCGACGTGCTGAGCGTCCTCGCGGACGTCGAGTCCAAGGGCGGCGCGACCGTCTACCGCTTCACCCCCGGCTCGGTGCGCCGCGCCCTGGACGCCGGCCGCAGCGCCTCCGACCTGCATGCCTTCCTCACCGAGCACTCCCGAACGCCGGTGCCGCAGCCGCTGGCGTACCTGATCGACGATGTGGCCCGCCGGCACGGCCATCTACGGGTGGGCGCGGCCTCGGCCTACGTCCGCTGCGACGACGACGCCCTGCTGAACGAGATCCTCGCCGACAAGCGCGCCGCGGCCCTGCGTCTGCGCCGCCTGGCCCCGACGGTGCTCGCGACGCAGGCCGACCCCGCGGCCCTCCTGGAGGGTCTGCGCGCGATGGGCTTCGCGCCCGCCGCCGAGTCGGCCGAGGGCGATGTCCTGATCACTCGCGCCCATGCCCACCGCACCCCGCCCCGCACGGCTCCCGAGCCGGTGCCGGACGGCCCGCCGGTGCCCGACACCACCCTGCTCACCGCGGCGATCCGCGCGATCAGGGCCGGTGACCTGGCCGCCACGACCCCCCGCAAGCCGACCGAGGACGCCGCCCCGCTCGCCCCCGGCCAGCTCCCCCGGACCAGCTCCGCCGAGACCCTCGCGACCATGCAGGCCGCCGTCCTCACCGGCGAGGCCCTGTGGATCGGCTACGTCAACGCCGAGGGCACCGCCAGCCAGCGCGTCATCGCCCCGGTCCGGGTGGAGGGCGGCTTCGTGACGGCGTACGACCACACGGCGGACGAGGTCCGCACCTACCCCCTGCACCGGATCACGGGCGTGGCGGAACTGGCCGACGACTGACCCCGGGCACACGGGCCTCCAGGCACACGCGCCTCCGCGCCTCCGGGCACACGCGCCTCCGCGCCTCCAAGGCACACGGGCCTCGGGCCTCCGGTTCAGCACTCGCCGATCGAGGCGTCCGCGGGGAGGCCGAAGTGGGCGCGGGCCGTGGCTTCCAGAGTGCGGGGCGACATCGGGTCCTGGAGGGAGGACCTGGCGAAGGCCCCGAAGTGGGACTCCGTCCACCGCCCGTACCCGTCGCCGTCCGGCGGCTCCTCCCGGGCGACGACCCGGTAGCCACCGGCAGCCGCCTCGTCCCGCTCCAGCCGCACCACCTGCGGATACTGTCCGGCGCCGCACTCGACGAGGTTGTCGTCCTGCATCCCGTACTCGACGCACAGCGTGTTGACGCCCGCCCGCACCTCGCCCGCGTGCTCCTCCAGTTCGAGCGCCTTCGCCTGGCAGAACCAGCGTGCCTCGAGCGCGGGCACGGTCTCGCCGTAGCCGCTCCCCCGCGACTCCGCGGCGATCCTGGCCTCGATCACCGGCCGTACCTCGCTCCACAGCCGCCCGTCGATGTCCGCGGGCCACATCACCCAGGTGCCCGTGGCCGCCAGCACCGCCGCGGCTCCCACGCCGACCGCACCCCTGCGGAACGACAGGACCGACATACCGTGACTCCCCACCGCGTCGCGCCCATCGCGCTGCTCCCACGGTCAGACCCACGAACGCAGGTCAGGGTTGCGCAGGGCCGCGAGGAAGAAGCGGAGCACCGCCACGGCGCGCCGTACGGCACACTGGAGGTTTGGCCCGTGCGGAAGGGATGGCGTACGTGAACGGACCGCTGATCGTCCAGTCGGACAAGACTCTGCTCCTGGAGGTCGACCACGAGCAGGCGGACGACTGCCGTCGTGCCATCGCGCCGTTCGCGGAGCTGGAGCGGGCGCCGGAGCACATCCACACCTATCGGCTGACCCCGCTGGGCCTGTGGAACGCGCGGGCCGCGGGGCACGACGCCGAGCAGGTCGTGGACGCGCTCGTGCAGTACAGCCGCTACCCGGTGCCGCACGCGCTGCTCGTCGACATCGCCGAGACGATGGACCGTTACGGCCGTCTCACGCTGAGCAAGCACCCGGCGCACGGGCTCGTGCTCACCACCACCGACCGGCCGGTGCTGGAGGAGATCCTGCGCTCCAAGCGGGTCGCTCCGCTGGTCGGCGTCCGGATCGACCCGGACAGCGTCGCCGTGCACCCCTCCGAGCGCGGGCAGATCAAGCAGACGCTGCTGAAGCTGGGCTGGCCGGCCGAGGACCTCGCGGGCTACGTCGACGGCGAGGCGCACCCGATCGAGCTGGCCGAGGACGGCTGGGCGCTGCGGCCCTACCAGAAGCAGGCGGTGGAGAACTTCTGGCACGGCGGCAGCGGGGTCGTGGTGCTGCCCTGCGGCGCGGGCAAGACCCTCGTCGGCGCCGGGGCGATGGCCCAGGCGAAGTCGACCACGCTGATCCTCGTCACGAACACCGTCTCCGCGCGCCAGTGGAAGCACGAGCTGGTGAAGCGGACGTCGCTGACCGAGGAGGAGATCGGCGAGTACAGCGGGACTCGGAAGGAGATCCGGCCCGTCACCATCGCCACGTACCAGGTGCTGACGACGCGGCGGAAGGGCGTCTACCCGCACCTGGAGCTGTTCGACTCCCGGGACTGGGGGCTCATCCTCTACGACGAGGTGCACCTGCTGCCCGCGCCGGTCTTCAAGTTCACGGCGGACCTCCAGGCGCGCCGCCGCCTCGGGCTGACCGCGACCCTGGTCCGCGAGGACGGCCGTGAGTCGGACGTGTTCTCCCTGATCGGGCCGAAGCGGTTCGACGCGCCGTGGAAGGAGATCGAGGCGCAGGGCTACATCGCGCCCGCCGACTGCGTCGAGGTCCGGGTCAACCTGACGGACTCCGAGCGGCTGGCGTACGCGACCGCCGAGGCGGAGGAGAAGTACCGCTTCTGCGCGACGACGGCGACGAAGCGGAAGGTGACGGAGGCGCTCGTCCGCCGCTTCGCGGGGCAGCAGATCCTGGTCATCGGCCAGTACATCGACCAGCTGGACGAGCTGGGCGAGCACCTGAACGCCCCGGTGATCAAGGGCGAGACCTCCAACGCGCAGCGCGAGAAGCTCTTCGGCGCCTTCCGGGAGGGCGAGATCAGCGTGCTGGTGGTGTCCAAGGTCGCGAACTTCTCGATCGACCTGCCGGAGGCCACGGTCGCCATCCAGGTCTCGGGCACCTTCGGCTCCCGCCAGGAGGAGGCCCAGCGCCTGGGCCGGGTCCTGCGCCCGAAGGCGGACGGTCACCAGGCCCACTTCTACTCGGTGGTGGCACGGGACACCCTCGACCAGGACTTCGCGGCGCACCGCCAGCGCTTCCTGGCCGAGCAGGGCTACGCGTACCGGATCATGGACGCGGACGAGCTGCTCGCGGGCGAGGCCTGAGTCACCTGCGGCGGCGGACGCCCGCTTCCTCGCCGTACTCGCCCAGGATGATCACGTCGAAGGCGGCGCCCGCGAAGACCTTCAAGGCTCGCAGGGCGTCGCCGAGGCGGTGGCGGTGCGTGTCGGACAGGGAGGTCGCGCCGGACGGGCGACCGGGGGCCGGGGTGAAGGTCGCTGCACTCATGTCTCCATGATGGGCTCCGGGGCATAAAGCGGGCATCGGTCCCAGGTCCCCGTTCGGCGTACTCCTCGGGTACCCCCGTGGGCCGGGGGTCCCCTACGGGACGGAGGGCCGCGGGGCAGGGGTGCGGAGAGGTTCCCCGGACCCGGTGAGGGGTTCCGCCGAGGGTGCGACAGAAGTGCCGCCCAGGCGCGACGGGGATTCCGCCGAGGGCGCGGGCGGGATCCGTCGAGGGTGCGACAGCGATCGGCCGGGCGGGCGGCCGGATAAATGCGTTGGCACACGTCTCCCCCGTTCACCTACAATCTCCGCTCTTGCCCGCCTCCCTTCCCGGAGTGCCGCCGTCCGGACGGAAACCGGACGGACCCACCGCAGCACCACCTCAGCCGGTCCGGAGGCACCCCCTTGTCCACGCCGTCCACACCGTCCACTCCGCCCATGCCGTCCACGCCGTCCACGCCTGTCGACGACGATCCGCTCGCCCGCGAACGCGCCCACCTCTCCTCGTCCCGGGGCGCCCTGCGTGCCATGCGCGAGGACGTGCAGGCCCTCGACATCAGAGACGTCACCGCGAACTGGGTCAACGCCCAGATCCTGGAGCGCCAGATCGAGGAACGGATCAAGGCGCTCGCCGACCTCAACGACACCCCACTGTTCTTCGGCCGGCTCGACTACCTGCACGCTCCCGGCGCCGACCGGGCGGAGGGCGCGGAGGGGGAGCAGTTCTACATCGGGCGTCGGCATGTGCACGACGGCGACGGCGACCCGATGGTCATCGACTGGCGTGCGCCGGTCTCGCAGCCGTTCTACCGGGCCTCGAAGAAGGACCCGATGGACGTCGGGCTGCGCCGCCGCTTCGGCTACACCGGCGGCGACCTCACCGCCTACGAGGACGAGCACCTGTCCGACCCGGCGGAGACGGCACGGACCAGCAAGCTGCTCCAGCGGGAGATCGAGCGGCCGCGTGTCGGACCGATGCGTGACATCGTCGCCACCATCCAGCCCGAGCAGGACGAGATCGTCCGCAGCGGGCTGGGCGGGACGGTCTGCGTCCAGGGAGGGCCGGGCACCGGCAAGACGGCCGTCGGTCTGCACCGGGTGGCGTATCTGCTGTACGCGCACCGCGAGCGGCTCGCCCGCACCGGCACGCTGGTCATCGGGCCGAACCGGTCCTTCCTGCACTACATCGAGCAAGTGCTGCCCGCGCTGGGCGAGTTGGCGGTGCGCCAGGGCACGGTCGACGACCTGGTGGCGCATGTGGAGGTGCGGGGCACGGACGACGCGGCGGCGGCGGTCGTCAAGGGTGACGCGAGGATGGCGGAGGTACTGCGGCGGGCCGTGTACTCGCACGTCGGCAAGCCGGGCGAACCGCTCGTCGTGGTGCGCGGCTCGCGGCGGTGGCGGCTCCCGGCGTACGAACTCGAGGAGATGGTCCGGGAGTTGCTGGACCGGGACATCCGCTACGGCGCCGCCCGCGAGGCCCTGCCGCAGCGCATCGCGCACGCGATCCTGGTGCAGATGGAACGCTCGGGCGAGGCACCGGACGACCGGGTGCAGGACGCCGTCGCCCGCAACAGCGCGGTGAAGGCGGCCGTGAAGGAGGTCTGGCCGGCCGTCGATCCGGCGAAGCTGGTGCTCCGGCTGCTCACGGACGCGGAGTTCCTCGCCGAGCACGCGAAGGGCCTGCTGAGCGAGGACGAGCAGAAGACGATCCTGTGGGCGCTGCCGGGATCCGGCAGAAGGCCGGCCCGGTCGGTGAAGGCGGCCCCGTGGTCGGCGGCGGACGCGGTGCTGATCGACGAGGCGACCGACCTCGTCGAGCGCACCCACTCCCTCGGTCACGTGGTCCTGGACGAGGCCCAGGATCTGTCCCCCATGCAGTACCGGGCGGTGGGCCGCCGCTGCACGACGGGCTCGGCGACCGTGCTGGGCGACCTGGCGCAGGGCACCACCCCGTGGGCGACCCGCAGCTGGCAGGAGGCCCTCGCCCACCTGGGCAAGGCGGACGCGGTGATCGAGGAACTGACGGCGGGTTTCCGCGTGCCGACGGATGTCATCACCTACGCCTCGCGTCTGCTCCCGCACATCGCGCCGGGTCTGACGCCCGTCGCCTCGGTCCGCGAGAACCCCGGTTTCTTCGACCTCCGGCCGGTGGCCGGCACCGCCGAGACCGTCGCGGCCTGCGTGGAGTTGCTGGGCAACGAGGGCTCCACGGGCCTGATCGCGGCGGACGCCCGGATCCCGGAGCTGGCCGAAGCGCTGGCCGCGTCGGGCATCGGCCACCTCTCCCCCGGCGAGGAGACCACGGCCGAGACCCGCCTCACGCTGGTCCCGGCCTCCCTGGCCAAGGGCCTGGAGTACGACTACGTCGTCCTGGACGAACCCCAGGCCGTGGTCGACGGCGAACCGGACGAGCGGACGGGTCTGCGACGGCTGTACGTGGCGCTGACCCGAGCGGTGTCGGGCCTGATCGTGACGCACGCGGCCCCCCTGCCACCCCAGCTCGACCAACTGCCCCGGCACGACTGACCGACCCGGCCCGACCGCCCCAGGCCGGCCCGGCACGACCGACCGGCCCGGCCCGGCGCGACCGACCGGCCCAGTTCGGCCGACCGGCCCGGGCACGGCTCGGTCTACTCGCCGTCCACCGCGCGCCGCCATTCCTGCACGGCCCGCGCCGACACGGGTCCGGTCCAGCCGCCGGGCCGGGCCGCGCCGCCGATGTGGAAGGCGTCGACGCCCCCGGCCCTGAGCACCGGCACATGGTCGAGGCGCAGGCCGCCGCCGACGAGGAGCTGCTGCTCGTAGCCCTGCTCCCCGTGCCGTGCCGCCTCCGCGAGCAGGGTGGGCAGGCCGGTGTCGACGCCGGTGGCGGAACCGGCGGTGAGGTAGGTGTCCAGTCCGGGCAGGCCGTCCAGCTGCTTGCGCAGGGCGTCGCGGTCGCCGGCGTGGTCGAGGGCGCGGTGGAAGGTCCAGCGGCAGCCGTCCAGTTCGGCGACGACCCGCTCCACCGCGGCCAGGTCGACCCCGCCCTCCGCGTCGAGGAACCCGAGCACGAACTCGTCCGCGCCGGCCGCCCGCAGCTCGCCGGCGACCCGTACGAGGGAGTCGACCTCCTCGGCGGCTCCGGCCGCGAAGCCGTCGGAGCGTCTCAGCATCACGCGCAGGGAGAGATCGACGGCGGCCCTGATCCCGGCGAAGACCGCGACCGGCGGGGTGAGTCCGTCGGCGGCCATGTCGGTGACCAGCTCGAGGCGGTCCGCGCCTCCGGTCTGGGCGGCGACCGCGTCCTCGACGTCGAGGGCGATCACCTCCAGAACTGCACGCATGCTCATGGCACCCCATTCGTCGGCGTTCATCGCGTTCATCGGCTTCATCGGCTTCATCGGGCGACTACAGGTCTAGTCCAATTCAAGAATACGCCGGAGAACCCCGCCCGCACGCGCGACAATGGGGCCATGGCCGATCTCGACGCCCTGCGCACCCGTTTCAGCCACACCCTGGACAGGACCCGGGGCCCGGCCGGCGGCCCCGACCCGACGCCGTACGCCGACGACCTCCTCGCCCGCTGGCAGGAGCCGCAGCGCCGCTACCACACGCTCACCCACCTCACCGAGGTCCTCGACCGCGTCGACGTCCTCGCGGAGTACGCCGCCGACCCGGACGTCGTCCGGCTGGCCGCCTGGTTCCACGACGCCGTCTATCTGCCCGACCGGTCCGAGAACGAGGAGCGGTCGGCCCGCCTCGCCGAGCGCGCCCTGCCCGAGGCGGGGGTGTCGCCGGAGCGGACCGCCGAGGTCGCGAGGCTCGTCCGGCTCACCGTCACCCACGATCCGGCCGACGACGACCTCGACGGCCAGGTCCTGTGCGACGCCGACCTCGCGATCCTCGCCGCGGCGCCGAGCGCGTACGCCGCCTACACCGTCGCCGTCCGCGAGGAGTACCACTTCGTCCCGAACGACGCCTTCCGGGCCGGCCGGGCGGACATCCTGCGCCAACTCCTCGACCTGCCCAGGCTGTTCAGGACGCCGTACGGAAGCGAGCGGTGGGAGGCCACGGCCCGCTACAACCTGCGGGGCGAACGGGAACTGCTCGCCTCGTGACCGCCTCGCGCATCCCCACCGAACGCCTCACCCTCGAAGGCATCACGCCCAGCGCCGCCGCCGGGCTGCGGGCGGGCGGCGGCGGAGGCTACGTGTGGGTCGGCGGCGAACCGTTCGAGGGGACCCGGGAAGCCGCCGGGATGATCGCGCAGGCGTATGTGTCCGGCGTGCTCCGGCCGGAGTTCGGCCTCTACGTCCTCGTGCGCCGGGAGGACGGCCGGGCCGTCGGCAGCATGAGCTTCCACGCGGCTCCCGACGAGGACGGCCGCGCGGAGGTCGGCTACGACCTGGTCGAGGCCGCCCGCGGCCACGGCTACGCGACCGAGGCGCTGCGCGCGCTGGCCGGCTGGGCGCTGGCCCGGGACGACGTACGCCGCCTGTTCGCGGTCGTCGAGCACGCCAACGCCCCCTCCCGCGGCGTGCTCGAACGGGCCGGGTTCGTGAAGGTCGCCGCAGGCGACGAGGAGGACGCGTACGAACTGCTCGGGCAGGAGCGCCCGACGTAGGACGCCCGGAGGCCCCGCCCTGCCACCCAGGCTCCAGGCTCCCGGCGTCCCGCTTCCCGCTTCCCGCTTCCCGCTTCCCGGCGACCTACCTCCCGGCGCCCTTGCGTCTGCGCAGGCCGGCCGCTGTCAGCAGGCGCACCACCTCGCGGCTGCTCACCTGCACCGCGCCGGCCGCCACCACCTCGGCGTAGCGATGCGAGGGGATGTCGTAGTGATCGCGCTCGAAGGCGCGCCGCGGGACGCCCAACCCCTCCGCGAAGACGTGCAGTTCGCCGTAGGAGACATCGCTGACGAGGTGGGACCACATACGGCCGTGTCCCGGCCAGTCCGGCGGGTCGATGTAGACGGTCACGAGAGCCTCACGAGGACGGCTCGCCTCCCAGCGCCGGACCCAGCGAGCCCACCGAGGCGACCTTCACGCCCGCCTGGTGGCACACCCAGTGCGGGTCGGGACCGAGTTCCGGCTCGACCTCGAGGGCGTGCGGGTCGCCGGAGCCGCAGACCGGGCACAGGGGCCAGCGCCCGTGCCGCTCCAGCAGCGCGTCCTGCACGTCCTGCGCCACCAGTCCCGCCACGAACGCCACGCCGTCCGGCCACTGCTCGACCCACCAGCGCCGCTGCACGACGGAGTCCTCGACCAGCGACACGACATCCGCCGCGGCGACCTCGCCCGAGGCCAGATCGGCCAGCACGAGGGCGCGTGCCGTGTGCAACGCCTGTTCCAGGGGGCTGATGGGGTCCATGCCCCCATTGTGCGCACTCTTGACCCCGAGCCCGAACAGAAAATAGCTTTCAGAGGTGACCAAGGTCGTGAAGGAAACCTTCAGTCCCGATCCCGCGGCCCTCGCCGCCAAGGTCCGCACCCTGGCCCCTTCCCTGACCCGCTCCATGCGGCGCGTCGCCGAGGCCGTCGCGAACGACCCCGCGGGCTGCGCCGCCCTCACCGTCACCGGCCTCGCCGAACTCACCGGCACCAGCGAGGCGACCGTCGTGCGCACCGCCCGCCTGCTCGGCTACCCCGGCTACCGCGACCTGCGGCTCGCCCTCGCCGGGCTGGCCGCGCAGCAGCGGTCCGGACGGGCACCCGCCATCACCGCCGACATCGCGGTCGACGATCCGCTGGCGGACGTGGTCGCCAAACTCGCCCGCGACGAGCGGCAGACCCTCGCCGACACCGCCGCCGCCCTCGACACCGGGCAGCTGGAGGCGGCCGTCACCGCCGCGGCGGCCGCGCGGCGCGTCGACGTGTACGGCGTCGGGGCGTCGGGTCTGGTCGCCCAGGACCTCACCCAGAAGCTGCTGCGGATAGGGCTCATCGCGCACGCCCACAGCGACACCCACCTCGCGGTGACGAACGCCGTCCAGCTGGCCCCGGGTGACCTCGCCATCGCCATCACGCACTCCGGTGCGACGCGGGACGTCATCGAACCGCTGCGGGTGGCGTTCGAGCACGGGGCCACCACCGTGGCCGTCACCGGGCGGCCGAAGAGCGCGGTGACGCAGTACGCCGATCATGTGCTGGCCACGTCGACCGCGCGGGAGAGCGAACTGCGTCCGGCGGCGATGTCGTCCCGGACGAGTCAGCTGCTGGTGGTCGACTGCCTGTTCGTGGGGGTGGCCCAGCGGACCTACGCGACGGCCGCGCCGGCGTTGGCCGCGTCGTACGAGGCGTTGGCCCACCGGCACCGGTAGACCGTGGAGGTGCAGACAGCAGTCCCGACCCGCACCCGCACCCGCACCCGCACCGGAAAGAGCCGTCCCCGATGACCTCCCAGCCCGACCCCAGTGAGCTGCGCGCCGCGCTCGAATCCCTCACCACCGAAGCGTTCCGCTCCGATCTCGCCGAGATCGACCGGCTCCCCACCCTCGACATCGCCCGGCTCATGAACGGAGAGGACTCCGACGTCCCCACCGCCGTCGGCGCACGGCTTCCGCAGATCAGCGCCGTCATCGACGCGGTCGCCGCGCGCATGGCACGCGGTGGCCGGCTGGTCTACGCCGGTGCCGGTACCGCCGGGCGGCTCGGGGTGCTCGACGCCTCCGAGTGCCCGCCGACCTTCAACACCGCGCCCGGCCAGGTCGTCGGGCTGATCGCGGGCGGCCCGTCGGCCGTGGTCACCTCCGTCGAGGGCGCCGAGGACTCCGAGGAGCTCGCCGAAGCGGATCTGGCCGCCCTAGCGCTCACCCCCGACGACACCGTGGTCGGCGTCTCCGCCTCCGGCCGCACCCCGTACGCCGTCGGCGCCGTGCGGTACGCGCGGGCCCGGGGCGCCCTGACCGTCGGACTGGCCTGCAACCCGGGCAGCGCGCTGGCGGCCGCCGCCGAGCACGGGATCGAGGTGGTCGTGGGGGCCGAGCTGCTCACCGGCTCCACCCGGCTGAAGGCGGGCACGGCGCAGAAGCTGGTGCTGAACATGATCTCGACGATCACGATGATCCGGCTGGGCAAGACGTACGGGAACCTGATGGTCGACGTCCGCGCCTCGAACGAGAAGCTACGGGCCCGTTCCCGGCGGATCGTGGCGCTGGCGACCGGGGCGGGCGAGCCGGAGATCGAGGCCGCCCTCGCGGCCACCGACGGCGAGGTGAAGAACGCGATCCTCGCCCTGCTGACCGGGGTGGACGGGCCGGCGGCCGCCCGCCTTCTGGAGGAGTCCGGAGGACATCTGCGCGCCGCGCTCGGTGCGGCGGGCGGCTGAGCCGCACGCTCGGGGGGTGCGTATCGACTCCTCCTCCACAGCCGCCGCGATCCTGCCCCTGGTGGGCGGCCCGGCGAACGTCACGTCCGTCGCCCACTGCATGACCCGGCTGCGGCTGGGCCTCGCCGATCCGTCCCGCGCGGACGAGGAGGCGCTGCGGGCGGTGCCCGGGGTGCTGGGGGTCGTCGTCGACGACGGCTCCTACCAGGTGGTCCTCGGGCCGGGCGTGGTGACGCGGGTGACGGCCGACTTCGAGCGGCTGCTCGCCCGGCCGTCCACCGCCGACGAACTGGGCGCGCGCGGGGCCGAGTTGCGGGAGGAGCGGCGCAGGGGAAACGCGACCCCGTTCAAGGCGGGCCTGCGCCGGCTGGCCGCGGTGTTCGTCCCGCTGATCCCTGCCCTCATCGGCTGCGGGATCCTCGCCGGGGTCAACGGTCTGCTGCTCAACGCCGGGTGGCTGCCCGGCCTCGGCCCCGCCCTGACCGCCGTCGCCTCCGCCTTCATGGCGCTGATCGCCGTCTTCGTCGGCCACAACACGGCGAAGGAGTTCGGCGGCACCCCGATCCTGGGCGGCGCGGTCGCGGCGATCGTCGTCTACCCGGGGGTCGCGAAGGTGACGGCGTTCGGGGTGGCCCTCGCCCCCGGCCAGGGCGGGGTCCTCGGTGCGCTGGCGGCCGCGCTCCTCGCGACCCGGGTCGAGAAGTGGTGCCGCGGCCGGGTCCCGGAGGCGCTGGACGTGCTCCTCACCCCGACCCTGACGGTCCTCGTCGCCGGGCTCGGCACGCTGTACGGCCTGATGTACGCGGCCGGCGCGATGTCCTCGGCCATCGGCACCGCGGCGAACTGGCTGCTGGCGACGACGGGCGCCTTCGCGGGGCTGGTGCTCGGCGGCCTCTTCCTGCCGCTGGTGATGCTCGGCCTGCACCAGGCCCTCATCCCCATCCACACCACCCTCATCGACCAGCAGGGCTACACGGTGCTGCTGCCCGTGCTGGCGATGGCGGGCGCGGGCCAGGTCGGCGCCGCGCTGGCGGTGTACGTCCGGCTGCGCCACGACACGTCCGTCCGGACGACGATCAGGTCGGCGCTCCCGGCCGGGCTGCTGGGCGTCGGAGAGCCCCTGATCTACGGGGTGTCGCTCCCGCTGGGCCGCCCCTTCCTCACCGCCTGCGCGGGCGGGGCGGCCGGCGGGGCCTTCGTCGGCTTCTTCGCGATGCTCGGCGACAAGGTGGGGGCGACGGCGATCGGACCGTCCGGCTGGGCGCTGTTCCCGCTGCTGGCGGGCAACCGGGGGCTGGGCCTGACGGCGGCGGTCTACGCGGGCGGGCTGCTGACGGGGTACGCGGTCGGCTTCGCGGCGACCTACGCCTTCGGCCTCACCGCCCACGTCGCCGCCGATGTCTCCGCCCGCGTGACCGCCGACGTCACCGCCGGCGCTACTTCCCGCGCGAGCGCCGGCGGGAGCGCTGGCCCGGGTGGCCCGACACCTGACCGATCCAGTTGACGAAGTCGCCCGGGTCCAGGTCGGCGCCGTGGCCGGCGTCCCAGTAGTAGGACGTGTCGACGTCGTCGCCGAGGGCGGTCAGACGGGTGGCGAGGTTGGCGGCCACCGACAGCGAGGTGTCGCTGTCCTTCGTGCCGAGGCGTATCCACCAGTGCTTCGCGCGGTGCGGGTTGACCTTGTCGACGAGGTGGTACATCGGGTTCATCAGGTGGAGCTTGGCGGGGAGGTCGGCGTCCAGGCGCGCGCTGTCGCCGGCCTCGTGGCGGAGGCTGTAGAGCGTGAAGTGGCGGGCCTTGGTGGTGCCGGCGCCGAAGAGGTTGCACTCGGGCGTGGCCAGGTCGAAGCCGTCGAAGGAGGGGGCGTTCTTCTTCCGGGCGCCGACATGGGTGAGGAAGTCCGCCCAGGTGAAGCCGGCCTTGCCCGCGGACCAGGTGATGAAGGAATTGGCGGCGAGGTAGGCGTCGCGGGCGGTGTCCGTCAGGGCCGCCAGGTACTTGGTGGCGGAGGGCTGGATGAACGTCTCCAGCAGGTAGGTGTCCAGATTGCGGGTGGTGAGGGCGCCGTAGCCCTTGGCGCGCAGCTTCAGGGCCGCCAGGTAGTCCGTGAACTGTGCTTTCAGGTCGGCGGAGATCGTCGCGTCGACCGTCGCGCCGGAGGCGAGCGGGTTGGCGCCCCAGCACCACTCGTAGGCGGCGTCGGCATGCTCCAGGTCCGTGATGGGGCACCAGTCGCCGCTGGCGAAGATGGCGTCGGAGGTGTCCGCCGCGCCGATCTCGGCCAGGTAGGAGTCGTACAGCGGGCTGTCGCCGGAGGCGCCGAGCAGCGCGGAGAGGGCGCCTCCGGCGCTGACGCCGGAGGAGACGATCCGCTCGACGTTGCCGGGTACGCGGCCCTTGTTGAACTTCAGGTACCGCACCGCCGCCTTGAGGTCGACGATCGCGGCGGGCGCGGTGCCGTAGTACGTGCCGTTCGCGTCGACGAGGCTACGGCCGCGGGCGCCGGGCTCCACGACGACGTACCCGGCGGCCAGTGCCAGCCCCTGCCGGCTGGTGCCGCCGCCCATGCCGGACGCGCTGATGCCGGTGGCGTTCGCCACGGAGGACGGCATGTAACCGCCGACGGCGTTGGCGAAGAGGATGGGCGCGTCGGAGGCGTCCACGGCGGTGCCGTCGATCGACACGGGGACGCTGACGTTCAGCGACTGGTAGGCCGCGTTCACCGGCGCGGCCACGTAGCTGGCGACCTTGAAGAAGCGGTAGGTCACGCTGTGCGCGGTACCGGTGGTGTCCTTGATGCTGATGGTCTGCTCGGTGTAGGCGGTGGGGTCGAAGACCAGGGAGGCGTCGGCCGCCGACCCGGAGCCGGCGGAAGCCCTGCCCGGCCCGGCCGCGGCGGCCTGCGGGGCGAACCCGAGAGCGGGCACGGCACCTGCCGCGGTGAGCCCCATGACCACAGTCCTGCGCTTCACTCGCTTCACTTCCGTCTCTTCAGTAGGCAGCTCTTGCCGTCGCCTCCTTTGCTACCACCCGCGTCCGTCAATCGTCACCGAAATTGTCAACAATCACCGCCGGACGGCCCAGATTGGCCGAGAGCCGTCACCCGCCGCGCCCGCCCTACCCTGGAGCCATGAACCACGCCCAGCTCACCGCGCTCGGCCGTGCCCTCCGACTCCTCGGCGAGCACGGCGATGCGCTCACCGCCGACACCCCGGACACCCGGCTGCACGAGGTCAAGGCCGATCTGCGGCGTGCCCTGGACCTGCTGGACGACAGCGTCGTCGGCGCCACCCCCACCACCCGCTGCGCCGAGCACCCGCACGGCCCGGTCGACGAGGCGGCCCCCGACCTGTGCCTGCTCTGCGAGACCCGCCGCCGGGCGGCCCGCCGCGCCGAGTTCAACGGCCCCGCCCCGCAGGCGCCGTACACCCCCACCCCCTCCACCTCGCGTTACGGCACCCGCGCCGACCGCCCGCAGCCCCAGCAGCGCTGGCTGGCGGAGCTGTGGAACGGCCAGGAGTGGCAGCTCTGCGGGACGCCGCGCAGGGACCGCCGCGAGGCCGAGCTCTACATCGCCGCCCTGCGCCGCGGATCCCGGCCCGCGATGGCCTACCGGCTGGTGCACGAGTTCACCGACTACGAGGTGCTGCGGATCTGGGGCACCCCGGTGAAGGTCGACATCGAACCCCTCGGCAACCTCTAGGGGTCTCGTGGCTTCTCAGGCCTCTGGCGCCCCTTCCCCCGCACCGCCCTCGCCGCCGTCCTGGACCTGCTCGGCACCGCCCTCGCCGCCGTCCTGGACCTGCTCGGTGCCGTCCTCGCCGCCTCCGTCCAGCAACGGCAGCGGCGGGAAGCCGTAGCCCTCCCACAGCCTGCGGGACGTCTCCTCCGGGTACGGGCGCACCTCCGGCTCGGCGTCCAGCACCTGTACCAGCCTGCGCTCCGGGTCGTAGGCCGGCCAGCCCGGGTCTCCCGTCCGCGCGAAGGACGTCCACGACCGCTGGAAGCCGGCCGTCAGGGCGCGGGCCTCGTCCGTCACCTCCGCCCCCGCGAACAGCAGGTTCCCGAGGTCCGCCGCGTAGGTGCCGAACAGCAGCGGGATGTCCAGGCCGTGGCACGCGCCCAGGGTGCCGCCGGCTCCCGGGGCCGGCCAGGTGAGTTCGTAGACATGGGCCCGGCCACCGCCCGCCACCTGCGCCTCGGCCAGGTGCAGGGAGGGTATGTGGAACAGCCAGTCCGACTGCACCCTCTCGTACAGCTCGCCCGGATCCGCGTCCGGGAAGGCCGACCGGTAGGCCCGCTCGCCCTCCGGTCCCCCGCCCGGCGCGAACAGCCGGAGCACGGCCGTCGCCTGTTCCTCGGTCACCTTGCCCAGCAGGCCGCCCAGGACGAGGAACAGCCGGAACTCCTGCGCGTTGTGGCCGACGATCAGCTCGACGTCCCGGGCGGCGCCCGCCGCCAGCGCCTCCCAGGGAGTCGTCGGCAGGACCTCACCGTCGACCACCGGAGAGAACGGGGTGACCGTGGGCGCGACCTGCCCCCATCGGTCCACCCGCTGCGCCATCTTCGCGCCCAGCGCCGCACCGGCCTCGGTCAGCGTGCGCGGGTCCACCGTGCCCAGGTCGGCGGCCGTCGGGCGCAGACCTGCCTCCGCGGCGATCGCGCTCGCGAGGTCACGGGCCAGCTCGTCGGAGAAGTAGGTGCCGGGCACGCTCTGCGCGATGGCCCGCCCGAACAGGCCCCGGGCACTCGGCATGGCCAGCAGCGCGGCCACCGAACCGGCCCCCGCCGACTCGCCGAAGACGGTCACCCGGCCGGGGTCGCCGCCGAACGCCGTGATGTTGTCCCGCACCCACTCCAGCGCGGCGACCTGGTCCAGCAGCCCCCGGTTGGCGGGCGCGCCCTCGATCCGCGCGAACCCCTCGATGCCGACGCGGTAGTTGAAGGTGACGATGACCAGGTCGCCGGCGCGGGCGAGGTGCTGCGCGTCGTAACCGGGGCTGCCGGAGTGGCCGAGCTTGTAGGCGCCGCCGTAGATCCACACCATCACCGGCCGGGCGGCCGACGGGTCCGGTTCCGTGTCCGGGGTCCAGACGTTGACCGTCAGCCAGTCGTCGCCGGCCGGCGCGTCCAGGATCCCTGCCCTGCCCTGGATGCCAGCCTCCTGCGGAGGTGGCGGGCCGAAGGCGTACGCCTCCCGTGTCCCGTCCCACGAGCGGGGTGGGCGGGGGGCCTGGAAGCGGGCCTCGCCGACCGGGGGCGCGGCGAAGGGGATACCGCGGAAGACCGTCAGGTCCTCCTCGCGGCGGCCTCGTACGGCGCCGGCGGTGGTGCGGGCGACGAGCCGGTCCGTGGCGTCGGTGGCGTCGGGTGTCGTCATGGATCACTCCTGGAATGGCGGCTGTTCAGGGAACGGGCGGCGATCGGGGAAAGTGCCGAAGGCGGCTGCCACCCCTCGTGTGGGTGACAGCCGCCTCGGGCCGGCCGGTCGGCTTCCGGCAGGTCGGTCTGCTTTCGGCACGTCGGTCGTCCTACGGCAGGTCGGTCGGCCTATGGCAGGTCGGTCGGCTTATGGCAGGTCGGTCGGCCTCGGGCCGGTCGGTCTGCTTCCGGCACGTCGGCCGGCACGTCGGCCGGCGCTCACGCCTTGACCGGGGTGGCCTCCTCGGCGCCGTCCACCACCGAGAGCCCGGCCGGGGCCTTGCGCTTCGGGATGAAGGTGGCGAGGAGGAAGGCGGCCAGGGCCGCGCCGGCGCCGATGGCCATGACGACCTTGAAGCCGTTCTCCGAGGGGAGCGCGTAGCCGCCGAAGTCGGTGGTCATCTGGGCGAGGATCACACCGGCGATGGCGCTGGCGAAGCTGGTGCCCAGGGACCGCATCAGGGTGTTGAGGCTGTTGGCCGCGCCCGTCTGGGAGGGGTCCACCGCGCCCATGATCAGGGCCGGCAGCGCGCCGTAGGTGAAGCCGATACCGGCGCCGATGATGCAGGACACCAGGATCAGGTGCCAGACCTCGGACATGAGCAGGATGTTCAGGCCGTAGCCGGAGGCGACGATCAGCGCGCCGATCATCAGGGTGACCTTGGGACCCTTGGCCTTGGTGATCTTGGCGGACGCGGCGGACATGACCATCATGACCAGGCCCTGCGGAGCCAGCACCAGACCGACGGTCAGCATCGACCTGCCCAGGCCGTAGCCGGTCTGCTCGGGCAGCTGGAGCAGCTGGGGCAGGACCAGGGACATCGCGAACATCGAGACGCCGAGGGCGATCGAGGCGAGGTTGGTGAAGAGCACCTGGGGCTTGGCGGTGGTGCGCAGGTCGACCAGCGGCTGCTTGGCCTTCAGCTCCCACCAGCCCCAGGCGGCCAGGATCAGGACGGCCGCGGAGCCCAGGCCCAGCGTCGTACCGGAGGTCCAGCCCCAGTCGGCGCCCTTGGACACGGCCAGCAGCAGCGAGACCAGACCGGCCGACAGACCGAGCGAGCCGACGAGGTCGAAGCGGCCGCCGACGCGGTTCCGCGATTCCGGCACGAACGCCAGCACGAGCAGGAAGGAGACGACGCCGAGGGCGGCGGAGGTCCAGAAGAGGATGTGCCAGTCCCAGTTGTCCGCGATGAACGCGGCGGTGGGCAGCCCGAGCGCGCCGCCGACGCCGAGGGAGGCACTCATCACCGCCGTCGAACCGGCGAGCTTCTCGGCGGAGACCGTGTCCCGCAGGATGCTGATGCCCAGCGGCACCACGGCGGCCGACAGGCCCTGGAGCGCGCGGCCGGCGATCATCGGTACGAGCGAGTCGGCGAGGGCGCAGACCACCGAGCCGGACACCAGCAGCACGATGCTGGTGAGCAGCATCCGCCGCTTGCCGACCATGTCGCCGAGCCGTCCCACGACCGGGGTGGCGACGGCGGCGGCGAGCAGCGTGGCGGTGACCGCCCAGGCGGTGTCGGAGGCGGGCGCGTCCAGCAGCTTGGGCAGCTCGGGGACGATCGGGATGACCAGGGTCTGCATCAGCGAGACGACGATCCCGGCCAGGGCCAGCACCGCCACCACGGCGTTCGACCTCGGCGGGGCGGATGTTCCCGCCGCAGCGGGTCGGGCAAGGGCGTCGGACATGACAGGGCCTCCGTCGGATGCACGAGAGATGTGAACTGCTTGACTCAAGCAAGCTTATGCAGATTGATTGAGTTAAGCAAGCTAAATCTCCCGTGCTCACGCCGACCAGGGACAACACCGCCGCCGGACGAAGGGAAACCCGCCCCCGGGCCTCAGCCGTGCCGGGCGATGATCTCCCGGGTCCGCTCCTCGTCCAGCTCGTAGACCGTCTCGTGGGCACGCGGATCCCGTGCGTGCAGGGTGTGGAACATCGGCCCCGTCGCCCCGCCCAGCTCCACCAGGGACGCGGACGCGCCCCGCACCGCCCGTTCGGTGCCGGGCGCGGTGGTCAGGTCGATGCGGTTGACCACCCCGGGCGTCACCCACACCGGCACGGCGGCCAGCAGCCCGAAGAGCTGCAGATGGAAGTGCCCGGTGAGCAGGACACGGACGTCACTCCCCCGGATCACCTCCGCCAGCCCCTCGGGTTCGCGCAGCCCGAAGACCCGCTGGGTCGCCGAGATGCCGAGGCTGATCGGGGGGTGGTGGAAGGCCACGACGGTGCCCAGCTCGGCCGGGGTGCTCAGCACACCGCGCAGCCAGTCCAGTTGGCCCGCGCCGAGTCGGCCGTACACCTCCCCCGGCACCAGGGAGTCCAGGGTGACGAACCGCCAGCCGCCCACCGTGCTGACGGCGGCCCGCTCGGCGCCGGGGAAGTCGAGGACGGCGTCCGGGTGCCCGCTGCCCAGCACCTTCGTGAAGGCGGACCGCTCGTCGTGGTTGCCCGTGGTGTAGAAGACGGGCGCGTCCAGGGAGCGCGCGAAGTCGCCGATCAGCTCCCGTACGGTCGCGTACGCCTCCACCGAGCCGTCGTCGGCGAGGTCGCCGGTGACGACGACCGCGTCCACGTCCCGCTGGTGGCGGAGTTCACCGAGGAGGAGTCGCAGGGAGTCGGCGGCGTCGACACGACGGCCGTCGGGCCCGTCGACGCGGCCGATATGGGTGTCCGAGAGATGAAGGATTCTCATCTCCCGGACCATACCCGTGAGTTGACGCTCAGCTGAGGGTGCGCAGCGCGGCGGCGTCGTAGGGCTTCAGCTCGTCCAGACGGCCGTCGAGCACCTTGGCCGCCCACTCCGGGTCCTGAAGCAGCGCACGCCCGACGGCCACCATGTCGAACTCGTCGCGCTCCAGCCGGTCGAGGAGGTCGTCGATGCCCTTGACCGCGGAGCCCTCGCCCGCGAAGGCCTTGATGAAGTCGCCGTCGAGGCCGACCGAGCCGACCGTGATGGTGGGCCTGCCGGTGAGCTTCTTCGTCCAGCCCGCGAGGTTGAGGTCCGAACCGTCGAACTCCGGGAGCCAGTAGCGGCGGGTGGAGGCGTGGAAGGCGTCGACACCGGCGGCGGCGAGCGGGGCGAGGACGGCCTCCAGCTCCTCCGGCGTCTCGGCGAGCCTGGCGTCGTAGGCCTCCGACTTCCACTGCGAGTAGCGGAAGATGACCGGGAACTCCGGCGACACGGTCTCGCGCACGGCGGCCACGATCTCGGCGGCGAACTTCGTACGGGCCACCGCGTCACCGCCGTAGGCGTCCGTACGCCGGTTGGTGTTCGACCACAGGAACTGGTCGAGGAGGTAGCCGTGGGCGCCGTGCAGCTCGACGCCGTCGAAGCCGACGCGCTCGGCGGCGGCCGCGGCCTCGGCGAACGCGCCGATGACGTCGTCCAGGTCGCGCTGGGTCATCGCCCGGCCGGCGCCCTCGGTGCCGTCGAGCCGGATGCCGGAGGGTCCGACGGCGGGCGCGTCCGCGTACGGCGGCTCACCCTGGTTGCGCACCATCCCGATGTGCCACAGCTGCGGCACGATCGTCCCGCCGCCCGCGTGCACGGCCTCCGCGACCTTCGCCCAGCCCGCGAGCTGGTCCGCACCGTGGAACCGGGGTACCCGGTCGCTCTGCCCCGCGGAATCGTGCCCGACGTACGTCCCCTCGGTGACGATGAGGCCGACGCCGGCGGCGGCACGACGGCCGTAGTACGACACGACGTCCTCGCCGGGTATGCCGTCCGGGGAGAACATGCGCGTCATGGGCGCCATGGCGATGCGGTTCGGGACGGTGAGTCCATTGATGGACACCGGGCGGGCGAGGATCTCGGCGGCGCGCGTGGCGGCGGGCGGGGTGATGCTCACGTGGGGGGCTCCTCGGGGCGAAGGACCAGCGGGTATGTGCATATGCATTGAGTGCGTCCCCCACTGAAACCCCCCGGCCCTCCGAGCCATTCCGAGCCCGGGAGGACAGCCGCTGTGATCCCGGCCACGCGCCGGCCGGGGTCGGCGCCGTCTCCACCACCGCCACGGAGCCTCCGCGAAAACCCGTTGGCGGGCCACGGCGACCGCTGCTACCTTCCCGGAAGCCGTGCGAGAGAACGAGGAGGTGGTACCCGTGAACGCAGTATCGACATGGGTGCTCCCCTCCGGGGTCACGGTCGGGCGGTAGGTCGTCCGGGAGCGCCGTTCCAGCGCACTCCCGAAAGGCACGACCATGCAGTTCACTTCCGAGCGACGCCTCGACGACGGCGTCCTCGAACGCGAATTCACCCTCGGCGAGATCCCCGGCATCCTGTGGACGCCCGGATCCGCATCCGCACCGGCGCCGCTGATCCTGATGGGCCACCCCGGCGGAATGCACAGGATGTACCCCCGACTGGCGGCCCGGGCCCGGCACTCCGCGGCGGAGGGCTTCGCCACGGCCACCATCGAACTCCCCGGAGGCGGTGACCGGCCCCGTTCCGCCGCCGCCGAGCAGGCCCGCGCCGACCTGCGCCGGGCGCTGGAGGCCGGCGAGCCGGTCGACGACGAGATCGTGGACCGGCTCGTCCTCCCGCTGGTCGAAAAGGCGGTCCCGGAATGGCAGACCACCCTGGACGCCCTCCTCTCGCTGCCCGAGATCGGCGGCCCGGTCGGATACTCGGGGGGAGTGATCGCCATCGGGACCCGGCTGGCGGTGGTCGAACCGCGCATCTCGGCCGCCGTTCTGTTCGCCGGGAGTTTCGTGCCTCGCGCCCTGTTCGAGGAGGCCCGGCAGGTCACCATCCCGCTGCACGTCCTGCTGCAGTGGGACGACGAAGGGAACGACCGGCAGCAGGCCCTGGACCTGTTCGACGCCTTCGGCTCCAAGGAGAAGACGCTGCACGCCAATCTGGGCGGGCACACCGGCGTCCCGCAGTTCGCGGGGGACGCCGCGGCCCAGTTCTTCGCCCGGCACCTGAGCTAGCCGCCGACCGCCCCCGCCGTCGGACCGGCAGCAGACGGTAGGCGGCGCCAGCCGGAACGCCGCTCATCGAGGACAGGCCCCGGCCCTCCCCGATGACCGCGCCCGGCGGCTGCACAACCGCCCCGACCGCGGCGGTACCGGCCATCGGCGGTACCGCCCGGTCGGGGCGACGCCCGGCCACCAGCGCCACATCCCCCGCGGACCTCCGCGGCCTCGGCGGCCTCGGCGACCGGCCCACCGCCCAGGTCGATCAGGGTGCGGGGCATCGGCCACCTCCGTCCGTACACGGGGGCACCTCCCGCCGGCCGACGGCCTCGCGGGACCAGGTGTCGCGATTCAACCGCCGCACCCTCTCCCGCAGCACCTCGGCGGGCGCCACCTCTTCCACGTCCTCCGGCGGACAGTCCCACTCCCGCCCGCCACCCACCGGCCGCAGCACCACCCGGCCCTCCAGCCGCTCCATGACCTCCCCGATCCGCCCGCTCCTCGCGTCCAGGACGTACGCCCCGCTCACGCGTCGGCCCCCGCCCCCCGCAGCGCCGCCGCCAGCCGCGAGGCCACGCCCAGGTTGCAACGGCCCAGATCCACCAGGGCGTACGGGTCACCGTGCGCGCCCGAGACCGGGTCGATCCGCAGCGACGGCAGGATGATCCCCGCGTCGTGCAAGGCCGCCCGCAGTTGCTCCACGGCCTCCTGAACCGTCCGTGCGGGCCGGTCACCCGTTGTCGTCCCCATCTCGCCCATCCCTCCACGCTGAGTGTTCCCGTTCACCACACAGCGTGTCCGCCATGCTCCTAACCTGGCCAGATACGGCGTCCCAACAACCCCACCTGTGTGACAGGGAGTCGCTATGCCTGGCCCGAAAGGTCTCGACCCGTCGTCGTCGCCACGCGCACTGCTGGGCGCGGAACTACGCCACGCCCGCGAGAAGAAGGGCCTCAGCCAGTCCGAACTGGGCGAGCCGCTCTTCGTCAGCGGGTCGTTCATCGGCCAGTTGGAGGCCGGGACGCGAAGACTGCACCTCGAATACGCCGTCCAGGTGGACGAGATCCTGGGCACGAGCGGGTTCTTCGAGCGCAACTGCAAGGCCCTGGCCACGTCGAGGTACCCCGACCACTTCGTGGAGGCGGCGGAGGCGGAGGCGATCGCCACGGCGATCAGCGAGTACGCGCAGATGCTGATCCCGGGCCTGTTACAGACGAAGGCGTACGCCACCGGCGTGTTCCGCGCATACAAGCCGACAGCCCTGGACGGCGAGATCGACGATCTGGTCGCGACCCGCCTCGAACGCGCGAGCCTCCTCGCCGATCCAACAACCCCGTTGTTGTGGGTGATCCTCGATGAGGCGGTGCTCCGCCGAGAGGTCGGCAGCGGGACAGTGATGGCGGAGGCCCTGCATCACGTGGCAGACCTGGCCCGTCGACGCCGGATCATCGTGCAAGTGCTGCCGTTCGGTGCCGGAGCGCACGCGTCGATGCACGGCTCCCTGAAGCTCATGGAGTTCGAGGACGCACCCCCGCTCTCCTTCGTGGAGGCACCGGATATGGGAAAGCTCCTGGACGACCCGGCCACAGTCGCCCGCCACACCTTGATGTTCAACCTGCTCCAGGCAACGGCACTTTCGCCGCAGCAGTCCCTGGCCCTGCTGGAGTCGGTGGCGCAGGATTACGAGCATGGAGAAGAGCACCCATGAGTACGACCTGACCGCCGCAACCTGGCACAAGTCCAGCTACAGCGGCGGCGAGGGCGGCAACTGCCTGGAGGTCGCGCGCTGGCGCAAGTCGACGTACAGCGGCGGCGACGGCGGCAACTGCCTGGAGGTCGCCCCCGGCCACCCCGCCCTCGTCCCCGTCCGGGACTCCAAGGTCCCCCTCGGCCCGAAGCTCGTGTTCCGGGCCGAGGCGTGGTCCGCGTTCGTGGAGAACCTCAAGGTGGACTGATCCGCACTCGCCCCGAAGCTCAAGCGCCCAGCGCCGAGCCCTCTTTGCATGGAACGGGTCAGGGGTCTCAACCCACCCTCCCACCCGGAGAGTTGACGTGAAGTGACCGACTTGCCACGGAAGGTCACCACGCTCTAGCGTGCGCATAACGAAACAGCCCCCGCCAGGTGCGCCAACACCTGCGGGGGCTTGACCTACAAGATCGAAAGCAGTCGATCCGTGGCTGAAGCCAAGCTTAGTGCCGCCTCCCCGCTCGCGCACGTATCCCCGCACCCGATGGCCAATCCGGGTTACGGAAAACGCTCCGCACCGGGCCAACTCCGCCGCACCCGTCACGACTTCACGCACCTCCCGCCCCGCGAGGCGGCCATCGCCGCGTACCTCGACCGCCTCCCCGACGGCACCGACATCTCCGTGAAGACGCTGGCCAAGCAGCTCCCGTACGGCCAGTGCGCCCTCCGCACAGCCCTCAACCGCATCCAGCAGGCCGGGCACCTGAGGCGGGGCCGGGAACGCATGGCGACCGCTTCGGGCGAGTCGCGCTGGATCACCCGAACGTGGTTCACCCGTACCGCGCGTGACGACGGCTGGTGGGTGACCTTCACGCGAGGTGACGTACCGGAAGACGCGCCGGACCCCGAACGAGCCCGGCCCGCCACCCGCTCCCGGGCCCACATCCTGCTCGCCGCCCTCGGCCGTACCGCCCCCGCCCTCTCCCTCTCCGCAGTGGACTGCGCGCGGCTCGCTCCGCTGGTGGAGGAGTGGTTCGCCCGCGGGGCCACCGAGGGCACGCTCCTCGCCGCCCTCACCGCCGGCCTGCCGACCCCGGTCCACAGCCCCGCAGCCCTGCTCCACCGCCGCCTGACGGACAAAATCCCACCGGAGCCACCCGCCCCACGCCCGCCCCGCCGGATACTGGAGTGCGCGGAGTGCGGGGTGCCGGGGCAGCCCGAGGCGCTGCCGGGAGGCGTGTGCGGCGGCTGCCGGGGTGAACGCAGACCCGCTCACCCCCCGGCGCCCGTACGCAGCTCGACCGTCCACGCCCACACGGCGGGCATCCGAGCCGCGATGTCCCAGCGACGCCCGGAGAGGACAGCGACGTCCCGATGACTCCACCGCACACACCGGCAGGCGTGCACCCGTTCGCATCCCGGAAACGCCCGAAGGCGGCACCCCCCGTTTCCGGGAAGTACCGCCTTCGGTGTGAAGGACAGGCGATCAACCGTGAGGTCGATCAGAAGTCCATGTCACCGCCCGGCATACCGCCGCCGGCCGGCGCGGACGCCTTCTCCGGCTTGTCGGCGATGACGGCCTCGGTGGTGAGGAACAGCGCGGCGATGGACGCGGCGTTCTGCAGGGCAGAGCGCGTGACCTTCGCCGGGTCGATGATGCCTTCGGCGATCATGTCGACGTACTCGCCGGTCGCGGCGTTCAGGCCGTGACCGATGGGCAGGTTGCGGACCTTCTCGACGACGACGCCACCCTCGAGACCACCGTTGACGGCGATCTGCTTCAGCGGGGCCTCGAGCGCGATGCGCACGGCGTTGGCGCCGGTCGCCTCGTCACCCTCGAGCTCCAGCTTCTCGAAGACTGCGGCAGCCTGGATGAGCGCAACGCCACCACCGGCGACGATGCCCTCCTCGACGGCGGCCTTCGCGTTGCGGACGGCGTCCTCGATGCGGTGCTTGCGCTCCTTGAGCTCCACCTCGGTGGCGGCGCCGGCCTTGATGACCGCGACACCGCCGGCGAGCTTCGCCAGGCGCTCCTGCAGCTTCTCGCGGTCGTAGTCCGAGTCGCTGTTCTCGATCTCGGCGCGGATCTGGTTGACCCGGCCGGCGACCTGGTCCGAAGAGCCGGCACCGTCGACGATGGTGGTCTCGTCCTTGGTGATGACGACCTTGCGGGCCTTGCCCAGGAGGTCCAGGGAGGTGTTCTCGAGCTTGAGACCGACCTCCTCGGAGATGACCTCGCCACCGGTGAGGATGGCGATGTCGTTCAGCATCGCCTTGCGGCGGTCGCCGAAGCCCGGGGCCTTGACCGCGACGGACTTGAAGGTGCCGCGGATCTTGTTGACGACCAGCGTCGACAGCGCCTCGCCCTCGACGTCCTCGGCGATGATCAGCAGCGGCTTGCCGCCCTGCATGACCTTCTCGAGGAGCGGGAGCAGGTCCTTGACGTTCGCGATCTTGGAGTTCGCGATCAGGATGTACGGGTCGTCGAGGACGGCCTCCATACGCTCCATGTCGGTGGCGAAGTACGCCGAGATGTAGCCCTTGTCGAAGCGCATACCCTCGGTGAGCTCCAGCTCCAGACCGAAGGTCTGGGACTCCTCGACGGTGATGACGCCTTCCTTGCCGACCTTGTCCATCGCCTCGGCGATGAGCTCGCCGATCTGGGTGTCGGCGGCGGAGATGGAGGCCGTGGAAGCGATCTGCTCCTTGGTCTCGACATCCTTGGCCTGCTCGAGCAGGGCACCGGAGACGGCCTCGACGGCCTTCTCGATACCGCGCTTGAGGGCCATCGGGTTGGCGCCGGCGGCTACGTTGCGCAGGCCTTCCTTGACCAGGGCCTGGGCGAGGACGGTCGCGGTGGTCGTACCGTCACCGGCGACGTCGTCCGTCTTCTTGGCGACTTCCTTGACCAGCTCTGCGCCGATCTTCTCGTACGGGTCCTCGAGCTCGATCTCCTTGGCGATGGAAACACCATCGTTGGTGATCGTGGGTGCGCCCCACTTCTTCTCGAGGACGACGTTGCGGCCCTTGGGGCCGAGCGTCACCTTCACGGCGTCCGCGAGCTGGTTCATGCCGCGCTCGAGGCCGCGCCGTGCCTCCTCGTCGAACGCGATGATCTTGGCCATGTGAAGTGGTCCTCCCGGACTGGGGTGGATTGCTCCGGACCGCGCTGGCGCCCGCGACGGACGGCTCGCCGGCCTCGTGGTTCCTTGCCCCACCTGGCCTGCGGGCCTCACCGACCCGGTCCTCGTTGTCACTCTCACCTTCAGAGTGCTAACGCCAATGATTAGCACTCGACCCATGAGAGTGCAAGCGCCTCCGCCGGACCCGTGCCCTTCCGGACACCCCTCACGGACGTCTCACCGGCGTCGCGCGGACGCCCCCGGACAGACCGAAGGGCTCGCACCCGGTGGAGGTGCGAGCCCTTCGTCAGATGTACAGAAGAACGACGCTTTCAGTCGGCGCGTGCTTCAGCCGGTCGCGAGCCGGACCATGTCCGCCTGCGGCCCCTTCTGACCCTGCGAGATCTCGAAATCGACCCGCTGACCCTCTTCCAGGGTGCGGTAGCCGTCCATCTGAATCGCGCTGTAGTGGACGAAAACATCCGCACCACCGTCGACCGCGATGAAGCCGTACCCCTTCTCCGCGTTGAACCATTTGACGGTGCCCTGAGCCATGCCTAACTCCCCTATTACTGGCCCTTGCACAGATCCACACTTCGCGGATCCGGGTCAGACCTCACCCCCCGGTTGGCTTGGGGGCGTGCGCCGGAACGCGTCGACCGCGGCCGAATGTATCTGTCCAACTGCCCTCTGCAACAGGTCAGTCGGACGAGAATTCCGGACGCATGGGATCCGGAATGTGGCGAGAATTCGCCTGAATTGAGGGCAAGTCGGGCCCTGCATAAGCCGCAAAAGCCACGAAAGAGGCGCGCACATTGGCTGCTTCTTGTCGGGCGTGGGGCGGAAATCAAAGACTCCGGATCCGGTGATTCGGACCGGGTTCCCCAACTGTACCGCGCTCAACCACACTGAATTGCCCCCTCCGCTTCTATCGCGGAGAGGGCAATTCGATGAACGCTCGGTAATCGCTGTTACCGACGGTTACTACCGATGGGTACTGAACGACGGTCAGTCATCGCCCGACGGTCGCTCGACCGGCGGCCGACCATCGGCCGACCGTCGGTCAGCCGCCGGCGACGGCCGGGATGATCGAGACGCCGGCGCCGTCCGGGGTGGCCGTCTCCAGACCCTGCTCGAAGCGGACGTCGTCGTCGTTCACGTACACGTTGACGAACCGGCGCAGCTTGCCCTGGTCGTCGAGAACCCGGGCGGCGATGCCGGTGTGGTTCTTCTCCAGATCGGAGATGACCTCGCCGAGGGTGGCTCCCTGGGCACTCACCTCGGCCTGGCCTCCCGTGTAGGTGCGCAGGATGGTGGGGATGCGGACGTTGACGCTCATGTCTGGTGATCTCCGGTCGGTAGGGGGCCACAGGGGCGCGGGGCCGTGCGGATCGTGCGGCTGCCGCCGCGTGGGCGCGACCGGTTCGCGCCGGTCCGCAGCGCACATACGGTCTGGTGGCGGAGCGCCCCGCTCATGACGCGAGGCCGGCCTCGCGGAAGGAGTCGAGGTTCGGACGGATGGTCGCGGTCAGGCCGGTGCCGGCCACCGCGTCCAGGGTCTTCAGTCCGTCGCCCGTGTTGAGGACGACGGTCGTCCTGGTCGGGTCCAGAAGGCCGTTCTCGATCAGCTTGCGCGTCACCCCCACCGTGACACCACCGGCGGTCTCCGCGAAGATGCCCTCGGTCCGCGCCAGCAGCTTGATCGCGTCGACGATCTGCTCGTCGTTCACGTCCTCCACCGCGCCGCCGGTGCGCCGCGCGATGTCGAGGACGTACGGACCGTCCGCCGGGTTGCCGATGGCCAGCGACTTGGCGATGGTGTCCGGCTTCTGGGGGCGGACCACGTCGTGCCCGGCCTTGTAGGCGACGGACACCGGGGAGCAGCCCTCGGCCTGCGCGCCGAAGATCTTGTACGGCCTGTCCTCGACCAGCCCGAGCTTGATCAGCTCCTGGAGGCCCTTGTCGATCTTCGTCAGCTGCGAGCCGGAGGCGATCGGCACGACCAGCTGGTCCGGCAGCCGCCAGCCGAGCTGCTCGCAGATCTCGTACGCCAGCGTCTTGGAACCCTCGGCGTAGTACGGCCGCAGGTTGACGTTGACGAAGCCCCAGCCCTCGCCCGCCGAGTCGCCGATGAGCTCGGAGCAGAAGCGGTTGACGTCGTCGTAGTTGCCCTCGATGCCGACGAGCTCGCCGCCGTAGATGGCGGCCATGACGACCTTGCCCTGCTCCAGGTCGTGCGGGATGAACACACAGGACCGGAAGCCCGCACGGGCGGCGGCGGCGCCGACGGCTCCGGCCAGGTTGCCCGTGGAGGAGCAGGAGAGCGTGGTGAAGCCGAACGCGCGAGCGGCCTCGATGGCCTGGGCGACGACCCGGTCCTTGAAGGAGTGCGTCGGGTTGCCCGAGTCGTCCTTGACGAAGAGCTTGCCGGCGTCGACGCCCAGCTCGCGGGCGAGGTTGTCGGCCTGGACGAGCTTGGTCCAACCGGGGTTGATGTTGGGCTTGTCGGCCACGTCCGCGGGGACGGGCAGCAGCGGCGCGTAGCGCCAGATGTTCGCGGGTCCCGCCTCGATGCGCTTGCGGAGCTCCTCCGTGTCGTAGGAGGAGAAGTCATACGCGATCTCGAGCGGGCCGAAACATTCCTCGCAGGCGAACACCGGGCCGAGGGGCACGCGGTGACCGCACTCGCGGCAGTTCAACGCCGCGGCCGGACCGAGGTCGACAGCAGAGGACGTCGTAGAGTCGGTGGTGCTTGCACCCGTGGTGCTTGCAACAGTCTGCGCAGCCATGTGAGGCGAGGCCCTTTCTCCTCATCTTCCTCACGACGCATCTCGCCGTGAGACGGATTTGGCACCTTCCCGAGCCGGGAGCCTCGCGGAGCGATCACCACATGTGTCAGTGATCGTCACGAGACCGGCTGGAGGGTTGCCGGGGCTTCATCGGGCCGTATCCCTCTGCCCCTCTGGATGAGCGGTATGAAGTTGTGGACGGGGGCGACCTCGGACATGCGATGGTCATCCGCGTTGTTCAAGACTGTAACCGAAGGCCAGGACAGTTGAGATAGTCGTCCGAACCGCGAGATGGATCACACGGTCACCTTCTGTGCACCCGGTGTGATCACGACAGTGAGGAGCCGCAGACTGTGCTTCCAGAAACTGAGCGCTGGCTGGCCACCCGCTCCTGGTCCGTGACCGATCGTCCGCTGCACCGGATCCTGGCGGCGAAGCGCGCCACGAACCAGTCGGTGTCCGTCGTCCTGCCCGCGCTGAACGAGGAGGAGACGGTCGGCGACATCGTCGCGATCATCCGTCACGACCTCATGCACCAGGTCCCGCTCGTCGACGAGATCGTGGTCGTCGACTCGGGATCCACCGACCGCACCTCCGAGGTCGCCGCGGCGGCCGGCGCACGGGTCGTCCACCGGGACGACATCCTGCCGCGCCTGCCGGCCGTGCCCGGCAAGGGCGAGGTCCTGTGGCGCTCGCTGCTGGTCACCACCGGGGACATCGTCTGTTTCATCGACGCCGATCTGAGGGAGTTCTCCTCCGACTTCGTCTCGGGGATCGTGGGCCCGTTGCTCACCGACCCCGGGGTGGATCTGGTCAAGGGCATGTACGACCGTCCGCTGGGCGGCGCGGCCGGCCAGGGCGGGAGGGTCACCGAGCTGATGGCCCGCCCGCTGCTCAACATGCACTGGCCGCAGCTGGCCGGGTTCGTGCAGCCGCTCGGCGGGGAGTACGCGGCCCGCCGCGCTCTGCTGGAGCAGCTGCCGTTCCCCGTCGGTTACGGCGTGGAGCTGGGCATGCTGGTGGACGCCCTGCACCTGGTGGGGCTCGACGCCCTGGCCCAGGTCGACATCGGCGTGCGCAAGCACCGGCACCAGGACGGTCAGGCGCTGGGCCGGATGGCGGCGGCCATCTACCGCACCGCCCAGCTCCGGCTGGCCCGCGGGCACCTGGTCCGCCCGTCCCTCACCCAGTTCGAACGGAGCGCGGACGGCTTCGAGCCGCGCACGTACTCCGTGGACACCGAGGAACGGCCGCCGATGGCGGAGATCGCGGAGTACGCGACCCGCAAGGTCGCGTGAGCGTCGGACGGGCCGTATACGGCATGCCGCCGGCAGCGGCGACACGGCCGGACACGGCCCGTCCACACAGCGCGACCGTACGTTTGAGCGTTTCCCGACCGGGCTAGGTTGGGCGTATGGCTTCCACGCACGACACTGCCGCCCGGGCCGCCGAGGTGCTGGTCGCGTCCAACCGCGGCCCGGTCTCCTACGAGGTGCGCGAGGACGGCTCGCTGCACGCGAAACGCGGCGGCGGCGGGCTGGTCTCCGGCCTGTCGGCCATCGGGCCCGACACGGGCGCCCTCTGGGTGTGCTCGGCGCTCTCCGACGGCGACCGGGAGGCGGTCCTGCGCGGGGTCGGCGAGGAGGGCGTGCGCATGCTGGCCGTTCCGGCCGACGTGCACGCCGACGCGTACAACGGCATCGCCAACTCCGTGCTGTGGTTCATCCACCACCTGCTCTACCAGACACCGCTGGAGCCCGCCTTCGACGCGGAGTTCCGCCGCCAGTGGGCGTCGTACGAGACCTACAACCGGGCGTTCGCGGAGGCGCTGGCGGAGGAGGCGGCGGACGGCGCGGCGGTCCTCGTCCAGGACTACCACCTGTGTCTGGTCCCCGGGATGCTCCGCGAGCTCCGCCCCGACCTGCGCATCGCCCACTTCTCGCACACGCCGTGGGCGCCCGTGGACTACTTCGCGCTGCTGCCGGGGGACATCCGCGAGCAGCTGCTGCACGGGATGCTCGGCGCGGACCGCCTGGGCTTCCTCACCCGTCGCTGGGCGGACGCGTTCACCGCGTGCTGTACGGAGTTCGCCGACGGCCCGGGCAAGACGCGGATCGGCGTCCACGGCCTCGGCGCGGACGCCGACTTCCTGCGCGCCCGCTCGCACGAGCCGGACGTCGACGAGCGCCTGGCCGCCCTCCGCGAGGAGATCGGCGAGGGCCGCAAGGCGATCGTCCGCGTCGACCGCACCGAGCTGTCCAAGAACATCGTGCGCGGGCTCCTGGCCTACCGGCAGCTGCTCGACGACCACCCGGAGTGGCTCGAACGGGTCGTCCACGTGGCCTTCGCCTACCCGTCCCGCCAGGACCTCGCCGTCTACCGCGACTACACGGCCGAGGTGCAACGCCTGGCCGAGGAGATCAACGCCCGGTACGGCACACCCGGCTGGACCCCGGTCCTGCTGAACCTCAAGGACGACTTCGCCCGCTCCCTCGCCGCCTACCGGCTGGCCGACGTGGCCCTGGTGAACCCGATCCGCGACGGCATGAACCTGGTCGCCAAGGAGGTCCCGGTCGTCTCCGACGAGGGCTGCGCGCTGGTCCTGTCCCGGGAGGCGGGGGCCTACTGGGAGCTGCGCGAGGACGCGATCACGGTCAACCCGTACGACGTCCTGGAGACCGCCCGCGCCCTGCACGAGGGGCTGACCATGAAGCCGGAGGAGCGGGCCGAGCGCACGAAGCGGCTGTCCGCGGCGGCGACCGCGCTTCCCCCGGCCCAGTGGTTCCTGGACCAGCTCAACGCCCTGCGGGAGATTCAGCCGAACTGAGCGGCCAGCTCCCGCAACAGCCGTACGACGCCGGCGGGGCCGTCGACGACGAGGTCCGCGCGTTCGGCCAGTTCGCCGACCTCCGTGCTGCCGCTGCACACCAGCAGTCCGGGGAAGCCGTCCGAGCGCAGCTTCTCCACGGCGGCGAACGCGGGCAGGTCGCCGAGGTCGTCACCGGCGTAGAGGACGGACCGCGCGCCGGTCTCGCGGACGTGCTCCAGCAGGGCGACGCCCTTGTCCATGCCCGGCGGGCGCAGCTCGAGGACCATCCGGCCGGGTTCGACGATCAGGCCGTGCCGGGTGGCCAGCTCGGTGAGCGGACCCCGCAGGGCCTCGAAGGCGGCCCTGGGGTCGTCGGCGCGGCGGGTGTGGACGGCGACGGCCCGGCCGCCCTTCTCCTCGACCGAGACACCCGGCCGGTCCCCGGCGGCGGCCAGTACCCGCGGCAGTTCGGCGCGGACGGCGGCCACTCCCGGGTGCGGGGCGGGGGCGCTCAGGGTGCCGGTGCGGGCGTCCCAGCGTTCGGCGCCGTAGTGGCCGAGGACGGAGAGGTGCTCCAGTCCTTCGGCCCCGGCGAACCCGCCGTGCCGTACGGCGACCTCGGCGGGCCGCCCCGTGATGACGGCCACGGCGGCGACCTTCGGCGCGAGGGCCGTGAGCGCGGGGACGGCGTCGGGGTGCGCCCGGGCGTCCTCCGGGTTCTCGACGATCGGCGCGAGGGTGCCGTCGAAGTCGAGCGCGACGAGGGTGGTGGAGGGCCGGCCGACGATCGCGTCGAGTGCGGCGCGGCCCGCCGGGGTGACCGGAACGGGGAGAGGAAGGGGGTCGGGTTCCGTGGAGTGCGTCTCGTGGGTGCCCATACGGCGACGATAACCAACGCGGGCCCGCTACTGGCGCTCCCCCCGCCTCGCCTCCCGCACCCTGCGCAGTCTGTTCACCGTGACCGGGTCGTGGGCCAGGGCGCGCGGGTCGTCCAGGAGGGCGTTGAGGAGCTGGTAGTAGCGGACCGGGGACAGGCCCAGTTCCTCGCGTATCGCCCGTTCCTTCGCGCCGGGGCCGGAGAACCCGCGCCGCTCCAGGGCGAGGATGTCCCGCTCCCCCGCCCCCAGCTCGTCCGCTTCCGCTCGCCGCTCCATGTCCGCACGGTAGCGCCCGGCACCGACAGCGGCTCAGCGGCCCGGCCCGGCAGCCGCGCAGCCCGGCCCGGCAGCCCGATCCCGCGGCGCGGCCCGGTCCGGCTCGTGCCCGCCGGCTGTCCGGCGCGTCTCGCGGGCCCGGCTCAGCCGTCGGAGTCGGCGTCCAGCGTCGCGGCCGTGGTCTGGAGCTGGCCCAGGACGCCGGCCGGGTCGCCGTTCGCGGTCACGGCCTGGCCGATCCGCTTCTTGATCTCCGCGCTGACCTTCGCCCAGGAGGTCCGTCCGACGGGGTAGGTCTCGGAGAGCGCGAGCTGGTCGAGGAACGGCTTGAGGTCGGCGTCCTCCTCGGCCGCGCCCATGACCTGGGAGGCCGAGTTGGTGACCGGCAGCAGGTCGTACTCGCGGGAGAAGTCCAGCACGTTCTTCTCGCTGTAGACGTAGTCGAGGAAGTCGCCGACCTGCTCGGCGTGCCCGTTCTGCTTGAAGGCGGTCATCCAGTCGGCGACGCCCATGGAGACCTTCGTCGGGCCGGCGACGCCGGGCATCGGCACCATGCCGAACTTCACGCCCTTACTCTCGGCCGCCTTCATCAGCGAGGGGTGCCCGTTGAGCATGCCCACGTCGCCGGCGGCGAACGCGGTGAACGCGGCGGCCCGGTTCAGCTTGTCCGGCGCGACCGGTCCGGTGAGGCCCTTGCCGACCAGGTCGTCCTTCAGCCAGTCGAAGGTCTCCACGTTCTCGGTGGAGTCGATGCTGTAGGCGCTGACGGTCTGGGTGTAGCCGCCCCCGCCGCTGAGCAGCCACTGGAGGGTCTCGGCCTGCGCCTCCTCGGAGCCGAGGGGCAGCGCGTACGGGTACTTCACGCCCTCGTCCTTGAGCGCCTTCGCGTCCTCGGCGAGCTCGGCCCAGGTGGTCGGCGGGGTCAGGCCGGCCTTCGCGAAGAGGGTCTTGTTGTAGAAGAGCAGCCGCGTGGAGGAGGCGAACGGCATGCCGTACTCCACCCCGCGCACCTCGCCCGCGTTGGCGAGCTGGGACACGAAGTCGGCCTCGACGGGGATGGAGAGCACATCGCTCACCTTGTAGAGCCGGTCGGCGGCCGCGTAGTCGGCGTAGGCGCCTATCTGGGCCATGTCGGGGGCATCGCCCGCGTCGACCATCGCCTTGACCTTGGCGTCCACGTCGTTCCAGGAGTAGACGCTCACGTCGACGGTGACGCCGGGGTGGTCCTTCTCGTACGCCTCGACGAGCTTGTCCCAGTACTTCTTGGAGCTGTTGGCGCTGCTGTCGCCGTAGTCGGCGGCGACGAGTCTCAGCGTGACGTCGTCGGAGTCTCCGGACAGTCCGCAGCCGGTGAGGACCGCAGCCATGCCGAGGGCGGACACCCCCGCGACCGCTCCCGTGATCGTTCCTGACTTCCGTGCCCGCCGCTGCACCGTGATGCTCCCAACTGATTGATCATACCAATGGACCGTTATCCGGATTAAGGTCTACACCACCCTTGTGGACTAGACCTCTTTCGGGCCTCCGGGGCGGCACGGTACCCCCAAGAGCCGCGAGTGGACTAGACCTCTTGCGGGTCCTCGGTCCACACTGTCTCCGTGAGACATGTCATCGCCCTGGACGTGGGCGGCACCGGGATGAAGGCCGCCCTGGTCGGCGCGGACGGCGCACTGCTGCACCGGGCCCGCCGGCCCACCGGCCGTGAGCGCGGACCCGACGCGGTCGTCGCCGGCATCCTCGACTTCGCCGCCGAGCTGCGCGGACACGGCGTCCGGCAGTTCGGCGAACCCGCGGCCGCGGCGGGCGTCGCCGTGCCCGGCATCGTCGACGAGGCGAACGGCCTCGCCGCCTACGCGGCCAACCTGGGCTGGCGGGACGTACCCCTGCGCGCGCTGCTCGCCGACCGCCTCGACGCCCCCGTCGCCCTCGGGCACGACGTGCGCACCGGCGGCCTCGCCGAGGGCCGGATCGGTGCGGGCCGGGGCGCGGACCGGTTCCTGTTCGTGGCGCTGGGCACCGGCATCGCCGGCGCGATCGGCGTCGACGGCCGGGTCGAGGCGGGCGCCCACGGCTTCGCGGGCGAGATCGGCCACATCGTCGTACGGCCCGGCGGAATCCCGTGTCCGTGCGGTCAGCACGGCTGTCTGGAGCGCTTCGCGTCGGCGGCGGCGGTCAGCGAGGCCTGGGCGGCGGCCTGCGGAGAACCGGAGGCGGACGCCGCGGACTGCGCGAAGGCCGTCATGTCCGGCGACCCGAACGCCGTCCGGATCTGGCAGACGGCCGTGGACGCGCTCGCCGACGGCCTGGTCACCGCCCTCACCCTGCTGGACCCCCGCACGCTCGTCATCGGTGGCGGCCTCGCGGAGGCGGGGGAAACCTTGTTCACACCACTGAGGGACGCGGTCCGCCGACGGGTGACCTTCCAGAAACTGCCGGAGATCGTCCCGGCGGCCCTGGGCGACAGCGCGGGCTGCCTGGGCGCGGGCCTACTGGCCTGGGATCTCCTCAACACAACCGACGGTATGGAGGTATCACCCTGATGGCCACCCCCCTAGGGGCGCGGGGAACTGCGCGAAAAGCCACCACGCACCCGCAGCCCGCAACCGGCGCCCGGCGGCAGGTACTCGCGGGCGCCAGGGTGGTCCTGCCCACGGGCACGGTCCCCGACGGCCGTGTCATCGTCGACGGCACGAAGATCGCCGCCGAAGCCCCGCACGAGCCCCCGTTCGGGAGCCCGCGGGGAACCGCGACGGTGATCGACGTGACGGGCCACTGGCTGGTTCCCGGCTTCGTCGACCTGCACAACCACGGCGGCGGCGGCGCCTCCTTCTCCGGCACGGCCGAGGACGTCCAGAAGGCCATCCACACCCACCGGCTGCACGGCACCACCACCCTCGTCGCCTCGACCGTCACCGACGACATGGACTTCCTGGTCCGTCAGGCCGGCCTGCTGAGCGAGCTGGCCGAGCAGGGCGACCTGGCCGGCATCCACTTCGAGGGCCCCTTCATCTCGCCGTGCCGCAAGGGCGCGCACTCCGAGGAACTGCTGCGCGACCCCGACCCGGCGGAGGTGCGCAAGCTGATCGACGCGGCGCGCGGCCGGGCGAGCATGGTCACCCTCGCGACGGAACTCCCCGGCGGCCTGGACTCCGTACGGCTGCTCGCCGAGCACGGCGTGATCGCCGCCGTCGGACACACGGACGCGACGTACGAGCAGACGGTTCAGGCCATCGAGGCCGGAGCCACCGTCGCCACGCACCTCTTCAACGCGATGCCGCCGCTCGGCCACCGCGCCCCCGGCCCGATCGCCGCGCTCCTGGAGGACGAGCGGGTGACGGTCGAGCTCATCAACGACGGCACGCACCTGCACCCGGCCGCACTGGAGCTGGCGTTCCGTCACGCCGGTCCGGGCCGGGTGGCGTTCATCACCGACGCGATGGACGCGGCCGGCATCGGCGACGGCCGTTATCTGCTCGGCCCGCTGGAGGTCGAGGTCAGCGAGGGCGTGGCCCGGCTGGTGGAGGGCGGCTCGATCGCGGGCTCCACCCTCACCCAGGACCGTGCCTTCCAGCGGGCGGTGACGATCGACCGGCTGTCCGTCGAGGACGTGGTCGCCGCGCTGTCCGCCAACCCGGCCCGGCTGCTGGGCATCGACGACACGGTGGGCTCGCTGGAACCGGGCAAGGACGCCGACCTGGTCCTGCTGGACGAGAACTTCGAGCTCAAGGGCGTGATGCGCAAGGGGAATTGGGTGGTGGATCCCCAACTGGCCTGAAACGTACCCCCGCACAGGGACGGTGGCCGACCCGCGCACTGGGCCGGTCGCCGTCTGTTTGGCATGATCAGGCCTGTGGAGACCGGAAAAGTTCCGGAACCGTTCATGCGGGCATGCCATCAGGGGGAGGTCGGGCCAGGTGATCCTCACCGTCACCCTGAACACCGCTCTCGACCTCACGTATCGCGTGCCCGCGCTGCGGCCGCACGCCTCGCACCGGGTCACCGACGTGCGGGAACGGCCCGGCGGCAAGGGGCTGAACGTCGCCCGGGTGCTGGCCGCCCTCGGTCACGAGGTGACGGTGACCGGTTTCGTGGGCGGCCCCACCGGCCGCGTCGTACAGGAACGCCTCACCGCCACGACCGGGATCGTGGACGCGCTCGTGCCGGTCGCCGGGTCCACCCGCCGCACGGTCGCCGTCGTCGACGCCCGCACCGGTGACACGACCCAACTGAACGAACCCGGCCCGGTGATCGCGCCGCCCGAGTGGTCCGCCTTCCAGGAGGCGTACGAGGAACTGCTCGTCGGCGCCGACGCGGTGGCCCTGTGCGGCAGCCTCCCGCCGGGGGTGCCGGTGGGCGCGTACGCGGTCCTGGTGCGGCGCGCACGGGCGGCCGGCGTCCCCGTACTGCTGGACACGAGCGGAGAGCCGTTGCGCCGCGGGGTCGCCGCCCGCCCGGACATCGTCAAGCCGAACGCCGTCGAACTGGCCGAACTCACCGGCTCGCACGAGCCGTTGCAGGCAACCCGGGACGCCCGCAGACGCGGCGCGCATGCCGTCGTGGCCTCGCTGGGCGTCGAAGGCTTTCTCGCGGTCACCCCGGAGGGCCGCTGGCGCGCCGCCCCACCGCGTCGCGTCCACGGCAATCCGGCCGGCGCGGGCGACTCGGCGGTCGCGGGCCTGTTGTCCGGCCTGGTGGAACGCCTCCCCTGGCCGGACCGCCTGTCCCGCGCGGTGGCCCTGTCGGCGGCGACCGTGGCGGCCCCGGCGGCGGGCGAGTTCGACCGCGCCGCCTACGAGGAGCTGCTCGGCCGGATCACGGTGACCTCGGAGGCCACCGCGGCCTGAACCCGGCCTGAAGGGCGGCGGCCGGTCAGTTCTTGACCTGACCGGCCTTCAGGTACAGCTGGTCCAGCAGGACGTTGCACTTGTCGCCGTCCTGGCAGGAGACGGAGATCGTGTTGGTGCCCTTGGTCAATGTGGGCCAGGAGTAGGTCTTCGTCCAGCCCTTGGCGAAGTCGCCGTCCTTGGCATGGGCGAAGTTACCCAGGTTGAACTTGCTGCCGAACGTCTTGCCGTTGACGGTGAGCGTCATCGACTGGTCTTCACCGGCCGCGCTGTAGTGCGCGAACACGGTGTACGTACCGTCCGAAGGAATGCCGTTGACCGTCCAGGTGACGGAGTTGCCGACCTGGTTGAGGTTGCCGACATAGACCCCGCCGTCCGCCTGCGCGCCCTCGACGTCCGAGGCCAGGGCGGCGCTGCCACCGAGGTTCAGCGCCTTCGCGTCGACCGTCGGCAGCTCGGCCTCGTCAGCGTCGTCGTCGGCCGACTTGCTGGGCGAGGGGTCCGTGGAGGCGGAGGCCGAGGCGGAGACCTGGTCGCTCGCCTTGTTGTCGTCGGAGCCGTCGTCGCCGTTCGCCATGGCCACCGCGATGCCGATCACGACCGCGGCGACGACCGCGACCGCGCCGATCAACAGGCCCTTGGTGTTGGGTCCGCGGCCACGGCCGCCGCCCTGCGCGGCCTGCCGGCCGGTGGAGGGCCCGGCGCCGCCGGGGAAGCTCTCGGGCGCCGCGTAGTGCGCGTTCGGCTGGCCGTACCCGCCCTGCTGCTGAGGCACCGTCGGCTGCTGGCCGTACTGCGCGGTCTGCTGCTGACCGTACTTGCGCTCGCCGACCGCGCGCACTCTGCTGACCGAGTTGGGGTAGCCGTAGCCACCGCCGGAGGGCGGCTGCGCGCCGTTGGCCTGGCCGTCGGCGTAGAGGTAGCCGAACGGGTCGTCGTCCTCGGGCGTACTCGCGCCGTTGTTGCCGGACGTCATCCCTTGGTACTCCTCAGCAAGTGCGGGTCGGATGCGATGGTGCGGTCAGACTGGCGAGCCTACCCGCTCCGGATGGCCCAAACAGGTGACTCTGATCGCATCAGCTCGCTGACCTGGTGATCATCCCGCACGCCGGTGCTGTTTGGGACGAGATCGTTTCTCGACGTACATGCGTTCGTCGGCGGACTTCAGCACTTCGTCCGCGGTCATCCCGCAATGTGCCCAGCCGATACCGAAGCTCGCGCCCACCCGCACGGCCCGGCCCTCGGCGCGGATCGGCTGGATGATCTCGTTGCGCAGCCGTACGGCCAGGTCGGCCGCGTCGGCACGGCCGAGGCCGTCGGCGAGGATCACGAACTCGTCGCCGCCGAGCCGGGCGACCGTGTCGCCGTCGCGGACCTGGCGGGAGAGCCGGCGGGCGACCTCGATGAGGACCGCGTCGCCGGCGTTGTGGCCGAACCGGTCGTTGATCGACTTGAAGCCGTCGAGGTCGCAGAAGAGGACCGCGAGCCCCTTGGTGCCGTCGTCGTGCCCCTCCTCGGGGGCGGCGGTGTGCACATGGTGGTCGTAGCCGTCGAAGGACTCGGTGCCGCCGGGCCGGTAGTCGAAGCCGTGCCCGTTGGCGTCGAAGGCGGCGTGGCCGTAGGCCGTGTCCATGGCGTCGACGGCGGCGGGGTGGGTGGACAGGGGGCGCTGACAGAGCCGGGCGGAGAGGCGCGAGCGCAGTTCGGCGGAGTTCGGCAGTCCGGTGAGGGAGTCGTGCGAGGCGCGGTGGGCGAGCTGGAGCTCGCGGCGCTTGCGGTCCTCTATGTCCTCGACGTGGGTGAGGAGGAAGCGGGGCCCGTCGGCCGCGTCGGCGACGACGGAGTTGCGGAGGCTGACCCAGACGTAGGTGCCGTCCCGGCGGCCGAGGCGGAGTTCGGCGCGTCCACCTTCGGCGGAGGTGCGGAGCAGGGTGCCTATGTCCTCGGGGTGGACGAGGTCGGAGAACGAGTAGCGGCGCATCGCGGAGGCGGGGCGGCCCAGCAGGCGGCACAGGGCGTCGTTGGTCCGGAGTATCCGCCCGTGCTGGTCGCCGCCCATCTCGGCTATCGCCATGCCGGAGGGGGCGTACTCGAAGGCCTGCCGGAAGCTTTCCTCACTGGCGCGCAGGGCCTGCTGCTCGCGTTCGAGCCGGACCAGTGCCCGCTGCATATTCGCACGTAGACGCGCGTTGCTCACGGCGATGGCGGCCTGGAAGGCGTACATCTGGAGGGCTTCGCGCCCCCACGCGCCGGGCCGGCGGCCGTTGCGCGGCCGGTCCACGGACAGGACGCCTATCAGCTCACCGCAGGTGCCCCCGCTGCCGGGCGCTGCGGGCATGTACATGGGGGCGAAGAGACGGTCCGAGGGATGCCACTCGTCCTCGAAGCGGGGTGCGGGTCCGTCGGTGTACCACTGGGGAACGTCGTCGTCGTCGAGGACCCAGCCCTCGGTGTGGGGTATGAAGATCAGGTCGCCCCAGGTCTCCCCCATGGCGAGGCGCCGGTCCCAGGAGTCGCGCGAGCCGACCCGGCCGGTGATGAGGGCCTCTGCGGCCGGATTGCCGGCGAAGGCGGCGACCACGAGATCGCCGTCGGGGCGCACGAGATTGACGCACGCCAGCTCGTACCCGAGTGCCGTGACCACGCCGTCGGCGACGGTCTGCAAGGTGTCGGCCAGACTGCGGGCCGTGTTCATGTCGGCCATGACCTGGTGCAGCTGTCGCAGGGACGCAAGGCGGACGTAAGGCTCCGACTCGGTCTCCATGTGTTTCGCCCTCCCCCCGAGACTTCGCAGCGAATCAAGGGTTGTCTTCGGCGTAACGTCGTTTCTGGTGCTGTGTTGTCGGTGTGTGTCTCCTTGTGACGCCTCCGCCACTGAATCACAGCGCGCTGCCCACTCGGTACACAGGGTCAACAATTAATGCTTCTTGTGACTCAAGTCACAGGTGAAGATGAACATTTGAGTAGAGTTTCCGCGTTTTCCTGTGTGTTTCCTGAACACGGACAGACACGAACAGGCCCGGACCGGCACCGGATCGGAGCCGGCAGGAATCGGTCCACGGTCCTACGACCCTACTCGGGCGGAGGTCCGATGCGGCGCGCACCGGGCGGACACTAGCGTTTCGGACATGCCCCCAGACGTACTCGAGCCTGCTGCGCTCAAGACCGTGTCCGACACCCTCTCCAGGCATGCTGAGGGAGTGAGCAACGACGAGTTCCGCGCCGCCATGTCCCGGCTCGCCGACGGCGTGGTCCTGGTGACCGCCCGGGAACCGTCCCTCGACCCGGACGACCCCGGGGCGCCGGACGGCGAGGACGTCGGCATGACCGCGACGGCGTTCATGTCGGTCTCCCTGGACCCCCCACTGGTTCTGGTCTCTCTGCGCACGGGCTCCCGCATGGACGACCTGCTCGACGAGCAGCCGCTGTGGGCGGTGTCGGTGCTGTCCGAGAGCCAGCGGCACATCGCCGGCCGCTTCGCCATGAAGGGCCGCATCAGCGACCGGCTGCTCTTCGAGGACCTCCCGTGCGCCCGCGGCGAGGTCGCCGGCGCGCTCCTGCTCGGCGGCTCCCTGGCGACCCTGGAGTGCCGCACCGAGCAGCGGGTCACGGCCGGCGACCACACCCTGGTGATCGGACGCGTGCTCACCGCGTCGACGCCGAGCGCGAGCGACGGTCCGCTGCTGTACTTCCGGGGCCGTTACCGGCACTTGGGGTGACGGCGGAAATGCCGTGGCCCGCCCGGCGAGCGGCCTCCTAGGGTGCCCGCATGACGACTTCAGAGCCCCGACTCGAGAAACTGACCCCCTCGAACTTCGAAGCCGCGACCGGCATTCGGGTCCGCCCCGACCAGGAGTTCGCGGTCTCTGCGGTGATGCAGTCGCTCGCGGAGGCCTACGTCCATCCCCCGGGCGTCGCCTGGCCGCGCCTGATCATGGACGGCGACCGGCCCGTCGGCTTTCTGATGGCCTTCCTCGACATCGACTGGAACGGGCGCGGCGACGGCGGCCCGGTCCGCTCCGGACTGTGGCGGCTGAACATCGCCGCCGGCGAACAGGGCCGCGGATACGGCCGGTTCGCCGTGGACTCCGTCGCCGCCGAACTGCGCCGCCGGGGCGCCGAGGAGATGTACGTGACCTGGCACGAGGGCGCGAACGGCCCCGAGGACTTCTATCTCAAGCTCGGCTTCCGGAAGAACGGGGAGACCAGCGAGGGGGAGACGGTCGGCGTCCTCTCACTGGACTGACCACCACCCCCGGCCCCGGCGCCCGTCCATCCGACCCAGGAGCCCGCCCGTCCGGCCCCGGCGCCCGTCCGTCCGGCCCAGGAGCCCGCCCGTCCGGCCCCGGCGCCCGTCCATCCGACCCAGGAGCCCGTCCGTCCGGCCCAGGAGCCCGCCTCCGGCCCCGGCGCAAGACTTCCCGTCCCGTCTCGACAACTACAGCAGGGCCACGTCCAGTTCGGAGATGCGGCCGAGGTCGGCCACGACGTCGATCACGGCGATCCGGCCACCGCGTACGAACGTGAAGCTGATCGTCCGCTCCACCCGGTCGTCGAACAGCACCGCCAGTCCGGTCGCGCCGTCGATGAGGGCGGGCCGGGCCACGGCCCCGACGAAGGCGAAGCTGGACGCGCCCGACGCGACCGCCGCCGCGCCCGTGACCACGCCGGCCTCGGAGCGGGCCACGACGTCCGGGTCCAGCACGGCGAGCAGCCCGTCGAAGTCCCCGTCCCGGGCGGCGGCCAGGAAGGCGTCGACGACCTTGCGCTGCCGGGCGAGATCGACGTCCGGCTCCTGGGCGCCCCGCACCCGGCGCCGGGCCCGGCTGGCGAGCTGCCGGGCGGCTTCCGGGGTCCGGTCGACGATGCTCGCGACCTCCTCGTAGGGCACGCCGAACAGGTCGTGCAGCACGAACGCCAGCCGTTCGCCGGGGGTGAGGGTGTCCAGGACGACGAGGAGCGCCACGCCCACGGAGTCGGCGAGCAGCGCGTCCTGCGCCGGATCGGCCACCTCGGACGACGCGGCCGACGAGGTCGGCGTCCAGTGCTCCAGCGGCTCCTCCGCACGGGAGCGGCGCGAGCGCAGCATGTCCAGGCAGACCCGGCCGACGACGGTCGTCAGCCAGCCCGCCAGGTTGTCGATCTCCCTGCCCGCGCTGCCGCCACCGCTCCGGCTGAGCCGTACCCACGCCTCCTGCACGGCGTCGTCGGCCTCGGTGGCGGACCCGAGCATGCGGTGCGCGACGGCACGCAGGCGGCTGCGGTGCGCCTCGAAGCGCTCGGCGAGGAAGTCGTCGTCGCCTGTTGCCATCGTTCGTCACATCCCTGCTCGCGATTGACTGTCTTGTAGCTGACGGACGGCGCACCCGAGATGTGACACGCGCACGCAAGGTGCCGGGAAATTCGATCAGTACCAGTCAGGAGCAGTCCCGCCCGGTCAGCCCCAGTCCCGCCCGTCCCGGCCCCGCTTCGTCTGCGAGCGCTGCTTCTTCTCCCGCAGCCGGCGCTCGTTGATCCCGCGCGGGATCCGGGTCGGCCGGCGCGGCTTGGGCGGCGGGGCGGTGGCCTCGGCGAGGAGGGTGGCAAGGCGTACGGCGGCGGTCTCGCGGTTGCGCCACTGGGAGCGGTGCTCGGAGGCGCGCACGGTGACGACGCCGTCGACCAGCCGACCGGCCAGCCGCTCGAGCGCCCGCGCCTTCCACACCTCGGGCAGTGCCTCGGTGCGCGCGAGGTCGAAGCGGAGCTCCACCTGCGAGTCACTGGTGTTGACGTGCTGCCCGCCCGGCCCCGAAGACCGCGAGAAACGCCACATGAGCTCGGCCTCGGGAAGCGAGACGGAGCCGCGGACGACATAGGGACCAGACATGCCGACCATGTTCCCGCTCCCGGCGCCCCCACGTCACGCGAATATCCCCGGTCCCCGGAACCCGTCGAGGGACGTCTTGGCAAAGAAAGTAAAGAAACGCGGAGTGGCGGGGAACCTTGAGCACCCTTCGCTGCGTTCATAGGGATAGCTGTAGCTTCGTGCCCGTACGAAGCCCCGTACGAAGCCGTACGCAACGAGGGAAGGACTCCCAACCATGGCTGTAAGCCTGTCCAAGGGTGGCAACGTCTCGCTCACCAAGGAGGCTCCGGGCCTGACCGCCGTCACTGTGGGCCTCGGCTGGGACGTCCGCACCACCACCGGCACGGACTTCGACCTCGACGCCTCGGCGATCGCGGTCAACCTCCAGGGCAAGGTCTACTCCGACGGTCACTTCGTCTTCTTCAACAACAAGCAGACGCCGGACCAGACCATCGTCCACACCGGCGACAACCGCACCGGCGAGGGCCAGGGCGACGACGAGGCGATCAACGTCAACCTGGCCGGTCTCCCGGCCGACATCGACAAGATCGTCTTCCCGGTCTCGATCTACGACGCGGAGAACCGCTCGCAGAACTTCGGCCAGGTCCGCAACGCCTACATCCGCATCGTCAACCAGGCCGGCGGCGCCGAGATCGCCCGCTACGACCTCTCGGAGGACGCGGCCACCGAGACGGCCATGGTCTTCGGCGAGCTCTACCGCAACGGCGCGGAGTGGAAGTTCCGCGCGGTCGGCCAGGGCTATGCCTCGGGCCTCGTGGGCATCGCCCAGGACTTCGGCGTCAGCGTCTGAGTCCCGCGCCCACGCGCACGCCTCTTCGGAGCCCCCGGCCACCCGGCCGGGGGCTCCGCGGCTTCCCCGGCCCGTCCGGCCTGCCCGGCTTGCCCGGCATGAAGACGCCGTCGGGACCGCGCAGGTGACATCCGGCGGGGCCGCGTGAGTCCGGAGGCGCCCGGCTAGCGTGCTTCCCATGCTTCTCAGCCCGCTCCCCCTCACCGCCGACCACGACATCCCCGCGCCCCTGCTCACCGAACTCACCGCGCTCTACGCCTCCCAGCACGCGTTCCACGCTCTCAGCGGTGACTTCCCGGACCCGGACGACATCCGGCCGGAGCAGGTGGCGGCGGCGCTCGCGCAGGAGCTGGCGCACGAGGGCGTGGAGGTGCTCCTCGCCCGCAGTCAGGGGCGGCTGACCGGGGTCGTGGTCACGCTCGACCGGCATCCCGACCCGGCCGATCCCGATCCATGGGTCGGATTGCTGATGGTGGACGCGGCCGTGCAGGGGCAGGGCCACGGAAGGCGGATCGTCCAGCAGGTCGAGGACCGCTTCCGGGCGGCCGGCCGCGACGCCCTGCGACTCGCCGTACTCGACGCCAATCCCAAGGGGCTCGCCTTCTGGACCGCCCTCGGGTACCAGGTCATCGGGCACCGGCCCGACCTCCGACTCGGCCGGCCCTGCGCCGTGCTGCGCAAGCCGCTGCGCAGGTCCCGCCGTGCGGCCCGGGTCGCCGTCGTCGATCCGCAGGGCGCCGTCCTCCTCTTCCGGTACGAGTATCCGGACGTCGGCACGCACTGGGCGCTGCCCGGCGGCGGGCTGGAGGAGGGCGAGTCGCCGCGTGCGGGGGCGCTGCGGGAACTGCGCGAGGAGACCGGGTGGGCGGACCTGGAGCCGGGGCCCCTGCTGTGCACCTGGGAACACGACTTCACCCGCATGGGCGTCCTCGTCAGCCAGCACGAGCAGATCTACGTCTGCTCCGGCCCGCGCCGCGAACCCGGCGGGCCCGACCTCGCGGCCTCCCATGCCTCCGACGGCATCCTCGGCTGGCGCTGGTGGACGCGCGAGGAGCTCGTGGGGGAGGCGGGGGAGGCGGGGGAGGCGGAGCCGGTGTGGCCGCCCGGCCTCGCCCGGCTGCTCGACGCCTGGGAGGCGGAGGCGGAGAGCGGCCCCCGCCGCCCGTGACCGCCTGACGGCTCACGGGCGTGCGTGACGGCGGGCGTGCCTGACGGCGGGCGTGCGTGACGGCGGGCGTGCCTGACGGCGGGCGTGCCTGACGGCGGGCGTGCGTGACGGCGGGCGGAGGGCAGGCGAACTTGGCGGCTCACGGGCGGCTGGGCTTGCCGGCTCACGGGCGTGCGCGTGGCGGCTCACGGGCTTGCGGCCGAGCGCGGTGACGGCCTACGGGCGGGCCGGCTCACGGGCGGGCGGGCTTGCCCTCTCCGTACAGCCAGTCCGCCCAGATCTCGTCGAAGTCCTCGTCCGGCGCCTGCTCCTCCACGTACGCGGTGAAGTCGTCGGTGCCGACGCTGCCGTGACGGTGGGCGGCGGCCCAGCCCTGCACGATGTCGTAGAAGGCGTCGTCGCCGACGGTCTGGCGGATGCGGTGGATCACCATCGCGCCGCGCTGGTAGACGGGGGAGTCGGAGATGTGTGCCGCGCTCGTCGGCTTCGCGGGCGGGAACGCCCACAGGTCCTCGTACTCGTCCTCGCCGTGGTCGTACAGCTCCGTGAACGTCTCCTCCGCCGTAGCACCGTCCTCGTCCTCCGTCCACAGCCACTCGGCGTAGGTCGCCAGGCCCTCGTTGAGCCACATGTCCTGCCAGCTCTCCGGCGTGACGGAGTCGCCGAACCACTGGTGGGCGGTCTCGTGGACGAGGGTCGCGGTGTCGGGGGCGCCGGGGTAGACGGGACGGTTCTGGGTCTCCAGGGCGTACTCGACGTCCTCGGGGCGGTCGACGATCGCGCCGGCGGAGGAGAACGGGTAGGGGCCGAAGTTGTTCTCCGCCCATTCCATGACCTCGGGAAGCCGGGCGAGCACCTTGCGGCTCGCGGTCACCTGGGACGGGTCCACGGCGATGTACACCGGCAGCCCGCCCTTCGCCACGGACCCGGTGCCGGACCCGGTATCGGTGTCGGTGTCGGTGTCGGTGTCGGTGTCGGTGTCGGTGGGACGAGGGACGGTGGAGCGGGTGACGGTGTAGCGGCCGATCGCGACGGTCGCCACATAGCTCGCCATCGGCTCGGCGGTGTGCCAGCTGAAGGTCGTACGGCCGTCCGCCGCCGCCGTCGCGCTGCGCAGCTCACCGTTGGAGACGGCCGTCAGGCCCTTCGGGACGGTGACGGCGATGTCGTACGACGCCTTGTCGGAGGGGTGGTGGTTGCCCGGGAACCAGGCCATGGACCCGGTCGGTTCACCGAGGGCGAGCGCTCCGTCCGCGGTGCGCAGCCAGCCCTCGTTCGACCCGTCCGGATCGGTGATCGTCCGCGGGCTGCCGGAGTAGCGGACCCGGACCTCGAAGGTCTCCCCCTCGGACAGGGCGTCGGACGGCCGGACGACGAGTTCCTGGCCGTCCCTGCGGAACCCGGCCGGGTCGCCCCCGACGGTCACCTCCTCGACCTTCATGCCCGCCAGATCCAGGTCGAAGGCGGCGAGGTCCTCGGTCGCACGGGCGGTGACGACGGCCGTGCCGGTGAGCCGGTTGCCTTCGGGGGTGTAGGCGAGGGTGAGGCCGTAGTGGGAGACGTCGTAGCCGCCGTTGCCCGCCTTCGGGAAGTACGGGTCACCGACGCCCTGGGCGCCCGAGGCGTCCCGGGCCTGGGCGCCCGAGGTGTCCGGCGCCCCCTCGTCGTCGCACGCGGTCAAGGTGAGCACGAGCGCAGCGGCGGCCACCGCCGGGACAAGGCGTACGGATCGGGACATGTCAGTGATCCTATGGGGCCGACCGGCCCCCGCGCGGGGTCGTGACACCATCGCCTACGTGCTCGACATCGGCTACGCCCTCTCCAACCGCTTCCCGGACCCGCCGCAGAAGGACTACCGGCGCGCGGACGTCCACAGCCTCCGTCACGACCTGTTCTGCGGTGACGTCTACCTCGCCGACACCAAGGCGGACCGCGAGGTGTCCACAGCCTGGGGATGGGTGCCGGTACTGGACTTCGCGTGGGCGCTGTGCGACATCGTGGAACTGATCGACCAGGACCCGGCGGGCTCCCGCGCCTCCCGCCCGCAGTACGCGGAACTGGACTTCACCGAGTCCACCGACCGCATGCTGTTCGAGCGCCGCTTCGGCTGGGTGGACATCGCGGCCGACTGGATGCGGGCGGAGGAGCCCCCGCTCACCTTCTCCCACGCCGAACTCCGCCGCGAGGCCCGCGACTTCCTCCACGACCTCCTCGCCGACCTGACCGACCTGCACGAGGACCTGGCCGAGAACCCGGCGATCTGGACCCTCCAGTCCCGCTTCCCACGAGTGAAGTAGCCCCTCGGGGGGCCTTGCGCCCCGCCCCGCCCCCCGCCCCGGCCCTCCTCACCCCTTCCTCAGCCCTCGACCCTGAGGCCCAGTTCCGCCGCCAGCACAGGTGCCAGATCCAGCAGTTGGGCCGCGGAGATCACCGCGCCGGACAGCCGGTCCACGCCGCCCGCGAGGCCGAGTTCCACCGCTCCGCGCAGGTCCACGTCCGCCAGGGTCGCCGCGGTGAAGTCGGCGGACTTCAGGGTGCAGTCGACGAACTCGACCCGCTCCAGGCGGGCGCCGCCGAAGTCCGGCTCCACCAGGACACACGACTCGAAGACCACGTCCCGCAGCCGCGCCTGGCGCAGGTTCAGGTAGTCGATCTTGCCGCCGCGGATCACGACCCGTTCCAGGACGGCGCCGTACAACTGGGTGCCGCCCAGCCGGGCGTCGAGCAGCTCGACATCGCGCAGGGTCGCCTCCGCCAGGTCGGTGCCGACGCCCCGGATACCGGTGAGGACCGAGTCGAGGAAGCGGGTGTGGCGCAACCGCGTCTCGTCCAGCGCACAGCCCGTCAGGGCGCAGTCCATGAAGCGGGCGCCCCCGCCGTCCTGCCCGGCGAGGTCCAGCTCGCGCAGTTCCACGCCGTCGTAGTCCCCGTCGGGCTCCAGTTCCCCGCCCCCGTACGGCTCCAGCGGCGGCAGCCGCACCTCCGGGCGCCGCGCGCCTTTCACCGCCGCACTGCTCCTGCCGCCGGCCCTGTCGCCGGTGCTGCCGGTTCTCCCGGTCGCTGTCCTCGCCATGTCCCCATGCTGCACCCCACCACTGACAATCCCCTGTCCGCCCTCCGGCAGCCGGAACGCCCTTGACCTCGAGCAAGGTTCAGGTTGAAAGGTGGGAGCAGAGCGGGAGCAGGGCGGGAGCAGGGCGGGAGCATCCGGACGAACAGCCCGTCCCCGACCCGCCACCCATCACCGACGCACCCCTCACCGACCCGCCCGCCACCCGCCACCCATCGCCCACCCCTCACCCCTCGCCTCTCACCCCTCGCCACCCATCGCCCATCGCCCACCGCCCCAGGGGGAACCCATGCACGCCATCCGCCTCCACGCCTTCGGTCCCGCCGAGAACCTCCGTTACGAGGAAGTCGCCGACCCGGTACCCGGCCCCGGCCAGGTCCGTCTCCTCGTCGAGGCCGCGGGCGTCCACCTCCTGGACACCGCCCTGCGTGAGGGCCTCCGGGGTCCCGCACCCGCGCCGACGGCCCTCCCCACCGTCCCCGGCCGGGAGGTCGCCGGCGTCGTCGAGGCGCTCGGCGAGGGCACCCCCGACAGCTGGCTCGGCCGACGCGTCGTCGCCCATCTCGGCTTCGCGCCCGGCGGGTACGCCGAACGGGCCGTCACCGACGTCGACCGTGTGCACGAGATCCCGCCGAACCTGGACCCCGCCCAGGCCGTCGCCATGATCGGCACGGGCCGTACCGCGCTGGGGATCCTCCAGTTCGCCGAGCTCGGGCCCGGGTCCGTCGCCGTGGTCACCGCGGCCGCGGGCGGCATCGGCACGCTCCTCGTGCAGTACGCCGGGAACGCGGGCGCGACGGTCGTCGGACTGGCCGGCGGCCCGCGGAAGGTGGCCCGGGTCGCGGCCAACGGCGCCGACCTCGCCGTCGACTACACGGACACCGCCTGGCCCGCCAAGGTCCGGGCCCACCTGGGCGGCCGGACCGCCGACGTCGTCTTCGACGGGGTGGGCGGCGATGTCGCCCGGGCGGCCGTCGCCCTCCTGGGACCGGCGGGCAGGCACCTCGTCTTCGGCTGGTCCGCCGAAGGCATCCGCGACGGGAAGGGCTACTTCGTCGAGGGGGTCTCCCGGTCGGTCCTGGGGCCCGTGATGATCGAGAAGGCGGGCGGCCTGCGGGCCCTGGAGCTGCGCGCCCTCGCCGAGGCGGCCGCCGGCCGGCTGACCCCGGCGGTGCAGACGTTCCCGCTCGCCGAGGCCGCCGCCGCGCACCGGGCGCTGGAGACCCGCGGAACGGTCGGGAAAGTCGTCCTGGTGCCGTGAACGACCCACGACCACCGCTTCGGCAACCCGTACGCAACCGGTACCGCAACCGGCCCAGGGATGCGATAGATGCCGGTTCATGGTGTTCTGTCGTAATGAGTGTCACCCGGACAGGTGAATCCTCCGCCGACACCGCCCCGGATCCCCGCCGCTGGTGGGGCCTGGTGATCATCGCCCTCGCCCAGCTCATGGTCGTCCTGGACGCGACGATCGTGAACATCGCCCTGCCCTCCGCACAGCAGGACCTGGGCATCTCCGACGGCGACCGTCAATGGGTGATCACCGCCTACACCCTGGCCTTCGGCGGCCTGCTGCTGCTCGGCGGCCGCATCGCCGACCTGGTGGGCCGCAAACGCACGTTCGTCATCGGGCTGATCGGCTTCGCCGTCGCCTCCGCGCTCGGCGGGGCGGCGACCGGCTCGGGCATGCTGTTCGGCGCCCGCGCCCTGCAGGGCGCCTTTGCCGCCCTGCTCGCCCCTTCCGCGCTCAGCCTCCTGACGACGACGTTCACCGACCCCAAGGAGCGCGGCAAGGCCTTCGGCATCTACGGCGCCCTCGCCGGCAGCGGCGCCGCGATCGGCTTCATCGTCGGCGGCCTGCTCACCGAGTACCTCGACTGGCGCTGGTGCCTGTACGTCAACGTGCCCATCGCCGTCGTCGCCGTCTTCGGCGCCCTCGTACTGCTCCACGACCGCCCCGGCCACGCGGACGTCCGCCTCGACGTGCCCGGCGCGGTGCTGGGCTGCGGCGGCCTGGTCGCGATCGTCTACGGCTTCAGCGAGGCCGAGCCGCGCGGCTGGACCGACCCCCTGGTGCTGGGGCTCTTCGCGGGCGGGATCGTCCTGCTCACGGTGTTCGTGTGGTGGCAGACGAAGGCGCGGGTGCCGCTGCTGCCCCTGCACATCCTCAAGGACCGCAACCGCGCGGGCTGCTTCCTGACCATGGGCCTGGCCGTCATCGGGATGTTCGGCCTGTTCCTGTTCATGACCTACTACCTCCAGGTCATCCTCGGCTACTCCCCCCTGAAGACGGGCCTCGCCTTCCTCCCGCTCACCCTGGCGATCATCATCGGCTCCACCCAGATCTCCGCCCGGCTGATGAACCGCGTGCCGCCGCGCATGCTGATGGTTCCCGGCATGCTCCTCGCCTCGGGCGGCATGGTGATCCTGACCCAGATGACGGTGGACTCCTCCTACGCCAGCGAGATCCTGCCCGCGCTGCTCCTGATGGGACTCGGCATGGGCCTGACCTTCATGCCGGTCTTCTCCACGGCCACCGCCGGGGTCGCGCCACAGGACGCGGGCGTCACCTCCGCCACCGTCAACACCTCACAGCAGGTGGGCGGCTCCATCGGCACCGCGCTGCTCAACACGATCGCCACCACCAGCAGCACCGCCTACATCTCGGCCCATCTGACCGGCGGCCCCGCACACCGGGCGCAGGTCGCGGCGGAGGGCACCGTGCACGGCTACACGGTGGCCATCTGGTGGGCCGCCGGGATCATGCTGCTGGCCGGCCTGGTGGCGGGCCTGATGGTCACCACGGGACCCCCGAGACACGCCCCGGCGGGAGCGGCCGTACCGGAGTCGGTGGGCTGACCGCCCGGACCCCGATCCACACCCAGACCCCGATCCCGGTCCCGACCCCGGTCCCGACCCCGGTCCCGATCCGCTGAACCGCAGCCCCACCCCCGACCGCACGACGGCCCGTACAGCAGCCGTACAGCAGTGGCGCCTGCCCGTACCTCAGCCGCGTCAGCGCGTACGTCAGTGGCGTCCCGCGACCCGGTCCGCGAGCCGCGCCAGTCGTGAGGACCCCGCCGCGTGGCGCTCCGTCTCCCGCCGGTCCGCCGCCCGGTAGGTCGCGTACATGCCCTGCACCCCCAGCCAGCGCAGCGGCTCGGGTTCCCACCTGCGCACCTTGTGGCCGACCCAGGGGAGGTCGGTGAGGTCGGTGCGGCCGTCCTGCCCGGAGTCGAGCCGTACCAGGTCCCGCAGGGTCCGTGCGGCCAGGTTCGCGGTGGCCACGCCGGAGCCGACGTAACCGCCCGCCCAGCCGATGCCCGTGGTCCGGTCCAGCGTCACCGTCGCGCACCAGTCGCGCGGCACGCCCAGCACCCCTGACCAGGCGTGCTCGACCCGCACCCCGGCCAGCGCCGGGAAGAACCCGACCAGGATCTCGCGCAGCGCCGCGGCCGTCTCGAGCTGTGTGCGTCCGTCGTTGTCGGTGCGCGAGCCGAAGCGGTAGGGCACCCCGCGCCCGCCGAGCGCGATCCGGCCGTCCGCCGTGCGCTGGGCGTACATGTAGGCATGCGCCATGTCGCCGAGCGCCTCCCGCCCCGACCAGCCGACCGCCGCCCACTGCTCGTCGGTGAGCGGTTCGGTGGCGATCATCGAGGAGTTCATGGGCAGCCAGGTCCGCCGCTCGCCCTTCAGCGCGGCCGTGAACCCCTCCGTGCAGCGCAGCACGTACGGCGCCCGCACGGTCCCGTACGGCGTCACCGCCCGCCCCGGGAGGATCTCCGTCACCGGGGTCGACTCACGGACCTCCACTCCCAGCGCCTCCACGGCCGCCGCGAGCCCCTTGACCAGCTTCACCGGGTGCACCCGCGCGCCGTGCGGGGTCCAGCTCGACCCGACGGCGCCCGCCACCCGCACCCGCTCGGCCGTCTCCCGGGCGCCGTACAGCTCACGGTCCTGCTCCCCGTACGACAGCTCGTGCGCGTGGAAGGCCTTCAGCCGCGCCAGTTGCGCGGGGGTCCGGGCCACCTCCAGGACCCCGCCCCGGTGGACTCCGGCGTCGAAGCCCTCCTCCGCCACCGCCCGGACGACCTCGTCGACGGTGTCGTTCATCGCCCGCTGGAGCCGCACGGCGGCCTCGTGTCCATGCAGCTTCGCGTATCTGTCCCGGCCCGCGATGCCGTTGTACAGCCAGCCGCCGTTGCGCCCCGAGGCGCCGTATCCGCAGAACCTCTGCTCCAGGACGGTGATCCGCAGGGAGGGCGCCGCCTTCTTCAGGTAGTACGCGGTCCACAGCCCCGTGTACCCGCCGCCGACGATCACGACATCGGCAGAGGCGTCGCCCGCGAGCGGCTCCCGCACCGCCGGAAGGCCGTCGTCCGCGTACCAGAAGGAGATGCCGCCATTGACGACGCCGTTCACGACACCGCTTGCCGAGCTGCTCATGGCCGGACGTTAACCCGGCGGCACGGGCGCTGTCTCCTTCGGATTTCGTACTCTTTCGCGCCCTCTGACCAGCGGATAACACGCCAGCCCGACGAGGAAGGAGACGAAGTGGCCGAAGTCGGTGAAGGTCGGTCCGGCGGTCAGCGGGAAGCCGTAGAAGACGAGCACGGCCGCGAGATACCCGTACCGCCAGGGTGGGCGGATCCGGTAGACGAGCACCGCCACCACGCCCGACAGCGCGTAACTCACCCCGACGTCGAGGGTGTTGACCGCGGACTGCGGCGCGAGCCCGTCCCGGATCGCCTTCGCCAGCGCGCCCTCGCTGATCAGCGTCGCCAGCACATGGGCGGCCACGCACACCGCCAGCCACCGCGCGGTCCCCAGCCAGCGCTCGGCCTGGGCGTGGAAGACGGAGTACAGCGCCGCGTACGGCAGCCAGTACCCGCCGTCGATCCACATCGCGCTCGCCACCAGCACCCGCACCGGGTGCCGGGACAGCTCGTGGATGTTGGTGGACCGCTGCCGCAGGAACTCCTGTTCGAACTCCGGTGGCATGTGGTGCAGAGCCACCGTCGTGACGAACAGGACCGCCAGCCACACATATGTGCCGGGCGCGCTGCGGACGTACGCCCACACCGCCCGCCGGGCGCCGGAAACCCCGCTGAGCCGTCTCACCCGGCCCAGTATCGGCGAAACACCGGCCGCGGGCAGCGGAAAGCCCAGGCCGCACAAGAGCTGACCTGGGCTTTTCATGGAGCCCCCTGTCGGATTCGAACCGACGACCTGCTCATTACAAGTGAGCTGCTCTGGCCATCTGAGCTAAGGAGGCACCGCGCGCAACCACACACGCGCGAAGGCGGCTCCACTGTACACAGACCCGCTTTCCCCGAGCCACGGACTTCCACGGTTCGCGCGGCTCCGACCGGCGGGCACCCCGGCCCCTTCCAAGAGTTTCCGCGAAGTTCACATGCCTGCGGGTACTGACAGACCGGGAAACGCCAGGTACCGTCCTGACCCAGTTCGCTCATGTGGACTACACCAACCACCTTCCTACAACGGATCGTCCGGCACGTTCCTGCCGGTAGAAGGGGGCCTTTCACCATGGCCACTGTCACGTTCGACAAGGCGACCCGGGTCTACCCGGGTTCCACCAAGCCCGCCGTCGACGCTCTCGAGATCGACATCGCGGACGGCGAGTTCCTCGTCCTGGTCGGCCCGTCCGGCTGCGGCAAGTCCACCTCGCTCCGCATGCTCGCGGGGCTCGAGGACGTCAACGGCGGTGCGATCCGCATCGGCGACCGCGACGTCACGCACCTGCCGCCCAAGGACCGGGACATCGCCATGGTGTTCCAGAACTACGCCCTCTACCCGCACATGTCGGTCGCCGACAACATGGGCTTCGCGCTCAAGATCGCCGGCGTCAACAAGGCGGAGATCCGGCAGAAGGTCGAAGAGGCCGCGAAGATCCTCGACCTCACCGAGTACCTGGACCGCAAGCCGAAGGCCCTCTCGGGTGGTCAGCGCCAGCGTGTCGCGATGGGCCGCGCCATCGTCCGTGAGCCGCAGGTCTTCCTCATGGACGAGCCGCTGTCCAACCTGGACGCCAAGCTCCGCGTCTCGACGCGTACGCAGATCGCCTCGCTCCAGCGCCGCCTCGGCATCACCACCGTCTACGTCACCCACGACCAGGTCGAGGCCCTGACCATGGGCGACCGTGTGGCGGTCCTCAAGGACGGTCTGCTCCAGCAGGTCGACACCCCGCGCAACATGTACGACCGGCCCGCCAACCTCTTCGTGGCCGGCTTCATCGGCTCCCCGGCGATGAACCTCGTCGAGGTCCCGATCGCCGACGGCGGCGTCAAGTTCGGCAACTCGGTGGTGCCGGTCCAGCGTGACGCGCTCTCCGCCGCCACCGACAAGACGGTCACCGTCGGTGTCCGCCCCGAGCACTTCGACGTGGCCGGCCCCGACGCCGACACGGGCCTCGCGGTCGTCGTCAACGTGGTCGAGGAGCTCGGCTCCGACGCCTTCGTCTACGGCACCGCCAAGGTCGGCAGCGAGTCGAAGGACCTCGTGGTCCGCGTCGGCGGCCGTGACGTCCCGGAGAAGGGCAGCACGCTGCACGTCGTCCCGCGCGCGGGCGAGACCCACGTCTTCTCGACGTCGACGGGCGCGCGCCTCTCCGACTGAGACCCGGTGTGAACCCGGGTGCTTCACCCGGGTTGACGGAAAGGGCCCCGCAGCCTGCTGCGGGGCCCTTTCCCGTGCCCGGCTCCGTGCCCGGCACCACACCCGGTTCCGTGCCCGGCACCACACCCGGTTCCGTGCCCGGTTCCGTGCCCGTGAAATACCCCGGCACAGCGGACGTCTCGGATGAGGACCGTCAACCCCTTACCCAAAAGGGAGCACGGCTTCATCCCCCGTCCGGGTGACTGAATGTCGCCAAATCATTACTGCACGCTACCCTCTCACGCGTGAAGCACTCCGCGAACCACTCCACCACCCAGCGCACGCGCCGCGGCCAGGGCGGCCCAGCCCGCCGGATCGGCCGCTCGCTCGCCCTCGTCCTGCCCGTCGTCATGGTGCTCTCCGGGACCCTCGCGGTCACCCGGGTCAACTGGTCGGGGAACCCCTCGGATTCGGTGCTCACCGCCTCCGACGTCTCCGCCGCGCAACAGTCCTCGCACCGGGCCGCCAAGGCCCCGCAGGACGTGCTGCGCGACCAGTTGCTGACCGAGCTCCAGGAGAAGGATCCGGGCGTCGCCCTGACCCACCTCCAGGCCGCCGTGAACGGCAAGCCGTCGCTGGCGAGGCACTGCTCCTCCATCGCCCGCGCCCTGGGCCGCGCCGCCGTCCGCGCGTACGGCCCCTCGCGCGCCCAGTCGTACTCCCGCCCGGTGTGCGACACGGCCTTCGCCTCGGGCGTCCTGGCGGCCCGGGGCTGAGCCACCGGGCCCCCAGGCCGGGCCCGTACCGACCGGGGCGTGCGGTTCCCCTCCCACCGGGGGACCCGCACGCCCCGGAACAAGCGGCACGTACAGTGCGGGCATGACCGATCCGCACGCCGTGTCCCGCCCCACGCAAGCCGTCATCCTGGCCGGTGGCCAGGGGTCCCGGCTGCGTCCGTACACCGACGACCGGCCCAAGCCGATGGTCGAGATCCCCGGCACGGGGACGCCGATCATCGGCCACCAGCTCGGCTGGCTCGCCGAGGAGGGCGTCACCGACGTCGTCGTCTCCTGCGGCCACCTCGCCGAGGTCCTCCAGGACTGGCTGAAGTCGGCCGACCTGCCCCTCGAGGTCACCACCGTCGTGGAGACCGAGCCCCTGGGCCGCGGCGGCGGCCTGAAGTACGCGGCCGCCCGTCTGCCCCACCCCGACCGGCCCTGGTACGCCACCAACGGCGACATCTGGACCCGCTTCTCGCTGCGCGAGATGGCCGACTTCCACACCGAGCGCGACGCCATAGCGACCCTCGCGCTGGCGCGTCCGCGCATTCCGTGGGGTGCGGTGCAGACGGACGGGTTCGGCCACATCACGGACTTCATCGAGGCGCCGCCCACCACGTACGAGATCAACGCGGGCGTGTACGTCTTCTCCCCCGCGTTCGCCGGGCTGCTCCCCGAGCGGGGGGACCACGAGCGGACGACGTTCCCGCACCTCGCCCGCGAGCGGCGGCTGGCCGGGTTCCCGCTCCCGCAGGGCGCGTACTGGCGGGCCATCGACACCGCGAAGGACCTCACGGAGGCGGCGAAGGAGCTGGCGGCGCTGAGCCGCTGAGTCGCTGAGCCGCTCCGCCGGGGGCGCGGTTCTCAAGGGTCCGTCGTCGGCTGCCGGCCCGGTTCAAGGATTCGTCGTCGGCTACCGGCCCGGTTCAAGGATTCGTCGTCGGCTGCCGGCCCGGTGGGGGCTGGTCGCGCAGTTCCCCGCGCCCCTGAAGCACCGAGGGTGGCGCCGGGGGGGGCTGCGGCCGGGCCCCCCCGACCCAGGCCGCCGACCACAAGCA